>NZ_CP030287.1:6289226-7011028 GCF_003287935.1 Streptomyces sp. ICC1
AGATGTGTAGAAGAGGCAGGGCGGGGTGTACACGGGGCCGGCGGCGGGTGTCGCGGTGCCGTCCCGGTCCGGCGGAGGCATCAGGGCGAAGACGGCGGCCGGGGGGTCTGTGACGATCGGTCTGCCGGGCGGTGGTGACGTGGCGGGCACGAAGGCGGGCAAGGGCACGACCGTGTACCCCGGTGCCGCACCTTCCACGGATCTGGCCGTACAGGCCACACCCGGGGGCGGAGTGCGGGCTCTGGCGGTGTTGGAGGACAAGAGTGCCCCGCGTCAGCAGCGATACCTCATCGGGCTCCCGACCGGTGCCGGTCTGGTGAAGACCAGCACCGGCATGGTTGCCGCGGTCGGCCCGGATGGTCAGGTTCTCGGCGCCTTCGCCACACCCTGGGCCAAGGATGCCAACGGTAAGAGCGTGCCCACCAGCTACCAGGTGGAGGGGAACACTCTCGTACAGTCGGTACAGACCACGGGCGCGACCGCCTTCCCCGTCGTCGCCGACCCCTGGTACGACCCCTCTTCGTGGGAGAACTGGGACACGATCAAGTGCGTCGCCAGCCAAAGCCAGGACGGCGCTATCTACGCGGGTGCGGGTGCGGCCCTGGCCGGGCCTGAGGCCATCGGCCCCGGGGCCGTAGGCGGAGCCTTGGCCGGCACCTTCGTCGGGCTGAAGAACTGCTAGACGCAGATGTCGCCGGCGCGTTGAAAGTCAATGAGTTGAAAGGAGAAGGGCGAGTGGGACCTCAGGCGGCTCCGGACGGAAAGCCTGCCGTGTGGCTCGTAGTTGTGGCTGCTGTAGTGCCGTGGGGTGCGATGTCTTTGGTTAACATCCACCCTACGTGGCTGAGTATTGCCATCACAGGGTCAGTCGTGGCAGTAGGCGTTCTTGGCGTCCTTTTGTACTTCCGGCTGCGAATGCTGAAATTCTTCCGTGAGTACCCGAATAACCCCGTGGAGTGAGGGCGCTGGCCCGCTGATCGGTCTGCCGGGCGGCGGTGACGTGGCGGGCACGAAGGCGGGCAAGGGCACGATCGTGTACCCCGGTGCTGCACCTTCCACGGATCTGGCGGTACAGGCGACCACGGACGGGGGCGTGCGCGCGCTAGGTGGGCCAGGCGCGCGAAGACCGCCCAGTACTTGGCGCTTCGCGTGAGGATAGTGCTGCGTTGCGCGGAAGGCGGGACGAACAAGCAGGCCGCGGCCGAGCTTGGTGTCGACACCTCGACCGTGGATCGCTGGCGCGGTCGTTTCATCGCTGGCCGTTTGGACGGTCTGGCCGATGAGCCCAGGCCGGGCCGGCCGTCCTCGATTCTCCTCGACCAGGTCGAGGACGTGATCGTGGCGACGCTGGAGTCCACTCCGGGCCGGGATACCCACTGGCCACGGGCCTCGATGGCCGCTCGCACGGGGCTGTCGAGATCGACGGTCGGCCGGATCTGGAAGCGGTTCGATCTCAAGCCTCACCTGCAGGATTCCTCGACCGCCTTTCCTGTGGTCGCGGACCCCAAGTGGCTGGACGAGGCTGCCAAGGGAGCCACCGGCGGAATGATCGGTGGATGTGTCGGAGGAGCTCTCGCCGGAGGAGCTGGGTGCGTCCCGGCGGCCGTGGCCGGCGGTGTGGCCGGCGGTGTCGCCGGAGCGATCACGGGCCTCTTCAGCTGATGGGTCCTCTTCAACCGGTAGTGAGGTGATCAACCATGCTCAAGATCGACTTGTGGTTCGGGAACTCCCCTGCAGCGCACGGTGTCGCTGGCCGTGCTGTGTGGGCTGGGGGTGGTGCTGGGAATATCCCTGCAGGACCGCTCTCTCCTTGCCGCCGTGGTGTGGGGTCTCGTCGGAGGAATCGCGGCGGTTCCTCTCCTTCTCGTGGCGGCGAAGGCGGTCCGCTACGTCGAGAGCCGTCGCGGTTCCCTGTGAGAGCCCGCGCACCGGGAGGCGGGGTTATCGGGGCGTAGGCCTGTCGGGTCGGTGGTGAGGGTGTCCGGCTTCGTAGGCGATGCGCGCGGCCTGAACGCGGTTGGTGGCTCCGAGTTTGGCCATCATGCGGCTGACGTGGCCTTTGACGGTGCCTTCGCTCATGTGGAGGGTCGCGGCGATCTCCGCGTTGGGCATGCCGTAGGCGAGCAGGTCCAGGATCTGCTGTTCGCGGCCGGTCAGCCGTGCAAGTTCCTTCGCGTGCTGCGGGGGATGCTCGGCGGCGGGCTCGGTCCCGTGCCGGGAGTCGATGACGAAGCGGGTGACGGCGGGAGAGAGGATCGCGTGGCCGCGGGCGACGGCGCGGATGCCTTCGACGAGGTCTTTGGGCGGGGTGTCCTTGAGGAGGAAACCGGCCGCGCCGGCGCGCAGTGCCTCGTCGATGTAGTCGTCGGCGGTGAACGTGGTCAGGATGATGACGGCGGGGGGCGAGGGCAGCGCGGTGATCGCGGCGGTGGCGGCGAGGCCGTCGGTGCCGGGCATCCGGATGTCGAGGAGCACCACGTCGGGTGCGTGCTCGCGTGCCGAGGCCAGGGCCGCGGCTCCGTCCTCGACGGCGCCGACGACGTCCATGTCGTCCTGGAGGCCGAGGATGAGTTCCAGGCCGCTCCGGATGAGGGCTTCGTCGTCGGCGATCAGTACGCGGATCATTCGACCTCCGTGCCGGTGCCGGGCCGCGGTGGCCTGGCGCGGGCGGGCTGATGTCGTGGGGTCAGGGGGATGATGGCCTCCACGCGGAACCCGCCGTCGCCGGTCGGGCCCGTTGTCAGGGTTCCGCCGAGGAGGGTGACGCGCTCGCGCATGCCAAGGAGTCCCTGGCCGCCTTCGGGCAGGGACCCGTCGGCCGGGCGGGCCGTGCCCTGCGGCTGCGAGGGCGGGCCGTTGAGAATGCGGACCGTGAGCGACTGCGGCCCGTAGGCGACGTCCACCTGCGCGCGGGCGCCGCAGGCGTGCTTGGAGACGTTGGTCAGTGCCTCCTGGACGATCCGGTACAGCGTCCGCCCGTACACCGGTTCCAGCGAATCCAGGTCGTGGTTCTGCCGCAGGGTGACCGCGACGCCGCCCTCCCGCGTCCGCTCCAGCAGGGCGGGCAGCCCGGCGGCCGTGGGCAGCGGAGCCCGGTCACCGTGGTTTCCTCCGCCGACCAGTCCGAGCGCGGTACGCAGCTCGCCGAGAACGCCCCGCCCGAGCGACTGCAGCGTTACGGCCTCTTCGGCCACCCAGTCGGCCTGCCGGCTCTCCGCCGCCATCTGCAGCGCACCCGCCCGGAACACCATGTGGGTCACTCCGTGCGCGACCACGTCGTGCATCTCCCGCCCGATCTCGCGCCGCTCCTGCGCGCGCGCCCGCTCCTCCAGGAGTACGCGCTCGAGTTCCATGGACCGGATCTGCTCCTCCTGGCTGACGCGCAGGCGCTGGCGGGCGGCGACGTAGAGGCCCAGGAGCATGGGGGTGACGGAGAAGATGATGTAGTGCGGGGCCAGCTGGGGCATGGTCACGTCGGGGTCGTACCAGAAGGCCAGGGTGTGGCCGAGGGCCGAAGCGGCGAGCAGGCCGGCCTGCAGGCGGCGCGAGAGGGTGTGCGCGCCGACGGTAAACAGGGCGACGGCTTCGGCTGCGGGGTAGAAACTCGCCAGGTCGGCCGCGATCGCGACGGCGGCGATCGGGCCGGGCCAGCGCCGCCGCAGCAGCAGCAGGGCGCTCATCGCGGCCCAGACGATGATGCCCGGCCACCAGGCCTCGCCATAGCGCCGGTCTCCGGAGCCGCGCAGGAGGACATCGCGTACCTCGTAAACGGCGGCGCCGACGGCCAGGGCGACGTCCCAGCGGCACAACCGCCAGCCGGAGGTGTGCTCGCTCATGGATCCCCTTGCCTTCCTCTGCCTGCGAGTAGACCGCCTCCGGCTGCGGTGCGCATGTGGCGAAGGTTGTGAACTTTCGATACAGCCCCATCGGAAGACCTAGAGCATATATGGACATAAGGGTCAGGTTTTGGGAGTGGGCGGTCTGTAGCGTCGCAGACGACCCCACACCCCCCACCGGACAAGGAGCCTCATTGGTCACCGCCCGCTTCGACCTCCCGGCCACCGCCTCCCAGGTCGCCCCGGCCCGCCACCGGGTGAGACAGCAGCTGGACACCTGGGGGCAGCCACTGGACGAGGCGACGACCACCACCGTGGAACTGATCGTCTCCGAACTCGTCACCAACGCCATCGTCCACGCGCAAGGCAGCCGGATCGGCCTCGCTCTCCAGATCGCAAGCCGGCCCGGACGGCGCCGCCTGCGCGTCGAGGTCTCCGACGGCGGCCACCACCTTCCCGGCCGGGCGCGCCCCGCGACGGACGACGTGGAGTCCGGCAGAGGCCTCGCCCTGGTGGAGGCCCTCTCCGTCCGCAGCGGAGCCATCCCCGAAGCACACGGAAAAACCTGCTGGGCCGAAGTCGACCTGCCCGAGGCAAGTTGACGATCAAGGGGCGCGCGGTGCCCACCACCTTCTGAGCGAGGACCAACGCAGTCGCTTCGGCCGGTTCGCGGGAGGACCCGGACGAGGGACAGCTCGCCGGATCCTTCCTGCTCGACCAGACCACCCGGCGCCGGGCGATGGCGGCCAAGGGCGCGCGGAACCGGATCGGCTGGGCGGTCCAGCTCGGGACCGCCCGATAGCTGGGGACGTTCCTGGACAACCCCGAACAGGTACCCGGAGTTGTGGTCGACTACGTCGCCGAGCAACTGGACTTGTCGCCAGCGGAGTTCGCCGGCTACGACATGAAAGAGACTCGCTGTGACCACCAGGAGCAGATGCGCGAGGGGTACGGGTACACGAAGTTCGAGTTCGACCAGTGGTTCGCACTGGCCCGCTGGATGTACCAGCGGGCGCGGATCGGCTCCGAGCGCCCGACCCTGCTGTTCGACCTCGCCACCAAACGCCTGGTGGAGAAGAAGGTGGTGCTGCCCGGGGTGGCCGTCCTGGAACGGCTGCTCTCCGGCTCGCGCGAGCGCGCCGAGAAACGCCTGTGGGCCACGCTGGCCGCCGCCCCGACCCAGGAGCAGGCCGCCGCGTTGCAGCGCCTGGTCGTCGTCCCTGCAGGCAAGCGTCTGTCCGAGCTGGGCCGGCTGCGGCGCTCACCCCGGGACATCACCGCGCGCGGGGTGGGCAAGGTCATGGAGCGGTACGAGGCGCTGAACACCTTCGGCGGGACGGCGTGGGACCTGCCTGCAATACCCCCGGACGGCTCCAGACACTGGTTGGTCCACTTCGCGCGGGCCGCCCGCGCCCAGGCCGTCTCCGACCTCGCCGGGGACCGGCGCCTGGCCACCCTGGTGGCGTTCGCCGCGGTGATGCCGCAGGTTGCCGCGGACGAGGCGATCGAGGTGCTTCGACCTGGTGATGGGCGACCTGATCCGCTCCTCCAGCACCAAGATGACCAAGCAGCGGCTGCGGACCCTCAAAGACCTGGACGCCGCCGCGATCCTGCTGCGCGAGATGTGGATCGCGGTGTCCTCGGCCGCCGCCGACCCTTCAAGCGACATCCGCGCGACGCTCGACGCCATGGACGTCGGCCCGTTCCACGCGGCGGCCGAGACGGCCAAGCTCCTCGCCCAGGAGCCCGACGACGGCGTCGAGCAGATGCTCGCCGCCCGCTACAACACCACCGCCTGCTTCCTGCCCGACCTGCTCAAGACCTTCGAGTTCGAGTCGAGCCCGGCGGGCGACCCGGTGCTGGACGCGCTGGCGTTCGTGAAATCCCTCAAGGGACGGCGCCGCCCCATCCAGGGGTGGAGGTCCCGGCCAGGTTCCTGACCTCCGCCTGGCGGCGCCTGGTCTTCCCGCCCCCCGCCGATGCCCGTGGCCAGCGTCGAGAAGCGCGCCCTGATCGTCGCCTCCACCGAGGCCTCGCGCACCGCCCTGCACCGGCACGAGGTGTACGTGCCGGGCCTGCGCAAATGGGGCGACCCCAACGCCCGGCTGCGGGGCGACACCGCGTGGGGGGCAACCCGCTCCCGCGTCTGCTGGGAACTCGACCTCGACCTGAACCCCGACAAGATCCTGGCGGGCTGGACCCGCCGCCTGGACGCTGCCCACCGTGAGTTCGCCGACCGCCTGGCCGCCAACCCCGCCGTACGGATCGAACAGCAAAACGGTCGCGACCGCATCATCCTCACCGGCCTGGACCGCCTGGACGAACCCGCCTCCCTGCGTGAGCTCCCCAAAGAGGTCGAGGCCCGCCTGCCCGCCGTCGGCCTACCCGAAATGGTGTTGGAGGTGAACTCGTGGGTGCCCTACCTCGGCGACTTCACCCACGTCTCGGAAGGCAACTCCCGCATGGACGACCTCGAACTGTCCGTGGACGCCGTGCTCACCACGGAGGCCACCAACGTCGGCGTCGACCGATCGTCCACGACGGCGTCGACGCGCTCAGTCACGACCGGCTGTTCTGGGTCGAACAGAACTACCTGCGCGCGGCCACTCGTTTGACAGACCCGACCGAAGCGGTTTCGATGGCGACGTCGAAATCCCGCTCGGTAATTGGAGCCACAGGCCCCCCACTGGGCGAGATATTGGCCACGAAGATCGGAAGATTACCTCCGGCCAGCACGAATAGCGCAGCGCCGCTGAGGAGCTGAAACGGTGCAGTTTGACGTGATCGCGATGCCATTGGGTACGAGCCGCTCGAGGCCGCCAGCGAGATGGTTGCGCACGCGGAGGTGTCCTGAGGCGGAGTCCCGGGTCACCAAGGTCGCCGATGCGCCGCCGTCAAGGTTTACACCGTCGGAGCAGTTCAGCTGAGCGAGGAGCCGTGCGAGTTCGTCCACCGTCAGTCCGCTGGATCGGCCTTCCCGCCCATCCGTGGACAACAGCCGCAGAGTGCGGCCCCCATCGGCGATGCCGGCAGCGCTGCGGGGCTGTGCGGTGACACTGTCCAGGCCGACCGCAGCCCGGTGGTCCCGCAGCAGCACTTGGCCGCCCAGCGCAAAATCGAAAGCGCCGCCGCTGCCGAGCGGGGCGAGACGGTAATCGATCGTCACCGGGGTTCCGGGGACAAGGTTGCGCAGCAGACGGGCGCCCGCTTCTCGGCCGACGAGAACACGCTCGCCTGGAGCAATGCTTCCGGTACCGGGTGTGGGCGACCCCGACCGGACGAAGCCGTCTCGGACGGTCACTTCGTAGGTGTCCTGCGAACAGGGCGCCCCACGCCTTTCGTCCGTACCGCAGACAGCGCGGGCTCGGGAAACCCGGCCCCACTGTGAGGTGAACATGCCAACCGAACCCACCGGAAGTGCATACTGGTTGAGGCCGCGCAGCGGCATCCGACCGTGCGGACTCTGCACGTGCCCCTCCAGCGTGAGCCTTCCGGTTCGGGCCACCCCGTCCTGTCCGACACCGATGACGTCCTCCGTCGTGCTCCCGCGGGGAGGTGACAAGCCGAATCTCTGCCCCTCAGGCACAGCGGCTTTGATGGGCTGCCCTGAGGCAACAGCCGGACCTGAGGCGGCATAGGTCACCTCGACGCCATGATGCTGCGCTTCGCTGATGTTGAAGAAGTCCCCGTTGATGGCGGCAACCGCACCCCGCTCCCTGGCCATCCGGGACACGGTGTCCCTCTTGGAGACCGCGCCCGGGTGGAGCAGGCCGGCTCGCACGCCGGGCCAGCCCAAATCGATCGTCAGCAGGTGCACTCGTGTATCCCCGTGAGAGGTCGACACCGTGAACGTCCGGTAGTCGACGCCGGGTACAACCTTCTCCACTGCGGCAAGAGCGCCCGAAGCCGCGGAATAGCGTACCTGTCGGCTTCCGCCGACCCTGCGGGAGAGTGACTCACTGTGGGGCGCCGAGCTCGAAGTAATACCGGGAGCCGCGCGATACGGGCCGGGGACTCCAGGCACCCTCCTGTCCGACGAGATGGCCGGAGCGCGTACATGTGAGACCGCAGAGTTGGCGACAGCGGGTTGGGGATTCGAAGCCGCTGCTGCAAGTGCGGAAATCACGGCTCCAGCGATGTACAACTTCGAGTGCTTGTTCACCCGAGAACACCATCATGCAGAAACGTTCACCACCAACGAACATCGCAGCGTGTTGGACAACCTGTCGAGGCAGGATCTCCCGTTCGAGCTGCCATTCCTTCTCCGCCTTGGCCAGCCGGGCATTCTCCGCCCGCAGCCGGGGCAGCTCGGCCTCGGTGTCCTGCGACGCGCCGGAGGCGGCCGGACGGACGTCGGCATCACGCACCCAGGTCCGCAGCGTCTCGGGGTTGACGTTCAGATCGGCCGCGACGTCCCAAAACGTCCGCCTGCCGACCGAAGTCCGCCACAACGCGATCGCGTCAGACCGGAACTCCGCACTGTACTTCGAGGACCTTGCCACGTGGATCTACACCTTCCAGGATCAACAAGATCCTGGAAGGTGTGTCCACACCACGTGGATCACCTCAGCTCAGCGTTACTACCGAATGTGAGACAGAGCCGTTCGATGGACAGACCCTTCGGTTCCGGTCGGGCGCCCGACCCGCCCGGCGGTATCGAAAGTTGTCAACCAAAGGAGGTAGTGAATGGATTCCGGTGTCGGTCACAGTGGGACCACGCCAACATCCGCCTCGGGACACCGGTTCTGGCCGACCTCGGCTACGTCGGGGCCGGTGGAACGTTCGCGGTTCCCCGCCGACGACCGCCCCGCCCGGACCTCACCACCGGGCAACGCTCACTCAACCGGGCCCACGCCCGACTCCGCTACCCCGTCGAACGCGGCATCGCACGACTCAAGACCTGGAAAATCTTCCTCCGCGCCCGCTGCAGCCCCAACTGGCTCACCCAAGCCGCCAAAGCCATCCTCACCCTGGAGAGCTACCGCTGAAGATCCTCACTCACTGGTTCGGCTGGCATGAATGGTGGGGAATCCGACGTATCCAAATCCGGTCGGATCTGTACATGATTTCAGCGGTAGAAACCCTGGATGTCAAGCGATGGTTCACTTGTTTCATCGGACGTCGGATCCCTGTCCACCCATGAAACTTCCAGTCAATTTTGGAGAATTTAGAATGAGCCTTACCCAGCTTCGGTCCATGAATTTCCCTGCCCTCGAGGCCGAGGTGGCGGATGCGACATTCGCCGAGGGGATGAGCGCTGCGCAGTGCGCCTACATCAAGACGCTCAGCTTCACGAGTGCCGTTTATTCCTGCGGTGGCACGCCGAAAAACTACTCGGACATCTACAACCGCGAGTGCCGATAGATCCACACTGTTGCGCCCAGCCTGCACCGCAGGCTGGGCGCAACGGCCGCAGGAGAGATATACGATGCGCTTCCGGAAGTTTCATACCCATCAAACAGGAGAGACGGACTGCGGGCCGGCATGCGTACGCACAATTCTCCGCCGGCACGGGGTTGCGGTGGACACGGCCCTCCTGAGAGAGTCCGTCGGCCTCGGCAACCGTGGCGCGAGCATGCTGCGCCTGAGCCAGGTGCTGTCCGGGTACGGATTGGACAGCGAGCTCCTGCGCCTCGATGTGAGCCAGTTGCGGACCGCGCTCGATGTAGCCGGCCCGGCCATCATCAGAGTGCATATCGACAGCCGTCCGCACTTCATCGTCGTGCACGCTGCGGACGAAGGCCGCTTCACCGTCAGCGATCCTCTCTTTTCAAGGCCGTCGCGCATGAGCGCGGATGACCTCGCGGAGGTGTTCACCGGGGACACCTTGATCACACCACGCCCGGCCAGGCGGCCCGGCGTCCGTGTCAGAGTTGCCGGCTCCGGCACGCAGCAGGTCGTCTGGCCCCTCGTCCGCGCCTCCTGGCCGGTGCTCCTGGCCATACTCGGGCTCACCGCTGTGGCTGCGGCGGTCACCGTGGTCGTCGGCATCTTCATGCAGGTGGCCATCGACCGCGTCGTTCCCGGCGGATCGCCGGGTCCGGTGGACACGTTGGCCGCCCTGACCGGCGGAGCGATCCTCGCCGCCGCTGGCGCCAACTACCTGCGAGGCCGCATGAGTGTGACGCTGGCGCAATCGATGCAGCGCCGCCTCTCCCTGCACTTCACCCGCAAGTTGCTGGGCCTCCCCAGTTCCTTTCATCAAGGCCGGCGCACCGGCGACCTGGTGAGCCGGCTGGACGACATCCAGCAGATCCAGACGGTGGCCGCCTCGACCACCGTCTACGCCGCCGTCGACACAGGCGTCATCATTGGTGTCGGGGCGTACCTACTCCAGGGCAACACGTACGTCGCCTTGGCACTCACCGCGTCGCTCGTGGGCAGTGTCCTGATCTCTCTGTGGCACTACCCACAGATCCGGGCACTGGCCGAAGAGGCGTTGCAACGTGATGCCACGCTCAAGGCCGAATTCACCAACACCCTCCAGCACCACGAGCAGATAGCCGCCTTGGAGGCCCGGGGGTTCACCGAGCAACGCGTCAACGAACGGCTCGCGCGAAGGATCGCAGCGGAACAGCGCCTGGGATTCCTCGGCACCCGCCACTCCGCCATCAAGACCGCCAACCTCGGCCTCACCACCGTCTTCGTCATGTGGCTCTCCCTCCGCCAGGCCATGGCGGGAGTCGTCAGCCTCGGAGAGGTCTTCTCCTCAGTCGCCCTGGCCGGATACTTCCTGGCCGCGGTGGATGCCCTCACCACCCTTCAGATCACCCTCCAGCGGCTTCAGGCTGCCCTGGGGCGCTATCGGGACGTCATGAATCAGAAAGGTGCCATGAACCCGAATCCAGACCGGATCCCATGTTCCGTGTCGGCCCCGAATTCGGCACCGGCGCGTACCGACATCGTGGTCAAGGAGCTCTGCGTCACATACCCCGGTGCGGCCCGCCCGGCGCTCGACGGTTTCACACTCACCGCCGAGCAAGGCAGCTCCGTGCTCCTCACCGGCCCCAACGGATCAGGCAAAAGCACAGCGCTGAGGACCATGGCCGGCCTCCTCGCCCCCACCGGAGGGTCCATTCAGGTCGGCTCAACCATGGCCGTCCAGATGGGAGGGCGCACGCCGGATCGACAGATTCTGTACCTGAGCGAGGTCCCGTTCCTCGTGGCCGCTGACGTACGGGAGAACCTCACGCTTGGTGTGGCCGGCACAGATACTGACATCGCCCGCGCTTGCCGACTCGCCTGCTTCGACGAGGTTCTGGAGACTCTCCCCGGCCGACTGAGCTGGCTCGTGAGCGAAGACGGCACTGGCATGTCCCGCGGGCAGGCGCAGCGACTTGCCCTGGCCCGTGCCATTCTCCGCAACCCCGACGTCTACCTTCTCGACGAGGCCTTCAGCGGGATCGATCACACTACCGTTCACCGGATCTGGGCCAACTTCGCGGCCCTACCCGCAACAAAGATCGTCGTCTCGCACACCAGCGCAGTGGACCTCGCCTTCGATCAAATCGTCGCTCTGGACGCCCGGCCCTCCCTCCAGCCGGCGCCAACTGCCCCCACACGCGAGCTCTGACATGTCCTCCGAGCTCCCGAACCCGCAGGTCACCGCAGTGGTTCTGACCTACAACGAAGAGAAGAGGCTCGGTGCATGCCTACGTGCTCTGAGCGCAGACGTTGATGAAGTGTTGTTGATCGACTCGGGGTCCACGGACGGAACGCTTGCCATCGCCGCCAGCCAGCCTCTGCCCGTCCGCGTGGTCCACGCACCCTGGCGCTCGGATTTCGCGCACCAGAGGAACCTGGCGTTCTCCCACATCCACCGAGGATGGATCCTCATGGTCGACGCCGATGAGGTCCTCGCCCCTACCTCGGGGACGACGACCGTTCGGCAGGTTCTGGCACAGCTCGACCACCGCCAATCCCACCCCGACCTCGTCGGCTGTCCAGAGATTCAGGACGTGCACGACAGGGCCGGACACTCCACCGACCTGCCACGGATACTGCGGGCGCAGACGACGCTGCGCTATCGCGGCCGCATCCACGAACGACCCTACGACGCGGCGGGAAACCAGCCTGCCACGGTCGCCTTGCCTATCCGCCTTACGCACTACGGATACCTTCCCGAGGTGATCGCGGAACAGAGCAAAGAGGAACGTCACACCAGCCTGCTCAGACTCTGTCGCGTCGAGGAGCCGGACAATCCGAAATGGGTCTTCTATCAGGTAAGAGCCGAACTGGCGGCGCTCTCCGACTCAACCCAGGCCCAGGAACTCTTCTCCTGCCTGGCCACGGCCATGGCGCACTGCCCCGACGATGCTCCTGACTACCTCACGGAACGGGTTGAGGACAGCTGGAGCTTGATGTGTGAGCTCGCTCTTCACTTTGGTGGCGCGGAGCAGATCGCCTCATACTCAGCGCGCCTCGAGGACACCGGGCGTCACGCTGAAGCCGTGTACTACCGGACGGTAGTGGCGATGAGTGCAACCCTGACCCGCCTGTCCCACCTGACCGAGCAAGTCCTCGGCCCCCTTGCCCGGGGCACACGTGGCACGGCACGTGACATCGGCCGTCTTCACGAACTGCAAGGGCTACTCGCGCTGGCGTGCGGCCGCACCGATATGGTCCCGCGAGCCCTGGAACAGGCAGTGGCTCACGGAGCCGGTTCGGTGCTCATATCCGAACTCGCACGGTTGCAGAAACTTCTCAGTGCCACCCCTTCAGACCACCAAACCGTCCACCACTCACAGGAGAAATCATCATGATGCTGGGACCTGGACTCGCGGCAATGCCCATGCCCGAATGGAAGGTGCGCACAGCGAAAGGAAAGGAGTACGTGGCAGACAGTGAAGCAGAAGCAAGGGAGATGGCCGGCGAGTACGGCCCGGGGTCTTCGGTCTGGGAAAGGCAGGCTTACCGGGGCATCGCCCTGACCACCATCTCCTCGACAGGCTGGTACCAGGTGGCCTGACGACGCAGCCTCCGCCGGGCGACTTGCGTCCAGGAATCCGCCATCTTCCCGTGCGCCAGTGGCCGGGTTTCGGGCCGGTGGCGTCGGGAATCTGTTCCAGTCCGGCCCCGAAAATGATTGTCTCGGAAAGTAACGATCTCGGGGCCTTACCCGCCTGCACCAGCTACCGCGCCCAGCCGATCCCCAGCTCGGCGAGCGCGGCGAGCTGCGCAGCAAGGTTCGGCGCCTACACGGACGCGCTGGCCCTAACCGCAGGGGTCGCCACGGAGCTTCGTCGTTCCGTACAGCCCGCACCGACCAACCCCACAACCCCACAGTCAGGTTGGAAAGGCTCAGTAACTACCCGGCCTTGGGGAAACTTCACTTGTGAGGTCACCCCGTCAACCGGAGATGCTTCGTTGCGTACACGACAGCCTCCAGGGGATCACCAGCCGTCGTGGCCGATGACGCCGGTGATCACCCTGACCTTGAGTCAGCCCTGTGTGCCGTGGCGACTCAGGCGATGCGAGGGGCCGATCGTTCAGGCGCGGCTGACTGCGAAGTCGACTCGGTTGTCGACTCCGGCGACCTTCACCGTGCCGAAGATCTTGACGACACGGGTCGGGAAGAGTGAAGCCGGGTTACAGACGACCTCGGTGCTGTCGCCCTGCCCTGCGTAGGTACGGAAGCTGATGACGCCCTGTCCGCTGGCGTTGACGGCGAGGGAGAAGCTGCTGCTCTTGGCTCGGGCGTCGTCACCGGTCCCGAGCTCGACCCGGAGGACATTGCTCAGGAAGACGGGCGTCATGGTCATCGCGCGGGATTCACCCGGCACCTTGGCCGTGCCCACGAACGGGGTGTCGAGAGCGAGAAGGCCGACGTAGTCGCTCAGGGCACCACCGCATGTATTGGGCACGGCGGAGGCGGTACTTCCCGTGATCGTGCCGCCGGCGAGTACGGCGGCCAGGGTGAGGGCGCCTACGGTGGCAGTCCGGGTACGACGGAGCATGAGAGAACCTATCCATTGTCTGCCGCGCGCCGCGATACTGCGGCTGGCGGCATGGGTGTGGCCTCGACCAGGTGGCGGGGCCGTTCCTGCTCCCGCGGCCCAACACACCCCAGACAGTGTGGTATTCACACTGCCGGCCCTTGGCCCTCCACTTCGCGCAGTGCGGGAAACGGTGAGCCGGTACCTGTGAGGTTCGCGTTGGCTGATGCGGTACGCAGTCAGTACTACCCCGGCATACGGAAGGCGAGACGATGAGCACTCGCACAGGTGAACGTCGTTCGAGCACCCGAATTAGCGGGCAGGCGCTTCGGCCTCAAGGGCACGGAGAATTCTTGTCGGCGCCACTCACAGCACTCGGGTGGAGATACGGCCGATTGCGCAGCACATGGCAGAGGCTTCAAGCCGGTTCGGCAGGAGTGAGGTGTCCCCCGGAGTGTGGACACGGGGGTCATGCTGCGAGTGTGAGTTTACGTCCTCGCTGGTGTTGCCGTTCGAATTCGGCGGGTGAGAGGTAGCCGAGGGCGCTATGGCGCCGGCGGGTGTTCCGCACTCGGTAACAGAAGGCCGTCCCCTCGAAGATGGCACCCGCGTACCTGCTGCCACTCTCCGCCGTCGCCGCTTCCCCGTTCGCGGCCCCGGTCCCGGCCGCCGCGACGCCCTACGCGGGCCCGCCCGACGACACCGCGGGCGGCCCGCCCACCATCAGCTACGCCCACCCGCGCCGCCGCACCAGCACCGAACCGCCCGAGCCCGCGCCGCGCCCGGCGGCGCCGCCCGCGCCCGGCGAGCGGCCGCGCCCCGTCGCCGGGGACGCGAGCGGCTGGTCCATGGAGGAGCGGTTCTACAACCAGGTCTGGGGCATGTTCGAGGACCTGGCGCGCTCGGTCGCCGCCTACCGGGGCGCCGTCGAGTTCGCCGACTCCCGGATGGACCGCGAGCTCGACGAGGCGCTGTCCGACCCCCGCCACCGCCTCGGCGGCTCCGGCAACGCCGCCCGGGACGCCGCCCGGGCCCGCCGCGAGGAGCTGGTCGCCCAGGCGCAGGCCGTCCTCGACCGGGACCTCGTCCAGCTCACCGCCGAGACCGAGGTGGTCGAGCCCGCGCTGCCGGCCGCGTACGCCCGCTGGGACAACCCGGTCTGGCACGCCCACGCCGTGCCCTCCGAGAGCCCGCTGGCCCTGCGCCTCGGCGACCTCCACCTGCCCGAGCGGCCCGACCTGCGCATTCCCATGCTGGTCCGGGTCCCGCTGGAGCGCGGCCTGTGGATCGACAACGGGCGCACCGGCTCCGAGGCCGCCATGACCATGGACACCGACCGGCTGCGCCGGGCCGCCATGGACATGGCCGTCGCGCACGCGGCGCGGCTGCTCGCCGCCCATCCCGCCGACCGGTTCGCCGTCCACGTCATCGACGCGGCCGGGGCCGGAGCGGCCTCGCTGGCTCCGCTGGTGCGCGCCGGGGTGCTGGCCGGCCCGCCGGCCGCCGGGGCCGCCGGGGTCACCGAGACCCTGGAGCGGCTGACCCGGCGCGTGGACCTCGTACAGATGGCGGTGCGGGCCGGGGCTCCGGAGGACCTGCCGCCCGATGTGGACACGTCCGACCAGCTGCTGGTCGTGCACGACTTCCCGCACGGGTTCGACGACCGGGCCGTCACCCGTTTGCGCTACCTTGCCGATGAGGGTCCGGCGGTCGGCGTGCACCTGCTGATGGTCGCGGACCGTGACGAGGCCTCGGCCTACGGGCCGCTGCTCGATCCGCTGTGGCGCTCGCTGATGCGGCTGTCGCCGGTGCCGGACAACCACCTCGCCGATCCGTGGGTCCACCACGCCTGGACCTTCGAGCCGGACCTGCCCCCGCAGGGCAGCAGGGTCCTTGACCAGGCACTGGAGCGGGTCGCGGCGGCCAGGCGGGCCGCCCGGTAGCGGCCGGGGAGGCCGTGCGGCGGCCCGCCGCACGGCCCCGGATGACCGGCAGCTGACCAGTTCTTGGCGTTCCCTTTACCTTGTGGGTCCATCCCGGGTACCCTGGTGACTGCGGAGGGGAGTATTCCTGCTTTCCTGCTACGGCGTGCCCGTCAATACGGACAGCAATCAGTCCCGGGGCGCCGGCCCGTGGCCTCCTGGCCGTCCGGGTGGAAGAGACCTCCGGCAGCGATGACGCTGACAAAGTGCTGAGCCATCTGCCGGAGGCGTGTAAGTAGTGGATGTTTCGTTGAACCTCTGGGTGCTGACCATTCTCGGTCTGTGCATCCTCATCGGCGCCGATTTCTTCATCGGCCGCAAGCCCCACGACGTTTCCATGAAGGAAGCCGGCATCTGGACGGTCGTCTGGATCGCCCTCGCCGGACTCTTCGGTCTCGGCCTGCTCTTCTTCGGTCACGGCCAGGCCTCTCAGGAGTTCTTCGCCGGCTTCATCACCGAGAAGTCCCTGAGCGTGGACAACCTGTTCGTCTTCGTCCTGATCATGGCGAAGTTCGCGGTCCCCTCGCAGCTCCAGCAGCGCGTTCTGCTGGTGGGCGTACTGATCGCCCTCGTCCTGCGCGCGATCTTCATCGCCGCCGGCGCCGCGATCATCACCAACTTCTCGTGGGTCTTCTACATCTTCGGCGCGTTCCTCATCTACACCGCGTGGAAGCTGATCCAGGAAGCCCGCAAGGACGAGGAGGAGGAAGAGTTCGAGGAGAACCGCCTCCTCAAGTCGATCGAGAAGAAGTTCGGCGTCGCCGACCGCTACCACGGCACGAAGCTCTTCATCCGGAACAACGGCAAGCGCATCCTGACCCCGCTGATGGTCGTCATGCTCGCCATCGGCACGACCGACGTGCTGTTCGCCCTGGACTCGATCCCCGCGATCTTCGGCCTCACCCAGGACCCGTACATCGTCTTCACCGCCAACGCCTTCGCCCTGATGGGTCTGCGCCAGCTGTACTTCCTCATCGGCGGCCTGCTCAAGAAGCTGGTCCACCTCAGCTACGGCCTGTCCGTCATCCTCGGCTTCATCGGCATCAAGCTCGTGCTGCACGCCCTGCACGAGTCGGGCCTGCACGTCCCGCAGATCTCCATCCCGGTCTCCCTGGGCGTCATCTGCGGAGTGCTGGTGATCACCACGATCACCAGCCTGATCGCCTCGAAGAAGCAGGCGGCGGCCGAGGCCGCCGCCGACTCGCAGAGCATCGACGCCTAAGGGCGCCGGAAGGGCCCGAGGGCTACACGGGGGCGGCCGCTTCGGCCGCCCCCGCTGGTGTTTTCGCGCCCGCCCGCCGGCGCACGACCAAGGGGTTCGTCTCCGGCAGCAGCGCGAAGCAGACCAGCGAGACCGAGGCGATCGCCGTCAGGTACACCGCGACGGCCCACGGCGGGCCCGAGCCGTCCGCCAGGGCCGTCGCCGCGATCGGGGTCAGCGCGCCGCCCAGGACCCCGCCCAGGTTGTAGCCGACGGCCGCGCCCGTGCAGCGGATCCGCGGGGGGTACAGCTCCGGCAGGTACGCGCCCACCACGGCGAACATCGTCACCATGCCGAGCAGGGCGCCGAGCAGCCCCAGCGTCATCAGCAGCGGGTCCGCCGTGCGCAGCAGCGCCACGAACGGGAACATCCACAGCACGCAGGCCGTGCAGCCCGCCAGGCACAGGGGCCGCCGGCCGTAGCGGTCGCCGAGCAGCGCCACCGCCGGGGTGGCCAGGCCCTTGACCGCGACGGCCGCCATGATGCAGGCCAGCATCACCGTGCGGTGCACCCCGAGGTGCTCGGTGGCGTAGGCGAGGGACCAGGTGGTGACCGCGTAGAAGACGGCGTACCCCACGGCCAGCGCCCCGCCGGTCAGCAGGAGCAGCCGCCAGTGGCCCCGTACGACCTCGGCCAGCGGGGCGTCCGCCCGGTGGCCGGTCTCGGCGAGGGCGCGGAACTGCGGGGTCTCCTCCACCGAGCGGCGCAGCCACAGCCCGGCCAGCGCCAGCACCCCCGCGCCCCAGAAGGGCACCCGCCAGCCCCAGGCGGCGAACTGCGCGTCGCTCAGCGTGCCCGACAGGGTCAGCATCAGGCCGTTGGCCAGCAGGAACCCCACCGCCGGGCCCATCTGCGGGAAGCTCGACCACAGCCCGCGCCGCCCCTCGGGGGCGTGCTCGGCGGTCAGCAGGACCGCGCCTCCCCACTCGCCGCCGAGGCCGAAGCCCTGGAGGAAGCGCAGGACGACCAGCAGGATCGGTGCGGCCACCCCGATCGAGGCGTACGAGGGCACGCAGCCCACCGCCACCGTGGCGAGGCCGGTCAGCAGCAGGGAGCCGAGCAGCACCGGGCGGCGGCCGTGGCGGTCGCCGATGTGGCCGAAGACGGCGGATCCCAGGGGGCGGGCGAGGAAGCCGACGCCGAAGGTGCCGAAGGCGGCGAGGGTGGCGGCGAGCGGCGAGAAGGACGGGAAGAAGAGCGGGCCGAGCACCAGGGCGGCGGCGGTGCCGTAGACGAAGAAGTCGTAGAACTCGATGGCGGTGCCGGCCAGGGAGGCCGAGGCGAGCCGGAGCATCGAGGGGCGCGGGGGCGGGGAGGGGTCCTGTTGCATGGTGCAGCAATTACCCCGCCCCGCGACCTCAGGACGTACGTTCGGCCATCATCGACCGGAAGGAGTGCCGTGCGGCGTGAGGTTGACGGATTTGGCGCTGGCCGCCGGATCTCCGCCGGGCGCCCGTGCTACCAGCCGCGCTCGCGCCATTCGGCGAGGTGCGGCCGCTCCGCGCCGATCGTGGTGTCGTTCCCGTGGCCCGGGTAGACCCACGCCTCGTCCGGCAGCTCAGCGAAGAGCTTGTGCTCCACGTCGTCGACGAGCTGGACGAAGGCCTTCGGGTCGCCCCAGGTGTTGCCGACACCGCCCGGGAAGAGGCAGTCGCCGGTGAACACGTGCGGGTGCCCGTGCGGGTCGTCGTAGACCAGCGCGATCGATCCGGGAGTGTGGCCGACCAGGTGGCGGGCGGTCAGCGTGACCCGTCCGACCGTGATCGTGTCCCCGTCGGCGACGAGCACGTCGGTCGCCACCGGGATGCCCTCCGCGTCGAGGGCGCCCGCGTACGTCCGCGCGCCGGTCGCCCCGACCACCTCCGCGAGCGCGCCCCAGTGGTCGCCGTGCTGGTGCGTGGTGACCACGGAGGCGATGCCGCCGTCGCCGATCAGGCTGAGCAGGGTCTGCGGCTCCGCGGCCGCGTCGATCAGCAGCTGCTCGTCCGTGGCCCGGCAGCGCAGCAGGTAGGCGTTGTTGCTCATGCCGCCCACCGCGACTTTGGAAATCATCAGGTCCGAGAGTTCGTGCACGTCGGCCGGACCGCCGACCTTGACCGCTCCGCTGTACGTCATGCAGGCAATCCTAGAGCGGAGGGAGTTCGGGCAGGCCGTCGCCGGCCAGGACGGCGAGGTGGGCGCCCTGCAGGCCGCGCCCGGCGAGCCAGCCGAGCAGTTCGGCGCGGGGGCCGGCCAGGGTGACGGGCGAGCCCTCGGTGCCGCCGGTGTGCCAGACGGGTCCCGTGCCCTCGTACCCGAGCCACAGGGTGACCGGCGGGACGTCCGGGCGTCCCGACCAGCGGTCGGCGAGGAAGGCGATCTCGCGCTCGGCGAACTCGTCCGGAAGATCGTGCAGCTCGTAGCCGATGTTCAGGTCCACGTGGTGCAGCTCGACCTCGATCAGGCGGCGGAAGGGGACGCGGGCCGCGGTGTCGGTGACGCCGTTGCGCAGCTCCACCGTGCGGGTCCAGTCCTGCGGGAGCTCGGCGACGGCCTCCCAGGCGGCGGCGGAATTCCGGACGTCCTCGAGCTGTTCAAGGAGGGGCCGGCCGAAGTCGCGCTCGATGTCGGCCTCGCGGCTCTCGGCGCTCTCGTACATCGGGCGGCCCTCGAAGACGTTCACCAGGGCGTCGGCGTTGCGGGCGAGGTGGGCCAGGATGTGGCCGCGGGTCCAGCCGGGGAGATGTGACTCTTCGGCCAGGGCGGCGTTGTCCAGCTTCGCGGCCGCGGTCAGCAGCCGGTCCGTGGCCTCACGTACAGATCGCAGGTCGTGCACATGATCAATCATGCGGACGAGCCTAGTCCTTCGAGGGTCTCAGCCACACGATCGGGTGAAGCGGTTGGCGGAGTGCCGGAAATCGAATGCACGTGCTATACGCTCGGAGTCCAGTCTCCAAGTCCATCGCAGAGGCGCCCCCCAATACCCTGGGACGGGGGCCCCGTGCCCCCGCTCTCTCAAGAAAGGTGCGGACCGGCGTGACCGACCGTCTCATCGTTCGTGGCGCTCGCGAGCACAACCTCAAGAACGTCTCGCTCGACCTGCCCCGCGACTCACTCATCGTCTTCACCGGCCTCTCCGGTTCGGGCAAGTCCTCCCTGGCCTTCGACACGATCTTCGCCGAGGGCCAGCGCCGCTACGTCGAGTCGCTCTCCTCGTACGCCCGCCAGTTCCTCGGGCAGATGGACAAGCCCGATGTCGACTTCATCGAGGGCCTCTCCCCGGCCGTCTCCATCGACCAGAAGTCCACCTCGCGCAACCCGCGCTCCACCGTGGGCACCATCACCGAGGTCTACGACTACCTGCGCCTGCTCTTCGCCCGCATCGGCAAGCCCCACTGCCCCGAGTGCCGCCGGCCGATCTCGCGGCAGTCGCCGCAGGCGATCGTCGACAAGGTGCTCGCGCTGCCCGAGGGCAGCCGCTTCCAGGTGCTCTCGCCGCTGGTGCGCGAGCGCAAGGGCGAGTTCGTCGACCTCTTCGCCGACCTCCAGACCAAGGGCTACAGCCGGGCCCGGGTGGACGGGGAGACGATCCAGCTCTCCGAGCCGCCCACGCTGAAGAAGCAGGAGAAGCACACCATCGAGGTGGTCATCGACCGCCTCACCGTCAAGGAGGGCGCCAAGCGCCGCCTGACGGACTCCGTGGAGACCGCCCTCGGGCTGTCGAGCGGCATGGTGATCCTGGACTTCGTCGACCTCCCGGAGGACGACCCCGAGCGTGAGCGGATGTACTCCGAGCACCTCTACTGCCCGTACGACGACCTGTCCTTCGAGGAGCTGGAGCCGCGCTCCTTCTCCTTCAACTCGCCCTTCGGCGCCTGCCCCGAGTGCACCGGCATCGGTACGCGCATGGAGGTGGACCCGGAGCTGATCATTCCGGACGAGGACAAGTCCCTGGACGAGGGCGCGGTCTCGCCGTGGTCGCTCGGCCACACCAAGGACTACTTCCAGCGGCTGATCGGCGCGCTCGCCCAGGAGCTGGGCTTCCGCACCGACATCGCCTGGGCCGGGCTGCCGCTGCGCGCGAAGAAGGCCCTGCTGTACGGCCACAAGACGCAGATCGAGGTGCGCTACCGCAACAGGTACGGGCGCGAGCGCGCCTACACCACGGCCTTCGAGGGCGCGGTGCCGTTCGTCAAGCGGCGCCATTCGGAGTCCGAGAGCGACGCCAGCCGCGAGCGCTTCGAGGGCTACATGCGCGAGGTGCCCTGCCCCACCTGCCAGGGCACCCGGCTCAAGCCGATCGTGCTCGCGGTGACGGTGATGGACCGCTCCATCGCCGAGGTGGCCGCCATGTCGATCAGCGAGTGCGCGGACTTCCTCGGGCGGATGAAGCTCGACGCCCGCGACAAGAAGATCGCCGAGCGGGTCCTCAAGGAGGTCAACGAGCGGCTCCGCTTCCTCGTCGACGTCGGCCTGGACTACCTCTCCCTCAACCGCGCCGCCGGCACCCTCTCGGGTGGCGAGGCCCAGCGCATCCGCCTCGCCACCCAGATCGGCTCCGGCCTCGTGGGCGTGCTGTACGTGCTGGACGAGCCCTCCATCGGCCTCCACCAGCGGGACAACCACCGGCTGATCGAGACGCTCGTGCGGCTGCGGGACATGGGCAACACGCTCATCGTCGTCGAGCACGACGAGGACACCATCAAGGTGGCCGACTGGGTCGTGGACATCGGCCCGGGCGCCGGCGAGCACGGCGGCAAGGTCGTGCACAGCGGCTCGCTGAAGGATCTGCTGAAGAACCCCGAGTCGATCACCGGGCAGTACCTGTCCGGCAAGCGGTCCATCCCGCTCCCGGACGTGCGCCGCCCCGTGGACTCGGAGCGCCGGCTCACGGTCCACGGCGCCAAGGAGAACAACCTGCGGGACATCGACGTGTCCTTCCCGCTGGGCGTGCTCACGGCGGTCACGGGCGTGTCGGGCTCGGGCAAGTCCACGCTGGTCAACGACATCCTCTACACGCACCTGGCCCGCGAGCTCAACGGCGCGCGGTCGGTGCCGGGCCGGCACACGCGGGTGGACGGCGACGACCTCGTCGACAAGGTCGTGCACGTCGACCAGTCGCCGATCGGGCGGACCCCGCGGTCCAACCCGGCGACGTACACGGGTGTCTTCGACCACGTCCGCAAGCTCTTCGCGGAGACGATGGAGGCGAAGGTGCGCGGCTACCTGCCGGGCCGCTTCTCCTTCAACGTGAAGGGCGGCCGCTGCGAGAACTGCTCCGGCGACGGCACGATCAAGATCGAGATGAACTTCCTGCCGGACGTGTACGTCCCGTGCGAGGTCTGCCACGGGGACCGGTACAACCGGGAGACGCTGGAAGTCCACTACAAGGGCAAGTCCATCGCCGAGGTCCTGAACATGCCGATCGAGGAGGCCGCCGGATTCTTCGAGGCGGTTCCGACGATCTCGCGGCACTTGAAGACGCTGAACGAGGTGGGGCTGGGGTACGTGCGGCTCGGCCAGTCCGCGCCGACGCTGTCGGGCGGTGAGGCGCAGCGCGTCAAGCTGGCCTCGGAGCTCCAGAAGCGGTCGACCGGGCGCACGGTGTACGTCCTGGACGAGCCGACGACGGGTCTGCACTTCGAGGACATCTCGAAGCTGATCAAGGTGCTGTCGGGGCTGGTCGACAAGGGCAACACGGTGATCGTCATCGAGCACAACCTCGATGTCGTCAAGACGGCCGACTGGGTCGTCGACATGGGCCCCGAGGGCGGGTACGGCGGCGGTCTCGTCGTCGCGGAGGGCACTCCCGAGCAGATCGCGTCGGTGGGCGCGAGCCACACGGGCAAGTTCCTGCGGGACATCCTGGGGGCGGACCGGATCCTGGAGGCGTCGGCCCCCGAGCCGGCCCGTCCGGTGAAGAAGACGGCCGCGAAGAAGGCGGCCGCCAAGAAGACGGTCGCGAAGAAGGCGGCCGCCCCGGCGAAGAAGGCCGTCGCGAAGAAGGCCGCGCGGGCCCCCCGCGCGTGAACCCCGGCGGGGCTGGGAGATCCAGCCCCGCCGGCGTGCGGGGGAGCGGGAGGCTCCGCGCGGCGCTCCGGCCCCGGGACTACGCGGCCACGCCGATGGCGTGGTGGGACGTGGAGGGGTCCGACAGCGTCGTGAGGAGCGCGTCCGCGACGTCCGCGCGGGCGATGACCTTCCCGCCCGGGACGTTGGCGTCCACCGCCCGCCGGTACGTCCCCGTCCGCGGCCTGTTCAGCAGCCGCGGCGGCCGGATCACCGTCCACCGCGTGCCGCTGGCGGCGATCGCCGCCTCCATGACCGTGAGGTCCGCGTACAGGTCCCGCAGGAACCGTCGCAGCAGCGGGTAGACCAGCATCCGGGTGAGTGCCCCCTCCGCCCCGACCGGCCCCAGCGGGGCGGCGGAGACCGCCGACAGGCGGCTGACCCCCGCCCGGTCCATCGCGGAGACGATCGACCGCAGGGCCGGGCCCGCGACCGGGGCGAGCCGCGCCTGCTTGTTGTTCGCGGGGCCCAGTGCCGAAACCACCGCGTCCTGGCCCGCCAGCAGCGGGACCAGTGCGTCCTCGTCCGTGAGGTCCCGGACCACCGTCACCCGCAGCCGCTCGCGGTCCGCCACCGCCAGCCGCGCCGGGTCGCGGACGACCGCCGACACCTCGTGTCCCGCTTCGAGGGCTTGTCGGACGACCTCGTGGCCGATCCCGCCCGTGGCTCCGAACACCGTGATTCTCATCCTGGCTCCCGCATGGCTGAGAGAGGGTGGGTGAGTATTCACTCACCTCTGCTTCCGTTAGGGTGAGTGAATGCCCACCCCAAAGTCAAGCCGGCCCACCCCCGAGCGCCTGCTGGACGCCGCCGAGACCCTGATGCGCACCAGTGGGCTGGCCAACGCCACCACCAAGGCGATCGCCCGGGAGGCCGGCTGTTCGGAGGCCGCGCTCTACAAGTACTTCGCGAACAAGGAAGAGCTGTTCGTGCGCGTGCTGATGGAGCGCCGCACCAGCGCCGGGCCGATGATGGCCGCGCTCACCACCGATCCGGGGGAGCAGCCGGTCGAGGAGCGGCTGGCCGAGATCGCCCGGCACGCCTCGCTCTTCTACGCCGACGCCATGCCCATGGCGGCCTCGCTCTTCGCGGACCCGGTCCTGCTCACCCGCCACCGCGAGGGCGTACGGAGCATCGGCGCGGGCCCGCACATCGTGCTGGAGGCCCTGGTCGGCCACCTGCTGCGCGAACACGAACGGGGCCGGCTGCGCCCCGACGCCGATCCGCGGGCCGCCGCCGCGCTGCTGCTCGGCGCCTGCTTCCAGCGGGCCTTCTTCCTGCACTTCTCCGGCCCCGACACCGTCGACCCCGTCGAGGACTTCGCCCCCGCCCTGGCGCGGACGGTGTGGGCCGCTATCCGCTGAGGTCGGACGCGTACGGGGGCTCCGCGCCCGCCCGGGAGCAGGTCAGCGCGGCCGCCCGGGCGGCGTAGGCCAGCACCTCGGGCCAGTCCGCCGCGCCGGGACCGGTCGCACCGGGACCGGCCGCGCCGCTCGCGCCGCCCGAAAGCCGGTGCAGCAGCGCCGCGTTCACGGTGTCGCCCGCGCCGATCGTGTCCACCACCGCGACCCGGTGCGCGGGCGCCGAGTACTCCCGGCCCTCCCGGGTCCACACCGTCAGGCCCCCCGCACCCCGGGTGAGCACCACCGCCGAGGGGCCCGCCGCCAGCCAGTCGCCGACCCGGCCGCCCAGCCACGCCGCGTCCTCCTCCGACAGCTTCAGCACGCCCACGTACGGCAGCCAGGACAGGAAGCGGGCCCGGTAGGCCGCCGGATCGGCGATCAGCGCGGGCCGGATGTTGGGGTCGAGCAGGGTCAGCAGCCCGCGCCCGGACTCCCGGCGCAGCAGGGCCTCGTAGGCGCTCGCCCCCGGCTCCAGCACCAGCGAGCAGGTGCCGAGCGCGAGGGCCCGTACCCCCGCCGGCAGCGCGGGCGGCAGGCGGAACAGCCGGTCGGCCGTGCCCTCGACGTAGAAGCGGTACGCCGCCGAGCCGTCCGGGGCCAGCGAGGGAACCGCCAGCGTGGTCGGCTCCGGCCCGCGCTGGACCAGCGAGAGGTCCACGCCGGCCGCGTCCAGCCCCGCGAGCAGCGAGGCGCCGAAGCCGTCCGTCGAGACCCGGGAGCAGAAGGCGACCTCCGCGCCGAGCCGGCCCAGCGCGAGCGCGGTGTTGTACGGTCCGCCGCCCGGCCGGGGCAGCAGGGCGCCCGGCGGCTCCGCCGTGGGCACCAGGTCGATCAGGGCTTCTCCACCTACGACGATCACGCGGGGGAAGGTATCCCATCGGGCGCCGGTATCGTCGGGTGGACCCAGCCGAACCAGCACCCCCGGGAGCACCGCATGTCCGCCGCCTCGTCGCCCGCCGCCCGCCGTACCGTCCTCAAGGGCGCCGCAGCGATCGTCGGGGCCGCCGGTGCGGGTGCGGCGCTCACGGCCTGCTCCACCGAGTCCAACAGCGGCGGCGGTTCCCCCGCGGTCCCGGCCGAGGCCGTCGAGCTGGGCGCGGCGGCCGATGTGCCGGTCGGCGGCGCGAAGCTGTTCCGGGAGAAGAAGATCCTGGTCAGCTGCGCGGAAGCGGGACAGTACAAGGCCTTCAGCGCCCAGTGCACCCACGCGGGCTGCGTGCTGGACAAGATCGTCGAGGGTCAGGGGAACTGCCCCTGCCACGGCAGCCGCTTCGACGCGGCCACGGGCAAGGTGCTGCGCGGCCCGGCGACCGACCCGCTGCCGGAGGTCCCGGTGAAGTCCGAGGGCGGCAAGCTCATCGCGGGCTGACCCGGGCTGACCCGGGCTGACCCGGGCTGACCCGGGCTGACCCGGGCTGACCCGGGCTGACCCGGGCGGGCCCGGGCGGGCCCGGCGGCGGGCTCAGGCTCACTCCCAGTCCCAGGCGATGCCCAGGACTCCGCGGTGGACTCCCTGTTCCACCAGGTGCACGGCCCGGTGCGGGCCGCTCGGGTTCAGGTCCGCGAGCCTCCCGCGCGGCGCGTTCGGCCCGCTGCGGGTGAAGCGCCGGCAGCGCACCGGCAGCGCGGCCTCGTCGAAGCGGACCTGGAGCACGTACTGCCCGCCCGTGTAGCTGAAGCCCCGCACGTACTCGGCGCTGCGCCCGCCCGTGCCGTCCTCGAAGCCGTAGCCGAAGACGTAGGTGTCCCCGGCGCGCAGCCGGGCGTCGAAGAGCAGCTCGGCGACGACCACCCCGCCTTCGGGATGGCGTCTGATCCGCCCGGTCCGGCAGTTCTCGTCGGCCCGCACCCTGATCCGCGCCGGATCGCAGCCCGGGTCGCCGTGGTGGACGGCCACGTAGCGGTCGACCCCGTCGCGGTGGGCCCGTACGACGTGCTGCGACTCGCGGCCCAGCAGCTCCCCGGCGGGCCCGATCCGCACCCGCTCGTGGTGGCCGACGGTGTGCAGGCCGCCGTCGGCGGGCAGCTCCATGCCGGCCAGCATCGCCTCCACGGCCGCGCCCACGCTGAACAGCGCCCGGTACGAACGCGCCGGCGGCCGGGTGGTCTCGGGGGCGGCGGGGTCCGGCGCGGCCAGCAGCCGCAGCAGGGTCCCCCCGGGCAGTTCGAGGATCTGCTCCAGGGCCCGTACGGCCTTGAGGGACTCGGCGCGGCGCGGCCGCCGGGCGCCCTGCTGCCAGTAACTGAGGCTGGTGACCCCGAGCTTGATGCCGCGGGCGGCGAGCCGTTGCTGCACCCGGTGCAGGGGCAGCCCGCGGGCGGTGAGGGCGGCGCGGAGCGCGAGGTGGAAGGGCCCGGTGCGCAGCAGGCGCGGCAGGTCGAGGGCGCTGTCTGAGAACGTGCTGTCCGCGCTCGACCGCATGGCGGTTCCTCCTGTGAACATTCACGCGACGAGGTGCGGGCGGCCTCGCGGGCGATGTCCGGGGCCGGGGTGCGTCCAGGTCGACCGACAGCGGACGTTCACACTTCGGCCCCACCGTTCACACCGCGATGTCACGCCGTATTGAAGCGTGTTGACCTGTTCCCGACAACACCCTGATGCTCCTCCTCAGCGTCCGGACGCGCTCCTCCACCCCCACTCCCCACCTCGGGAGGAACGCGATGCGCAACCGAAACCGGCGGCTTTCCCTCGCCGCCTTCGTCACCGCCCTGCTCCTCGCCCTGTCCACCGGCACCGCCACCGCCGTCGTTGCCGCCACCGGTACGGGCTCCGCCACCACCACCACCACCGCGACCGCCACCACCCGGGCGGCCGCCGCCGACGTGACCGCCGAGAACGCGGCCCTGGCGAACAAGCGGCTCAACATCACCATGCAGGCACAGCAGAAGACCAACTGGTGCTGGGCCGCCGCCGGCAACACCATCGCCACCTGGTTCGGCCGCACCTACACCCAGAACCAGTTCTGCAACGCCGCCTTCAACCGCCAGCAGGGCTACGACTGCCCCAACAACCAGGCCAACCTCGCCAACGTGCAGACCGCCCTGCGCTGGGCCGGCATCAACTCCGGCTCCTACGTCAACGGCTGGCTGCAGTACTCCACCGTGCAGAGCGAGATCAACGCCAACCGCCCGGTGGAGACCCGCATCCAGTGGTCCAACGGCGGCGGCCACATGCACGTCGTCTACGGCTACGACACCGCGAACAGTTGGGTCTACTGGGGCGACCCGTGGCCTTCCAGCGACCGCTACAACTGGGCCTCGCACGCCTGGTACGTGGACAACAGCACCTTCTCCTGGACCCACTCGCTCTACCGGATCGGGGCGTGACCTCATGAATCCTCGCCTCGCTGCCGCGGTCGTCGTCTCGACCGCCCTGCTCGCCCTGGCCCCCACCCAGGCGGGCGCCACCCCCGTGCCGCAGCCCCAGAGCGCCACGGCCGAGAACCGGGCCGCCGCCGCACGGGCGGCCGCGGCCCCCGACACGCTCGCCACCCTGTCCCGCTTCTTCGCCCGTGAGGGCAAGGTGTCGCTGACGGCCGCGCAGCCCCGCATCGAGGGCGAGGCCATGGCCGTCCACCACCTCTCCCCGGAATTCGTCGCCGGGAGGCCGGGCGCGGGCGTGGCCCGGCTGGAGTTCCTCGCCAGCAGGGCCGTCTCCTCCGACGGCCAGCAGGCCGCCCTGTGGACCGCGAAGACCGAGGCGGGCTGGCAGGTGGTGAACATCGCCACCGGCGACGACGAGTTCCGCTATGCCGGGCTCGGCGCGGCGAAACTGCCCGGCGGGACCGTGTTCCGGGAACCCCAGATCGACGCCTGGTACGTGGCCGGCGGCGAGCGCGTGCTGCCGCTGGACGAGGACGCGGTGGCCGCGGTCGGCGCCGGGGGCACGAGCCTGGCCGCCTACCGGGCCCGGGTCGTCAAGGCGTACGGGGACAAGCTCCCCGGGTCCGCCTACGCCAAGTCCGGGAAGGCCGGCGGCTTCGCCCCCACGGAAGCCGCGGCCGGGTCCGGCGGGACGCGAGGACCACTGCCGGCCGGGGCCGGGGCCGGAGCCGTGGCTCTGGCGATGGCGCTGGGCGCGGGCGGCCTGCTGGCCGTCCGCCGCTCCCGGCGGCAGCGGGTGGTGCGGGCGTAGCCACCCGAGGGGCCCCGGCCGCTGCCAGGCGGCCGGGGCCTGCGGCCGGCGCCTCCACACATCTGACCCCTCCCACTGACCACCCCGCCGGGGAGCGGGCGGGGAAAGGGGCGCCGGCCCCCCGGCGGACCCGGGCGGACCCCCGGCGGACCCCCGGACGGGGCCGCCCGGGTACCGGCAGCGAGTCCGAGATGGCAGGCTTGTGCCCGTGACCGAGATTGACGCAAAGATCGATGCCCTTGTTCCCGCCTGGCTGTACCTCCCCGACATCGCGGAGATGCTCGACATCGAAGTGACCAAGGTTCGCCAGCTGGTCAAGGAAGGTCAGCTGCTCGCGGTGCGCCGCGGCGAGAACCGCTCCCTCCAGGTACCCGCCGCCTTCATCGACGGGGACAAGATCGTCAAGGGCCTGGTCGGCCTGCTGACCGTGCTCCGCGACGACCGGTTCACCGACACGGAGATCCTGGAGTGGCTGTTCACCGTCGACGACACCCTGCCCGGCACCCCGGTGCAGGCGCTGAGCGAGAATCGCGGCACGGAGGTGAAGCGTCGCGCTCAGGCGCTCGCCATCTGACCTGATTCCGCAGCAACCAGCAGCCGTACACGCGGCACGACGCCACGCGCGGTGCGCGGGCCCCCACCGGGTCCGCGCACCGCGTTCGTACGACACACCACCCGGGGGTACCCATGTCCGCCATCGCCGCCCAGTTGTCCGATGCCCGGCTCTACCTGTGCACGGACGCCCGCAAGCGGCAGGGCGACCTCCCCCAGTTCCTCGACGCCGTGCTCGCCGGCGGCGTCGACATCGTCCAGCTCCGCGACAAGGGCATGGAGGCGGGCGAGGAGCTGGAGCACCTCCAGGTCTTCGCCGACGCGGCCCGCCGCCACGGCAGGCTGCTCGCCGTCAACGACCGCGCCGACGTCGCGCACGCCATCGGCTCCGACGTGCTGCACCTCGGGCAGGGCGACATCCCCGTGCCCGCCGCCCGCGCCATCCTCGGCGGCGAGGTCCTCATCGGCCGCTCCTGCCACTCCGAGGCCGAGGTCGACGCGGCCGCCGCCGAGCCCGGCGTCGACTACTTCTGCACCGGCCCCTGCTGGCCCACCCCCACGAAGCCCGGCCGCCACGCCCCCGGACTCGGCCTCGTGCGCCACGCGGCCTCGCTCGCGCAGGCCCGGCCGTGGTTCGCCATCGGCGGGATCGACGCGGCGAACCTGGACGAGGTGCTCGACGCCGGAGCCTCCCGCGTCGTGGTCGTACGCGCCCTGACCGAGGCCTCCGACCCCGGCGGCGCCGCCGCCGACCTGGCCAAGCGGGTCCGCGCCCGGCTCGCCTAGGTCCCCCTCCAGGTCCCCCTCAAGACGTCACTCCGGCCACTTCACCGAGCGGCCGTCTCATTTTCGTGTCCAAAGCGTGGACACCGCTTCGGCGTCCACATGACCGCGTCTAACCTGCCGGTATGGCCCTTGGTACCGCTTCCAGCTGGTCGGATCGTGCGCACACGGTCCGAGACCTCCTCGCGTCCGGGCGCTCGTACTCCTTCGAGTTCTGGGCCCCCAAGACGGAGAAGGGCGAGCGCAACCTCTGGAACGCGCTGCGCCGGGTCGAGGCGGTGGCCCCGAGCTTCGTCTCCGTCACCTACGGGGCCGGCGGGTCCACCCGCGGCGGCACCGTCCGGGCCACCGAGCAGATCGCCGCGGACACCACCCTGACCCCGGTCGCGCACCTCACCGCCGTCGACCACTCGATCGCCGAGCTGCGCAACGTCATCGGGCAGTTCGCCGACGCGGGCATCCGGAACATGCTCGTCGTGCGCGGAGACCCGCCGGGCAACCCCATGGGCGAGTGGGTGGCGCACCCGGAAGGGGTGCACTACGCGGCCGACCTGGTCCGGCTGGTCAAGGAGTCCGGCGACTTCTGCGTCGGCGTCGCGGCCTTTCCCGAGATGCACCCCCGCTCCACGGACTGGGACACGGACATCCGGCACTTCGTGGACAAGTGCCGCGCGGGCGCCGACTACGCGATCACCCAGATGTTCTTCCACCCGGAGAATTATCTGCGGCTGCGCGACAGCGTCGAGAAGGCGGGCTGCGAGACCCCGATCATCCCCGAGGTCATGCCTGTTGTGGGCATCAAGCAGCTCGACCGGCTTCCGCAACTCAGTACCGCGGTCTTCCCCGCAGCCGTGAAAGAGCGCATGCTCGCCGTCAAGGACGATCCGGCCGCTGTACGCTCCATTGGCATCGAGTTCGCCACGGAGTTCTGCGCGCGGCTGCTGTCCGAGGGTGTCCCGGGGCTGCACTTCATCACGCTGAACAACTCCACGGCGACTCTCGAGATCTACGAGAACCTGGGCCTGCACCAGCGGGCCTGATCGGCCGACCCCGTTCCTGGGTGGTCGGCCGCACCGAGAGGGGCCCCGCGTGGGAATGACGGTCCTCTACATCGCGTTCGGTTTCGTCGCGCTGTGGCTGCTTGCCGAGGTCCTGATGCAGTACAAGGCCCGACTGCGCTGGCGCCTGCTCGCCTTCGCCGGCTTCGTCTGCGTCGTGGCCGGCGTCGTCCTGCCGTCCGTGCTCGTCATCGGCGCCGGCGCGGTCGCGTTCGCGATCGGCCAGACCCTGGTGACCCTCTCCTTCCGCAAGGGCTTCGTCGCCGGCTGGGCACTGCGCCGGGACAAGCCCGCGGCCGCCGCGCCGCAGAACCGGCGCCGGCGGGCCGCGGGCGGACCGCGCAAGGAGCCCGCGCTCCAGGTGACCGCGCTGGAGTACGGCCCCGAGACGGCGGCCGACGGGGACGGCGACCCCGAGCGGTACGCGGAGTTCGCCGAGTCCGCCGCCGCGTCCGGCGCCGGTTCCGAAGGCGCCGGGGCCCAGGAGTTCTACGCCACGCAGCCGGTGCCCGAGGAGACCGGCTCGTACGGGATCCAGAGCGTCCAGAGCACCGCCGCCTTCGCCTCGCCGTTCACCACGGCCGAGCAGGACGCCCACCAGTACGCGGCCTACTACGACCCGCAGGGCCAGGGCGGCTACGACTACACCACCGGCTATCCGGCCCCCGGCGAGCAGCAGGTCTACGCCGCCTACTCGGACCCGTACATCGGCACCGGCGGGGCCGTCGCCCCCCAGCCGCCGTACGGCGACCAGACCCCGTACGGCGGCTACGCCCCGGACCCGTACGCGGCCTCCCAGCAGCAGGATCAGCAGTACTCCATGGACACCCCGCCCGGCGGGGTCTGGGTCCCGCAGCAGCGCTCCACCGACGGGGCCGGCCAGCCCTACCCGCAGGACGAGCAGCAGCAGTACCCGTACCAGGGCACCGGCGAGTACGAGCAGTACCGCTACTAGACCCCGCAAGGGCCCCTGCCGGGGCCCCCGTCACAGCATTAGCGGGAGCCGCGGAACTCCGCGCCCTCCACGATCAGTCCGGCCACCAGGGCCCCCGTCATGCCCGCGTGCGCCAGCCCGCCGCCGGGGTGCGCCCAGCCGCCGGCGAGGTAGAGCCCCGGCACGGCGGTGGTGTTCGCGGGGTGGAGCAGCCGGCCCCCGGCCCCGGCCAGGGAAGGGGCGGGTACGGCGCCCGCCGCGGCCCCGGTGGCCGCCTCGATGTCGGCCGGGGTGCGCAGCTCGTGCCACAGCAGCCGCTCCCGCAGCCCGGGGACGGCGCGGGCGGCCGCGTCCAGCAGCTCCTCGGCGGACGGGGCGGGCCCCCCGCCGGTCACCACGGCGTGCACGGTGACCGCCTCGTGGTCCGCGTCGGGCCGGGTGGCGGGGTCGTCGGGGCGCAGCACGGTCACCGTCCGGTCGGGCTGCGGACCGGCCGGCATCGTCCGGTGCGCGGCCCCGTCCTCGCGGGCCCCGCGCAGCCCGGCGAACAGGGTGTACCAGCGGGCGGATCCGGCCGGACGGCCGGGCGCGGCGCCCGGGCCGAGGGGGATCCGCAGCGGCCCCGGGTCGACCGCGCAGACCACGCGGTCGGCTTCCACCGCGCCGCCGTCGGCGAGCAGCAGCCCGGCCGCGCGGTCCTCGCGTACGAGCACCTCCCGGACCTCGGCGCCGAAGACGAAGCCGACCTTGCGCTCCAGGCACCGCTCGTACACGGCGGTGGCCAGCTCCCGCATCCCGCCGCGCACGTACCAGCTGCCGAAGGTCTGCTCCATGTAGGGCAGCACCGCCGCGGAGGCGGGCGCGGTCCGCGGGTCGATCCCGTACGCGCGCACCCGCTCGGCGAGCAGTCCGCCGAGGCCGTCACCGCCGAGCTCGCGCGCGGCGACCTCGGCCAGGGTGGGAGGCCGGCGGCGCAGCAGCCCGCTGCCGCGGAGCGCGGGATAGGGGTCGCGGCCCAGTGCCCGCGGGTCGGGGAGCAGCGGCTCCTCCAGCAGCGGGCGGCGGGTGGCGTCCCAGGCGTCCCGGGCCCGGCCCAGGACCGCGCTCCAGCGCTCGCCCGCGCCCGGGCCGAAGGCCTCGTCGAGGACGGCCGCGGCGCCGCCGTGCGAGGCGCCCGGAAGGGTGACGGTACGGCCGTCCGGGAGCACGTGCCGGACGGCCGGGTCGACCTGGACCAGCTCGGCGCACTCCTCCAGCGGCCGCTTGCCGGTCTTGACGAACAGATCCCGGTAGACGGCGGGCAGGTGCAGCAGCCCGGGGCCGGTGTCGAAGACGAAGCCGTCGCGCTCGTGGCGTCCGACGGCGCCGCCGTAGGTCGCCCCGCGCTCGTACACCGTCACCTGATGCCCCGCCACGGCCAGCCGGGCCGCCGTAGCCATCGCGCCCATCCCGGCGCCGATCACCGCAATTCCTGCCATGCGGGTGAGCCTATCGAGCGACGCGGGCCACTTCGGAAGCGAGTCGCTTCTCCTCGCGGCGCTGGGCCCGGCGGCGCAGGAAGCGGCGGATCCGGGCCCAGAGGTAGATCAGCAGGGCGAGTCCGGTGACCAGCAGGACGGCGCAGATGATCGCGGCGGCCTGCGGATTGAACATCGCGAAGGTGATGATCCCGCCCACGCCGAGGTCCTCGGCGGTGCTCATGACGACGTTGCTGAACGGCTCGGGCGAGGTGTTGATCGCCATGCGGGTGCCGGCTTTGACGAAATGGCTGGCCAGCGCGGTGGTGCCGCCGACCGCGCCGGCGGTGATGTCGGAGAGCGAGCCGCTCTGCCCGGCCAGCAGGGCGCCGACCACCGCTCCGGCCACCGGGCGGATCACGGTGTGGACCGCGTCCCAGACGGAGTCCACGTACGGGATCTTGTCGGCCACCGCCTCACAGAGGAAGAGCACCGCCGCGACGATCAGCACGTCGGTGCGCTGCAGGGAGGCGGGGACCTCGTCGGTCAGGCCGGTCGCGCCGAAGATGCCGAGCAGGAGGACCACCGCGTAGGCGTTGACCCCGCTGGCCCAGCCGCTGGTGAAGACCAGGGGGAGGACACTCACCCGGTCATCATGCCGCACGGGGGCGCCCGGCGGCCGGAAGCAGGAGGAGGGCCGGGGCGCGGTGCGGGGCGGCGCGGACAGCGGTGAGGGGACGGCCGCCTTCCGGCGGCCGTCCCCTCACCCGAGTCTGTTCACCGGGGCCTACTGCCCCTGTTCGTCACGGCGGCGCTGCCACCGTTCCTCGATCCGGGTCATCATCGACCGACGCTGCCGGTTCTGGCCTTGGGCCGAACCGCCTGCACTACCGGAGGCGGGCTGCTCACCAGGCCTGGGTGCCTTGCGCCAACCGGTGACCACGAGAACCGTACAGCCCAGCATGACGAGGAACCCCACCACGCTGATCCAGAGCACGTTCGGCACGATCACACCGGTCATGAGGAGCGCGATACCCACCACGATGCCTGCGACTGCCTGGTAGACCCGTCGCCGGGTGTACGTGCGCAGTCCGCTTCCCTCAAGCGCTGTAGCGAATTTGGGATCTTCGGCGTACAGCGCTCGCTCCATCTGCTCGAGCATTCGCTGCTCGTGCTCCGAGAGCGGCACGGGAGTCCTCCTCATCCGTCGGTCGCGGGGGGTAGCGACCAGGGGTCCCCTTCAGGATAGGCGGGGAATCGCCCCCGTGATACCCGCCCTCTACGCCACGTTCTAAAAACACTGCCCTTAAAAAGTACTGCCTGAGGAAAGCGCAGTGCCCTCTTGAAGCCTGTGTTGCGCGAAGCCGTACCGCCCTGCGAGCGGTCCTTGAGGGCGTTATTCCCCGGAGGTCCGCTCGGCATGCCGGTCGCTGACCCCGATCATACGGGTCACGGCGCCGATTCGTAGGGTGAGTGGCGCACCGCGTTCACGGAAGGTTCGCAGATCAGGCGGGCTTCTCACCCAGGACGTGCAGCTGGGTGGCCACCGCGTGGAAGGCGGGCAGCTCGGCGGCGGCCTCTTCGAGGCGCAGCAGGGCCTCGACGGCGCCGGGCTCGGTGTCCACCAGAACGCCCGGGACCAGGTCCGCGAAGATCCGGACGCCGTGGACCGCGCCGACCGTCAGACCGGCGTCGCCCACGAGTGCGGAGAGCTGCTCGGCGGTGAAGCGGCGCGGCACCGGGTCGCCCGCTCCCCACCGGCCGGCCGGGTCGGTGAGGGCCGTACGGGCCTCGGTGAAGTGCCCGGCGAGCGCGCGGGCCAGGACGGCCCCGCCGAGCCCGGCGCCCAGGAGGCTGAGGATGCCGCCGGGGCGCAGGGCCGCCACCGCGTTGGCCACGCCTTCGGCCGGATCGTCCACGTACTCCAGTACGCCGTGGCAGACCACCACGTCGTACGCGCCCGGATCGACGACATCGAGCAGGCCCTGGGCGTCGCCCTGCACACCGCGGACCAGGTCGGCCACGCCGGCTTCGGCGACCCGGCGCTCCAGCCCGAACAGTGCGTTCGGGCTGGGGTCGACCACGGTGACCCGGTGGCCGAGGCGGGCCACCGGCACGGCGAACTTGCCGGTGCCGCCGCCCGTGTCCAGCACGTCCAGCACGTCCCGCCCGGTCGCCTTCACCCGGCGGTCGAGCGCCTCCTTGAGGACCTCCCACACCACGGCGGTGCGGAGGGAGGCGCGGGGGCGGGAAGTGTCCGACACGGCTGATGGCTCCTCGGCGTAGGGGGGCACCTCCCGGCGGCAGCCGGGGGAGGGTGAGCGGTCCGTGCCCACCCTATGGCCTCCGGCTGCCGGGCAGGTCATCCCGCGTCAGGACGCTCCGTGCGCGGCAGCGGCAGGCCCTGCGGGGGGCCCGCGGGCGAGACCGGCCGGAGCGAGAGCATCCGCTCCACCAGGCGCAGGAACATCTCCACCGCACGCACCAGATCATCCGCGTCCCGGCCGGTGGCCGCGCCCGCTATCCCCGCCTCGGCCCGCGCGCGGCGGGCCGCGCCGGAGGCGAAGAGGGCGCTCCACTCGGTCAGTTCGGGCGCTATCTCCGGGAGCACCTCCCACGCGCTGCGGATCCGGGGCCTGCGCCGCGGGTTCACCGGCTCGGGCCGCCCGCGCGCGGCGAGCACGGCCGCGGCGGCGCGCAGCGCGGCGAGATGGGCGGTGGCGTACCGCTCGTTGGACCGGGTCAGCCGGGCGGCTTCGGCCAGGCCCTCGTGGGCCTTGACGAGCAGATCGAGAGCGGCGGGGGGTGCCGCCGACTTCCGCGGGACGGGGTGGACAGGGGACGGGGACGGTGTGGCCATGACGAACCTCCTGTCGTTGCGTGCGCTTTTGCGCTGCCTGGTGTGGCTCCGTGCGGTCTGTGCCGTCTTGCCTCTGTACGTGTCCCCATCGTGACGGCAGCCACTGACAATCGCTCTGACCTGGGCTTTCGCCCCCGTATCCGGGGGTCGGGCGGGCAACTGCCCCCCACCGCACACCGGATGTCACCGAAGATGCTAGTTTTTGAACTGACTGGTCAGTTCAAAAGAAGGAGGACGGTGTGGACAGCCCGCACGGCGCGGCCGTCAAAGCCGAGGACTTCGGACTCAAGGGCCCGCGCGGCTGGGTGTTCCGGGGCATCGGGATCGACGCGGCGCCCGGCTCGCTCATCGCGGTCCAAGGCCCCTCCGGAAGCGGCCGCACCTGTCTGCTCCTCGCCCTCACCGGCCGGATGAAGGCCACCGAGGGCCACGCCGAGATCGGCCGCCACCGGCTGCCGAAGAGGATGGCCGCGGTCCGCCGCGTCGCCGCCCTCGGCCCGGTGCCCGGGGTCAACGACCTCGACCAGGCCCTCACCGTCGCCGAGCAGCTGCGCGAGGGCGCGCTCCTCCAGCGCCGCTACGAGGGCCCCGTCCGCGCCCTGCTCCGCCCGCGCGGCGAGCGCCGCGCCTCCGCCGCGGCCCGGATCGAGGGCGCCCTGGCCGCCGCCGGACTGGACGTCGCGACCCTGCCCAAGGGCCCGCGCACCTCCGTGCGCGACCTGGAACGGCTGGAGTCCGTACGGCTGTCGGTGGCCCTCGCGCTGCTCGGCTCGCCGCGCCTGCTGGCCGTGGACGACCTCGACCTCAAGCTCTCGGGCGCCGAGCGCGCCGAGGCCTGGGACCTGCTCCGTTCCCTCGCCGCCCGCGGGACCACCGTCCTCGCCGTGTGCGGCGAGGCACCCGCCGACGCGACGGTCCTGCGGACCGTCCCGGCCACCGCCGATCCGGCGGCGGAGCCCGTCACCGTGCCCCGGCCCCACGACGAAGAGAAGAACGACCACACGAAGGGGGACGACGATGCGCTCGCCGAAGCTGGCCGCGCTTGAGCTGAAGCGGTTCGGGCGGGGGAAGCTGCCCCGGGCCGCCCTCGTCGCGCTGCTGCTCCTGCCGCTGCTCTACGGGGCGCTGTACCTGTGGTCCTTCTGGGACCCCTACAGCCGCCTCGACAAGGTGCCCGTCGCCCTCGTCAACTCCGACCAGGGCGCGACCGTCGACGGCAAGCGGGTGGAGGCGGGCGACGAGATCACCCGCAAACTGCACGACAGCAAGACCTTCGACTGGCGCGAGGTGAGCGCCGAGGAAGCGGCGAAGGGGCTGGAGAACGGCACCTACTACCTCTCCCTCACCATGCCCGCCGACTTCAGCACGAAGATCGCCTCCAGCGGCGGCGAGGACCCCGCCACCGGAGCCCTCCAGGTCCGCACGAACGACGCGAACAACTACATCGTCGGCTCGATCTCGCGCACCGTGTTCTCCGAGGTCCGCTCGGCGGCGTCCACCAACGCCTCCCGCGGGTTCCTCGACAAGATCTTCGTCAACTTCTCCGACCTCCACGACAAGACCGCCGAGGCGGCCGACGGCGCCGACAAGCTCACCGACGGCGCCGGCAAGGCACAGCAGGGCGCCAAGGACCTCGCCGACGGCCTGGACACGGCGAAGGAGAAGAACGGCGAGATCACCGGCGGCCTGAAGAAGCTGAACGGCGCCGCCGGACAGCTCGAGACCGGTACGAAGGACATCGCGTCGGGCACCCAGCGGCTCGCCGACAAGGTGGGCGGCGTCGCCGACACGGCCCGCCCCTTCCTCAAGGACCCCAAGCAGCTCGCGGACAGCGCCGAACTCGTCGCCGACACCGCCAAGGTCGTCGGCAACCACCTCGACACCTTCGCCAAGGCGGCCCCCGCCGCCGCCACCGTCACCCAGCGCGTCTCCACCGGAGCCGCCGACGTCTACGCGAAGACCTGCACCCCCGGCGCCACGCCGGTGCCCGCCACCTGCCCTCAGCTCAAGAAGCTCAAGGACGACGCCGCCGAGGCAGCCGAGCTCGCGGGCGACGTCAACACGCTCGTCAAGGACACCGGCGGCGACCTCGGCACGCTCCGCAAGCAGCTCGCCGACCTCGAGCGCGAGGCCCGCAAGGTCGCCGCCAAGGCCCCTGCCCTCTCCGCCGACCTCGAAGCGGCCGTCACCCAGGTCAACGCCCTCAACGACGGCGCCCACAAGGTCGCCACCGGCATGGCCAAGCTGCACACCGGCATCGGCACCGCCACGGACGGCTCCGGCGCCCTCGGTGAGGGCGTCGGCAAGCTCGGCGACGGCGCCCACAGCCTCGACGGCGGCCTGGTCAAGCTCGTGGACGGCAACGGCGAGCTCGCCGGCGGCCTGCACGACGGCGCCGGCCGGATCCCCGACTACGACCAGCAGCAGCGCGACACCCGCACCGAGGTGATGGCCGACCCGGTCCGCCTCGCCAACCAGTCCCTGCACAAGGCACCCAACTACGGCACCGGCTTCGCCCCGTACTTCATCCCGCTCTCCCTGTGGGTCGGCGCGATGGTCGCCTACATGCTGATCGCCCCGCTGAACCGGCGGGCGCTCGCCGCGGGCGCCTCCCCCTGGCGGATCGCCCTCGCCGGCTGGCTGCCCGTGGCCGGGCTCGGCGCCGCGCAGGTGGCCGCGCTGATGTCCGTACTCCACTGGGGGCTCGGCCTGGAGATGGCCCGCCCGGCGCTCACCGTGGCCTTCCTGATGCTGGTCACCGGCTGCTTCGCCGCGATCGTCCAGTGGCTCAACGCCAAGTTCGGCGCCGCCGGGCGGATCCTGGTGCTGGCCGTCCTGATGCTCCAGCTGACCTCGGCCGGCGGCACCTACCCCGTCCAGACCAGCCCGGAGTTCTTCAACGCCATCCACCCCTACCTGCCGATGTCGTACGTGGTCGAGAGCCTGCGCCGGCTCATCACCGGCGGCGACCTCGCCCCGGTCTGGCAGGGCTGCGCCGTCCTGACGGCCTTCACGGTCGGCGCCCTCGCCCTCACCGCGCTCGCCGCCCGCGGCAAGCAGGTGTGGACGATGGACCGGCTGCATCCGGAACTGAGCCTGTAGCCGGTGAAGAGCGGCCGACCTGTGAGAATCAGCGCCATGGAAAGCAGCAACACCGGTACGGCCGCGGGCGGCGGCCGCCGCCAGGCCACACGGCAGAAGCTCTACGAAGCAGCCGTCACCCTCATCGCGGAGCAGGGGTTCTCGGCGACCACGGTCGACGAGATCGCCGAACGGGCGGGCGTGGCGAAGGGCACCGTCTACTACAACTTCGCCAGCAAGAACGACCTCTTCGAGGAGCTGCTGCGGCACGGGGTCGGGCTGCTCACCGAGTCCCTGCGGACCGCGGCGGAATCCACCGAGGAGCGGGGCGGGACCCGGGTCGAGGCGCTCGACGCGATGATCCGGGCCGGACTGGTGTTCATCGACCGGTACCCCGCCTTCACCCAGCTCTACGTCGCCGAGCTGTGGCGGACCAACCGCACCTGGCAGTCCACCCTGATGGTCGTCCGGCGCGAGGCGGTCGCCGTCGTGGAGACGGTGCTGCGCGAAGGCGTGGAGCGGGGCGAGCTGAGCGCGGAGATCGACGTCCCGCTGACCGCCGCCGCCCTGGTGGGCATGGTGCTGGTCGCGGCGCTGGACTGGCAGTCGTTCCAGAGCGAGCGGTCGCTGGACGACGTGCACTCGGCGCTGTCGCTGCTGCTGCGGGGGCGGGTGAGCGGGAACCGCTGACGGGTGAGACCCGATCGGCGGTGCCGCCGGGACGCGGCGGCCGCGTAGAAAGGGTGGTGCGAAAGGGTGGGGCGAACCGGTGGGGCGAACCGGTGGGGCGAACCGGTGCGGCGAACCGGTGCGGCGAACCGGTGGGCCGGCTGAGTATCCGTACCTAGGCGCGGAAATGAGTACGCGCGCGGATGGGCCCCGACCTGCGGGACGACAGACTGGGGGCGACGGACAGGGACCCGGTTCGCACCGCCGGCACGGGGCGGCAGGTGCGGACCGGGTCTCTCTGACCGGTGGGGTGGGAACACGGCGGGCGCCGGGGCTCGGGGGGATCGAGCCCCGGCGCTGGCCGCTTCTTCGTTCGGGGTACGAGGCCCGGCCTGCCATGCCGTCGTTACCGTGTGCGGCGCCGTTGCCGGGGGCCGGCCCCCGGACCCCCGCGCCTCCATCGCCGGCGGGGCTGAAAATCCAGCCCCGCCGTCAGCCTCGGTCCCGCAGGGGAAGGCGGGCCCTGGTCCGGGTCGCCCAGGATGCGGCCCGCCCCGTCAAGGACGTCCAGCGGGCCGAGGCGGCCCAGCGCACACGGGCTCCCGAGCGGGGGAGGAACAGCGCCCGCAGCCGGGTCGTGCGGGAGACGCCGGCGAGCAGGCCCGCCCGCGCCAGCAGCACGTCCGGCCCCGCGGCCCCGTACGAGGGCTCCGCGCCCGGCGGGGCGTACAGCGCGTGCTCCACCGCGCCCGCGAGGCGGCGTACGGCAGCGGCCGCCTCCGGCTCCAGCCGGCCCAGCTCCACCAGCCGGTCCGCCGCACCCCGCGGGGACAGCGCCTCGTCCGGCGGGATCCCCACGTCCCAGGCCGCGTCCCCGAGCTCGTGCCAGGCGGCCAGGACGTCGCCCGCGCCGAGCCGCCGCGCCCGCAGCCGCCCCCGCCACACGAACGGGAGCAGCGGTAGCGCCAGGACGAGCAGACCGGCGGCGGTCCAGCCCAGGACGGTGCCCGCGGACGGGCCGTCGCCGCCCGCGCCCGCGTTCTGGCCCGGCGCGGCCGGACCGCACTCGCCCAGCTTCTTCTGGTCCGGCGGGCAGTCCTCCTCCTTCGACGGCCCGGCCGAGGGCTGCGCCGCACTCGCGGACGGCGCCGGCGCCGGCGCCGACGGCTCGTTCTGCGGGGCCTCGGGCCGGCTGTAGTCCGGCACCGTGATGCCCGAGCGGGGCGTCGGCTCGAAGCGGGTCCAGCCCACGCCCTCGAAGTACAGCTCCGGCCAGGCGTGCGCGTCCCGCATGGAGACGTTGATGCTGCCGTCCGACTGCTTCTCGCCGGGCGTGAACCCGACCGCGACCCGCGCCGGGATGCCGACCGAGCGCGCCATCGAGGCCATCGAGAAGGCGAAGTGGACGCAGAAGCCCTCCTTGTCGGCGAGGAACCGCGCGATGGCCTGCGAACCCGTGCCCGAGGACACCTTCGTGTCGTAGCGGAAGCCGCCGGAGACCGCGAAGTAGTCCTGGAGCTTGACCGCCGCCGTGTAGTCGTCCGGCGCGCCCCGCGTGACCTCGCGGGCCGTCTTGACGACGATCTCCGGCAGGTTGTCCGGCAGCTTCGTGTACTCGGCCTTGATCGCCGGGTTCGGTGCGGGCGCCTTGCGCAGCTGGTCCGAAGTCGGCTTCAGCAGCAGGCTCCGCACGGTGTACTGCGCGCCCTGGGCGTTTTGGAAGTTGTCCTTGCCCAGCTGGTCCCCGACGAGCGTCCGCCCGACCGGCTCGAACCGCCACTTGCCGCCGATGTCCACCTGCGTCGCCGGGTACGGCATCGGCAGGTAGCGCTGCGCGTACGTCTGCGCCGAGGAGACGCTGGTGACCACCTCGGTCGCGTCCGCCAGCACCGGGCCGCTCACCCCCGGCGGGTTCGGCATCCGCTTCGGAACGTCCGTCAGGGCCCGCCCCGAGGCCTCCCACTTGACGCCGTTGAACTCGTCGAGCGCAAGGATCCGCAGGTACTGCTCGCTCAGCTGCGGGCTGTTCGTGCGGTACTTCAGCACCACCCGGTTGTCCTGGGCGTTCAGGCTGGACTGCAGCGAGACCAGCGGATTGACCGCCTGGATCGAGGGACCGACCCCCGTCCCCTCGCCCTCGCCCGTACCGCCCGTGCCCAGCACGCCCCCGCCCAGCGCGGGCAGCACCGCCGGCACCGCCAGCGCCAGACCCAGCGCGAGCGCGCCGATCCGGCGCCCGGTGCGCACGGGCGCGAGCGCCTGCCCGCCGCTCGAGTAACCCGCCGCGACCTTGCCGCGTGACGACGGCGCAGCCGCGCCGAAGACCCGGCCCCACTGCGCGAGCCGGTCGCGGCCCTCGGCCAGCAACAGCAGCAGGTAGCCGCAGCCCGCCAGCAGGAACGTGAACCAGGAGGCGCCCCCGGAGGCCGAGGCCGCGCCCGACAGGCCCGCCGCCACCGAGTACAGGGCGAGCAGCGGCAGCCCGGCCGCCGCGGCCATCCGCAGCGTCACCGCCAGCAGGTCCACGAGCAGCCCGATCAGCAGCACCCCGCACACCAGCAGCAGCCGGATCCCGTCCGTCAGCGGCGCCGGGATCGCGAACTCGTTCACGTCCCGGAAGCCCTGCTCGAACAGGGCTCCGAAGTCCGTCACCAGGTAGGACAGCAGCCCGTCGCCGGACGAGGTCCGCGCCTTCCCGCCGAACAGCAGCATGAGCGCCAGCAGCGATACGAGCAGCTGCGCCGCCACGGTCAGCGACCGGGCCAGCGGCACCCGCCGCGCCCCGGCGCCCACGCCGCTCTGCAGCGCCAGCAGCGCCGCCGACTGCGGCAGCCAGCTGCCCGCCTCCACCAGCGGATTCAGCGACCAGGCGGTGAACAGCGTCGCCAGAGCCGCGAAGACCGTCAGTCTCGCCCGCCCGCTCATCCCCAGCCCCGCCCAGCCCCAGCCTCCTCAGGTCCCGCAGGCCCCGCAGGCCCCGTACAACGATCCCCGCGCCGCCGGCCAGTGGCCCCAGGGCCCCCAGCCGGGCGCCGGCGCCCCGCTCGGCTACACCGCCGCCGTCGAGCTGTCGTCCGACCGCCTGCTGCGCGGCAAGCAGAAGCCCAAGAGCGGCAACAGCGCTTCCGGCGGCAGCCTCTTCCGCTTCGGCGGCAAGGCGGCCGAAGCGGAACGCCAGCGCAAGCTGGAGCTGATCCGCACCCCGGTCATGTCCTGCTACCGCATCGCCGTGATCAGCCTCAAGGGCGGCGTCGGCAAGACCACGACCACCACCGCCCTCGGCGCCACCCTCGCGACCGAGCGCCAGGACAAGATCCTGGCCATCGACGCGAACCCCGACGCCGGCACCCTCGGCCGCCGCGTGCGCCGCGAGACCGGGGCCACCATCCGGGACCTGGTCCAGGCGATCCCGTACCTCAACTCGTACATGGACATCCGGCGGTTCACCTCCCAGGCCCCCTCCGGCCTGGAGATCATCGCGAACGACGTGGACCCGGCGGTCTCGACGACCTTCAACGACGAGGACTACCGCCGCGTCATAGAGACGCTCGGCCGCCAGTACCCGATCATCCTCACCGACTCGGGCACGGGCCTCCTCTACTCCGCGATGCGCGGGGTCCTGGACCTGGCCGACCAGCTGATCATCATCTCCACGCCGTCCGTGGACGGTGCGAGCAGCGCGAGCACCACGCTCGACTGGCTGACGGCCAACGGGTACGCCGATCTCGTCTCGCGCTCCCTCACCGTGATCTCCGGGGTCCGCGAGACCGCCAAGATGATCAAGGTCGAGGACATCGTGCGGCACTTCGAGACCCGCTGCCGCGGGGTCGTCGTGGTGCCGTTCGACGACCACCTCGCGGCCGGCGCCGAGGTCGACCTCGACCAGATGAAGCCCAAGACGCGCGAGGCCTACTTCAACCTCTCCGCCCTGGTCGCCGAGGACTTCCTGCGCGCGCAGCAGCAGGCGGCACCGAACCACTGGGGCCAGCAGCCGCAGCAGCAGCACCCCCAGCCCGGCCAGCCGTACCCCCAGGCGCACCAGGCGCCTCAGGCCCCGCAGCCGTACGGCCAGCCCCCGCAGCCCTACCCGACGCCCGGCCAGCCCTGGCAGCCGCAGCAGCCCCAGCCTCAGCCCCACCCCCAGCAGCCGGGCCAGCCGCCGCGCGACCCGCGCCTGGGCTGACGCGGCCCCGAACGCACGAGGGCCCGTACCGGCCTGGATTCCAGACCGGTACGGGCCCTCGCCCGTACCCCGTACCGCGCGCTCAGAGTGCTCCGCGCGGCTCCGCGTCGTACGCATCGATCAGCACGCGCGAGCGCTTCACATCGTCCGCGATCGCCTCCAGCAGCCCGTCCAGCGACTCGAACTTGGCCATCCCCCGCACGTAGGCGAGGAAGTCGACGGTCACGTGCATGCCGTACAGGTCCAGTCCGACGCGGTCGATCGCGTACGCCTCCACGGTCCGCTCGGTGGCGTCGAACTGCAGGTTCGTTCCCACCGAGATCGCCGCCGGCATCCGCTCGCCGTCCGCCGTCAGCCAGCCCGCGTACACCCCGTCCGCCGGGATCGCGGTGTGCGGCTGCGTCTCGACGTTCGCCGTCGGGTAGCCGAGCTCCCGCCCGCGCTGCGCACCGCGCACCACGACGCCCTCGACCCGGTGCGGCCGGCCCAGGATCTCGGCCGCGCCCTCCATGTCGCCCTGCCCCACCAGCGCCCGCGCGAGCGTCGAGGAGAACGGCACGCCGCCGCCCGCCTCGCCGCGCTCCACCAGGTCGACGACCTCGACCTCGTAGTCGTAGGTGGCACCGAGCTCGCGCAGAAAGTCCACGTTGCCGGCGGCCCTGTGACCGAAGCGGAAGTTCGGCCCCTCGATGACCGCGCACGCGTGCAGCTTGTCGGCGAGCACCTTGACGATGAATTCGGCCGGGGAAAGCTGCGAGAACTCCGCCGTGAAGGGCAGGATCAGCATCGCGTCCACGCCCAGTCCGGCCATCAGTTCGGCGCGCCGGTCGTACGGGGCCAGGATGGGCGGGTGGCTGCCGGGGCGGACGACCTCGCTCGGGTGCGGACTGAAGGTGACGACGACGGAGGGTACGCCCAGCTCGCGCGCCTTGGCGACGGCCCGCCCGATGATCAGCTGATGACCCCGGTGGACGCCGTCGTAGGAGCCGATGGTGACGACGCTGCGTCCCCAGTCCTGGGGGATGTCCTCCAAGCCACGCCAGCGCTGCACTGTGACCGCTCTCCTCGCCCGAACCGTGTAGGCCCTGTACTGGTTGCCGATTGCAGGTCTAAGACTGCCATGCCGGTGGCCGGTGCCCATCATCGGCGTCGGCCCGGCGGGAGACGCCGTGACCGAGCGTCTCCACCGTCCGGCGCGCGCTCGGCCCCAGCAGCGCCGCCGCCTCTTCCGGTGCCCGCGCCAGCCAGTGGGCGACGAGCGCTCCGAAGGCCGGTTCGGCCCGCGCCAGCTCGACCGTGCGCCGCTCGAACACCTCCGGTCCGCCCGGCACCCGCAGCAGTTGCCGGCCGGTGCGGCGCAGCAACTGCCGCGTACGTTCCTCCGGGCGCGCGGCGGCCCCCGCCGCGAGCGCGCGCAGGAAGGCGTCGAGCACCTCGGGATCGGGCTCCTCGCGCAGCAGTACGTCGGCCAGTTCGCCCCGGAGCGTGTGCGAGGCCTCCGTGCCCGGCGCGGCCAGTACGGCGGCCAGCGCGGCCCGTACCCGCGGCGGGCCGGAGCGCAGCAGGTCCAGCACGAGCGGGCGGAGCACGGGCGCGGCGGCCAGCCCCTGTTCGAGCCTGCGGTCCACGAACCCGGCGGCGTGCGCGGCGTCCTGCGGGTGGCCCGCCAGGTGCTCCCGTACGAGCTCCGCGGCGCGCCGCGCCAGCCCCGGCGTGGTCAGCGCGGCCAGTGCGCGCACCACTTCCCCGTCGGCCCGGTCCCGCAGGGCGGCGAACACCGCGTCGGGGTCGGGCAGCACGGGCAGCGCCGCGACCAGTGCGGAGGCGGGCAGCCGCGTGGTGCGCCCGGGGTCGCGGAAGCAGGCGAGCGCGTCGGGCAGGTAGCGGGCGCGGACCTGGGGGTCTCGGAGCAGGATGCCCAGCGCGCTGCCGTGCAGGGGGGCGTCGTCGGGGCGGGCGAGCAGGGCCTGCGCGGCGTAGCGCAGCAGCTCGCGGTCGGCGGGGGTCCGCACGTGCGGGGCGGTGGCCGGCCCGTAGGCGGCCGCGGCGACCCGCCGGCCGGGCCGCGGGTCGTGGGCCCAGCGGTCCACGGCCCGGCTGAGCGCGGAGGGCTCGTCCTCGGCGAGTACGGCGAGCAGTTCGTCGGCGCGGGGGTGCGCGGCGGTGACGAGCGCCTCGGCGAGGTCGTCGACGGCGAGCCGCCGGTGGGTGTGGAGCAGGGCCTGCGCGGCGGTGGCGACGGTGGCCCCGGGCCGTCCGAGCAGCCGCCGCTCGTCCGGGAACCAGGCGCAGAGCAGCGGCTGCACGAGGCGGGGGGCCCGGGCGAGCCGCCGGGCGGCGGCCTCGAGGTAGCGGTGGTCGTGGGGCACGAGCAGCCGCAGCAGGTCGAAGCGGTCCGCCTCGGCCAGCCGCAGCCGGTTCCAGAACCATCCGCCGAACTCGTCCGGGCCCGGATGCGCGGCCGGATGCGAGGCCGGATGCGAGGCCTCGCCCGCCGAAGGCTCGCGGTCGGTGCGCGCCACGTGTGCGGCCAGTGCGTGCAGGACGGGCAGGTGGGGGGTGGCGTCGGGGGCGCGCAGCAGGGTCTCGCGCAGGAGCCGGGCGGCCCACCAGAGGGCCTCCGGTTCGGCGGCTTCGCCGAGCACCGCGAGGAGCCGTGTCTGCGCCGCGGAGCTCTCGCCGGGCGGGAGGCGCAGCAGGGCCTCGAGCACCGGCCCGACGCGGTGGCGGGGGACGCCGCGGCCCAGGCCTTCGAGGGCGGCGGGGAGGTCCAGGTGCACGGCTTGGAGCCAGTCGGAGAGTTCCTCGTGTTCGAAGCGGTAGCCGTCGCCCGCGGGCACCAGCAGCCCCTCGGCGAGCGCGGCGGAGGCCCAGCCGGTGCGCCAGGGGAACAGTTCCTCGAAGGAGGCCCGGTCGAGCCGGCCCTGTCCCGGCCCGAGGCACCGCCGCGCGGCCTCGTGGGCCCGCCCGGCGACGCGCGCGGCCAGCCTCGCCGCCCCAGGTCCGTGCACCCCGTCCTGGTCCGCCGGCCCGGCCCCGGCCCCGTCGCCGCCGGTGTCCGCGGCCGTGTCCACACCACCGGCGGGGTCCCCGTCGACGCCCGCGCCCACACCCCCGGCGGGGTCCCCGTCGACGCCCGCGCCCACGCGGCCGGCCGGTCCGCGGGGCTGCGGCAGTACCGCGCAGACGCGGACGGCCACCCGCAGGCACAGCAGGTCCAGGTATGCGGCGAAGACCTCGTCACGGGACGGCCGCCCGGCGGTGACCCCGGCCGCGCGGACCTGCGCGAGGAGCCGCAGCGTGAGCGGGTGGCGGGCGTCGGCCTCCCCGACCGCGCCGGCCGGGATCCCCAGGCGGGTCCGGGCCGGCTCCGCCTCCTCCGGGGTGAAGTCGCCGACCGGGAGTGCGGGCGGCAGCCGCCGGGCCGGCCGGGCCGGGGTGTGCAGGAGCTCCGGCGGGTAGAGCGCCCCGGCCGGCTCCCAGTGCTCGGGCCGGGCGGCGAGCACCAGCCGGGTCCCGGTGGCCCGCAGCCAGGCGGCGGTGGCCGCGGTCCACGGGCCCAGCACGTGCGCGAGCCCGGGCGGCATCTCCTCGGGCGCGTCCAGGACCACGAGCAGGGGCCGCCCGGCCGAGGCCACCAGCGAGGCCGCGGCCGAGGCCGTCGTCGCGGGGCCCGGCACGGCCAGGATCCGCGAGGCGCCGGCCAGCGCGCGCGTCGCGGCGTCGGCCAGCGAGGTGTCCCCGGCCCGCAGGTCGGCGCCCCGGAGCCAGAGGGTCGGGGCGGGGTCCGGGCCGTGGGCGCGGCGTACGGCCAGGGCCGCGAGGGCCGTGGTGCGGCCGGTGCCGGGAAGGCCCACGAGGGCGAGGACGGGGCGGTCCCCGGCGGTGAAGGCGTCCAGCTCGGCCGCGATCGCGGGGCGGTCCACCAGTTCCGGTCCCAGCGCGGCGAAGGCCGCGCCGAGGGTGGTCCCGGTGAGCTGGAGGGCTCCGGCGAGGTTCAGGTCGGTGCCGTGGCCGGGCACGGTGGAAGCGTTGGCGCGCAGCAGTGCGGCGAGGGGCCCGCCGGGATCGGCGGCGGCGGCCGCCGCGAGCGGCACGGCGAAGCCGCCGCGGCGCCGGCCGGAGGCGCGCAGGTCGGTGCCCAGTACCGCGAGCACCGCTCCGGTGCGGGCGTCCAGCACCGGTCCCCCGCGGATCTCCCCGCCCAGGGTCAGCGCGTCGCGTCCGTCGGTCCCGATCGCCAGTTCCAGCGCGGCCGGCAGTACGTGGGAGCGGTCCGACGCCTGGTGGGTGACCTCGGCCCCGCCGAGCACCCGCGCCTGCCGCCAGCCCCGCGCGGCCAGCCGTACGTACGTCCCGGGAGTGATGTCCTCCCGCGGAGCGATCGGCAGGGGCCGCACGCCGAGCCCGTCACTGCGGACGAGCGCGAGTCCGAGCTCCGGCAGGGCCGTCACGTCCGAGCTGCCCGCCGGGCAGGTCCGCTCCCCCGGGGCCGGGCCGTGCAGGACCATGCGGGCCATGCCGTCCACGGTCTCGTGGCCGGTCACCACCGTCCCGCGGTCGTCGGCGACGAAGCCGCTGCCCCGCGGCCGCCCGGTGAGATCGCAGATCCTGACCAGTTCCGCCGTCACCGCACCACTCCCCGCCGCGCGCGCCCCGTATGCACGACGGTAGGCAGATGAAGATCAGCGGGAAAAGCACGCGAGGCGAAAGCGCCCCCTTACGCTCCCTCCATTCACTCCGAGCGCCTGCTCGGACGGGTGAATATCGAAGTCCGGGTGGATAGAGACCTACCCGAGGGGGGTCGTGGAGCGGTGAGCGGCAGTCCATGTGCGCTCACCGCTCCACGTCAAAATGCGGTCCGGCCGGGCCGGCCGGAGCCGGTTCAGACGAAGACCGCCAGCGACTTCGCCTTGCCGCCCTTGCTCTCCACGAGACCGAGCAGCTGCCCGTCCGGCCCGTAGACGGCGATCGCCCTGCCGGATTCGTACTCCTCCGGCATGTCGATGCGCACGCCGTTCGCCAGCAGGGACGCCCGCCGGGCGTCCAGGTCCCAGCGCGGGAACGCGGCGGCGGCCGCGTCACCGATCGGCATGACGGTCAGCTCCTCCTGGAGCTGGTCGAGGGTGCGCGCCCGGTCGATCTTGTAGGGGCCCACCCGGGTGCGGCGCAGTGCCGTGAGGTGGCCGCCGACGCCGAGGTCGGCGCCCAGGTCGCGGGCGATCGCGCGGATGTACGTACCGCTGGAGCAGACGACGGAGACGATGAGGTCGACGACCTTGGTGCCGTCCTCGGCCTGCGCCTCGCGCATGTCGTACACCTGGAACGAGGAGACGGTCACCGGTCGGGCCGGGATCTCGAACTCCTCGCCGTCGCGGGCGCGCTTGTAGGAGCGCACGCCCTTGATCTTGATGGCGCTGACCTTGGACGGGACCTGCATGATCGCGCCGGTCAGCTTGGCGACGCCCTCGTCCACGGCCTCGCGGGTGACGCCGGCGGCGTCGGTCGACGAGGTGATCTCGCCCTCGGCGTCGTCCGTCAGGGTGTTCTGGCCCAGCCGGATGGTGCCGAGGTACTCCTTCTCCGTGAGCGCGAGGTGGCCGAGGAGCTTGGTGGCCTTCTCGACGCCCAGGACCAGCACGCCCGTCGCCATCGGGTCGAGCGTGCCGGCGTGGCCGACGCGGCGGGTCTTGGCGATCCCGCGCATCTTGGCGACCACGTCGTGCGAAGTGAAGCCGGACGGCTTGTCGACGATGACCAGGCCGTCCGGAGTCTTCCCTGCGTTGGTGCTCATTCCGCGGTTGCGCCCTCGTCTGAGTCGTCGGCGTCCTCGTCGTCCGGCTTCTTGTACGGGTCGGCGTCGCCGGCGTACTGGGCGCCGGAGGACACCTCGCGCACCTGGGCGTCGGAGGTGCGCGCCTTCTCGAGGAGGTCCTCGATGCTCTTGGCGGTCTCCGGGAGGGCGTCCGCCACGAACGTCAGGGTCGGCGTGAACTTGGTCTGCGCCGCCCGGCCGACCGCGGAGCGCAGTACGCCCTTGGCGCTCTCCAGGCCCGCTGCCGCACTGACCCGTGCCTCGTCGTCGCCGTACACCGTGTAGAAGACCGTGGCCTCCCGCAGGTCGCCGGTGACCCTGGTGTCCGTGATGGTCACGTGCGTACCGAGGCGGGGGTCCTTGACACCGCGCTGCAGCTTCTCGGCCACCACCTCCCGGATGAGGTCCGCCAGCTTCTTCGCCCGCGCATTGTCGGCCACTGGTCCGTCTCCTTCTTAAGTCTTGCGGTCAGTCTTCATCACCGTGGAGGCGCCGTCGTACCGACAGCAGCTCCACTTCCGGACGTGCCGCGACCAGCCGCTCGCAGCGGTCCAGTACATCCGAGAGGAACCCCGTGTCCCCACTCACCAGAGCGACCCCTATACGGGCCCTGCGGTGCAGGTCCTGGTCGCCCACTTCGGCCGCGCTCACAGAGAACTTGCGCTGGAGCTCGGCCACGATGGGCCGGACGACGGAGCGTTTCTCCTTCAGCGAGTGAACGTCGCCGAGGAGCAGATCGAAGGACAGAGTCCCCACGTACATGCAGTTCCGGATATCCCGCCGGTGCGGGTTCGGTGGCCTGCCGGCCGTCGCGCGGCAGGGTCACCAGAACCGTACACGCAACGGCCGGGGCCGATCGACGGATATTCCGCCGACCGGCCCCGGTGTTACGCGTTACGACACGGTGCGAACCGCCTGGCGCTTACGCGCGGGGCTTCTCGCGCATCTCGTACGTCGCGATGACGTCGTCGATCTTGATGTCGTTGAAGTTACCGAGGTTGATACCGCCCTCGAAGCCTTCGCGGATCTCGGTGACGTCGTCCTTGAAGCGGCGCAGACCGGAGATGGTGAGGCTCTCGGCGATGACCTTGCCATCGCGCAGGAGCCGCGCCTTGGTGTTGCGCTTGACCTCGCCGGAGCGGATGAGGACACCGGCGATGTTGCCCAGCTTGGACGAGCGGAAGACCTCGCGGACCTCCGCCGTACCGAGCTCGACCTCTTCGTACTCCGGCTTGAGGAGACCCTTGAGGGCCGCCTCGATCTCCTCGATGGCCTGGTAGATCACCGAGTAGTAGCGGACGTCGACACCCTCGCGGTCCGCCATCTGCGCGGCACGGCCGGCCGCACGGACGTTGTAGCCGATGACGATGGCGTCGGAGCCCATCGCCAGGTTGATGTCGGACTCGGTGACCGCACCCACACCGCGGTGCAGGACGCGGATGTCGACCTCTTCGCCGACGTCGAGCTGGAGCAGCGAGGACTCGAGAGCCTCCACCGCACCGGACGCGTCGCCCTTGATGATGAGGTTGAGTTCCTGGACCAGACCGGCCTTGAGGACCGAGTCGAGGTCTTCCAGGGACACCCGGCGGACGCGCTTGGCGAAGTTGGCGTTGCGCTCACGCGCAGCACGCTTCTCGGCGATCTGACGGGCCGTGCGGTCCTCGTCGACGACGAGGAAGTTGTCGCCGGCGCCGGGGACGTTGGTGAGACCCAGGACCAGGACGGGGGTCGCGGGACCCGCTTCCTCGACGTTGTTGCCCTTGTCGTCGAGCATGGCGCGCACTCGGCCGTAGGCGTCGCCCACGACCATCGTGTCGCCGACGCGGAGGGTACCGCGCTGGACGAGGACGGTGGCGACGGCACCGCGGCCGCGGTCGAGGTGGGACTCGATCGCAATACCCTGAGCGTCCTGCTCCGGGTTGGCGCGCAGGTCGAGCGAGGCGTCGGCGGTGAGGACGACGGCCTCGAGCAGGGAGTCGATGTTCAGACCCTGCTTGGCGGAGATGTCGACGAACATCGTGTCGCCGCCGTACTCCTCGGCGACCAGACCGAACTCGGTGAGCTGACCGCGCACCTTGACCGGGTCGGCACCCTCGACGTCGATCTTGTTGACCGCGACGACGATCGGGACGCCGGCGGCCTGGGCGTGGTTGAGCGCCTCGATCGTCTGCGGCATGACGCCGTCGTTGGCCGCGACCACGAGGATCGCGATGTCGGTCGACTTGGCACCACGGGCACGCATGGCGGTGAACGCCTCGTGACCGGGGGTGTCGATGAAGGTGATCTTGCGCTCTTCACCGTTGACCTCGGTACCGACCTGGTACGCACCGATGTGCTGCGTGATGCCACCGGCCTCGCCCGCGACGACGTTCGTCTTGCGGATGGCGTCGAGCAGTCGGGTCTTACCGTGGTCGACGTGACCCATGACGGTCACGACCGGCGGACGCGGCATGAGGAATTCCTCGCCGCCCTCGTCCTCGCCGAACTCGATGTCGAAGCCCTCGAGGAGCTCGCGGTCCTCTTCCTCCGGGCTGACGATCTGAACGACGTAGTTCATCTCGCCGGCCAGCATTTCGAGGGTCTCGTCGGAGACGGACTGCGTGGCGGTGACCATCTCGCCGAGGTTCATCATCACGGCGACGAGCGACGCCGGGTTGGCGTTGATCTTCTCCGCGAAGTCGGTGAGGGAGGCACCGCGGGACAGGCGAACGGTCTCGCCGTGACCACGCGGCAGCATGATGCCGCCGACCGACGGGGCCTGCATGGCCTCGTACTCCTGGCGACGCTGGCGCTTGGACTTGCGACCACGACGCGCGGGACCACCGGGACGGCCGAAGGCACCCTGCGTGCCACCACGGGCATTGGGACCACCGGGACGCCCGGCGAAGCCGGGACGACCGCCGCCACCGGCACCGGCCGGACCGCCGCCGAAGCCGCCACCACCGGGACGGGGACCGCCGAAGCCGCCACCGCCGCCGGGACGCGAGCCCGGACCGGCCGGACGACCGGCGAAGCCGCCGCCCGCGGGACGACCCGCGCCACCGGCACCGCCGGGACGGGGACCACCGGCACCGGGACCACGGCCACCGGGGCCGCCACCGGGACGGGGACCGGGACCACCGGCAGCGGGACGCTGCGGCATCATGCCCGGGTTGGGACGGTTACCGCCGGGAGCACCACCGGGGCCACCGGCACCGGGGCGGGCGCCCTGCGGACGCGGCATGCCGCCCGGGGTCGGACGGCCGGCACCGGCACCCTGGGGACGCGGAGCGCCGCCGGGGCCGCCCTGCGGACGGGGAGCGCCACCCTGGCGGTCACCGGCGCCGGGGGCACCGGGACGGGGAGCGCCGGCCGGACGGGGCGCCTGCGGGCGCGCCATGCCGGTGGAGCCACCAGAGGTGAAGGGGTTGTTGCCCGGACGGGGACCGGCCGGACGGGCGCCCTGCGGACGCGGTGCCTGCGGACCACCGGCGGAACCGCCGGCGGGACGCTCGGCACGCGCCGGAGCGGCACCGGCCGGACGCGGGGCGCCGGGACGGGCGCCGGCCTGGCCGCCCTGACCCTGCGCCGGACGCTGCTGCGCCGGACGGGGGCCGGGAGCCGCAGCGGCGGGACGCTCGGTGCGCGCCGGGGCGGCGGCCGGAGCCGCCGGAGGCGCGGAGAACTCGGTCGCCACGGGAGCCGCCGGAGCGGGCTTCGGGGCGGCCGGGGCCTTCGGGCCGGGACGCGGGCCGGAGGCGGCCGGAGTCACCGGGGCGGGCGCCGCGGCGGCCGGAGCCTCTGCGACGACCGGCTTGGGGGCCGGTGCGCCGGGCTTCGGCGCTCCGGGACGTGCGGGACCCGGGGTCGGGGCCCCGGGCTTGGCGGGCGCCGCGCTACGAGGCGCGCCCGGCTTCGCAGCGCCCTTGCCGGCGTTGCCGCCGGGGCCCTGCAATGCGTCGGTCAACTTGCGTACAACCGGCGCCTCGATCGTCGAGGACGCCGAACGGACGAACTCACCGAGTTCCTGGAGCTTGGCCATGACGACCTTGCTCTCAACTCCGAACTCCTTGGCGAGTTCGTATACCCGGACCTTAGCCACTTCGCTCCTTTTAGGTCCGGGTTACGCCGGACCGTGTCTACTTCATGCTCGTACTCATCGCGTACTCATCGAGGGGTGCTCATCGCAATCTCGACCTACTTCCAACTCGCGAGGTACCTGACCGCACGGTGATCCGTGCCGTACTACTGGCTTACGGTGTCGCCCCGGCCTCATCGGCCAGGGCATTGCGCAGGCCCGCCGTTTCGAGCGGTCCGGTGGACTTGAAGGCCCTGGGGAACGCCCGGCGGCGGACCGCCTGGTCGAGGCAGACCACGGCGGGGTGCACGTAGGCACCCCGGCCGGGCAGCGTACCGCGAGGATCGGAGACGCATTCGTCACCGATCGCCACGATGCGCAGCAGATCGCTCTTGGCCGCTCGCTCCCGACACCCCACACAGGTGCGTTCGGGGCATGCGCGGGCTTGCGTCCGGCCAGACACGCTTAAGTCTACCTCCCCGCACCGACCTCACCCCTTCGGGCGAAAAATCGAACGGATGTTGTCGTGATCCTTCGGGCCGGGCCCCGCCGCCCCTCGGAGGCGGGCCGCCGCATGCCGGGACCATGTCTTCTGGTGGGCCCCGGGTCGCCCCAGGTTCCTGTCTACCGTCCGGTCAGCCCCGGGCGGTACCGGATTTATTCCCCGCGGCGCTCGTCGCGCCGGTCGTCCCGGCGCTCGCCCCGGTCGCCCTCGTCCGAGGGCTGCTCGGTGTCGGGGCGGATGTCGATGCGCCAGCCGGTGAGGCGGGCGGCGAGGCGGGCGTTCTGGCCCTCCTTGCCGATGGCCAGCGACAGCTGGTAGTCGGGCACGATCACCCGGGCGGAGCGGGTGTCCCAGTCGACGACGTCGACCGCGTTCACCCGGGCGGGCGACAGCGCGTTCGCGACCATCTCCGCCGGGTCGTCCGACCAGTCGACGATGTCGATCTTCTCGCCGTGCAGCTCGGCCATCACGTTGCGCACGCGGCTGCCCATCGGGCCGATGCAGGCGCCCTTCGGGTTGAGGCCCGAGCGGGTGGACCGTACGGCGATCTTGCTGCGGTGACCGGCCTCACGGGCGATCGCGCAGATCTCGACGCTGCCGTCGGCGATCTCCGGGACCTCCAGGGCGAACAGCTTCTTCACCAGGTTCGGGTGGGTGCGCGACAGGGTCACGGACGGACCGCGGACGCCCTTCGCCACCCGCACGACGTACGCCTTGAGGCGCAGTCCGTGCGTGTACTCCTCACCGGGCACCTGCTCCTGCACCGGCAGGATGGCTTCCAGCTTGCCGATGTCGATGAGGACGTTCTTCGGGTCCTTGCCCTGCTGGACCACGCCGGTGATGACATCACCCTCGCGGCCCAGGAACTCGCCGAAGGTCAGGTCGTCCTCGGCGTCGCGCAGACGCTGCAGGATCACCTGCTTGGCGGTCGTCGCGGCGATGCGGCCGAAGTCCGACGGGGTGTCGTCGAACTCCTTGGCCTCCTGGCCCTCTTCCAGGTCCCTCGGGTCCTCGGTCGCCCACACGATCACGTGACCGTTGGTGCGGTCGAGGACCACGCGTGCGCGCCGGAAGCTTCCCTCGGTGCGGTGGTACGCGATGAGGAGGGCCGACTCGATCGCCTCGACGAGGAGGTCGAAGGAAATCTCCTTCTCCCGGACCAGACCCCGCAGGGCACTCATGTCGATGTCCACGGCTACGCCTCCTCTTCCTTCTTGTCCTTGCGGTTGAACTCGATCTCGACACGCGCCTTGGCGATGTCGGTGAATGCGATGCGCCGGGCGGTCGCCTTGCGGCCCTTCACGCCCGGGACTTCGAGGTCCATGCCCTCGTCGTCCACTTCGAGAATGCGGGCGATCAGTTCCCCGCCGTCCGAGGTCTGGAACTTCACGAGACGGCCGGTCGCCCGGATGTAGTGACGGGGCTCGGTCAGCGGGCGGTCAGCGCCCGGCGAGCTCACCTCGAGGACGTACTCGTCCTCGCCCATCGCGTCGGTCTCGTCCAGCAGGTCCGAGACCTCGCGGCTCAGCTCGGCACACGCGTCCAGCTCCACGCCTTCGTCGGAGTCCACGATGATGCGCAGCATCCGGCGCTTGCCGGCCTTGGACGTCTCGATCTCCTCGAGGTCCAGGCCCTTGGCGGCGACGAGGGGCTCCAGCAATCCGCGCAGCCTGTCGCTCTGGGTGGTGCTCATCCGGGTGACTCCTCGGCCGCGTGTGCTGTTGTGGTTTCCGTCGTGCGTCAGGTCAAAGGGTATCCGGTCGCGGAGGGTGTTGCCGTCCGCCCTGTGGACGGGGCCCCGGGTACCGTGATCACACCCTGCCCCGCCATCAGCCCAGCCAGCACCCGGAGGACGTCGCCGTGCCCTCGATCCTGCCGTCGCGAAGAAGCCTGTTCGGCGCTGCCGCGGGCTTCGCCGGCGCCGCGCTGCTCAGCGGTTGCTCCGACGGGGACGCGCCCGGCGCGGAGCCCGAGATTCCACTCGAACGGCGGATGCGCGAGAGCGCCGTTCGTGAAAGTGAGCGACTGCTGGAACGTTACGACGCGACGGCCGCCACGCATCCGGCCCTGGCCCAGCGGCTGGCTCCGCTGCGCGCCTCGGTCGCGGCGCACACCGCGGCCCTGGCCGAGACCCGGTCCCCGGCCCCCTCCCGGTCCGCCCCGCCTTCCCCGTCCTCCGCAACCGCCTCCGCAACCGCCTCCGCATCCGCTCCGGCGGCCGCCGGGGCCCCGGGGGCCGGCGCCGAGCCGGTGCCGCCGAAGCCCGCCGAGGCGCTGGCCGCCCTCTCGGACAGCGAGCGGAGCCTGGCCGAGGCGCGGACGATCTCGCTGGCCGGCGCCCCCGGGGAGCTGGCCCGGATGCTGGCCTCGCTGGCCGCCTGCGGCCACGTACACGCCCATCTGCTGACCGCGCCCCCGGTTGCCCGACTCGACCGCACGGAACAGCGTCCAGCCCCGCAGCCGGTCCCGGTCCACCTCCAGCGCGTCGGCCAGCTTGTTCACCCGGCGCCGCGCGCCCGCGGCCCCCGCGGAGGAGGCCACACCACGGCGCGTCGAACGCCAACAAGATCGCCCGCCGTCCCGGTGTGGCGGTACGACCAGGCGGCGGGCGATCTTGTTGGCGTTCGACGCGCCGTGGTCGAGGCGGACGAGGTGCAGGCACAGGTCCATGGCGGCAGCCTTGCCGGCGGAGGTGAGCACGTCGCCGTTGTCGACGTAGAGGACGTCCGGATCCACCGTGATGTCCGGATGGCGGCCGGCCAGTACCCCGGTGTGCGCCCAGTGGGTGGTGGCGCGTTTGCCGTCGAGCAGGCCGGCGGCGGCCAGGACGAAGGCTCCCGTGCACAGGGAGGCGATGCGCGCGCCCGCCGCGTGGGCCGCGCGCACCGCGTCGACGAGCTCCGCCGGGGGGTCCGTGTCGGTGTCGGCCCAGCCGGGGACGATCACGGTGTCGGCGTGCGCGAGGTGGTCGAGCCCGTGGTCGGGCTCCAGGCGGAAGCGGCCGACCTGTACGGCGCCCGATCCGCAGAGCGAGAACTCGTACCAGGGATCCACGATGTGGGTCAGGTCCGAGCCGAAGACCTCGATCGCCATGGACAGCTCGAAGTGCAGCATGCCCTCGGTGACGGCCAGCGCGACAGTATGCATGTCCGAAAGTGTAGGACGCATGCCGTTCCAGACCGTCGTGCGTGGTCGTACGTGGTCGTAAGGCCGACGGGGGCCGGTCAGTCCGTGTCGACGACCTTCACCGCGACCGGGGTTCCGGCCTCCACCGTGCGGCTGACCGTGCAGAGCTTGTCGTGGGAGGTCTTCACGGCACGCGGCAGGATCGCACGGGCCCGGTCGCCGGCCTCGCCTGCGGGGAAGCGGACGGTGAAGGCGGCCTCGAGGTCCGTCATGAGGTTGCCGCCCGCGTCCTCGGTCTTGTGCCCGGTGACGGCGACGGAGAACTCGGCGGGTTCCGCGTGCCGGGTGGTGGCGACGTCCACATCGGCCGCGGAGCAGCCGCCGATCGCGGCGAGGAAGAGCTCGACGGGGGTGAAGCCCCCGCCGGATCCGGTACCGAAGGCGACCGTGTCACCACGGGAGTTGGTCGCGGTGAACATGCCCGGGCCGGTCCGCTCGACGGTGACGGAGCGCAGGGAATCAGCAGTCATGGCATCGACGGTAACCCCGCGTCCCCGCCACCACGCACGCACCGCGCCACTCGGCCGAGTCGGCGCGGCAGTTCCGCGGCGGCCATGCCGAGGCCCTCCAGGGGTGGCAGTGCGGCGCGGCGGCCGGGCCTGTGCTGCCAGGTCTGGGGACGGTAGCGGGTGGTGGCCTGGTGCCAGGCGAAATCGCCCGCGATCCAGTCCTTCAGACCCTGGAGGTAGCGGCGTGTGTCACACGGGCCGGGCGAGTCGGCGGTCGCCTCGGCGACGAGGCGTTCGAACAGGTGCAGTCGCTCCAGCATCAGCTTGTGGGTGAGGGTGGCGGCGTTGCCCACGTGAGTGGTGAGGAAGTGCGCCGTCACGACGACGTTGTTGCTGACGTCCTGCTCGTACTCGGTCTCCCTCAGGTAGGAGACGAGGTCGTTGTGGAGGTCGACTACATCGGCGAACGCCTCGTGCAGGCGGACCAGGACCGGATCGCCGCGTACGGCCGCGGGAAGCTCGAGGTGAAGGGAGCGTTCGACGAGCTGCGCGGCCCAGCCCGCGCCACCGGCCCTGCGCCGCATGGTGATGTAGTCGACCGGGTCGGGGATCCGCCCGAAGGCGAGGTTGTCGATCTCCCACAGGGCGTCGTCGAAGACGTTCGGCAGCTGCCCGGTCAGTCTGTCCCGCCAGGCCTGATCCCTGCCGGCGCAGGTGCGGCGGACGAGGTCCGCCAGTCCGAACTCGGCCGGGTTGCCGGCGTCCGCGCGGTCGGGGTCGGCCGCGACACCTGCCAGGCGGTCGAGGAAGAGGCGCGCGCCCGCGCTGTCACGGGAACGCTTGAACCGCTCCACGATCAGGTCGTCGAGGTACCAGCTCCACACATAGGAGTCCGCGAAGAGGTCGAGTTCCGTTCCCCGGGCGTCGGGGTGGGTCAGTGCCGCGAACAGGGCCAGGTCCGTACCCGAGAACTCGGTCGCGTCCCAGACCTGCCACTGAGATGCGGCGTTCCCGAGGATGCCCACCTCGACAGCCCACTCACGGCTGTGCCGACGTGCGCGGTCGACGTCGGGACTGCGGCGGGGCGGGTAGGGCGGCGCAGGGGTCTCGGCATCCACCTCCCCACCGTGCTGCATGCCCTGCCCCTTCGCCATCGCTCCAACGAGTGGTTCCCGAGCGTCCTTCGGACTTCAGGCGCCCGGTGGTGACTGGACGGAGCGGGGAGGCGCCCCGGTGCGCAGTCCGCGTCCGTCCAGGCACATGATCGGATCGGATCGCGGCGGTCGGGTGCGGCCCGGGTCGCGCAGGGCAGGGTTGACATGGAAAGGAGGCCTCGTGCTCTCGGCACTCAACCACCTCGTCGATCTCGTCGAGGAGCACCTCGCTGAGGAGCTCGACGTCAACGGATTGGCCAGGGAGCTCGGCACGACCGAGTACCACCTGCGCCGGATGTTCTCGTCGCTGGCCGGCATGCCGCTGTCGGAGTACGTGCGTCGGCGTCGCATGACCGTCGCCGCCGCCGACGTCGTCCGCGGCGAGGACGATCTGCTGGGCATCGCCGTCCGGTACGGATACGGCTCGACCGAGGCGTTCGGACGTGCGTTCCGCGCGGTTCACGGCTCCGGCCCCCGTGACGTACGCCGAGACGGAGGCCCCTTGCGCACACAGCCACGGCTCAGGATCCGCCTGACCGTCGAAGGGAGCATCCCCATGGACACCCGCCTCGTCGGCCGCCCCGCGTTCCGGTTGGTCGGACACGCGGCCCGGGTTCCGCTCATCCACCAGGGCGTGAACCCGCACATCCAGCGGCACATCACCGCACTGCCGCAGGAGGAGCATCTCCGGCTGAAGGCCCTCAGCGACACCGAACCGGGGGGCCTGCTGCAGGTTTCCGGCGATCTCGACCCCGACGGCACGGAGGGGAGCGAGCTGACCTACCTGCACGGAGTCGCCGTCTCCCGGGACACGCCGGCCCCCGACGACCTCGACGCCATCGAGGTGCCGGCCGGCAGGTGGGCGGTCTTCCGCACCACCGGACCGCATCCGCAGGCCCTGCAGACGACCTGGAGCGCGACCGCGACGGAGTGGTTCCCCTCCAACCCCTGGCGTCTGCGGCCAGGTCCCTCGATCGTCGCGGTCCTCGAGCGCGCGGACGACTTCAGCACCGCGACCTGCGAACTGTGGCTGCCCGTCGAACCGGGATGACGGACCGGTCCTCGTCCTCGTTCGCGGCCGCCGCCTGCCCCGGGAGCACGGAGCGGATCCGCCCCGTGCTCCCGGGGCAGGCGGTCACAGCACTAGGGGAGGACCGCGGTGGCTTCGACCTCGACGAGGAGGTCCGGTTCCCCCAGCGCCGCAACGCCCAGCAGGGTGATCGGCTTGACCGGATCGATGCCGAGCTTCGCTGCCGCCCGGCCCACGCCCTCGCCCAGCAGGGGCATCTTCTCGGGACTCCAGTCGACGACGTAGACGGTCAGCTTCGCCACGTCGTCGAAGGAGCCGCCGATCCCGGCCAGAGCGGTGGCGATGTTGAGGTAGCACTGCTCGACCTGGGCGGCGAAGTCGCCCTCGCCCACGGGCCGGCCGTCGGCATCGCGGGCGACCTGCCCCGCGAGGAACACCAGCTTCGATCCGGTGGCCACCGACAACTGCCGGTAGACCTCGGGCTTAGGCAACCCCTCGGGATTGACCAGTGTCACGGGCATGTACGGCCTCTTCCTCTTGACGTACGGGACCACAAGATCAGCACCCCATGAAAGCATAGCGATGCTATGTATTGTGGGCCCATGGCGAGAACGAAGGATCCAGCGGTCCGCTCCCTGCTGCTCGACCGGGCGGCGCAGATGCTGCGGACGAGGCAACCGGTCACACTCCGCACCCTGGTCGCGGGAACCGGCGTGTCGACGATGGCCGTCTACACCTACTTCGGCGGCATGGACGGGCTGTGGAAGGCGCTGAGACAGGAGGGCTTCACCCGCCTGGCCACCCGGCTCGCGGCCGTCAAGATGTCCGCGGACCCGGTACGGGACCTCGCCGCACTGGGGGCCGCGTACCAGGCCAATGCCGTGGAGAACCCCGATCTCTACCGCGTCATGTTCGATGCGGGATTCGACCTCGAAGACGCCGGCGCGGCGGACGAGACCCTGCACCGCCTGGTCCGCGCCATCGACCGCGCCAAGGCGGCCGACCGCTTCCGTGAGGAGGTCGATCCGCTGGAACTGGCGACGCAGAGCTGGACCATCGGGCACGGACTCGCCTCGCTCGTCGCCACGGGCCCTCTGCCGCACCAGGCACTCCAGTACGGCGCACCCCTGCTGACGGCACTGTTCACCAGCGCGGGAGACGAGCCCGACCGATGCCGCCGGTCGGTCGAGCGCGGCTGGGGAACGGGTCCGGGTGCGACGCAAGGCGCGGTGCCGGGCGAGTAGAAAAGATCTCGGGTCCGTCGGATGGGAGACGTACGCTGATCCCCGTCGGCACTGCCTGGGAGAGTTGTGACAAGCAGGTTCACCGAGTTGACCGTTGACTGCCCCGATCCGGAGAGGCTCGCGGCGTTCTGGTGCGAGGTCCTGGACTTCAAGGTGATCGACCGGAGCGAGGGCCTGGTCGAGATCGGTTCCTGGGTGCCGACCGTGGAGGACGTTCGGGCCCGCCAGATGCCGCCCACCCTGGTGTTCATCCGGGTGCCCGAGGGCAAGGCCGTGAAGAACCGGCTCCACCTCGATGTCAGCCCGATCGACGGCAGTACCGCGGACGAGGTGGCCAGGTTGATCGGCCTCGGCGCCACCACGACGGATGTGGGCCAGGGCGCGGACCGAAGCTGGGTGGTCATGGCGGACCCCGAGGGCAACGAGTTCGACGTCCTGCGCACCCTGGCACCGCAGAAGTAGGCCCGGTACGGCACTTCGCCGTGTTGTCCCTTCGGCGGTGAGGAGTCCGCATGTCCATCGAGCTCGACTACCCGGAGTTTCCCTACGAGGATTCCCCCGGCTGGATCACATGGGCGCAGAAGCCCTGGAACGGCGTCCTCGTCATGGTGGACGGGATACCGTTCAAGGCCGGCGACAAGGTCACCTTCGACGTCTCGGTCTACGGCGATTCCACCGGACAGACCCTGGCCGCTTGGACCCGGGGAGTCGTGGACGTCCCCGCCGACATTACCTCGGTCGGCTACACCATCCCCTGGGACGGCGTCCTGGACGCCATCACCGAAGGCTTCATCTCGGCCTTCTACACCCTCGACCCTGTCGGCGGCGGCGAGCCGACGACCTCGCAGGAGGGCATGGTCTGGTACTCCCTCCGGCGGCCCGACGGCACCGTCTGCGGTCCGGACGACTGAGCCGCGGCAGCGGCTCGGACGCTCGTCCCCGAGCGGGGCGTCCAGGGGCTGACGAGCCCCACCGGACCGCGGGGCCGCGCGGGCGGCAACCCGGAAAGCGGAACGCCTGGGCACAGTTGTTGTCCTGACGTCCCCCGGAAGCGGTCTTGCTGCCATCGGTGAAGAGGGTCGGCTTCACATGACCGCCGGGCGCCGGGAGGGGTGGGATGTGACACGAGCTTGGAAGATCGCGATCGCGATCGTGGTGGTGGTGGTGGTGGCGGTGGCCGGCATCGTCTCGACACCTTTGGTCTGGCTGTTGGACAGTCCGGACACCGGACAGATGATCGGGGCCTCGGTCCAGGCGGCCGTGGCGATCGCCGCTCTGCTCCGGACGCTCTTTCAGCACCCGGCCACCGGCCAGGCGCGGGGGCCGGCGGACACGGCCGCCGATACGGGCGAGGCCGAGGCCCCCGGAGGCGCCGGCGCCGGGGTGGTGCGCCCCGGCAACGGCGGCGCGGACCGGTGACGCGACCCGGTGACGCGACCGTGGACGGCACCGGCAGCAGGGCGAGCACGGGTGTCGACTACAGCTGACCGCCCCGAGCCCGCGGCGGACTGGGGCCCGGCCGAGGGCGGTCCGGCGGTCACCAAGACCGGGCGATCGGACCCGGTGCGACCGCGGTCAGCGGGAGCCTGACCGTGCTCCAGCGCGGACCGCAGGAACCGGCCGGCTGGCCGTACCTGGTCAGGCCGATCCCGCCACTGGCGGAGTGCTTCCAGTACCGCGCCGAAGCGGACCGGTTGCGTACGGCCGTGCACGGCGGCGGAACCGCGGTCCTGTCCCAGGTGCTGACCGGGATGGGCGGGGTCGGCAAGACGCAGCTCGCGGCCGACTACGCCCACACCGCGCGGCGGGACGGCACGGTGGACGTTCTGGTGTGGGTCAGCGCCGCGACGCGTTCGGCCGTGGTGAACGCGTACGCGCAGGCCGGCGTCGAGCTGTGCCGGGCCGACCCCCATGACCCCGACCGCGCCGCCATCTCGTTCCTTGCCTGGCTCGAACCCAAGCCGGGCAAGAGACCGTGCCGGTGGCTGGTGGTGCTGGACGACGTGGACGACCCGGCCGACGTACGCGGCCTGTGGCCGCCGGACGGCCACCTGGGACGGACCCTGGTCACCACCCGCCGCCGCGACGCCGCCCTCACCGGCGCCGGGCGCCGCCTCGTCGAGGTGGCATCGTGCCTAGTGCTGTGACCGGGAAGGTCCACCGGGTCGCGGCGCCCGGCACGGCACCTCGCCGCGTTGTCGGACCACCGAAGTACGTCCAGTACAAGCGGCGGCCCTCCGCCCGGGGGGCCCCTCCCAGCGGTAGCTGGGGGAGATGCACCGCACCGGACACCGCGACCCGGCACACCTTCCCCGGCGCTGACGTCCGGTTCCACCTCGGAGCCGTGACATGCGTCACGGACCGCACGGTGGCCCGTCGGCCCCACGGTGATCCTCTGCCTGGAGGCATTTCCCTATATGTACCTGTTTGGTGTTGACATGCCGCACTCCGCCAGAAACGGAATCTGCGACTCCCGTTTCTCTCGCTCCAACATGGCTGACGGGGAGCGGTTCTGGCGGTGGGCCAGGCGCGTGCCGGTGCGGCCGCGGCGGGGGAATGCACGATCTTCCGGCCGATTCAAGCGGCGTCCCGAGCCTCCTGACCGGCTCGGCGGCGGCAGCTTGCCAGGCCGCCGCCGGGCTTCTAAGAATGGCGACTCCTCCGGCGCCTTCGCGGTCCGGCGCCGGGAGCTTCGCGATCACCGAGTGAGGTCCCGCATGAAGAAGCACCGTAAGAAGACGCACCACCGGAAAATAGTCGTCGCCGTCGGGGCGCTGGCCCTCGTGGCCGTACCCACCACGGCCATGGCCTGCCTCGACCCGCAGGAGACCGGCCCCGTGCGGCCCGCCGCGTCCCAGCAGGACAGCCGCCCCTGGCACGGCGGCCCCCTCGGCGACCCGGGCGCGCAGCCGCCCGCGGAGGCCCCCTTCCAGGCGGACGCCCCCGCCGAGCCCGCAGGGCAGCCCGTCGCCGAGGCGCCCGCCGAGCCGGTCGCCGACACCGCGCCCCCCGTACAGCCCGAGCCGCAGCAGCCCGTGGAACCGCCCGCCGAGCCGGCCGGGACCCCCGCACCCTCGGACTCCGCCGCGCCCTCCGGCGCCGTGGCCGAGGTCCTCGCGCTCGTCAACCAGGAGCGCGCCACGGTCGGGTGCCCCGCACTCACCGTCAACGAGAAGCTCACGAAGGCCGCGCAGGACCACAGTGAGGACATGGCCGCCCACTCCAACATGTCCCACACCGGCTCCGACGGCTCCGACCCGGGTCAGCGGATCACCCGCGCCGGGTACCAGTGGAGCACGTACGCCGAGAACGTCGCGTACGGCTACGACACCGCCGCCAAGGTCATGGAGGGCTGGATGAACAGCCCGGGCCACAAGCGGAACATCCTCGACTGCAACGTCAAGGAGATCGGCATCGGCCTCGCGCAGCCGGGCCAGTACTGGACGCAGGACTTCGGCGCCACCCGCTGATCCGGCCGCTCCCGCCGCCGGCGTGCGACAGGTGAGGGCGGCCGGCATCCGCCCGCCCTCACCCGGCCCGAAGCGGCCTCGACAGTGTGGCAATCGGCTTGAACCACAGGCGGGTGGACGTGCAGGCTGGCGGCTCGGCGCCTCGGCGCCTCCCGGCCCGTAACCGGTGATCGGGGGCACCACCTCGCTGTCCGGCGGCCTCACCGCCGAAACCGACCACCCGACAGGACCCGATGCCCGATGGCCCTATGGACTTCGATCGTTGCCGTACTGGGTACCCTCGCCGGCGCCCTGACCGCCGGTCTCCTCCAGCACCGCTCGGCGGGCGCCGCACGCGCTGAGCAGCGCGCCGACAGCCACCGCCAGGACCAGCTCGGTGCCGTCACCGACTTCGCGGCGGCCCTGGACGCGCACCGCTCGGCGATGTTCCATCGGGAGCGCCTGGCCCTGGCCGAGGCGGGCGCCGAGCACCAGCTGGAGGCCCAGACGAGGTCCCACGACACCCGGGCGGCCATCACCGCGCCCCACATCCGCCTACAGGTCCTGATCCCCGGACTGGCCGGCCCCGCCCAGCAGGCCGCGGATGCCACGTACGCGCTGCGCAAGGCCCTCGACCGGACCGAGCTGGACGCCCGGCGGCACGCGGCCAAGGAGGCGTCCGTCGCCTTCATCGCCGCGGCCGCCGCGCTGCTGAGCCCCGACAACCGCTGACTGACGGCCCTTTCACGCCTGCCCCGGAGTGCGTCAGTCGCCCGCGGTGTCCTCGTCCTCCCAGCGCAGCAGGTCGCCCGGCTGGCACTGGAGCACCTCGCAGAGCGCGGCGAGGGTCGCGAAGCGCACCGCCTTGGCGCGGCCGTTCTTGAGTACCGCCAGGTTGGCGGGCGTGATGCCCACGCGGTCGGCGAGCTCGCCCACGGACATCTTCCGCCTGGCCAGCATCACGTCGATGTCGACGGCGATCGGCATCAGATCACCTCGTCCAACTCGGCCTGCATCTGTGCCGCTTCGACGTCGCGCGCGACGGCTTGGGCGAGCAGCGTCCGCAGCACGAGTACGAAGAGCGCGACCCCCAGGATGGCCACGCCGACCCCGCCCATGATGACGGTGACGCCCGGGTCCTCCCGCTGGGACGGCGCGTTGAGGGCCGTGACCGTGAACCACACGAGGGCAGCCGCCACGATCGCGCCGATCACGACGTCCACATACCGGAAGGCGGCGTGGGAGAACACGGTTCCGCGGCGCACCATCGTCGCCAGCCGCCATACGCAGACCAGGGCGACCTGGACCGACACCATCCCCAGGATCGTCACCAGGCGCAGCGGGGTCAGCGGGAGCGACCCTTCCTCCGGGTCGGTGAACAACGCCCACACCATCCCCGCCTGTACGAACACGGTGCCGGCCAGCACCACCACGAGCACGGCGCGCAGCGCCCACACTGTCAGCTTTCCCACGACCCATCCCTCCATCGATTCACGATGGGAATCTATCGAATCTCGATAGGTGAGGCAAGGGCTGGCGCCGAGGAAGCTGCCCGGCCGCGCACCCGAGCCCTGCCGTCACCACGGCCCGTACCGCCGTCGCCGTGATGGACATCACCCTGTTCGTCCGCCGGGGCCCGGCGCCGCAGCGGGGGCGGCCCTCCCGCCCGCGCCGGGCCCCCCGCGGCCCTCGCCATGGGCCGAACGGGGGAGGACGGCGCCCGGTCGGACGACCTAGCCTGGACCGGCAGCAGTGTGAGACCGGGGGGCCGAGCACGAAGGAAGAGCGCCTCCATGGGCATCACCCGCAGTTCCGTACGCCGTCTTCGGGCGGGATCCGCCGTGGCGGCAGCAGCCCTCGGCCTGCTGGCGTGCGCCGGCGCACCGGCCCTCGCGGCCTCGACGAGCCCGGGGGGCTCCGCGCTCTCTGCGGGCTCTGCGGACCCGATCGCCCGGTCGGCCGACGGGGCCTCGGCGGGCCAGTCCTCCGCAGACCGGTCCTCCGCCGCGAGCGCCTACGGCTCAGCCCGGGTTCCGCTGGGGATCTCCCGGCTGGCGCAGGGCTCGGGCCGCGACATCGCCATCACCGTCGACGACGGTCCGGACCCGCGCTGGACGCCCCAGGTCCTCGAGGTGCTGCGGCAGAACCACGTCAAGGCCACCTTCTGCATGATCGGAACCCGCGCGCAGCAGTACCCGGACCTGGTGCGCTCGGTCGCCGCCGAGGGGCACCAGCTGTGCGACCACTCCGTCGACCACGACGTGACCATGGACCACAAGCCCGTCGCGTACCAGAAGCAGCAGATCCTCGACGGCAAGGCCATGATCGAGAAGGCCGTGCCGGGGGTCGCCGTCAACTACTACCGCGCTCCGGGCGGTGCCTTCACTCCCGACAGCCGTGCGATAGCCGCCGCGAGCGGGATGCGGCCCCTGGGCTGGAGCGTGGACCCCAAGGACTGGAGCAGGCCGGGCCTGCCGGCGATCGTCGCCACCGTGGAGGGCAAGCTGCCCGCGCAGCCGACGGTCCTCTTCCATGACGGGGGCGGCGACCGCAGCGAGACCGTCGCGGCACTCAAGGAGTACCTGCCGTGGCTCAGGGCGCAGGGCTACACCTTCACCTTTCCGGAGCTCACCACCCCGTAGACCGGGTGGCGCCCGCCCGCTCGCCGCGCGCGGTGGTCCGGCGGCTCTGGGCCGGAAGCGCGGGGGACTGCTTCACCCTCATCCGAAGACTGCGCCCGACTGCCTGCCCTGCGCCCTCAGCCCCGCGCGGCCCGAACGACCGGCACCCGATCGGGCGGCAGCGGAGCACGGGACCAGCGGACGGGGTTGCCGTCCGGGCCCTCGGTGAGCCAGGAGCCGTCGCCCAGGAGCCCGAGTTCGTACGGATGGGCCGTCTCGACGAACATCTCCCCGCCGACCGTGCCCGTGTTCACGTCGACCAGGTGGTGGCGGAACCACTCCTCCTCGTCCTCGTCCTCACCGCCCAGGGTGACGACGGCCGTGTCCGATGTCAGGTAGCCGCCGCTCCATTCCACGAAGGTCTCCTCCGGGTCGTACCCGAAGGCCTCGACGGGGAGCGTGAAGAGCACGTCACCACTGGGGTGGCGGTGGAAGGCGACGTCCCCCTGCTCGTGGTCGACGGTCATGAACTGCTCCCCGTCCGGCGCCAGGTCGACCAGGCAGCGGTCCCCCCACGGGTACGTCACGAACTCCGGCCCGTCGTCGGCCCCGACCGTGCCCCGGAGGATGACGGCGCCGTCCTGGCCCTCACCGATGTCGAGGTAGATGCTGCCGTCCACGGGGTGCACGTGGTGGCCGGCGCCGTGCCCGACCGTTTCCAGCTCCCGTCGGCCGAGGATCGCTCCGGTCTCGGCGTCGTACACGACCCACTGGTCCGATCCGCGTCCCGCCATCGCGTCCGGCCGGTAGACCCACACGGTCCGCCCGTCCAAGGACAGCTCACAGCCGGGCCGGTGGCCGTGGAGCACGTCGGAGCGCGGCTCGAAGGCCGACGTCCACACCAGGTCGCCGGTGCGCGAGAGGCAGACGACCTCGTTCAGCGTCGTGTACACGACGTGCTCCAGACCGGGCCGGACGGCCGACTGCACGACCTCGTCACCGGGCCGTGGCCGGAACACCGCAGCGGGCTCCAGCGCACCGGAAGTGCCGGAGCCGGTGCCGGAGTCGGTGTCGAGCACGTAGGCGCGGATCTGTCCGTCGCGGTGGCGCGTGATGATCTTCGGAGCTCGTGCGGGAAGCATCCGCCGAGGCTAACGCCGTGCCCAGCCCGACCGGCAGCCCGGGCCGGTGTGCGTGTTTCTCCACGCCGCGGGTGAGCGGAGAGCACGCGAAAAAGACCCAACAGCCTGTGTTTATTGCAGAGGTGCATCGGTTTTTTGCGCAAACTCATAGACTCTCAGTCATGTGGAGTCGTAGCGTCCCGCGTTGAGTGACTTCCGCTCCCCGCCGATCGAGCCGCAAGGACGTGCGTGCCCGTGCCCCAGTCGCCACAGAGCCATCCCCCCACGCCCGAGCAAGTCCGCTCCCTCAGACGGCGGGCCTGCGCCGTCTTCCTGGCCCTGTCCCTCACCGGGACCGCCGCCCTGACCGCCCTGACCTTCGGCGCCGCCCCCGCGGCGCACGCCGCCGGGGTGCCCGCGCCCTCGCCGATCGGCATAGCCGGGCGGGGTGCGAGCGTGCCGTTCACCGAACTGGAGGCGGAGTACGCGGCCACCAACGGCACGTTCATCGGCCCCGACCGGCTCTACGGGAGCCTCCCCTCGGAGGCGTCCGGCCGCCAGGCGGTGACGCTGAACGCCGTCGGCCAGTACGTCGAGTTCACCCTGGCCAAGCCCGCCAACGCGATGTCCCTGCGCTACAGCCTCCCGGACACGGCCGACGGGAAGGGGCGCGACGCGACGCTGGACGTCCGGGCGAACGGCCAGTCGGTGAAGACCCTCCCCGTCACCTCCAAGTACAGCTGGTACTACGGCGGCTATCCCTTCAACAACAACCCGGGCGACACCAACCCGCACCACTTCTACGACGAGTCCCGCACGCTGCTGGGCTCCACCTACCCGGCCGGCACCAAGATCCGCGTACAGGTGACCTCGACCGCCCAGTCGCCCGGCTTCACCATCGACCTCGCCGACTTCGAGCAGGTCGCCCCGGCCGCCGGCAAGCCGACCGGGGCGCTCGACGCCGTCGCCGACTTCGGTGCGGACCCGACCGGTGGCACCGATTCCACGGCCCGCATGCAGGCCGCGGTCGACGCGGGACAGGCCCAGGGCAAGACCGTCTACGTCCCGCCGGGCACCTACACCCTCTACGACCACGTCGTCGTGGACGGCGTCACCGTCCAGGGGGCCGGGCCCTGGTACACCGTCTTCGGCGGACGCGACCCGGTGAACCGCAACCGTGCCGCCGGCTTCTACGGCAAGTACGTCCCCGGCGGCGGCTACACGGGGCCGGTCCGGCCGCACGAGGCGAACGGACCGAGCAAGAACGTCACCCTCAAGGACTTCGCGATCATCGGCGACATCCGGGACCGGATCGACGACGACCAGGTCAACGCCGTGGGCGGGGCGATGTCCCACTCCACGCTGGACAACCTCTGGATCCAGCACGTGAAGGTCGCCGCCTGGATGGACGGCCCGATGGACCGCTTCACCATCCAGAACAGCCGTTTCCTCGATATGACAGCGGACGGAGTGAACTTCCACACCGGTGTCACGAATTCTCGTGTCACCAACACTTTTGTGCGCAACGCGGGTGACGACGGGCTGGCCTCCTGGCCCCAGGACAAGCCGAACACCAACATCAGCTTCGACCACAACACGGTCGTCCTGCCGATCCTGGCCAACAACATCGTCACGTACGGCGGCAAGGACTTCACCATCTCGGACAACGTCATGTCCGACACCATCAGCAACGGCGGCGGCCTGCACATCGCCAACCGCTACCCGGGCGTCAACTCGGGCAGGGGCACCGCGGTCGCCGGCACCATCACCGCCGCGCGCAACACCCTCATCCGCACCGGGAACAGCGACTTCAACTGGAACTTCGGGGTCGGCGCGATCTGGTTCTCCGGCCTGAACGAGGCCGTGCAGGGCGCCAGCATCAAGATCTCCGACACGGACATCCTGGACTCCTCGTACGCGGCGATCCACTCGATCGAGGGCCCCATCAGCGGGGTGGAGTTCACCAACGTCAACATCGACGGTGCCGGGACCTACGCCATCCAGGCGCAGTCGAACATCGCCGCCAAGTTCACCCGCGTCACCGCCAAGAACATCGCCCAGTCGGCGACCCCGATCCACAACTGCATCGGCGCCGGCCTCCAGATCACCGACGGCGGCGGCAACTCCGGCTGGAACACCGGACAGACCTGCTCCGGCCTGTGGCCCGCGCCGGTGTGGACGAACGGCGGTGTGCCCAGCGATCCGACGACGCCTCCCACCACGCCCCCGACCACCCGCAGGGCCCCGGGCGCGGCGGGCACGGGCGGGATGCCCAGGCCCGCGCGATCCGGGCCCCGAGGCGCACGTTGCCCCGTGCCGCCGCGGGGTTGGCCTCCAGCGAGGCGCCGCCCGTCGCACGCACCAGGAACCCCAGCAGGAACGGCGTCACCGCCTGTCCCGTGATCCCCCGTTCCCGGCACTCCGACAGCGCCTCGGCCAGGACCCGGTCGTGCGGGGGGGCCCTGGGGGCCCGGCGGGCGGGACCCCGTAGATTTCGATCTTGATTCGATACGACAGAAGGCAGGCCCTCAATGACCCGGGTGCTCGTGGTGGACGACGAACCCCAGATCGTCCGAGCCCTGGTGATCAACCTGAAGGCACGCAAGTACGAGGTCGACGCGGCCGCCGACGGGGCGAGCGCCCTGGAGCTGGCTGCCGCCCGCCACCCCGACGTGGTCGTCCTCGACCTGGGCCTGCCCGACATGGACGGCGTCGAGGTGATCAAGGGACTGCGCGGCTGGACCCGCGTCCCGATCCTGGTCCTCTCCGCGCGGCACAGCTCCGACGAGAAGGTCGAGGCACTGGACGCGGGCGCCGACGACTACGTCACCAAGCCCTTCGGCATGGACGAACTGCTGGCCAGGCTCCGCGCCGCCGTCCGGCGGGCGGAACCGGGCGCCGGGTCCGGCGAGGACGAGGTGATCGTCGAGACCGAGGGCTTCACGGTGGACCTCGCGGCGAAGAAGGCGGTGCGCGAGGGCCGCGACGTCCGCCTCACGCCCACCGAGTGGCACCTGCTGGAGGTGCTGGTCCGCAACGGCGGCAAACTGGTCAGCCAGAAGCAGCTGCTCCAGGAGGTCTGGGGGCCTTCGTACGGGACCGAGACCAACTACCTGCGGGTCTACATGGCGCAGCTGCGGCGCAAGCTGGAGGCCGACCCCTCGCACCCGAGGCACTTCATCACCGAACCGGGCATGGGATACCGCTTCGAGAGGTAGTGGGCGCGCCGGTACGCTTCCTGTATGAGTGCTGAACCGCGTCCCGAGAAGCCCGCGAAGCCGGCGAAGCCAGCCAGGCCGGCGGGCCGGTTCCGCCGGATGATAGAGCGGCTGTCCACCTCGCAGGAGGAGCTGCATTCCGCGGAACTGCAGGAGGACGCAGAAGCCGCGGGGTGCACGCGGATCTGCGACTGCCACGACCGCCAGATAGTCAAGGTCACCGGGACCCTGCGCACCGTCACCCTGCGGCCGCGCGCGGGCGTCCCCGCCCTGGAGGCCGAGCTGTTCGACGGCTCCGCGGCGCTGGACGTCGTATGGCTCGGACGTCGCTCGATCGTGGGAATCGAACCAGGCCGTCGCATGATCGCCTCCGGGCGGATCTCGATGAGCCACGGCCGTCGGGTGCTCTTCAACCCGAAGTACGAACTCCGACCGCTCGGACAGGAGCACTGACGGTGACGTCACTCGACAAACCGACGACCCCCGGCACGCAACCGGTGGACCCCGCCGCCGAGCCCTCCGCGGACCAGAAGGCCGTGACACAGGCGGCCCTCTTCGACGCCTTCGGCGGCATCCGGGGCACCGTGGAGACGATGCTCCCCGGCCTGCTCTTCGTCATGATCTACACGATCAACAAGGACGTGAAGCTCTCGGCCATCGCGGCGGGCGCGGTCGCCGTCCTGCTGGTGGTCGTACGGCTGCTGCGCAAGGACACGGTCAAGCACGCCTTCAGCGGGGTCTTCGGCGTGGGCGTGGGCGTGGCCTTCGCCCTGTTCACGGGCAGCGCGAAGGGCTTCTACCTGCCCGGCATGATCTACGGCGCCGGGCTGGGCGTGGCCTTCACGCTCTCCGCGCTGGTGGGCTTCCCGCTGCTGGGGGTGATGCTGGGGCCGGTGTTCAAGGAGAACCTGTCCTGGCGCACGCGCAACCCGGGGCGCAAGAAGGCCTACACCAAGGCCAGCCTGGCCTGGGGCCTGATCTTCCTCGCGAAGTACGCGATCCTCTTCCCGCTGTACTGGTGGGGCGACGCGACGCAGCTGGGCTGGGTGCTGATCGCGCTGAAGCTGCCGCCGATGGTGCTCGCGGTGTACTTCACGTGGGTCTTCCTTGCGAAGGCGCCGCCGCCGATCAACGTGATCGCGGAGTGGGAGGCGGAGGAGGCGGCGGAGAAGGCCGCGAAGGCCGCCAAGGGGGCCTGAAGGCCTGACCCCGTACGCGGCTGCGTGCGCGGGCGGGCTGCGACCGGTGGCAGCGGGCTGCGGCCCGGGCCCCTGGGGCTCCGCCCCAGACCCCGCGCCTCAAACGCCGGCGGGGCTGGGACGGAGCGGGCCGCAGGCTAGTCCGCGGCCTGGAGGAGGTCTTCCAGCTGCTCCTCGCGGGCCTGTGCGGACACGAAGAGGAGCTCGTCGCCCGGCTCCAGGGTCTCCTCGCCGTGCGGCGTGAGCACCCGGTTGCCGCGGATGATCGTGACCAGCGAGGTGTCCTCGGGCCAGTCGATCTCGCTGATCTGCTTGCCCGCGACCTGGGAGTCGGCGGGCAGGGTCAGCTCGACCAGGTTGGCGTCGCCGTGGCTGAAGCGCAGCAGCCGTACCAGGTCGCCGACGCTGACGGCCTCTTCCACGAGCGCCGACATCAGGCGCGGAGTGGAGACGGCGACGTCGACGCCCCAGGACTCGTTGAAGAGCCATTCGTTCTTCGGGTTGTTCACGCGGGCCACGACCCGGGGGACCCCGTACTCGGTCTTGGCGAGGAGGGAGACGACCAGGTTGACCTTGTCGTCACCGGTCGCGGCGATGACCACGTTGCAGCGCTGGAGCGCCGCCTCGTCGAGCGAGGTGATCTCGCAGGCGTCGGCCAGCAGCCACTCGGCCTGCGGCACCCGCTCCACGGAGATGGCGGTCGGAGCCTTGTCCACGAGGAGCACCTCGTGGCCGTTCTCCAGCAGCTCTGCGGCGATGGAGCGGCCGACCGCGCCGGCTCCGGCGATCGCGACCCTCATGCGTGTGCCTCCTCAGGACCCTCGGCGAAGGACGCCTCCACCTTGTCGATCTCGTCCGTGCGCATCATCACGTGGACGAGGTCGCCCTCCTGCAGGACCGTCGCGGACGTCGGCAGCATGGCCTCGCCCAGCCGGGTGAGGAAGGCGACGCGGACCCCGGTCTCTTCCTGCAACTGGCTGACCTTGTGGCCGATCCAGGCGGTGGAGGTGTGCACCTCGGCGAGCTGGACACCGCCGCTCGGGTCGCGCCACAGCGGCTCGGCGCCCGACGGCAGCAGCCGGCGGAGCATCTGGTCGGCCGTCCACCGGACGGTCGCGACGGTGGGGATGCCCAGACGCTGGTAGACCTCGGCGCGCTTGGGGTCGTAGATGCGGGCGGCGACGTTCTCGACGCCGAACATCTCACGGGCCACTCGGGCGGCGATGATGTTGGAATTGTCACCACTGCTCACCGCGGCGAAGGCGCCCGCCTCCTCGATGCCGGCCTCGCGCAAGGTGTCCTGGTCGAAGCCGACTCCGGTGACGCGGCGGCCGCCGAAGGACGCCCCCAGCCGGCGGAATGCGGTGGGGTCCTGGTCGATGACCGCGACCGTATGCCCCTGCTGTTCCAGGGTCTGTGCGAGAGCGGAGCCCACTCTTCCGCAGCCCATAATGACGATGTGCACGGCCGTCCTTCCGGCTGTCAGCGGCTCGCTGGGTTCCAGCCTCATTGCTGCTCTGGCTTAACAGGGTCTCAGACCATGGCCCAAGCTACACACGGGCGGTCACCAGTGTGACCATTTGTGCGGGAGGCGGCGCTCCTTTGCCCTGGATGCGGTGCGACTTCCCGCCGTATAGGGGCCGTATAGGGGTGGGGGGTTCGTCAGGCCGATTTCGAACGCTTACGATCCTCTGCGTGTCCAAACTGACCGACGTGCCCAAACGGATCCTGATCGGCCGGGCGCTACGCAGCGACCGCCTCGGAGAAACGCTCCTCCCGAAGAGGATCGCCCTTCCTGTCTTCGCATCCGACCCACTTTCCTCCGTGGCATATGCTCCCGGCGAGGTCCTGCTGGTCCTGTCGATCGCAGGCGTGTCGGCGTACCACTTCAGCCCCTGGATCGCCCTCGCGGTCGTCGTGCTGATGTTCACGGTGGTCGCTTCCTACCGACAGAACGTCCACGCCTACCCCAGCGGCGGCGGTGACTACGAGGTCGCCAACACCAACCTCGGGCCCAGGGCCGGTCTCACCGTCGCGAGCGCCCTGCTCGTGGACTACGTCCTCACGGTCGCCGTGTCGATCTCCTCCGGAGTCGAGAACCTCGGCTCCGCCGTCGATTTCGTCATCGAGCACAAGGTGCTCTCCGCGATCGTCATGATTCTGCTGCTCACGCTGATGAATCTGCGCGGTGTGAAGGAATCCGGGAACCTCTTCGCCATCCCGACCTACGTGTTCGTCGGCGCCGTCTTCGTGATGATCGGGTGGGGCGCCTGGCGCGGCCTGGTCATGGGCGACACCATGGAGGCCCCGACGGCCGGCCTGGAGATCAAACCCGAACACCAGGGGCTCGCCGGCTTCGCGCTGGTCTTCCTGCTGCTGCGCGCCTTCTCCTCCGGCTGCGCGGCGCTGACGGGCGTCGAGGCCATCAGCAACGGCGTACCCGCCTTCCGCAAGCCCAAGAGCAAGAACGCGGCCACCACCCTCGCCCTCATGGGCGGCCTGGCGGTCGTCATGTTCTGCGGGATCATCGGCCTGGCCATGGCCACGAACGTCCGGATGGCCGAGAAGCCCGCCACCGACCTGTTGCAGAACGGCGTCCCGGTCGGCGACGGCTACGTCCAGAACCCGGTCATCTCCCAGGTCGCCGAGGCCGTCTTCGGCAACGGCAGCTTCCTGTTCATCGTGCTCGCCGCGGCCACCGCGCTCGTCCTCTTCCTCGCCGCGAACACCGCGTACAACGGCTTCCCGCTGCTCGGCTCGATCCTCGCCCAGGACCGCTACCTGCCGCGCCAGCTCCACACCCGCGGCGACCGGCTCGCCTTCTCCAACGGCATCGTGCTCCTCTCGGGCGCCGCGATACTGCTGGTCTGGATCTACGACGCCGACTCGACGAAGCTGATCCAGCTCTACATCGTCGGCGTCTTCGTCTCCTTCACGCTGAGCCAGATCGGCATGGTCCGGCACTGGAACCGCCACCTGCGCAGTGAGCGAGACCAGGCGGCCCGCCGCCGGATGCACCGCTCGCGGGCGATCAACACCTTCGGCGCCTTCTTCACCGGCATGGTGCTGGTCGTCGTCCTGGCGACCAAGTTCACCCACGGCGCCTGGGTCGCCCTGCTCGGCATGGTCATCTTCTACGGAACGATGACCGCGATCCGCAAGCACTACGACCGGGTCTCCGAGGAGATCGCCGCCGCCGAGGGCCCGAGCGACGACAGCGTGCGCCCCTCGCGGGTCCACTCCATCGTCCTGGTCTCCAAGGTCCACAAGCCCACCCTGCGCGCCCTGGCCTTCGCCAAGCTCACGCGCTCGGACCGGCTCGAGGCGCTCAGCATCAGCGTCGACCCGGTGGAGACCAAGGCGCTGCGCGAGGAGTGGGAGCGGCGCGGCATCAACGTTCCGCTCAAGATCCTCGACTCCCCGTACCGCGAGATCACCCGCCCGGTGGTCGAGTACGTGAAGGGCCTGCGCAGCGAGAACCCGCGCGACGCCGTCAGCGTCTACATCCCGGAGTACGTCGTCGGGCGCTGGTACGAGCACCTGCTGCACAACCAGAGCGCGCTGCGGCTCAAGGGCCGGCTGCTCTTCACCCCCGGTGTGATGGTCACCTCGGTGCCCTACCAGCTGGAGTCCTCGGAGCTCGCGAAGAAGCGGGCGAAGAAGCGGGCCGAGTGGAACGCCCCCGGCGCGGTGCGCCGCGGTCCGGTGGACACTCCGCGGCCGCGCCCGAAGGACACGGCGGGGAAGTAGCTCCCGCCCGCTCCCGCGCGCTGGGGCCCGCTCCCGCTCCGGCGTGGTGAACGGCCGGACGAGATCCACGTAAACTGGTGGGTCGGTCGTCCGGCCGTTCGGCGTTCACGCATGTCGCCTTCCTTACTTAGCCTTGGAGCCTCCCCACCATGACGGAGCAGAACGAGAAGCAGTCACTGGTCGGGGAGGAGTACGAGGTCGAGGTCGGCCCCGTCGCACACGGGGGCCACTGCATCGCCCGTACCGCCGAGGGCCGCGTCCTGTTCGTCCGCCACACCCTGCCCGGCGAGAAGATCATCGCCCGTGTGACGGAGGGCGACGCGGACTCCCGCTTCCTGCGCGCCGACGCCGTCACCGTTCTGGACCCCTCCAAGGACCGCACCCCGGCCCCGTGCCCGTACGCCGGCCCCGGCAAGTGCGGCGGCTGCGACTGGCAGCACGCCAAGCCGGGCGCCCAGCGCCGGCTCAAGGGCGAGGTCGTCGCCGAGCAGCTGCTGCGGCTCGCCGGCCTCACCCCGGAGCAGGCGGGCTGGGACGGCACGGTCATGCCGGCCGAGGGCGACAAGGTGCCGGCCGGGCAGGTCCCGCAGTGGCGCACCCGCGTGCAGTTCGCCATCGACGAGGACGGCCGCGTCGGCCTGCGCAAGCACCGCTCGCACGAGATCGAGCCGGTCGACCACTGCATGATCGCGGCGCCGGGCGTCAGCGAGCTCGGCATCGAGCAGCAGGACTGGCCCCAGATGGCCACCGTCGAGGCCATCGCCGCCACCGGCTCGGGCGACCGCCAGGTCGTCCTCACCCCCCGCCCGGGCGGCCGCCTCCCCCTGGTCGAGCTCGACAAGCCGGTCTCGGTCCTGCGCGTCGAGGAGAAGGACGGCGGGGTCCACCGCGTCCACGGCCGCCCCTTCGTGCGCGAGCGCGCGGACGGCCGCACCTACCGCGTCGGCATGGGCGGCTTCTGGCAGGTCCACCCGCAGGCCGCGGACACCCTGATCAAGGCCGTCATGCAGGGCCTGATGCCGCGCAAGGGCGAGATGGCCCTCGACCTCTACTGCGGCGTCGGCATCTTCGCGGGCGCCCTCGCGGAGCGCCTCGGCGAAACCGGCGCGGTGCTGGGCATCGAGTCCACGAAGCGCGCGGTCGAGGACGCCCGGCACAACCTGACCGACTTCCCGCGGGTCCGCATCGAGCACGGCAAGGTCGAGGCGATCCTCCCGAAGACCGGCATCACCGAGTGCGACCTGGTCGTCCTCGACCCGCCCCGCGCGGGCGCCGGCAAGCAGACGGTCCGCCAGGTGGCCGGCCTCAACCCGCGCCGCATCGCCTACGTGGCGTGCGACCCGGCGGCCCTGGCCCGCGACCTCGGCTACTTCAAGGAGGCGGGCTACAAGGTCCGCACCCTGCGCGCCTTCGACCTCTTCCCGATGACCCACCACGTGGAGTGCGTGGCGATCCTGGAGCGGGTGGCGAAGGACGCCTGACCCCGCGCGGCCACGGCCGTACTGTCGGCGCCGCGGTCCGCTCTCGCGGGGGCCACGGTGCGGCTGCCGCGCGGCCACGGGCACCTGCGGCTGCTGTGCACTTCTCGCAGGCGCTGCCGCCGGCTCAACGCGCTCCCCAAGGGGCCGCCGTTTCCTTCGCCGGGCCGGCGGGGACGGTGACGGGCTGGGGCTGGAGCACGTCCTCGCCGTAGAGGTCTTGGACCCAGGCGGTCTGGTAGACGGTTTCGAGGTAGCGCTCGCCGAGGTCGGGGGCGATGGCGACCGCCGTCACCGGCTGTTCCTGTTGGGCCAGCCATTGCGTGGCGCCGTTGACGACGGTGCCGGTGGAACCGCCGAAGATGAAGCCGTGGCGGGCCAGTTGATGACACGTGCGGATCGTCTCGGCTTCGTTGACGTGCACCACGTCGTCGACGTAAGAGGTGTCGAGGAGCGGGGGGCGGATGCTGGTGCCGAGGCCGGGGATCATGCGGCGACCGGGCGTGTGTCCGAAGGTGGCGGAGCCTTCCACGTCGATCGCGACGATGCGTACCGGGCGGTGCCAGGTGCGGAAGTAGCGGGCGCACCCCATCAGGGTCCCGGTGGTGCCGGCCCCGACGAAGAGGACATCGAGGTCGGGGAAGGCGCGGGCGATGGCCGGTGCGGTGGTGCGGTAGTGGGCGGTCTGGTTGTTGGGGTTCGTGTACTGGTTGAGCCATACGTAGCGGTCGTCGGAGGCGCACAGGGCGCGGACGTGGTCGATGCGGGCGCCGAGCAGGCCGCCGGTGGGGGAGGGCTCGGTGATGATGTGGATCTGGGTGCCGAGGGCTTCCAGGAGCAGCCGGGTCGCCAGGTTGCAGCGGGAGTCGGTCACGCACACGAACCGGTAGCCCTTGCTGGCCGCGATCATGCTCATCGCCACGCCGAGGTTGCCGGAGGATGATTCGACCAGGATGGAGCCGGGGGTGAGCAGGCCGTCGCGTTCCGCGGCCTCGACCATTGCGGTCGCGGCTTTGAGTTTGATGGACCCCGCGAAGTTGAATCCTTCGCATTTGAGGAACAGCCGGTTCCCGGTGATCGCCTCGAGGTCGATGTAGAGGTCGTCCTGGATGAATGCCTGGGGCGTGGATATGACCGGCACGGTTACCTCCCTGTCAGCGCTCACGGCGCCGTCTGGTGCCGCCGGCCCGTGTGGGGGCTGGGGCTGGGGGCGGCTCGGGGAAGACGTCGCCTGCTCCCACGTCTTCGGGACTCCTCCAGTACGCGGGCTGGCCGTGGTTCTGTCATGCCACCGAAAGTCGGGGCTTGACGCCGGCCGCCATCAGGGGTAGAGGCCGGGCGGCACGGCTCTCGGGTGACCGCCTGCGCCCGGCATGCCCGCAAGGCAGGGGGCGGCGGAGGCCGGCGCCGGCGGTCGCGTACCGCTGCGAATACGTGGTGTCAAGTCACGACATTCAGCGGCGTGACGGATATGTCCCTGCCGGGCTTACTGGAGGGGTGGCATCGCGAATCCACCCCTTGAACGCTTGTGGTCTCGATGCCGAAATGCACCTCCGGCAGCGGAATGCGAGGAGACCACATGAAATCCGCCCATGCCTGGACGGCCGGCCCGCCCGGCACCTCGACGCCTTCCGGCAGTACGCCCGAAGACGGGCCGCGTGGCACGTCCGGCGGCCCGGCGGCCGAGACCGCGCGGCTCCTCGCGGAGGTGCTGGCCGATGTCGTGGGTGTGGAGCAGGTGCCGGTCGACAGCAACTTCTTCGATGATCTGGGCGCCGATTCGATGGTGATGGCCGGGTTCTGCGCCCGGGTCAGGAAGCGGGCGGACCTGCTGCCCGTATCGATGAAGGACGTCTACCGGCATCCCACGGTCAACAGCCTCGCCTCCGCGCTCACCCACGCCGCGCTCGAGGCCTCCGCGCCCACCCGCACCGCGCCCGCGGCCTCGGGGCCCGTGCCCGTCCAGCCGTCTGTCCGTCCGGCCGTCCCGGCATCCGCGCCGGCGTCCGCTTCGGCGCGCGGCGTGGGGGCGCGGGCGGGCACCGGGCAGTACCTGCTGTGCGGAATGCTGCAGTTCCTGGCGTTCCTCGGCTATTCCTACCTCGCCGCCCTGGCCACGGTCCGAGGCTTTGAGTGGGTCGGCGCCGGCGCCGGTGTGCTCGACGTCTACCTGCGCTCCGTACTGGTGGGCAGCGCGGGCTTCGCCGGCGTGTGCATGGTGCCGATCGTGGCGAAGTGGACCCTCATCGGTCGTTTCACGCCCCGCGAGTTCCCCGTCTGGAGCCTCGGCTACGTACGCTGGTGGCTGGTCAAGACCTTGATCCGCGCAAGTCCGGTCCGCCTGTTCATCGGGTCGCCGGTGTACGTGGCGTACCTCAGGGCGCTGGGCGTGAAGATCGGGCGCAACGTAGCGATCTTTTCCACGCACATCCCCGTCTGCACCGATCTGCTCACGATCGGTGACGGAACGGTGATCCGCAAGGATGTGTTCTTCTCCTGCTACCGGGCGCACGACGGTTTCATCCAGACCGGCCCCGTCACCCTCGGTAGCGACGTCCTCGTCAGCGAACAGACCGTCCTCGACATCAACACCTCGATGGGCGACCGGGCCCAGCTCGGGCACGCCTCCAGTCTGCACGCCGGTCAGACCGTCCCCGCCGGCGAGCGCTGGCACGGGTCACCGGCCGAGCCCACCGGCACGAACTTCCGCACGGTCGGCGCCGTCGACTGCTCCACCGCCAGGAAGGTCCGCTACACCGCCGGGCAGCTCCTCGCCCTGCTGCTGGTCTATCTGCCGCTGGCCACGGGCGGCGTCACCGTGCTGCTGGCCGCACTGCCGCAGCTGAACACGTCACCGCTTCGATCCGGGACTTCGGCGTTCACCAGCGGGACGTTCTATCTGGGTGCGCTGGCCGCGTCCTTCGTGCTGTTCTTCGGCGCCGCTCTCGCCGGGCTGGTCATCCAGGGCGTGGTGCCGCGCCTGCTCAACCTGGCGGTCAAGCCGGACACGGTCTATCCGCTCTACGGCTTCCACTACGGTCTGCAGCGGGCCATCGCCCTCCTGACCAACAGGAAGTTCTTCAGGGAGCTTTTCGGGGACAGCTCCGCGATCGTCCACTACCTGCGCTATCTCGGCTACGACTTGTCCCGTGTCACACAGACGGGTTCGAACTTCGGTATCGAAGTGAAGCACGACAGCCCGTTCTTGACCTCGGTGGGCAGCAAGACGATGGTCGCCGACGGCCTGTCGGTCATCAACGCCGAATTCTCCAGCACGTCATTCAGGCTGTCCCGGGTCTCGATCGGCGCCGGCAGTTTCCTCGGCAACCAGATCGCCTATCCCTCGCGGGCCATGACCGGTGACAACTGTCTGCTGGCGACGAAGGTGATGGTCCCGGTCGACGGAGAGGTACGGGAAAACGTGGGCCTGCTGGGCTCACCCCCCTTCGCCATTCCCCGCACGGTGATGCGGGACACCCGGTTCCAGGACCTGGAGAGCGGCAGCGAGCTGCGCCGGCGCCTGGCCGCCAAGAACCGGCACAACGCCGTCACGGCGGGGCTGTACCTGATGGCGCGGTGGATCCACGTCTTCGTCATGACCCTCCTCGGCCTGGCCGCCGCAACCCTCTACCCCTCGCTGGGCGCGTCGGCGTTCGCGCTGGCCGGTGTCCTCACACTGCTGTTCACCGTCGTCCACTTCGCGTTGATCGAACGGGCCACCACCGGGTTCAAGGCCCAGAAGCCGCTGTACTGCTCGATCTACGAGCAGTCGTTCTGGCGGCACGAGCGCTTCTGGAAGATGGCGTCGGTCCATTACGCGCAGGTCTTCGACGGGACCCCGTTCAAGAACGTCGTCTGGCGGCTGTTGGGCGCGCGGATCGGCAAGCGGGTCTTCGATGACGGCTGCGCCTTCCCGGAGCGGACCCTCGTCACCATCGGGGACGACTGCACGCTGAACGCCGGCACGGTGGTCCAGTGCCACTCGCAGGAGGACGGCGCCTTCAAGTCCGACCGCACCGCGATCGCAGACGGCTGCACCCTCGGTGTCGGCGCGTTCGTCCACTACGGCGTGACGCTGGCAGACCGCGTCCAGCTCGCCTGCGACTCCTTCCTCATGAAGGGCGAGCAGGTCCCGCAGCGGGCCCGGTGGGCAGGGAACCCGGCCCGGCAGCTTCCCGACGGCACCCCGCCCTCCGCAACGCCGCCGGCGTCCCCGTCCGGCGCCGTACCCCTCCACCCCGACCCGCTCGGCGGCATCTGACACCCCACCACATCGTCGGTACCAGCACAGGAGAGAGACCCCTCATGGCACTCAACGCATCCACCAGCAGAGAGTTCTGGCACGGCGTCCTGGCCGCCGGCAGCGGCTTCACGCCCCTTCCGCGCTGGACCCGGGTGCCGGTGGCGGGCGTGGCCGAGTACGAGACGCCGGTCCCAGCCATCCAGGCGACAGCACTGCGCCGACTGGCAGAGGACCTGGCGGTACCGCTGGACTGCGTGCTGCTGACCGCCCACGCGAAGGTGCTGGCCGCGCTGAGCGGCGAACAGGAGGTCACCACCGGCTACGTCGCCGCCGTCGGCGGCCGGCCGCTGCCGTGCAGGCTGACGACCGGCCCCGGCTCATGGCGGACCCTGCTGCAGCACACCCGCCATGCCCTCGCGCAGGTGCTGGCCCACCAGGACTTCCCCGTCGAGGACCTCAAGCGCGAACTCGGCCTGGCCGAAGCGCTCTTCGAGACCGTGCTCGATCCCACCGGCATCGGCCGTGACCTCCCCGGCGCCGACGGCGAGCCGGCCCCGGACGGCAGTGACCTGGCCGCGGACACGGCGCTGTGGACGGGCATCGCCCACCACGACGACGGCCGGCTGACGCTGCGGCTGCGCTACCGCACCGACATCCTCGACGCGGACTGCGCCGCCCGGATCGCCGGATACCACCTGACCGTGCTCGACCTGATCGCCGCTGACCCGGATGCCGATCACGCGGACCAGAGCCTGGTGTCGGCCGAGGAGCTCCGTTTCCAGCTCCACGGCCTCGCCGGGCCGCGCCGAGAGCTGCCCGAGCGCCGGGTGCACGAGCTGTTCGAGCAGCGCGTACGGCAGCACCCGGACGCCGTCGCCGCCCAGCAAGGCGACCGGAAGTGGACCTACCAGGAGCTCAACGCCCGCGCCAACCGGCTGGCCCGCGCGCTGCGGTCCCGAGGACTGCACCGTGAAGGGGTGGTCGCGGTGGCAATGGAGAGGAACTTGGACTGGCTGGCCGCGGTCCTGGCCGTCTTCAAAGCCGGCGGCGCGTACCTGCCCATCGAGCCGCACCTGCCGGCCGAACGCATCACAGCCATGCTGGCCCGTGCCGGATGCGGGCTCGTGATGACCGGGCCGACCGGCGCCACCACCCTCCAGCCGGCCCTCGCCTCCCAGCCCGCGGTCCAGACGCTGTTCGTCGACACCGCCTACGGTCAGGAGCATTCCGGAACTGATCTCGGTATCGATGTCGCACCCGACCAGCTGGCCTACATCTACTTCACCTCCGGCTCGACGGGTGAGCCCAAGGGTGCGATGTGCGAACACCAGGGCATGCTCAACCACCTCTACGCCAAAATCGACGACCTCGAGATCGGCGAGGGGCAGGTGGTCGCCCAGATCGCGCCCCAGTGTTTCGACATCTCGCTGTGGCAGTTGCTCGCCCCCCTGCTGGTCGGCGGGCGGACGCTGCTGATCGAGCAGGAAGCGATCCTCGACGCCGCACGGTTCGTCGACACCGTTGCCCACGGCAAGGTCACCGTGCTGCAGGTCGTCCCCTCCTACCTCGACGTCGTCGTGTCCCATCTCGAGCAGCACCCCCGGACGCTGCCGGACCTGCGGTTCGTGTCGGTCACGGGTGAGGCGCTGAAGAGGGAACTCGCCCAGCGCTGGTTCACCGCCCAGCCCCACATCAAGCTCGTCAACGCCTACGGGCTGACCGAGACCAGCGACGACACCAACCACGAGGTCATGGACCGCACACCGGACACCGACCGGGTCCCGCTGGGCAGGCCGGTCAACAACGTGCACCTCTACGTCGTCGACGAGCACCTCAACCCGGTGCCGCTCGGAGCGCCCGGCGTGATCGCCTTCTCCGGGGTCTGCGTCGGCCGCGGCTACGTCAACGACCCCGAGCGCACCCGGCCGACGTACCTTGCCGACCCGCACCGTGAGGGCAGGCGCCTGTACCGCAGCGGCGACATCGGCCGCTGGCGGGCCGACGGCAAGCTGGAGTTCCTCGGCCGCCGCGACAACCAGGTCAAGATCCGCGGTTTCCGCATCGAGACCGGCGAGATCGAAAACACCCTGCTGCGAGCGCCCGGGGTCCGCGACAGCGCCGTGGTGGTCACCGAACGGCCCGACCACAGCACCCACCTGGTGGCGTTCTACACCGCCCCGCACCCGCTCGAAACCAGCATCCTGCTGGACCGGCTGGGCGCGTCACTGCCCGGGTACATGGTCCCCTCGGTCATCCACTGGCGGGAAAGCCTCCCGCTGACCGCCAACAGCAAGATCGACCGGAAGGCCCTGACGGCCCTGGCCGCGCGACTTCACGCCGCCGAGGACGAGGTCCCGGCGCCGAACACGCCCGCCGAACAGCGGCTGGCGGCCGCGTGGGCGAGCGTGCTCGGCATTGCGCAAGGCCGGATCGGCCGGCGCGACAACTTCTTCGACCGGGGCGGCACCTCCCTGTCGGCCGTAAGGCTCGCCATCACCCTGGACCGCGCCGTGTCCCCGGCAGACGTCGTCCGCCACCCCGTCCTCACCGATCTGGCCCGGTTCCTGGACACCGCATCCCACCGGCTCCCCACCGCGCAGCCGCCCTCCCCCTGATCCGTCCCTTATACACATCTGACGCTGCCGACGATCTACTCTTTCATCATCTCCGCCCCCACACAGAAGGAAAGACCCCCATCGTGACCGCATCGCGCGTACTCGTCCTCAACTCCGGCTCCTCGTCGGTGAAGTACCAGCTGCTCGACATGGCGGACGCCTCCCGCCTGGCGGTCGGCCTGGTGGAGCGCATCGGCGAGGAGACCTCGCGGCTCGTCCACGAGCCGCTGACCGGACCGGGCGCCGCCGGCGGCAAGCGCGAGCGGGTCGGGCCGATCGCGGACCACGAGGCCGCCCTCAAGGCCGTCGCGGCGGAGCTCGCCGCCGACGGGCTGGGCCTGGACTCCCCCGAACTCGCGGCCGTGGGCCACCGGGTGGTGCACGGCGGGACCAAGTTCACCCACCCGACGCTGATCGACGACGCGGTGCTGGCCGAGATCCGCGGCCTGATCCCGCTCGCGCCGCTGCACAACCCGGCGAACGTGACCGGCATCGAGGTGGCGCGCACGCTGCGCCCGGACCTGCCGCAGGTGGCGGTCTTCGACACGGCCTTCCACTCGACGATGCCGGAGCACGTGGCCCGGTACGCGATCGACGCGGCGACGGCGGACAAGTACTCCATCCGGCGGTACGGGTTCCACGGCACCTCGCACGCCTACGTCGCCCGGGCCACGGCCGTCCTCCTCGGCAAGCCCGAGGAGGACGTGAACGTGATCGTGCTGCACCTGGGCAACGGCGCCTCGGCGTCGGCCGTCCACGGCGGGGTCTGCGTGGAGACCTCGATGGGCCTGACCCCGCTGGAGGGGCTGGTCATGGGCACGCGCTCGGGCGATCTGGACCCGGCGGTCGTCTTCCACCTGGCGCGCGCGGGCGGGCTGTCGATCGACGAGATCGACTCGCTGCTCAACAAGAAGAGCGGTCTGCTGGGTCTGTGCGGAGACAACGACATGCGCGAGGTGCAGCGGCGCGCCGAGCAGGGCGACGCCTCGGCGCGCCTGGCGCTGGCCTCGTACATCCACCGGCTGAAGAAGTACATCGGCGCCTACTCGGCCGTGCTGGGCCGGGTGGACGCGGTGGCCTTCACGGCGGGCGTCGGCGAGAACTCCTCCTCGATCCGGGAGATGGCCCTGGCCGGCCTGGAGGAGCTGGGCCTCGCGCTCGATCTGGAAGCCAACGCCGCGCGGTCCCCGGAGCCGCGGCTGGTCTCCGCGGAGTACGCGCGGGTGGCCGTCGCCGTGGTCCCGACGGACGAGGAACTGGAGATCGCCAGCCAGGCGTACGCGCTGGTTACCGGTTAGTCACTTGGACTTTCCACCAGACGGAATATTCCGCTACGAAACAAACCGATAGGATCCGCTCCATGCGCCGTTCCAAAATCGTCTGCACGCTGGGCCCCGCCGTCGACTCTTACGAGCAGCTGAAAGCGCTCGTAGAGGCCGGTATGAACGTGGCCCGATTCAACTTCAGCCACGGCTCCCAGGCAGAGCACCAGGAGCGGTACGACCGCGTCCGGAAGGTTTCCGCGGACACGGGCCGTGCGGTCGGCGTCCTCGCCGACCTCCAGGGCCCGAAGATCCGCCTGGAAACCTTCGCCGAGGGTCCCGTCGAGCTCGTCCGCGGTGACGAGTTCACCATCACCACCGAGGACGTCCCGGGCGACAAGTCCATCTGCGGAACCACCTACAAGGGTCTGCCGGGCGACGTCTCCAAGGGCGACCAGATCCTGATCAACGACGGCAACGTCGAGCTCCGGGTGACCGAGGTCGAGGGCCCCCGGGTCCGGACCATCGTCATCGAGGGCGGTGTCATCTCGGACCACAAGGGCATCAACCTGCCGGGTGCCGCCGTCAACGTCCCCGCCCTGTCGGAGAAGGACGTCGACGACCTCCGCTTCGCCCTGCGGATGGGCTGCGACATGGTCGCCCTCTCCTTCGTTCGTGACGCCGACGACGTCAAGGACGTCCACAAGGTCATGGACGAGGTGGGCCGCCGGGTCCCCGTCATCGCCAAGGTCGAGAAGCCCCAGGCCGTCGCCAACATGGAGGGCGTCGTCGCCGCCTTCGACGCGGTCATGGTGGCCCGTGGCGACCTCGCCGTCGAGTACCCGCTCGAGAAGGTCCCGATGGTGCAGAAGCGCCTCGTGGAGATGTGCCGCCGCAACGCCAAGCCGGTGATCGTCGCGACCCAGATGATGGAGTCGATGATCACCAACTCGCGTCCGACGCGCGCGGAGGCGTCCGACGTCGCCAACGCGATCCTCGACGGCGCGGACGCGGTCATGCTGTCGGCCGAGTCCTCGGTCGGCGCCTACCCGATCGAGACCGTCAAGACGATGTCGAAGATCGTCGAGGCGGCCGAGGAGGAGCTCCTGTCCAAGGGCCTCCAGCCGCTGGTCCCGGGCAAGAAGCCCCGTACCCAGGGCGGCTCCGTCGCCCGCGCGGCCTGCGAGATCGCGGACTTCCTCGACGGCAAGGCCCTGGTCGCCTTCACCCACTCCGGTGACACCGCCCGCCGGCTCTCGCGCTACCGCGCGATCCAGCCCATCCTGGCCTTCACCACGGACGAGGGCACCCGCAACCAGCTCACCCTGAGCTGGGGCGTCGAGTCCTACGTCGTCCCGCACGTGGACAACACCGACTCCATGGTCGACCTCGTGGACGCCGAGCTGCTCAAGCTGGGCCGCTACAACACGGGCGACACCATGATCGTCACCGCCGGTTCGCCCCCCGGCGTCCCGGGCACGACCAACATGGTCCGCGTCCACCACCTGGGCGGCGGCGCCCGCGACTGACGTCGCCCGCGACCGCACCGCTTGAAACTCTGCCGCACAGAGACCGAGGGCGGCACCCCGGATCCACGAAGGATCCGGGGTGCCGCCCTCGGTGCGTGCGGCCGCGCGAGGCCGTACGCGCTTACTCGGCCGGGCCGATGTAGTTCTTGAGGCCCGGCACGGTCAGGGTGCCGCCGAACTGGCCGGCCTGGACGACCTTGGCATTCGTGAAGAACGCGAAGGGGACGTTCAGCGGCGGCGGGCTGTCCGGGGTGAACTCGATCGGGATCAGCCCGAAGAGGTTGCCCGTGAGGCTCTCGGTGTACATCGTCACCTTGGCCCCGCGGATCTTCGAGGTCGAACCCGGACGGGACTTCAGGTGCGCGACCTGGGAGCCCTTGCCGACCGTCTGGTACAGGTCCTTGATGTCCAGCGAGTCCGCCGTGAACTTCAGGACCTTCTTGGTCTTGCCGCCCGCCGTCTTCACCTCGACGATGCCCTCGTAGTCCAGGCCGTAGAGGGTCAGCAGCGAGCTGTCGAGGTACCAGGGCTCGTCGGGGAGGAGCGGGATGCCCTGCTCCAGCTCGGCGTCGGCCAGGGCCTTGGCGTCGTGGGTCGGGCAGGGGAAGGGCTGCTTCCCGTCCGCGTCCTTCCCGTCCGACGCCTTGTCCTTGTCCTTGTCCTCAGCCTTGTCCTCGTCCTCGGCGCCGCCGGTCTCGTCCTTCGGCGTGGCCTCGGTGTCCTTGACCTCGTCGGAGAGCTCCGAGACCTCGGCGCCCGCCCGCTTCGCGGCGTCGCGGATCGCGTCCGCGGCCGGGTCCGGCGCGGTGGCCGCGGGCTTGTCCGCCGGCTTCGGGGCCGTCGGGGCGGGCGTGGTCGGGGCGGGCGCGTCGGGATCGTTGCGCAGCGGCTTGCCGAGCTCGTCGAAGAAGCCCTTGATCGCGTCGCCGACGCCCAGCGGGTCCAGCGGGTTGGTGGCCTTGGCCGCCGCGGCGGGTGCCGCCGGAGCCTCGGCCTGCTGGGCGGCCGGCTTCTCGGCGGGCTTGTCCGTGGGCTTCGCCGCCGGCTTGGACGCCGAGGGGCTGGCAGTCGGGGAAGGCACCGCGGTGGGCGACTTGCCCGGTGAGGGCGTCGTCTCCGGGGTCTTCGAAGGGGTCTTGGACGGGGTCTTGGAAGGCGTCTTCGACGGCGACGGGGAGGCGGACTCCGCGGGCTCGTCGGACCGCGTCACGCACGGTCCGGGCGCGAAGGGGATCTCCTTTTCGTCGGCCACGGCCAGCTTCGGCGCCATTCCCATGCCGACGAAGACCGCGGTCGGCATCGCCGCCAGCGCCATCGTCTTGCCGACGGGTATGTGGAACTTGGTCAGCAGCGACTTCCTGGGCGCCGCGTGGCGCGGGCCCTTCCTCTCACGGGACTCCGCACCCGGGGCCTCGCCCCGCTGCGTTTCGTCACCCCGCACTGTTCCTCCCGCCATCGGCATGGGCAGTCGTCTCGCTCGCGTATGCCGTTTCCGTCGCACGGGGGCCCGGGATGCCCTGGGGGCCCGCCATCGCCTCGGTCTTGCCGAAGTCCACGGCCTGAGCCGTGTTCCCGGTGTCCGTCTCGTCCGCCGGCTTGCCCGGAACCCAGGCCAGCGCGAGACCGCCGCCGACCAGGGCGGGGATGAGGCCCAGACCGAAGCCGCCGAGGTTCGACACCGGCAGGGACACGAGCCCCAGCAGGATCGAGGCGACGCCCGCGAAGATCCGTACGCCCTGCTGGAACCAGAGCGTCAGCCCCAGCGTGATGAGGAGGACACCGATGATCAGCGAACCGGCACCGGCCGTCGTCGCCATCGCGATGGTGACGTTGCCGAGCCGGACGTCCGCGTACGGGAAGTACGCGATGGGAAAACCGGCGATGAGCGTGACCAGTCCGGCCCAGAAGGGGCGGTGACCGCTCCACGCATGGAAGCGGTAGTACACCATCGTGAGCCAGGCGTCGTCTTCGGCGCGCACGTAAACCGGGGCCTGGGGGTTCATGGACAACAGCTCCCTGGAAACGGGTGGTACTGAGAACTATGTGGAGCCCGGACGGGCGGGCGACGGCGGCCGCGGCCGGCACCGCCCACCCGTCCGGTTATGCACCGGGAGCGACTACTTCACGTCCTGGTAGCAGGGCTGGTCGCCACCGAGGAGGCGCAGCTTGAGGTCGGGCAGCTTGAAGGTGCCCGCCGTCGTCGCCCACGCCTTCTGGCGCACGTTCGACAGCACCGCGCGGTCCGCACGCTGCGAGAACGCGTACGGGCTGGCGACCGTGCCGGCCTGCGGCTTGGTCTTGTGGCTCGCGTCGCCGACGGCGATGCCGATGTCCAGGTTGGTGAACTCGGCGTCGGTGTCGAGCTCGGCAACATCCAGGTAGATGTTGTCGGCCACCGCGGGCTTGCCCGGCTTGGTGCCCGTCTGCAGCTTCAGCGTGATGTTGCCGAGCGGCGTCGGGGTGACCAGCGACTGGCACATGTTGGTGATCTCGGCGTGGCTGAACCCGGAGATGGTGACCGGGTGGTGCTGCACATTGCCCTTGAGGTCGTGACCCTCGGCAATGCCGCCGTACTGGATCAGGTTCTGACCGTCGAGCTTGTCGGCCGAAACCTTGAAGTCCTGGCCCGAGACGGCGAAGGAAGCCGCGAGGGCACCCTGCGCCAGACCCACACCGACCACGGCCGTGGCCGCGATGCTCGGAACCATGACGAGCGCGAAGCGCTTCCATCTGGTCCCGCCACGAATCTGAGAACTCATTTCGTTCCTCCTTCTCGGACGTACATCTCCGGTCCGGGCGGTGCCCGTCCTGGGATGGGAGAAGTGCTACGTCCTCGGGAAGGAGCGCAAGCGAGCGGGCCGCGGCAGAGCCGCGTCCGGTACACCGGCGTTCACCCCCGAGCGACAACCACTTGGCCACGCGTTCGCGCAACCTCGGGACAGGCTCCGCCGCGTGACGAAGACCCCCCTGTCCCACGGCCGGTGCCACTGCCACCGACCGGCCCGGTGGGGACCCTCCACCGCGGCTCCGGATGAGCGGCTCTGCGGGAAGGACCGAGCGTCGCCGATCGTGGTCCATTCGCGGCCGGGGCACAAGGGGGTTCGTTACTGGCGGGTAACGGCCAGATAACCTAAGGAAGACCTGCTGCCGTCGGGCCGCAACACAGGGTGTCACCAAGGGCCACGACAGATCGGGGGAAGAGTGAACACACCGGACAGATCACGGGGTTCGATTTACTGCGAGTAACAGCGGCCGCGATTGCCAAGTTTTGGCAAAGCGCGGCCGCTGTTTGTCTGTGTGTCAATAAATCTCCGGCGCCGGACGAGCGCCGGACAAGCGCCGGACCGGCATCGCGCCGGTGCTAGAACAGCACGCGCGCGAGCGCCGTCCGCGCCGACGTCACGAGCGGACTGTCCGGCCCGACGGCCTCGAACATCTGGAGCAGGCGCACCCGTACGGCATCGCGGTCGTCACCGAACGTCACGCGTACGGTGTCCACCAGGCGCGCGAAGGCGTCCGCCACGTGCCCGCCGGCGAGGTCCAGGTCGGCGGCGGCGATCTGCGCCGCCGGATCGCGCGGGTTCTCGGCCGCCGCGGTACGCACCGCCTGCGGGTCCATGCCCTTGACCCGGGCGAAGAGTTCGGCCTGGGCCAGGCCCAGCTTGGCGTCGCTGTTGCCGGGGTCGGCGGCCAGTACGTCCTGGTAGGCGCGCACCGCTCCGTCCAGGTCGTCGGCGTCCAGCGCCTCGACCGCCGCGTCCAGCAGCGCGTCGTACGGGCCGACCGGCTCCTCGTCGGATTCCGGCCGTGCGCCCGTGCCGGCGCCCTCGGCGGCGGGGTCCACCGCGACGCCGATGACCCCGAAGCGCTCCTCGGCGACCTGCACCAGCTGGGCCAGGACCGCCCGGACCTCGTCCTCGGGCGCGAAGTCCTGGAACAGGGGCATCGCCTGGCCCGCGACGAGCGCGAACACGGCCGGGAGGGCCTGGATGCGGAACTCTCGGATCAGGTTCTGGCTGGCCGCCGCGTCCAGGGCGGCCAGGGCCAGGCGCCCGTTCGCCTCGACCGTGAGCCGCTCCAGCAGCAGGCTCAGCTCGCGGCCCTGCTCGAAGCCGTCGGCGCGGAAGTCGAGGATGACCGGAACCTCGCCCGAGAGCGGGACGACATGGCTCTCGAACTGGGTCTCATCGGTGTCGAAGACGAGCGCGGACGGCGGGAGGGCCCCGGCGGACGCGGGCGCGCCGCCCTGAGCGGCCTTCCGGGCCGACTCGGCCCGGGCCTGCTCGGCCTTCGCCTTGGCCTCGGCGGCCGCCTTCACCGCGGCGAGGTCGACGACGCCGCTCATGGACATGTTTCTGGGCTGCATGCGTACATCCTCCCCCGTGCTCGCGTGCCGACGAAAAAGATCGGCCGAAACGAACCGATCGCGGTACCGGGCGTGCGGTTCCGCCGCACTCCCGGTGCCGTTCGTGCTCTGCGTGCTCTACGTGCTGTGGCGCCGGGTCCCCACCTGGCGCCGGTAGCTCTTCGCGTGGTTGTCGCTCTTACGCTACGAGTCGTAGCGTAACTCCCTTCACCCGCCCGCGCCCCGTGATCTGAAGCACACCTCCGGGGCCCGCGGCGGTTCCCCTACCGGCGGGTATGGTCTCGGCCATGCGCAACCCCAGCTCAGACACCCCGCCCCCGCCCGGCCGCACCGGCCGCCCGCGCAGCGCGGCGGCGGACGCCGCGATCCTGGCCGCGACGCGGGACGCGCTGGTGGAGCTGGGATGGTCGAAGCTGACGATGGGGGACGTCTCGGCCCGGGCCGGCGTCGCGAAGACCACGCTCTACCGGCGCTGGTCCGGCAAGAGCGAGCTGGTCGTGGACGCCGTGGCCGAGCTCTTCGACTCCCTCGAACTGCCCGACCGGGGCTCGCTCGAGGCCGACATCGAGTACGTGGTGCTCCGGTTCGCGGAGCTGCTGCGGCGCCCGGAGGCCCGGACGGCCCTGATGGCGGTCGTCGCCGAGTCCACCCGGGACGATGCCCTGCGCGACCGGATCCGGTCGGCGATCGTGGACCGGCAGAAACGTCTCGTCGTCCTGGGTCGCGAACGGGCGCAGGCCCGGGGCGAACTTCCCTACGAGGAGGACGAGTCCCTCGCCGGCCGCACCACCGACCTGATCTTCGACGTGATCGCGGGCACGGTCGTGCACCGCGCGCTGGTCAGCTCCGAGCCGGTGGACGAGCTGTGGGTGGCCACGTTCACCGCGCTGCTCATGCACGGCCTCCAGGGTTCCGCCGGCGGCCCTTCCGGCCCCGCGCCGGCGGGGTGAGCACCGCGGGCCCGCCGCCGTCCGACAGCGGCAGGAACTCCGGGGACCAGGCCGGGGCCGACCGGATCAGCGCCTCCGAGCGCGGGTTGTGGCCCGGCCAGGGCCTGGGACGGCCCGGCCAGTCGGCCCACCGCAGGCTGTCGGCCTCCTCCGGCGGCAGCAGCCCCGAGGCCACCAGGGCCGCGCGGCCCGCCTCCAGTCCGGCCAGCCGGTAGCCGTACTCGGAGGAGTCCACGTCGTGGAACCGGGCGTCGGTGAGCAGCACCGAGGCCGCCACCCCGTCCAGCCCGCGCACGATGCCCGCCCGCACGCAGGGCACGTAGAACTCGGGCAGCAGCGCGGCCGGCACGGCGTTCAGGACCTCGGTCAGCCCGTCCCGGCCGGGCGGCTCGAAGTCGGCGGCGATGTACGCGTACGGCCCGCAGTTGGTCTGCATGAGCACGCGGGCGCTCACCCCGTACACGGGAACGGGAAGGCGGCGGCCGGTCATGGCCGCCACCTTAGGGCCAGGGGGTGTCTGGCCGTCAGAAGCCGGGCGGCTCCGTGTAGGTGCCCCACTCGTCCCGCAGCAGGTTGCAGATCTCGCCCATCGTGGCCTCGGCGCGGGCCGCGTCCAGCATGGCCGGGATCATGTTCGACCCGTCGCGGGCGGCGGCCAGCATGGCGTCCAGCGCCGACTTCACCTTCGCCTCGTCACGGCCGGCCTTGCGCTCCGCGAGCTCGCGGACCTGTACGGTCTCCACCTCGTGGCTGACCCGCAGGATCTCCAGGTCGCCCGTGACCGAGCCGTGGTGGCAGTTGACGCCGACGACCCGCTTGTCGCCCTTCTCCACCGAGCGCTGGTACTGGAAGGCCGATTCGGCGATCTCCCCGGTGAACCAGCCGTCCTCGATGCCGCGCAGGATGCCCGAGGTGATCGGGCCGATCGGGTGCTGCCCGTTCGGGTGGGCGCGCAGCCCGCGCTCCTTGATCTGCTCGAAGATCTTCTCGGCGTCGGCCTCGATGCGGTCGGTGAGCTGCTCGACGTACCAGGAACCGCCCAGCGGGTCGGCCACGTTGGCCACGCCGGTCTCCTCCATCAGCACCTGCTGGGTGCGCAGGGCGATCTCGGCGGCCTGCTCGCTCGGCAGCGCGAGGGTCTCGTCGAGGGCGTTGGTGTGCAGCGAGTTGGTGCCGCCGAGGACGGCCGCGAGGGCCTCCACCGCGGTGCGCACCACGTTGTTGTAGGGCTGCTGGGCGGTGAGGGAGACGCCGGCCGTCTGGGTGTGGAAGCGCAGCCACATCGTCTTCTCGGACTTCGCCCCGTACACCTCCTTCATCCAGCGGGCCCAGATGCGGCGGGCGGCGCGGAACTTGGCGATCTCCTCGAAGAAGTCGAGGTGCGCGTCGAAGAAGAAGGAGAGCCCGGACGCGAAGTGGTCCACGTCCAGCCCGCGCGAGAGGCCCAGCTCCACGTACCCGAAGCCGTCGGCGAGGGTGTAGGCGAGCTCCTGCGCGGCCGTGGCCCCGGCCTCGCGGATGTGGTAGCCGGAGACGGAGAGCGGCTTGTAGTCGGGGATGCCGTTCGCGCAGTACTCCATGAGGTCGCCGATGAGGCGCAGGTGCGGCTCGGGTTCGAAGAGCCACTCCTTCTGGGCGATGTACTCCTTGAAGATGTCGGTCTGGAGCGTCCCGTTGAGGACGGCCGGATCGACGCCCTGGCGCTCGGCGGCGACGAGGTACATGCAGAAGGCGGGCACGGCGGGCCCGGAGATCGTCATCGAGGTGGTGACGTCGCCGAGCGGGATGTCCTTGAAGAGGACCTCCATGTCGGCGGCGGAGTCGATGGCGACCCCGCAGTGGCCGACCTCGCCCAGCGCGCGCGGGTCGTCGGAGTCCCGGCCCATGAGGGTCGGCATGTCGAAGGCGACGGAGAGCCCGCCGCCGCCGGCGGCCAGGATCATCTTGTAGCGCTCGTTGGTCTGCTCGGCGTTGCCGAAGCCGGCGAACTGCCGGATGGTCCAGGTCCGCCCCCGGTAGCCGGTGGCGTGCAGGCCCCGGGTGTAGGGGTACTCCCCCGGCCAGCCGATGCGCTCGAAGCCCTCGTACGCATCGCCGGGCCGCGGCCCGTAGACGGGATCGACGTCATCCCCGGAGAGCGTGGTGAAATCGGCCTCGCGCTTGCGGGCCTTGTCGTAACGGGCCTGCCAGCGACGGCGGCCTTCCTCGATGGCGTCAGCGTCCATACCCGTGAATTTACTAGGACGTCCTAGTAAATGTCGATGGCCAACCCCCGGAGAGTCGTCTCCGGGGGGGGGTGGCGGGTGTCGCGGGTCAGGCGCGGGCGCCGACCGGGCCGCCCTCGACGAGGGGCTCGACCTCGGCACGGATCGTGCGCTCGACGAAGAAGGCGGCGAGCGGGATGGTGCCCGAGACCAGCACCCACAGGAGCTTGCCGAACGGCCACTTGGCCTTGGAGCCCAGGTCGAAGGCGAACACCAGGTAGATCATGAACAGCACACCGTGCGCCTGCGAGACCGCGAAGGTCAGGTCGGCACCGGTGTCGAAGCCGTACTTCGCCACCATGCAGGAGCAGAGGATCAGGAGCATGACCGCGGTCACGTAGGCCATGACGCGGTAGCGGGTCAGCACGCTTCGTTTCATGCCGTCGAGCCTAGCCGTCCGATGCGCACGATCTTGACGGGGGCCGCCTCCGCGGCCGGGGCCGCCGGGCGACCTGCGTCACTTCTCCTCGAAGTCCGCGGCGGCCACGCGCAGCGGGCGCAGGAGCGCGAAGATCTCCCCGCACTCCTCGGCGTCGTAGGCCCCCAGTCCGAAGTCGATCTCCATCAGCGCCCCGGTCGCCGCCTCGACGACCTCGCGGCCCTTGTCCGTGATCGACGCGAGCGTGCCGCGGCCGTCGTTCGGGTTGGGGCGCCTGGCGACGAGCCCGGACTTCACCAGCCGGTCCACGGTGTTCGTCACCGACGTCGGGTGGACCATCAGCCGCTCGCCGATCTTCGACATCGGCAGTTCCCCGGCCTTGGAGAAGGTCAGCAGCACCAGCGCCTCGTACCGCGCGAAGGTCAGGCCGTACGGCTTGACGACCGCGTCGACCTCCCCGAGCAGGATCTGGTGCGCCCGCATGATCGAGGTGATCGCGGCCATCGAGGGCACCGGACCCCAGCGCCGCTGCCACAGTTCGTCGGCGCGGGCGATCGGGTCGAAGGGAAGGCTGAGCGGTTTCGGCACGCACCAGACCCTACCGGGCGGTCATTTGGCGGCGGGATCCGTCTCACTCCTCGACCCCCCGCTCCGGCGCACCTCCGCGAGCAGCAGCAGGACGACCCCGGTGCCGAGGACGGCGGAGCCCGTGACCACCGTGTGGACCGGCAGGAATTCGGCGGCGAGGCCGGCCAGCGCCATGCCGACGCCCTGCAGGGTCATCAGACCGGTGCTGAGCAGCGTCATCGCCCGGCCGCGCAGGTCCGCGGGGACGGCGTCGAGGTACCACTGGTCGAGTCCGAGGGTGTACGCGTGGGACAGCCCGGCCGCCACGAGCGCGGCCAGCAGCAGCACCGTCCCGGGCCGGACCGCGTACACCAGCAGCGGCAGCAGCCCCGCGGCGGCGAGCGGCGCCGTGATCCGCGAACGCGTTCGGGCGGTGAGCGCGGAGCCCGCCCACAGCTCGCCGGCGATGGCGCCGGCCGGCATCGCGCACATCAGCAGCCCGAGCTCGGCGGTGGAGGCGCCGGCCCCGGCGGCGTACGGGGTGAGCAGCGCCTCGGGGACGACGAAGAAGAGCGGCGGCAGCCAGCACAACAGGGTGAGCGCCCGCAGCCGGCGCCCGCCCAGGACGGAGCGCAGTCCGGCGAGCGGCGAGGTGCGCCGCCCGGCGGCCGCGGCGCGGGCGGGCCGGTCCCGGGTGCCCAGGCGCAGCAGCAGGGCGGAGCCGAGGAAGCCGGCGGCCGTCAGGACGATGGCCCCGCGCGGGGCCAGCACGGTGAGCAGCAGTCCGCCGAGGCCGAAGCCGATGAGCTGGGCGCTCTGGGCCACCATGCGCAGCAGCGAGCGGCCCAGGACGTAGGCCTCGCCCTCGCCGAGGATGTCGGCGAGGGAGGCGCTGCGGGTGCCCTGGAACAGCGGCGCGACGAAGGCCATCGCGCAGCGCAGTACGAGGAGCAGCGCGACCGGGGTGCCGGGGGCGGCCATGGCCGCCGCGCAGGCCGCGCAGAGCAGGTCGCAGCCGACGAGCACGCGGCGGGCGGGCAGGCGGTCGGCGACCGGGGCGAGGAGGGTGCCGCCGAGGGCGTAGGGGAGGAAGCCGAGGGCGAAGGTGAGCGCGCTCATCAGGGGCGAGCCGGTGGCGCGGAAGACGAGGACGGTGAGGGAGATCTCGGCGACGACCACGCCGAGCACGGACAGCAGGTGCGCGGCGAAGACGGGCCGGAACTCCCGGACGCGGAAGACGGAGCGGTAGCCGGCGGGTTCCTGCGCGGGGGCGCGAACGGGATCCGCGGGGTGCGCCCCGACCCCGGCGGCCCCCGCCGCGGCGGCGTGGCCGGGCACCCGCTCCGGGTCGGGGCCGGCGGCTCCCTCGGGGGCGGTACCGGTTGCGGCGGCGGTCCCGCCCGGGTCGATGGTGGTCATACGGGCCACCCTGGCGGCGCCTAGGGTGGGAGGACAGAGATTCGCCCCAGCCCGAATCACCGCTGCCCGCGGCGCCGGGTCCCGGGCCGGGCCGGGCGCGGCCGAGCCTGGCGCCTGGCGCCGAGCCTGGTGCCTGGGCTGGCGCCCGGCCCGGCCCGGCCGAGTCATGCCGAGTCATGCCGAGCAGTCCTACCCCCGGAGGGATCCGTGCCCTTCCACTTCCGCTTCGGCCCGGCGGACCTGATGCGCTGCCGGTTCTCGATCTCGCCCCGCTGGGAGACCCAGGAGGCGGTGCGGGTCCTGAAGCAGCCCCTGCGGCAGGCCTACCACCTGCCCTGGCTCCGCCGGATCCGCTCGGCGGCCGACGGTCTGGACCTGCGGCCGCTGTGGCTGCTGATGCCCCGCACCGGCCACAACCCGGACTTCCTCAGCCCGCCGCCGACGGGCCCGTCGGTCACCTTCGAGGAGGAGCTGGCGCGGGTCCGGGCCGCCGACCCCGGGGCCGCGCACGAAGATCTGCGGCGCTCCCTGGTCTGCACCCCGGGCGCGCTGGAGAGCGCGGCCGGGCAGCGGATGCTGGCGGATCCGGCGCGGGCGGTCCGGGAGCTGGCCGATCTGTACGAGCTGGCCTGGCGGACGCTGGTCGCCCCGCACTGGCCCCGGCTGCGGTCGCTGCTGGAGGCGGACGTCCTGTTCCACTCGCGACGGCTGGCCGCGGGCGGGCTGGAGGCCCTGTTCGACGGCCTCCACCCGGATCTGAGCTGGTCGGGGAAGACCCTCACCATCGCCCGCCGGGGCCACCACGACCGCTCCCTGGACGGCCAGGGACTCCTCCTCATGCCGAGCGCCTTCGTCTGGCCGGAGGTGGTGGGCGGCTACGACCCGCCGTGGCAGCCGACCCTGGTGTACCCGGCCCGGGGCATCGGCGCACTGTGGACGGCCCCGGCGGGACCGGCCCCGGCGGCCCTGGCCCGCCTCCTGGGGCGGGCCCGCGCCGACGTCCTGTGCGCGCTGGCCGAGCCGGCCTCGACCACCGCGCTGGCCCACCGCCTGTCCCTGGCCCCCTCCACCGTCTCCTCCCACCTGAAGGCCCTCAAGGAAGGGGGCCTCCTCGTCTCCTCCCGCCACGGCCACCAGATCCTCTACGAACGCACCCCCCTGGCCATCGCCCTCTCCAGCCCCTCCGGCGCGTGAGGAGCGGAGTCCAGGCGCAGCCCGGGGAGCGGCGGAAGAGCGGGTGGGGCCCCGCGCACACCCACCCGGCCGCCCGACGGGGCACTGCATGCCCCGGGCGGTGGGAGCGATGCGGGGTCCCGGGTCGTCGCGGTCCCGTCCGGGTGGGCGGTGACGTGGTCGAGGCGGCTCAGGACCCGGGCCGGGTCGAGGTCGAGGTCTCCCAGGGCGCGGGTGGCCCTGCGCGGTTGTCCCGTGGTGGGTGGCGGCGCGGACTCCGGGCCCCGTGGCGTCGCCGACCACGAGGGCGGTCCTGCCCCGAGGGGGGATCGCGTCGAACCGGCCCGCCGCCGATCCCGCAGATCCTGCCGATCCCGCGCGTCGCCGTGTCGGGCTGGTGCGGGCCGTGATCTTCAGGCCTGCGGGGCGGGGGAGGAGGCCGCGCGGGGGTCTCGGTGGCGTGCGGGTACGCACTCCCGGGCATCGCCCCTGCCTCCGTGCCCGCCTTCATCGGCGCCAGTGGTGGGTGCCGTGGTGGGCCTGGCCCTGGTGGCGGTCATCTCCACGCGCGGCGCGACCGAGCAGGGTCAGCCCGCGGTCTGACGCGGCGCACCGTTGCCCCGCTCGCCCGTCCGTCCGTCCGCCCGCTCGCCCGTCCGCCCGCCCGTCCGTCGTCCGCCCGCTCAGTCGACGACCGTGCTGCGGCGCTCCAGCAGCACCACGTCCCGCCAGACGCCGTGGTGGCGGCCGATGCGTTCACGGGTGCCGATGATCCGGAAGCCCGCGCGTGCGTGGACGGCGAGGCTGGCGGAGTTCTCGGGGAAGATCCCGGACTGGATCGTCCAGATGCCCGCCGCTTCCGTCGAGGCGATCAGAGCCTGGAGCAGGGCGCGGGCCGCGCCGCGGCCCCGCGCGGCCGGGTCGACGTACACGGAGTGCTCGACGACGCCCGCGTATGCGCACCGGTCCGAGACGGCCGTCGCGGCGACCCAGCCGAGGACCGTGCCGTCCTCGTCCACCGCTGCGAAGCGGTGCCCGGGCAGCTTGGAGGCGTCGAACGCCTCCCAGGCCGGGGCGGCGGTTTCGAAGGTCGCGTTGCCCTCGTCGATCCCGGCCCGGTAGATCGCCAGTACCGCGTCAGCGTGCTCGGGGAGCAGCGGGGTGATGCGCATCCCCGTCATGCCGTCTTCGCCGCACCGGCCAGGAGGGCGCTCATGGCGGCGAGCACGGAGGGCTCGACGCGGTAGTACACCCAGGTTCCGCGTCGTTCGGAGGACAGCAGCCCGGCTTCCTTCAGCTTCTTCAGGTGGTGGGAGACGGTGGGCTGGGAGACGCCGACGTCGGAGATGTCGCACACGCAGGCCTCGCCGCCCTCGTGCGAGGCGACGGAGGAGAACAGGCGCAGGCGGACCGGGTCACCCAGCGCCTTGAACATCTTCGCCGCAACCTCCGCCTCATCCGCGGACATGGGGCGCTCGTTCAGTGGCGGGCAGCACGGCGCGATGGCCTGATCGGCTTCCAGGAGCGGCAGAAGGTTCGCATTCGACATACGTCTATGTTGACACATGTCGAAGCAGGACAGGACAGCAGGACAGCGGGACGGCAGGACGGCAGGACAGCAGGACAGTAGGACGGCAGGACAGCAGGGGTGCCGGCGCCGGCCGCGGCGCGATGACCCGCTGCCCGACGCGCGAGGCGGGCAGCGGGTCCGCCCCGGGCAAGGGCCTGCAGGGCCTGCGGAAGCCCTGAGAATTCGATGAATGTCTATGTTGACGTTCGTCGAATCAGGTGCAACGCTGGTCGTGCAAGCCATCGACGGATGTCGAAACAACGAGGAGCCCACCGTGAACGCGCCTGCCATCACCGACCTGCCCGTCGTCGTCATCGGGGCCGGTCCGGCCGGCCTCGCGGCCGCAGCCCACCTGCTCGACCGCGGCATCGAACCCCTCGTCCTGGAAGCCGGTCCGGCGGCGGGCGGCGCCGTCCGCGAGTGGGCGCACGTACGCCTGTTCTCCGCTTGGGGCGAGGTCGTCGACCCGGTGGCCGAGAAGCTCCTCGCACCCACCGGCTGGGTCACGCCGGATCCCGCCACCTACCCCTCCGGCGGCGACTGGGTCGAGCGCTACCTCCAGCCGCTGGCCGACGTCCTGGGCGGGCGGGTCCGCTACGACGCGACCGTCACCGGCGTCTCCCGGGCTGGCCGCGACCGCATCGTCGACGCCGACCGCGAGGCCCAGCCCTTCGTGGTCCACCATGCCGCGGCCGACGGCAGCGAGGCCCGCGTCTTCGCCCGCGCCGTCATCGACGCCTCCGGCACCTGGTCCACCCCCAGCCCGGCCGGCGGCAGCGGCCTTGCCGCACTCGGAGAGAAGGGCGCGGCCGACCGCTTCGCCTACCGCGTCCCGAACCTCAAGGACCCGGCCGTCCGAGCCCGGTACGCCGGCAAGCGCACCGCCGTGATCGGTTCCGGAGCCTCCGCCTTCACCGCCCTCGCCCACCTCGCCGACCTCGCGAAGAGCGAACAGGGCACCCACGCGGCCTGGATCCTCCGACGGGGCATCTCCGGGTCCACTTTCGGAGGTGGCGAAGCCGACGAGCTCCCCGCCCGCGGCGCCCTCGGCCTCGCCGCGAAGGCCGCCGTCGACGCCGGCCATGCGGACGCGGTCACCGGCTTCCGTACCGAGGCCGTCGAGCGCGACACCGACGGCCGCCTGGTCCTCGTCGGCGAGGACGGCCGCCGCCTCGAACCCGTCGACGAGGTCATCGTGCTCACCGGCTTCCGCCCCGACCTCACCTTCCTCGACGAGCTCCGCCTCAACCTCGACGAGCGCCTCCAGGCTCCCACCGAACTGGCCCCGCTGATCGACCCCAACCAGCACTCCTGCGGCACCGTCTACCCCCACGGCGTGAACGAGCTCTCGCACCCGGAGAAGGACGTCTACCTCGTCGGCATGAAGTCCTACGGCCGCGCCCCGACCTTCCTGGCCATGACCGGCTACGAGCAGGTCCGCTCCATCGCCGCACACCTCGCCGGCGACAGGGAAGCCGCCGAGCGCGTCGAACTCACCCTCCCCGAGACCGGAGTCTGCGGCGGCGCGGGCCTCTTCGACCAGCCCGAGGCCGCCGAGGAGACCGGCGGCGGCTGCTGCGCGACCCCGGCGACCCTCACCATCGGCGCCCCGGCCCGTTCCGGCGGCTGCTGACCCCGGCGACCGGCCCCCGCGTCGCGAGCGGCTCTCTTGGCGGACGGCTCCGGAGGTGTCAGTGGTACGCCTCCTGGAGGCGGCCGATCCGCTCCGCGGAGTACTTGGTACCGCGGTCCCCTGACAGGTGGATCCAGGTGCCGCTGTCCTCGGTGCACCGCGGGGGCTCAGGAGTTTCCGGCACGGGCACGGGCACGGGTGCGGGCATGGGTGTGGGCATGGGCATGAGCTCGGGCATGGGCCCGGGGGCTGACATCGATGTCGAGACGTTCGTGCGGGCGGTCTCCGGGGCCTCGGGTGCGAGCAGCCCGTGCAACTGGGCCAGGTAGCCGAGCTGGAAGCGGCTCGTCGCGCCCAACTGGCGCATGATCGCTGATACATGGCGCTGGCAGGTGCGCACCGAGATGCCGAGGGCGCGGGCCGTGACGCGGTCGTCGTCACCCTGCATCAGGTGCTGGAGTATGGAGCGTTTCGCCTGGTCGGCGACGTCCTGGATGAAGGCCTTCTCGCGGGGTTTGCCGATGTGCTCGCCCGTCGCCCACAGGACGTCGAACATCTCGGCGACGAAGGCGACCAGGTCAGGGCTGCGGACGAGCAGTGCCCCGCCGGCCCCGCCCGCCGTTTCCCGGAGGGGGAGGACGAGCAGGGCCCGGTCGAAGACCAGGCACCCGGCCAGGCCGCCGGAAACCGTCCTGGCTTCGGCGCCGAGAGCGGCCAGCTCGGCTTCGTACCGCACGGTCGGCGGGTCGAAGCGGGCCGAGTGCTGGTAGAGCGCGCGCACGAGCACACCGCGGGAGAGGAGGTCGCGGTCGCGGTCGCGGTGCCGCCCGGCCGCGGGCAGGGGGCCGCCCGGCTGTGCGCGGAGCAGCTCCTTCGTGCAAGCGGCGGAGTGGCTCTCGATGATGTACCGGAGTTCGTCCGACGAATCGATGAGCTCCAACGGCGGCCCCTCCAGGGTGCGGTGGCGCGAAGCGTGCACGATGGCCAGTTCCGCGAGCTGCCCCCGCATGCGCAGCAGGTCGAGCTGGGCTCCCTGTACGCGCTCCTCCCACTCCTTGAGCAACTGCGCGGACACGTCGGTCGGGTTGGTGGCCGCGAAGCAGTCGGGGCCGATCTGCTGGACGAGGCCGGTGGAGACGAGGGTGTCGAGGGTGTCGAGGGCGTGGGCCGCGGTCTCGGGTTCCGCCCGGGTGAGCACCTGGCTCGACTGGAGGGGGCCCTGCTCCGCGAACTCCCGGTAGAGGTCCATCTCTTCGGGGGTGAGCTCCCGGGGGCGGTCACGGTCCTGCGGGCGTTTCAGTGCGGCTCGTTTCATGGGGTGCCCTCTCGTTCGCATCCGTCGCGATCGCGATGCTAGGAGACTCCGCCCGGGCCCGCCGACCGGGGAACGTGTATCGGCCATGCTTGCCGGGTGCGGGAGCGGGCCGGAGGGCGGCGCGACATCCCTGGGCCACAGCGGAATTCGGCGGGTGGCTCGAACCTGCCGACTGGACGGTATGCCCCTTCGGGGATGGCCGGAACGCGTACCCCGTGCTTGAAACTTGCAGCAAGTTCTTGCTGTCGTCTTTCCGACAGTCGGTAACACGACGGTCGTCCCCCATTGGCGGGGGCCGCCGCGCCCTCGATGCTGAAGGGGCGCGCGCCGATCCAAAGACGCGCAGTAACCGGAAGGTTCTCGTTCCCATGCATCCCAGACGGCCGGCCGGCCCCGCCCTCCGGAGCCGCCGGACCGGCTCCCAGACTCAGTCGTCCGCCGGGTGGACCACCTCGACGCCCTGGTCACGGAGCACTTCGACCGCGGGGGAGTCCGCGGGAGCGTCCGTGACGACGAGGGCGATCTCCTCCATGGAGCAGATGCGGCCCAGCGCCGCACGGCCGATCTTGTCGGCGGTCGCGACGAGGATCACGCGCTGTGCCGAGGCGACCGCCGCCCGCTTCACCTGTACGTCGTCGAGGTTGTAGGCGGTGGCGCCCTGGACGGGGTCGACCCCGCAGCAGCCCAGGATGAACGTGTCGAAGCACAGGTCCTTGAAGGTCTGCACGGGTGCGTGGCCGTAAAAGGACAGCTCTTCGGGGCGCACCTGGCCGCCGGGCATCACCAGTTGGATGCCGGGATTCGAGGACAAGGTGAAGGCCGCGTGCAGGGAAAGCGGTGTGACGGTGAACTGGCGGTCGGACATGGCCTTTGCGATGGCGACAGCCGTCGTGCCCGTATCCAGTGCGACGGTCTCGCCGTCGGTGAGCAGTTCGACCACGGCGCGCCCGAGCCGCTCCTTGGCCCGCGCTCCGGACATGGCCCGGATCGCGTAGGGGGGCTCGACGCCGCCGGGCAGGCTGTTCACGGCGCCGCCGCGCACCCGGCGCAGTGCTCCCCGGGACTCCAACACCTCCAGATCCCGGCGGATGGTCATCTCGGACGCCCCGGTGGTCTGGGCCAGCTCGGCCACCGTCGCGCGGTTCTGCCGCATGAGCAGTCCCACGACGAACTTGTGCCTCTCCATCACGTTCATGTGTCTGCTTTTAGCACAGATGGGGCGCTGGAGCCCTGCTGAGCGTTTCGCACATCGATACTGTTGAAATGAACATTCTCGGTGTGTAGCGTGATCGCAGCAACGTGAACTTCCTGCCGATGTGAACGTCGATCGTGTTCATTAGGCCATGACCGATGAAGGAGAGCGATGACCGCCACCAGCGAGGCCGATCTGCCAGAAGGGGGGAAGCCCCTCCTCACCACCGTCGCGATCGTCGCCTCGTGCCTGGCGTTCATGGTGATCGGCGCCCTCCAGGCGCTCTACGGTCCGGCGATCCCGGCCCTGCGGGACGAGTTCGGCATCAGTCCGGCCGTGGCCGGTCTGAGCCTCAGCGCGCACTTCGTCGGAGCCCTCCTCGGAGTGCTGATCTACCACCTCCTGCGGGGCCGCCTGAACAACCGGGTGCTGCTCGGCAGCTCGTACCTGCTCATGGCCGTCGGCGCGGTGGTCTTCGCCTTCTCCCCGAGCTGGGCCCTCGCCCTGGCCGGCACGTTCGTCATCGGACTGGGCTTCGGCGGCATCGACTACGGCCTCAACCAGCTCTTCGCCGTCGGGTTCGGCCGCCGCAGCACCGCCATGCTCAACCTGCTGAACGGGCACTTCGGCATCGGCGCGATCGCCGGTCCCGCCCTGATCGGCTGGCTCGGGGCGGACAGCTACCCGGAGATCTTCGTGGGCACCGGCGTGATCAGCCTGCTGATCCTCTTCACCCTCGGCGGGGTCGCCGCCAGGGAGCCCGCCCCCGCCCCCGTGGAAGGCGCATCGGCAGGCGGCGCCCGGGTACTCCCGATCATCGGGGTGTTCATCGGGATCTACGTCCTGCACGTCGCCATCGAGACCGGTGTCGGCGGCTGGGAACCCACCCACCTCGAAGCCGTCGGATACGGCGCCGCCACCGCCGCGACCGCGACCTCCGCCTACTGGGCCGCCCTGACCATCGGCCGGTTCATCGCCGCGCCGATCAGCCTGCGCTGGCCCGCGCCGTCGATCCTCATGGTCTGCTGCGCCGGCATGGCCGGCTTCCTCCTCCTGGCGACGGTCCCGGCTTTCGCCCCGTACGCGTACTTCGGCGTCGGCCTGATGATCGCGCCGATCTTCCCGACCTGCCTGCCCTGGCTGAACCGCGCCGTGCCCGGCGTGGCCGCCGCCGGTGCCTATGTGATCGCCGCCTCGATGATCGGCGGGGTGGCGTTCCCGCCCCTGCTGGGTGCCGTCATCGACACGATGGAGGTGAAGACGGTGCCGCTGCTGCTGTTCCTGCTCGCCGTCATCTGCGGCGTGCTGAGCCTGTGGCTGCGCCGCAACGCCCCCGACCTCGGTGGCGTGTCCGGTCCGAGCGACCCCGGACGCAAGGACTCCGGGCACGCGGACCCCGGGCGCACGGACTCCGTCACCACCCTCTGAACGCTGATCGCCACCCTCTGCACTCCGAACGCCCTGAACCCGTAGAACGTGAGGAACCGAAGGATGAAAGCCGTCCTCTTCGACATGTTCGGTGTCATCGCACGTGTCCAGTCGCCCGAGTCCATGGCCGCCCTGGAACGCACGGCCGGCGGCGACCCCGACCGCTTCTGGGCGGCGTACTGGTCACAGCGGCCCCCCTACGACCGCGGCGAGGTCACGGGGCCCGACTACTGGCAAGCGGTCTGCGCGGAACTGGGCATCCCCCGCGACCTGCGGCTGACCGATGAGCTGACCGCCGCCGACCTCGCCAGCTGGAGCGAGATCGACCAGCGGACGGTGGACCTGCTCGGCCTCCTCGCCGACAGGGGGGTCGTGCTCGGCCTCCTCTCCAACATTCCCGAGGACCTGGCCGTCCTGTACGAGGCCACCCACCCGTGGCTGGAGCGGTTCGCGGTCCGCGGACTGTCCTGCCGGATCGGCAGCGCCAAGCCCGAGCCCGCCGCCTACGAGTGGTGCGTGCGCGAGCTCGGACTGCCGCCCGAGGAGGTCCTGTTCGTCGACGACCGGGCCGAGAACGTGGACGCCGCATGCCGACTGGGCCTCCAGGGGCACGTGTTCACCTCGCCAGAAGCCTTGTGGGACGTACTGGAGACGACGTTGACATGACGACGCCGGCGCAGCTGTACGCCCTGTGTGCCGCCGCGCACGGCAGCTTCCCGCCGCCGCGCCGCGAGACCGAGACCGGCCGGGGGCTCGCCGGCGCGATGCTCCTCCAGGGCGTGCTGGCCGGCCGGCTGGACCTGTCCGGCGACCGGGTCAGACCGACCGGGCGGGGCCGCCGCGGTGACCCGGTGCTGGACGCGTTCCTGGCGCGCGTCGAGGCTTCCGCCCGAGACCGGGAGCCGTCCGACTGGGTGGAACGCCTGGGTCCCGCGGCGCTCGCCTCCTCCTCCTCCTCCTCCTCCTCCTGCTCCGCCTCCGCCGCCTCCTCCTCCCGTCCAGTGCTCCTCCCGGGCGGCGCGGGTCCACCTGCCGGCCTGCGGCCCCCGGAGGCGCTGAGACGGGTGCGGCGTTCGGTGGGGGACCCCGACCGGTCCGTACGGCACGCGGTGGCCGCGGGTGCGCTGATCGCGGCGTCCGGACTGCACGACCTGTGCTGGCCAGACCTGTCCCGGCGCGAGGCGACCCGGCACACGCTGCGGGCCGTGGCCGCGCTGGGACCGGCGGGGCTGCCCGCCGCCCGCGCCGCGACGGCGGTCTCCCGTTCGCTGAGCGGCTCCACCGGCGCCCTCGCATTTCACGGCTAGACAGTCCACATCGGAAAGAGATCTGCATCTCCAAAAGGCCGCTTGTCAGGGCGAGTTGGAATGTGATCTTATGAATGGGAAGGCGCCACCGTGAGATCCCCGTCTGAATTGGGTGAAGCATCCGGGCCGCCCCCCGCCGGCAGCAAGCCGTATCCCCCTTCTTTTCATTTGGGCGTGAGTCGTATGTCCGCCGCCCGTGCCTTGACGTTCTCGAACGACCCCTGTGAGAGGGACCGATGGAAACCAAGGATGTTACCGAGCACATCTATTACCCCGTCAGCGACTACAAAATGGCGCGGGGCGAGGGTGTCTACCTCTACGACGAGGACGGGAAGAGCTACCTCGACTGCGCGTCGGCGACGTTCAACCTGAGCCTGGGATACTCCCACCCGGACGTCGTCGCCGCGATGAAGGACCAGATCGACAAGGTGATCCACATCACCTCCTCCTATCAGAGCGACCCGGTCAACGGCCTGGTCCAGCGTCTGGTGGAGGTCTCTCCGGACAACCTGACGAAGGTGCACCCCAAGGTCTCGGGCGGCTCGGCCGCCAACGAGGGCGCCATCAAGATGGCCCAGCTGGCCACCGGCAAGTCCGACGTCATCACGCTGTTCCGCAGTCACGTGGGACAGACGATGATGATGACGTCGATGTCGGGCAACGCGTTCCGCCGCGAGCCGTTCCCCAACCTCTTCCCCGGCAGCCTCCAGGTACCCGACCCGTACTGCTTCCGCTGCTTCTACGGGCAGAAGGAGGGCTCCTGCGGGATGATGTGCGTGGACCGGCTCGAGGACTTCGTCGAATACGCCAGCTCCGGCCGGGTAGCCGCCGTACTCATCGAGCCGATATCCGGAAACGGCGGCAACATCGTCCCGCCGGACGGCTACATGCAGAAACTGCGCGCCTTCTGCGACGAGCAGAACATCGCCCTCATATTCGACGAGATCCAGACGGGCATCGGCCGCACCGGCCACATGTTCGCGGCCCAGTACTTCGACGTCGAACCCGACGCCATCACCACGGCCAAGGGCCTCGGCGGATCGGGTGCGCAGGTCGCCGCCATCATCACCAACGAGCGGCTCGCCGGCCTCCCCGCGGCCCACCACTCGTTCACCTACGGCGCCAACCTGCTGGCCGCCGCGGCGGCCAACGCCACCCTCGACATCGTGCGGAAGCCCGAGTTCCTGGCGAACGTCACCCGTACCGGCGGCTACATCATGGAACGCCTCAACGACATGAAGCGCCGCTACCCGGAGATCGTGGACGTCCGCGGCGTCGGACTGATGATCGGCTTCGAGATGGCCGAACCCGACGGCAAGCCCGCCGTGAAGCTCACCAACCACCTGGCCACCAAGGCCATGGACCACGGCCTGATCCTGCGCACCTCGCGGTACGGCTACGGCAACGTCCTCAAGATCCGCCCGCCGCTGATCCTCACCATGGACCAGGCCGAGGAGATCTGCGACAAGCTGGAGAACCTCTTCCTCGCGGAGCTGGCCCGATGACCGACGATGACCCGATGGCCGACGACACCCCGATGAAGCGGCTGCTCACCTCCCTCGGACAGCACGTCCGCGCCGAGCTCCTCGCCTACGAGGCCACCGGCCGCGAGCGCAGCGTCCACGGCGACTCGCCCGGCGGCGACGCCCAGTTCGACGTCGACGAGGTGGCCGAGAAGGCCGTACTGGACTACCTGCGCGAGCACGCCCACGTCCCCGCGGCCCTCTACACCGAGGACGGCTCCTACGTCGAGCTCGCCGCCGATCCGCAGATCCTCCTCGTCGTCGACCCGATCGACGGCACCCGCCCCACCTCGGCCGGCCTCGAGATGGGCATGGTGTCCATCGCGGCCGCCCCCTACGGCGACGGCAAGCCCACCCTCGCCGACGTCGACGCCGCCTGCCTGGTCGAGATCAAGAGCGGCGCCTGGCTGTACGGTGACGAGGCCTCCGGCCTGGTCAGCGGCGGATTCACCACCCCGGTCCCGCGGTTGAGCCGGAACACCGACCCGACCCACATGTTCTGGTCGATCGAGTTCAACGGCCACCCGATGGACCTGATGACCGCGGCGTACGGCCACCTCGTGGACCAATCGGCCAACACCGGCGGCATCTTCGTCTTCAACAGCAGCACCTTCTCCATCTCCCGCATCATCACCGGCCAGCTCGACGCCTACGTCGACATCGGCAACCGCGTGCTGCGCGACCACCCGGACACCGAAGAAGCGTTCCTGCGGGTCGGCCGCGGCTCGATCCTGCACCTCTTCCCCTACGACATCGCCGCCGTCGTCTACCTCGCCCGGCAGGCCGGCGTCGTCATCACGGACGCCTACGGCGACGACCTCGGCAGCACCTCGCTGGTGGACCTCGGCCCGATGAACCAGAAGTCCTGCATCGCCGCCGCCACGCCCGAACTCCACAAGCAGCTGCTCGACACCATCCGCTGGGACCTGGGCCGCGCCGCCGCGCCCGCGAGGGAGGAATCATGAAGGCCCTGACGCTGACCGCGGAGCGAACGCTCACCCTCGTCGACCACCCCAAGCCGGAGCCGCTGGCCGCGGACGACATCGTCATCCGCGTCACCCAGAGCGGCATCTGCGGCACCGACCGCAGCGTCCTCGTCGGCAAGTTCCCGGCCGAGACCGGTGTCGTCATGGGCCACGAGGCCGTCGGCTTCGTCGACTCCACCGGCCCGGGCGTCACCCGCTTCGCCGTCGGCGACCGGGTCATCGTCAACCCCACCCTGTACTGCGGCAACTGTGCCAACTGCCTCGAAGGCCACTGGAACTTCTGCGGCCGCAAGGCCGGGACCGAGGTCGGACTGGACTACGACGGCTCCTTCGCCGAGTTCATCCGCCTTCCTGAGCTCTTCTGCCACGCCGTCCCCGAGGACATGGACTTCGACCGCGCCGTCGTCGTCGAACCGCTCGCCTGCGCGCTCAACAACATCGAGGCCGGCCGCCTGGCGGCGGGCGAGACCGCCGTCATCGTCGGTGGCGGCCCCATGGGCGTGGTCACCGCCATGGCCGCCCAGCTGTACGGCGCCACGGTCCTCCTCGTCGAGCCCGACCCGGTACGCGGCCGGCTCGGCCAGGAGATCTTCGACGCCCCCGAGTTCGGCGGCCGCGTCACCGTCCACACCCCGGACGACCCCGCCCTCGCCGAGCGCGGCGACCTCGTCGTCGACTCCGTCGGCAACCTCCTGGAGCAGAGCATCGGCTACGCCGCCGTCCGCGGCCGCGTCGTCGTCATGGGCTTCAACAGCAACGCCTCCGCCACCGTCCGGCCGCTCGCCCTGCTCCAGCGCGGCCTGCAGATCATCGGCGCCGGCGACTACAACAGCATGATCTTCCCCAAGGCCGTCGAGCTGGCCCGGCAGCTGCCGCTGGAGCGCGTGGTCACCCACCGCTTCGCGCTCGCCGACCACGAAGAGGCGTTCAAGGCCCTCGCCGCCGTCCCCGGCACCGAGTACACCGCCCTGAAGGTCGTCCTCGTACCTCCGCACCCCGGGGCGGACGCATGAGTCCTACGCGGCGCACCTCATTCGCCGAGGCGCTCGTCCCCGGCACCACCCGGCCCGTCGTCATCGGCGAGTACCCGTACTACCGGGCCGACCCCGCCAACTGGGCCGCCAACCTGAGCGAACTGCGCGCCCTGGGCGTGGACGTCGTCTCCTGCTACCTCCCGTGGCGCTTCCACGAGACCGTCGGGCCGCTCGGCGGGGGAGAGGGAGACCGCTCCTTCGACTTCACCGGGAAGACCGACCCGCAGCGCGATGTCGTCGGACTGCTGGAGCTGGCCGCCGCCGCCGGGCTGGGCGTCCTCCTCAAGCCCGGGCCCTTCATCCACGCCGAGGTCCAGCTCGGCGGGCTGCCCGACCGCCTCTGCGGCCCCGAGCACACCCCGTACCAGGGGCTGGACGGCACCGTCCTCACCTCCCAGGGCAAGCCGCTGCCCAGCCTTCTCGACCCGGCCGTCCAGGCCGAGACCGAGACCTGGCTGAAGGCCGTCGCCGACGAGGTCGTCGCCGGGGCCACCGCCCCCGACGGTCCCGTCGTCGCCCTCCAGCTCGGCAACGAAGGCACCTGCGGGGACGCCCACCTCCCCGTGGACGCCCAGGACGCCTCGCCCCCCGCCCGCCGGGCCTTCGCCCACTGGCTCACCGGACGCGGCCTGCCCGACGAGGCCGCCCTCGCCGCCCAGGACGTCTCCCGGTGGACCAGCGCCACGCGTCAGCTGTGGTCCCGGTGGTCCGGCCACGCCATCGTCGGCCTGTGGGACCGGATCTCCGCCCTCTTCCCCGAAGGCCCGGCCCGGCTGGCCAACGTCCCCCTCACCGAGGTCACCGCACCGCGCGCCGCGCTCGACGCCTGGGCCGCACGCCAGCGCGCCATCCAGGGCTCCGGGTACTTCGTCGGCCACACCGAATGGATCGGCAATCCGGCGCGGGAGACCACCGCATTCGGGTCCCACCTGGCCGGGATCCTCCTCGGCGGCACCGACGTGGCCGAGGCGAACTGGGGGTTCACCTGGACCGACGAGTCCTACGCCCGGCCGGCGACCCCCGTCTTCAACGCCCTGCTGGCCCTCCTGCTGGGCTCCACCACCGTCAGCGTCTACACCGCCTGCGCCACGGAGAACTGGGGTCCCCTGGTCGACATGGACCCCGACGGCCTGCGCGCCGAAGGGGTGGATCCCGGCCTGCACGCACCGCCGTACACCCCGGGTGCGCCGCTCGCCGAGTCCGGTTCCCACCAGGCCAACGCCGAGGGCCTGCGCCTGCTGGCCGCGTTCCTCGAACGCTTCGGCGCCCTGCTGACCGGCAGCGTCCTGGACCGCGACGCGGTGGTCCTCGTCGACCGGGCCCTGCCCGAGGCCGGTGCCTGGCAGCGCACCGGCCGTACGGTCCTCGCGGAACTGGCCGAAGCCGTTGACCTTCAACTGGCCGGCTCCGGGCTGCTGTTCGGGCTCGGCTGGCTCGACGAGAAGCCGGCGCCCGCCGCCGACGGCACGCCCGTCCCCGTCGCCGTGCTGCGGGCCGGGCACGCCGACGGCGACCTCCCCGGCGAGTTGAGGCTCCGGGCCGACCGGTCCGCCGACGGCGCGGCCGCCGCGTTCCTCGCCTCGTTCGCCGCCGGGCTCCAGGCTCCGGCCGTCCGGAGCTGGACCACGGCGCACGGGAGAGCCCGCCTCCTGAGCCGGTCCGGCCCCGACGGCGTCCGCGTCATCGGAGCCTTCAACCCCACCGGTGCCGACGACCAGGTCACCGGCACCGGCACCGGCACCGGCACCGGCTGGACGCTGGACCTGCCCGCCGGCTCCGCCGCGGTCCTCGTCACCCGCGACGGCGCACTCACGGGATGGCTCGCCACCCCCGAGGAGCCGTCCGGCACCCCCGCCGCCCTCACCTGGGGCGGCGAACCGGCCGACGCGAAGCGCGTCACGGCCTCCTGAGAACCCGGGCGGCGGGGGTGCGTACCTGACAGCGCGCCCCCCGCCGCCCGGCACGGCCGGCGGCAGTCCTGCCGGTGGTGCGGAGACCGACGCCGCGCGCGGCACGGTCTCCCGGGGTCCGGAGCGGCGGGGAGCGCACCTGACGGCGCGCCCCGCCGCCCGGCCTGCCCGCACCCCCCGGCCCCGCCGCACTGCCCGCCGCCCCGCCACCCGGCACCGGTCTGTCCACCGCGGACCTCGAACGCCTCATGACGGACACCGCCGCACGCGCTGCCCGACTGCTCACGGGCGACACCACCAGCCTGCACCTGACCCAGCGCGAGGACGCGGCACGGATCGCCGCGAGCAACTGCGGACCCGAGTGGTTCCACCACCTCATCCAGAACACCGGTACCGAACCGACCGCGTTCGCCCGCCTCACCCGCGCCTGGCGATATGGCGGCCCAACCGGCATCACCGTCGCCGAACAGCCCCACACCCCCGACCCGACGGCGATGAGAGCAGCCCGCAGCGCCCTGACCGAGGCCCTCACCGAAATGACCACCACCCCGGTCGCCCTCAGGGCCTGGCGCAACCGCCTCACTCTCACCGGCCACGGCATCCAGGTGCGCCTGGGCCCCGACACCCGCTGGTACCCCTACCTCCAGGATGACGACGGCGACTGGTGGCCGGCAGCGCCGGCCGACACCGACCCCGTCACGGCGCTCACCTCCGTCTGGCAGCAGACCGAGAGGTGACACGTACGCGGGGCCCGTGAATCGCCTCCTCAGCCCACACGCAGCCGCCTCGGCCCCGGGCTCGGGATCCGTCAGCCTGGCCCGCTTCGTCGCCACCGCCTCCAGGTCCGCCGGGCCGTGGATCTTGTCGAGGTCCGTGATGAGGTCGTCAAGATCGTCACGCACGATCTGACGCCGCGCGGCCCGGAGCACGCCCCTTCCGATACTGTGCGAAGCGGCTCAGCAAGCCCCAGGAAGGCCGCCTCACCAGCGGAAGCACCGTCGAGAACCCGCTGCGGCTGGGGAGAATCTGGGGAGAATGAGCAGCGCTGGGGAGCGGCTGGGGAGAATCGACCGCACAATTCGGCGTCACCGTGAAAGCATCGGAAACACGTAACGCCGCAGGTCAGCACGCCTCATGCAGCGATCCGCGCAGGTCAACGCGTTGAGAACGACAACTTCAAAAAAATCTCCTCGCGGGCCGCCATCCTGTTTGCACCCACACTCGTGGGAACCATCTACGGCATGAACTTCGAAGACATGCCGGAGTTGAAGTGGGCCGGCGGCTACCCCTTCGCCATCCTCCTGATGGCAGTGGTCTGCGTCAGCCTGTACATCATCTTCAAGAAGCGCGACTGGCTGTAGCCGGCACATCGACGCCCTTGATCAACTAGATCCTGCGAACTTTCGGAACCGGCCCCCATGGGTCGCATAAGCGCACAGCGTGACCTGCGGAGATGCTGCTCGTTCCGACGTGTCGCGAGGGGGTAATGTCGTCCGGTCACGGACGGCAATCGGATCGTCTGTTCAACCCAGGGGAACCCACATGACTGATCTGAACTCGCTGCGGGCGAGCCTTGCGTCAGGTGAGCACGAGTTCGCCGACACCTTGGCCTTCATCGCCGCGCATTACGAGTATCAGCCGCAGGCGTTCCGCAACGGGGAACTGGAAAATGCCGCAGGTGCGAACGAGGGTTCCTGCAAGACGCTGGGGCTGGCCCTGCTGGAAGGGCTGAGCGACCAGGAAGCGCTGCTGGCGTTCGGTGAGCACTATCGCGGTGTGCTGGCGACGCCGAACGACACCGACCACGGCAACATTCGCAACCTCATGGCCCATGGCCTGGACGGGGTGAGCTTCGCCGGGCAACCGTTGGCCCGCAAGAGCTGAACAGCGACATCCGGGCGAGCTTCGCGAACGGCCCCCGGGGCGGGTCAGTCTGACAGTGCGATGGTGTGCGGTGTCGGCGCGAGTTGTGCGCGGTAGCGGCGGAGGCCCCAGTTGCGGTGCTCCAGTTCCGCCGCGACCCGTACCTCGGCCGTGTTCACGCGGCCGGGCACGAGCTCCACCAGTGCGGCCACCGGGTGATCGCCGACCAGTGGGAAACCCTTGACCCGTCGGAACTCCCACTGCGGGTTCGGCTGGGAAGCCCCGTGGCCCCGGACGGTCCACTCCTCCCTCGCCGGTCCGGCTCCAGCCGGCTTCTCCACCCCCACGTCCAGCACGCCCGTCGTGACCGTGAAGCTCAAACCCGTCCCGAGTCCGGCGACCGGACGGGTGCGCTCGCCCGGGTCGATCAGGCGCGCCATCGGCTGTACGCCGGGCTCCGGTGTGGACAGTGCGACGCCCAGGGAGGCGTGGCGGAAGACGCCTTTGCTCGTCGGAGTCTCCGGGCGGAACGAGCACACCATCAGCAGGTGCCGGAACTCCCGGTCTGGTGTGGCGCCGAGGTAGGAAAGCCAGTCGGCCGGCGCGCCCGCACGGTCGGCGGGCAGGAGGTCCCAGCCGAAAGTGAGCCTGCCGCGCAGCGGTGCGTCGTCCGCCGGGCTGCCGAGCGTACGCTCCGGCACGAGTTCGACGTCGTGCAGTCGAATCTCGGTCATGCGGCGGCTCCCTTGCTCCTGCCGTGCACGTAGGTGAACGCTCCCCAGTCACGGTAATGGGGATACGTCGTGCGCGTGGCGAGTTGGGCGCCGCGGAAGGCTCGCTCCGGTTCCGCGCCGCGCGCGACCCCCTGGTGCAGGTGGTGGTAGAAGTACGTGGCGGGCTCCGGTCGTACGGGCCACAGGCACCCGACGACGGCCTGCGCCCCGGCGGTGATCAGTGCCGACGGGATGCCGCGGATGTTGTCCCCGCGGTCGAACCGGCCCAGCGCCGACTCGCAGGCGGCGAGCGTGACGAGGCGGACGCCGCGCAGGTCGACGTCGAGGAAGTCGTAGGCGAATACGCGGCCGTCGTCGTCGCCGTCCTGCGTGAGGTAGAGGCAGTGCATCCACGGTGCGTCCTCGTCCAGTGTCCCGTGTGCGGCGATGTGGACGACGTCCGCCGTGGACATCTCCGCGCGCAGCCTGTCGCGCGTGGCCGCGGGACCGGTGAGGGCTTCGGCGCCCACCGCCCCGGCGACCTTCCGCGCGTGCTCCTCCAGCGCCGGCTCCGCCCGCAGGCCGAAGGGGACGCCCCCGGCGGCGGAGGCCAGTACGGCGGTGCGGCGCGCACGCGCGGGGACCTCGACGGGTGCCAGGGCTTCGAGGCCCGCGATCGTGGTGACCGTCCAGTCGTCGGCGAGCAGGCGGCCGCCCGTGCGGCACAGCGGGAGGGGCAGGTAGTGCAGGGCGCCGTGCGGCCAGGCCAGGATGCGGTCCTTGCCCTGGACGCGCCACTCGGCCCACCGCTCGCTGCCGCTGAGCGGCAGGCCGGCCGACTCCAGCAGCCGGCTGCCCTCCGGCGTCACATCGGCGAACAGCGGGTCGCGTTCGACCTCCGACCGGATCGCCTCGACCCGGTCCGCCACCGGGTGCCGGTCGTCCTGCCCCTGCCCCTGCCCCTGCCCCTGCTCGTTCTCGTTCTCGTTCTCGTTCGACTGCTCCTGCTCGCGCTCGCCTAGGCGTACCACGAGTTCCTGGCCCTGCCTGGTGACGGCGAGCAGCACGGCCGCGCCGTTCATCGCCGCGGGCAGGAACCACGTCAGCAGCACCGTTCGATCGTCCAGCAGATCGGGCACCTTGGCCCAGATGTGCTGGTCGTCGGTGAGCGGTGCCGAGCGGCGACGCAGCTCGTCGTCGATGAACGACGAGATGCGCCACCGCAGGTTCCGGGCGATCTGCGCGTTGTCGTGGCCGCTCGGTCGGCGGTCCGTGTCCATCACGTTCAGCAGGTTCGGCGGGTTCGGCAAGGCGCCGTCGGTGGCCGGCTCCTCCAGGTCGCGCAGTTTGGCGATGAAGTGCTGGATGTGCGCGGGGAGTTCGAGCGGGCCGTCAATGCGCCACCACGCGCCGAGCTCCGATCCCTTGCCCGCATGGTGCAGGCCGAGGAGGAGGCCCATGGGCAGCGTCTCGCTTTCGGAGACGATCTGCCAGACCGCCGAGTGCACGAGGTCGCGCAGGAGCCCGCCGAGTTCGGGCGAGCTGCTCGTGTCGAAGTTCGGCGCGTCCACGATGATCGCGCGCAGTGCGTCGACGAGTTCGCCGCCGTGCAGGTTGCCGATCCGCATCACGAACGGCACCAGGCTCGCCCGCGCCAGTTCCTCGAAGCCGAGCGATGCGTAGCCGAGTGCCGCGTACGTGTAGTAGCCCCACGGGAACGGGACGGGGCCCGGGGGCGGCTCGTCCGCCGTCGTCGCCTGGTAGTACAGATCCGCCGTGAGCAGCCGGACTTCCTCGCTCAGGCCGTTGCCCGCCTGCCGCAGCAGGGTGAGCCCCCACGCCGGCTGCCGCCGGTCGCGGGCGTGCGCGGCCGCGTGCAGCAGAGCCGCGGATCGCTGCGCCGCCGTCCAGGACTCCGGGAACGACACCGGGAGCGGCTGGCCGGGACGCGGGCACTCGCTCGGGTCGTCGGGCAGCGCGTGGAGCCGGGCCTCGATCAGCTGCCTGCGGTGGGTGGGGGCCCACTGGACGTCGAGCTGGTCCGCCCAGTCCAACACGGTGCGCAGCAGCGGCCGGTCGGCGCGTTCCCGGGCCAGGTTGACGCCTTGGTTGATCACCTTCGCGGTCATCGTCGTGCCGTGGGCGGCGACGAAATCGGCCAGCGGCCTCCCGAACACCCCCGCGAGCAGCCCGGCGGCCGTCTCCGGGGACACCCTGCTCGTCGTCCGCAGAAGGAACAGCGCGAGGTCCGGCTCGTCGGCGCCCGGCGCGGCACTCCATGCCGACAGCGCGGCGTCGGCGGCGTCACGGTGAACTCCCTCCCCGTCCGCGAGGATCTGCGCGAGTACCGCCAGCAGTCGGGGCCTCATCGAGCCGCCGTCCAGCTCCAGCGCCCGCACCACCAGCTGTCCCGCTTCCGCCACCAGCCGGGCGGACTCCCTCTGGAAGGGCTCCTCTTCGGTGGACCACGTGCGGTACAGGTCAGCGGTCAGCCGGGCGAACCAGGTGGTCAGCAGCTCGCGCGCGTACGCGTCGGCGGCCAGGTCCTCCGGTCCGCGGGTGGCCAGCCGCAACCGGGCGGCGGCCAGCAGCGCGGCCACCAGGCCGGCTTCCGGGCCGGCTTCCGGGCCGGCGGAGCCGCCCAGGCTGTCGATCAGGCGGGCCGCCACCGCTGCGGACTCCTCGAACACGGCGCGGTCGGACCGGTCCGCCACCAGTCGGACGCCCGCCTCGACGGTCCGGAACGCCGCGACCCGCCAGGCGGCCTCCCTCCCGCAGGCGTCGGCGAGTTCGGCGACCAGTCGCCAGTAGACGTACATGAACTCCGCCGGGCCGCCGTGCTCGGGGAACCCGTCCCCGAACAGCGGATCCACCATCGCCCCGGCGGACAGCGCGTGGTGCTCCGCCAAGGCCCGCCGTGTCTCCTCCACTTGGCGCGCCCGTCGCTTCGCCTCGTCCAAGGAGATGATCCGATCGCACACGTACTGCGCCAGGTCCATGAGCACGCCGACCGGGTCGATGACGAACGTGACCGTCGGCGGATCGTCCGCCGCGCGGGCGGGCTCACCGAAGCGCACGGAGCCGGCGCACACCATCCCCCGCCCCGTTTCGAAGACCAGCGCGTCCAGGGGATCGCCGGTGGCGGGGAGTACGTGGGACACGATCAGCATGACCGAGCCCGAGGCCTCCGCCGCCTCGCGCCACCCCGGCGGCCTTTCCAGGTCGAGGTCGTGGGCGAAGGGCGCGCCATCGGGGTCGAGGACGGACAGGACACCCCCCGCGTCCTGCGTGACGCACCACCGGGGGTCGGCGGGGCGGCCGAACGGCAGCGCGTCCAGTGAGAGGAGCGCCGGGAGGCCCCGCGCGTACGCGCGCGCGAACAGGCTGCCTCCGGCCCCGCCACCCGCGGTGAAGGGGCTGATGTCGGCCAGGCCGACCGCCAGGCCGGCCCGGCGGGTCCCCTCCACCTCGGCGATGAACGCCCACCCGGTGACCTCCCGTGACAGTCGCACGCCATCCCCCTTCGCGCCGCCGGTCATCGACAGGTTCAACCGTGTCACAGACGGCGGCCGGACCACCGCTGCTCCGACTCGCCCGCGCTACGCCGCGCAGCCCGTCCCGACACCCTGTACGGGCTCCCGTTCGGCGGCGATCCGCCCTCCCGGGCGGGCGCGGCCGGGTTCTCGGAGTCCGGTCGTCGGGGTGGGCAGTTCGGCCCAGACCTGGTGGCCGGCCGCCGTGTGGGCGGCGCCCCAGAGGGCGGCGAGCGCGTCGACGATGTCGAGTCCGCGACCGGACGTGTCCCGTGAGGTCGCGCGGCCCGGTTCACGGCCGCGCCATCCGGGGCCCGAGTCGCCGACGACCATGTGCACGGCCGTGGTGGCGTCGTCGAGGGTGACCGTGGCCAGCCTTGTGCCAGATGGGGCCGAGGCCGTGCGTGGCGGCGTTGGTGACGAGTTCCGAGATGACGAGAGCGGCGTCGTCGACCAGGTTCTCCAGGTCCCAGGTCGTCAGCGTCGCCACCACCTGCCGGCGCGCCGCACGGGGGGACTCCCTGCATGCGGAGAGGTGCCAGCGGGGGGCCGACCTGACGATCCGGCGCTGCGGAGGAGGTGCGGGAGAGTACATTGCGCGTTCCTGGGGTGGCAGGGTCCTGGCTGGTCTTCGTTGACTCCCACTGCGATTTCATGTGTGCGGTGCCGTCATGCGGTCCACCGCACGTACGCCATCCGGTCTAGACCAATGGCTGCGGATTCCAGTTCTAGCACGGGCCGGCCGGAAAGGGAACGTTCCGGACTCACGGCCGGTCCGAGGCCGACCATCGGCCGGGTCCGGGCCCGCCGGCGAGCTCCCCGGTCCCGTGCGCCGAGCACCCCCGTGCCCCAGCCCACGGGACCGGGGCGACCCGGCCCCCGTTGCACCGCACCCCCGAAAAGCGGGCGCGCCCCGTTCGTCCGGGGGGTCCGGAACCTCCGAACACGGCCCCCGCCGCAGGGGCGCCCGACGCTGTCGCAGCATCACCGCCCCTCCCCCGCGCCCTTCTCTCCCAGCAGCCCCGGAGCTCAGCAAGCTAGACGTGAACCGTCCAGAAGTCGGGCACCGGCGCATCTAGTGGGCTAGATGACGGGATGAACATACGTCGTCCCACGTGTGCCCTGTCAAGCAACGGAGAGGTGATCATCCGGTGAAGTGGCGTGGGTCACTTTCGCCGGTGTCCGCTAGCCGGGTAGATGCAGTTCGTTGCATTGTGTGGTGAGAGCCGTCTAGGCCAGTAGATAATGCAGGTGGTGGTCGGTGCAGCGGTCGGTCACGGGATCCAGCGGTAGACAGGAGCGGTGACGGTGATGGGTGAGGGGACCCCCACCGACGGGCGGGACACCATGGGCGCCCGCCTCGGCTTCTTGATCGAGACGATCCACCCGGCGAGCCGCGGTCCGTACACGTACCAGGAGATCGCCGAGGGCACCAGGAACCTGCCCGGCCCCTCCGTCTCGCACGGCACGGTCCAGACCATCCGCTTGAACAACAATCCGAACCCCGGCATCGACTCGATCCGCGCGATCGCCAACTTCTTCGGCGTCACGGTCGGCTACCTCGCCGACGGCGAGAACGCCGAAGCGATCGAGCAGCGGATCGAGGAGCGGATCTCGCGGCTGCGCGAGGAGATGGGCAAGGCCGCCGCGGCCGACGAGTTCGCCCAGGTCCTGGAGGACGAGCAGGTCAAAGCCGCCGCCTTCCGCCTCAGCGGGCTGTCCGCCGGGTCCATGAGGTCCGTCACCGGCCTGATCAAGCAGCTCCGCAAGGCCGAAGGGCTTCCGGACGTGAACCCGCGCCGTCGCCGCCGCAAGGAATCCTGAAGGGAGCCCTGAGGGGAGCCCCGAGAGGAGTCCGGAAGGGATCCTGAGGCGCAAACCAGTCATGCTACTCGCGTGGACCACGGTGTTTCGGCCTGTCAGCACACGTCTTCCGGCCGCCCGTGAGGCTTCCGGTTACCCTCAAGCGTTCAGGCGTGCGAAATGGGCGGACGGCATGGGGCAGTTGGGCTTCGCGCCGCAGAGCCGCAGAGAGCCGCGGAGAGCCGACGGGCGGGGAGGGCGACCATGCGGTGGTGGAAGCGCGCCGATGCGGAGTGCGCCGCCGTCGCAGACCAGCTCGTCATCCCCCAGCCATTCGACCTCGAGGCCTTCTGTGAGGGCATAGCCGAGAAACGCGGCCGTCCCCTGATCCTGCTGCCCCTCGACGGGCCTGTAGACCCGGCCCTGCCGTGCGGGATCTGGCTCGGCCTGGACGTCGCCGACCTCGTGTTCTACGACGCCGTCGCCGCCGAGATCCTCAAGGTGCAGATCGTCCTGCACGAGATATCGCACATGCTGCTCGGACACGTCGCCCCCGAGCTCGAGATGCCGGAGCAGCCGTCGGAGCGCGAGATCGCCCGCGCCTCCGAGCACTTCCAGCGCCTGCTGGCGCGCACGCAGACGGCCGTCTCCGGTCTCGACAGCCCCGATCTTCCCGTGGCCTCGATCATCCGCGCCGAGGCGGCCCGGATCAGGAGCGTGGCCCGCGAGACCGAGTCCATCGACGAGGAACTCGGCCTCGACGTCAACCGCCTCGCGCACCTCATGGGGCGGAGCAAGTTCGCGAGCCCGCAGGAACGGCAGGCGGAGACCCTGGCCACGCTCATCCACGAACGGGCCGGCCGCTACACGACGCAGTCGATCTCCAGCGAGGCCGAGGACCGCCTCGCGCGCCTCCATGACGCCCTCGGGCACCCCGTTCGAAACACCTGGTCGTGAAGTGAAACACCTCGAGATCGCCGTCCTGACCATGCTCTGGGCCGTGACGGTCTGGCGGGTTCCCTCAGCCGTCCGCTCCGTCAAGCAGCGGGCCCTGTGGACCGCGTTCGCCGCCCTGACGCTCTCCATGACGCTCCGTCTGCCCGGGGTGATGCGCGCCCTGGACGAATGGGCGGGGGTCAACAACCTGTCCACCCTCGTCAAACACTGGCTGGGCATGATCGCGGCCGGCGCGGTCGTCGACTTCGTCGTCGCCATCGCCCGGCCGGAGACCGGCCGCCGGCTGCGCACCCGCCACTACGTCGCCCTCACGGCGATGGCGGTCATGGCGGTGCTGTTCTTCTTCTTCGTCCCGCGGCCCCGCGAAGTGACCGACTTCTTCGAGAAGAACGCGGGGAACGGTTGGGCGACGGCCTACTACCTCGTCTTCATCGTCTACCTCGGCATCGCCATGGCCACCGCCACCTGGCTCTTCTGGGGCAGCGCCCGGCACGCCAGCGCCCGGTGGCTGCGGACCGGCGTACGGCTCATGGGCATCGGAACCGCCGTCGGCGTGCTCTACACCCTGCTGCGGTTCGGGTACATGACGACCCGTCTCATCGGACTCACGGACAGCACCAGCGACATCGCGGTCGACAACGCCACCGACGCCCTGAAGTACATGGCGATCGGCTTCATCCTCGTCGGAAGCAGCATCCCGGCGTTCGGCGTGGCCTGGCGGACCGTCCAGGACGGCCGGCACTTCCGCCGGCTCCAGCCGCTCTGGCAGGACCTGACCGCGGTCACCCCCGACATCGTCCTCAGGACCGGACTCCTGCGCAGCCCGCGCCTGCGGCTGTACCGCAGGGTGATCGAGATCCGTGACGCCTCCCTGGCGCTCGACGCCTACGCCGCCGACGACATCCGCGAGCGGGCGCGGAGCGCCGCGCTGCGGGCGGGCTTCGACCCGGCGACGAGCCCCGCGGCCGAAGCCCTCTGGATGCGGGCCGCGCGCGAAGGCAAGGCCCGCGGCACCCTGCCGGTCGCGAGCACGCAGGAGCCGGCCACCGAGGGCATCGACGACCTCGACTTCGCCACCGAGGTCGACAAGCTCATCCAGATCGCGCGGATCTACCACTCCGCCGTGGCCGACGAGTTCCTCACCACCACCAGCCAGGAGGCCACGGCGTGACGACCACGCTCATCCGGTCGGAGGAGTCCCGGGCCGCGCGCCTGGTCACCGACGGGCTCGATCCCAAGACGTGGATCATCGCCGACACCGTTCTCATCGGCTGGCACACCGGCCGCCTCGCCGGGATCGGCTGGGGCCTCCTCGGCTGCCTGTTCGCCGCGGCCATCCCGCTGGCCTTCATCAAGTACGGCATCCGCCGCGGCCGTTGGGCCGACCGGCACGTCGGCCAGCGGCAGCAGCGCCTCGTCGTGATGACCTTCATCATCTTCTCGGTCGCCACCGGCATCCTGCTGCTGTGGGCCTTCGACGCCCCCCGGACCATGATCGCGCTGATCGCGGCCATGCTGGCCACCCTCGCCGCGCTCCTCGCCGTGACCCGGGCCTGGAAGATCAGCGTGCACGCCGCGGTGTCGTGCGGAAGCCTCGCCATGCTCGCGATGACGTACGGGCCCTGGGTCCTGCTCGCCTCCCCCGTGGTCGCCGTCGTCGGCTGGTCCCGGATCGAGCTGAAGGACCACACGGTCGCCCAGGTGATCGCGGGCGCCGCCCTGGGCGCGGCCGTCGCGGCCGCCACCTTCGCCCTGGTCCGTTAGGGCATCCCGGCCGGATCCCGCCGGATCCCGCGGCGCCCGCGACGCCCGCGACGCGGAGGAGGGGACCGGTGTGAGGCTCCGGTCCCCTCCTGGGGCGGCGTCAGGGGTCGCCGCCGGTTCAGCGGGCGATCAGCAGCCGCTGGTGTGCCAGCGGCAGGCCGTGATCAGTGCGGCGGCGTGCTCCTCGCCGCGGGCGTCCTCGGTACGGACGTCCTCGGGCAGGACCTGGAGGGCATCGATGTCGAACTCCGCCATGGCGGTCTCCTTCTGTGCGGATGGAACTGCGGATGGAACGCCGGCCCCGGAGGGGTCCGGCAGCCGGTGGCCGACGGCCACCGGACACTCATGGGTGGCCCGGTCCGCCCTCGGGCAGCCAGGCCCGCGGGCCGCCGTACCGCAGGCGCAGCAGCAGCGAGAGGCTCCCGGCCAGACCGGTGGCGTACTCGGCCAGTACGGACGTGCGGTTCTCGTCGGGCACCAGCAGCCGGCCGTCGCGCAGCACCGCCTGGGCCGCCATGTGCTCGACCAGCAGCTCGGCTCCGGCCCGGTGGCGCGCGTCGCCCGTCAGCTCGGCGGCGTCGAGCAGGAACTCGGCGTTGCCCGCGAGCCCGTGGCAGGTGGCGGCCGTATCGGTCACCCTGCCCGCCCGCACGGCGGCGGCCGCGCCCTCCACCAGGTCGGCGAGGCCCTCGCCGCCGGGGCCGGCGGCGGACCGGAGCCGGACCAGGAAGGTGCCCACGCCCGAGGAGCCGCTGCACCAGTGCCTGGCCAGGTCCGGGGAGCCCGACAGGTGCCGCGCCCGGTCCACCGGCCACAGCGTGCCCGCCGGTCCGCGGCGGGCGGCCGCCGCCAGGGTGGAGCCCGCCGCCACGGCCGCGGCGCGCAGCCGCTCGTCGCCCGTCGCCTCCCAGGCCAGGAGCAGGAAGGTGCCGACACCGGCCACCCCGTGCGCGAACCCGTAGTGCCAGGCGCCCGCGAGACCGGAGTCGAAGTCCTCGGGCACCGGCCAGAAGACGCCCTCGGGCGTGCTCCGCGCCGCTGCCAGCAGCCCTTCGGCGGCCTGCACGGCGCGGTCGAGGAAGCGCCGGTCCCCCGTGGTGCGCCAGAAGTGCAGCTGGGTCAGGCCGGCGCCGGCCGCGCCGTGGCAGACATCCGGGTTGGGCCACTCCAGGGGCAGCGCCAGGGCGAGGGCGAGGGCGCGTTCGGTGAGCGCCGCGTCCCCCAGCGCCCGGGCGGCGTCGAGCAGGGCCCAGGCCGTGCCCGACCGGCCGAAGTGGAGTCCGGGCAGGTTGCCGGGCAGCGCCTCCTGCCGGTCCGCCGTCCACAGCGCGGCCGTACGCAGCCCCGCGCGCAGGGCCTCCCGGGTGACGGGCGGCCCGTACGCGGAGTCACGCGCGGAGCCGTCCCCGGAGCCGTCCTGGGAGCCGTCCCGGGTGCCGTCCCGGGTGCCGGGGGCGGTCGCGTACGGGGATCCGGCCGCGAGGTCGTCCGCGTGGCGCAGGGCCCGGGCGAGCACGCCCACTCCGCCCGCCGAGCCGTGCTGGAGGGCCACCGGGTCGCAGGTCTCGCCGAAGGAGTCCGCGGCCCAGAGCCGGTCGGGGTCCGCCGGGCGCATGGTGGCCAGCAGGTGGGCGATGCCGTCGTGCAGCAGCCGTGCGCGCACCCGCGCCGCGTCCGTGGACCCGGCGGACCCCGTGGACCCGGCGGACCGCGTGGACCCGGTGGACCCCGTGGACCCCGCGGGGCCTCCGGGTGCCGTCGTCGGCGCCGGGCCGCCGTCGAGGGCCTCCCGGGCCCGCTCCAGGGTCCAGCGGTCCTCGGGCGCGTCGCGCATCAGCCCCCGGACCAGCGGCCCGTACCGTCGTACGAGCGGCTGGTCGCGGGCCAGCAGGTCCAGGAGCCGGGACAGCCGCTCCTCGTCCGGGCGGGCCCCCGCTGCGGGCCGGTCCGCCGCGAAGAGCGGATCGGCGCCGGTCAGGGCGTGCAGGATGGTGGCGCCCAGGGCGTACAGGTCCACGGCGGGCCCGAACGCGGGAGCCACCGGGTCGGCGGCGCGCAGTTCGGGGGCGGTATAGCCGCGGGTGGCGCCGAGCACCCAGCGCTCGCCCTGCGCGGCGGCCATCTCCAGGTCGATCAGCCGCAGCTGCCCGTCGGGGGTGACCATGACGTTGTTCGGGTTGAAGTCGTGCAGGGTGACGCCGAGTTCGTGGGCGGTGGCGACCAGTTCGAGCAGTTGTCGGACCAGGGGGCCGGCGGTCGGCCCGTCGGGGCAGGCGGAGCCCTCCCGGACCAGCCGCTCGGCGACGGTCCGGCGCAGGGTCGCCCCCGGCACCGACTCGGCGACCAGGAAGGCGCTGCCCTGCTGCTCGAACACCTCGACGAGCCGGGGAACCCGGTCGGGGAACCGCCGGCCGAAGTGGTCCAGCAGGGCCGCCTCCCGGCGCAGCAGGTCCCGTACGTCCAGCCCTTCGAGGCCGGCGCCCACATGGGGGCGGGCCTGCTTGACGACCACCCGGTCGCCGGTGGCGGTGTCCTCGGCCCGGAAGACGCCCCCCTTGTTGGAGTGCTGGATCGCCCCGCGCACGAGGTAGCGCCCGTTCAGCAGCACGGGCTTCGCGGTGGCCGTGCTGCGGGCCGGAGCGACCGGGCGGCCCGGGAACGGCTCGCCCGCCCAGGACGGCGGGCTGTACCAGGCGTTGCGCTCGTCGGACACCGGCCGGCCCTCGGGGTCGGTCAGGCGGGCGGCGAAGGCTCCGTCGGCCGTGAGTTCGGGGGCCGCCGCGAACACCCCGTAGCGGTAGTAGACCTGACTGTCCGGCAGGTAGCGCCGGTCGGAGAGGACCGCGGGTCCGGGCAGCCCCACGGTGGCCCGGTGCAACTCCTCGGCAAGCAGCCGGAACTGGGCGTCGTCGACCGGGTAGACCGTGATGAACTTGCCGGCCCCGCCCCGGGCGAAGCGCCCCGAGACCAGGGCGGCCACCCGTGCGGGGCTCGCCGCGAACTTGAACGGCGCCCGGTGGGCGGTCAGCACCTCGGCGGCCCGAGCCAGCACCAGCGGGGCCGAGAGCGGGGTGGCCGAGACGTGGAGCTTCCACCCCTGGGTGCGGCGGACGGCGTCCCCCGGCCGGACGTGGCACCAGAACGCGCCCGGTTCCACGGCCCAGCCGGCCGCGGCCCCGCCCCGGTCCCGGTCCCCCGCCGCGCCGGCCGTGTCCCGCGCGAGGACGGCGCGTACCAGATCGGGCAGCAGCGCCAGGTCCGCGGGACCTTCCGCGCGTGTCCGCCGCGGCCCGGTGAGGGACCGGGACGGAGTCTCGGGCAGTGATGACACGCTCTACGACCTCGCACTTCGCACTTCGCACGGCGGAACCAAGGGGGCGGACGGCAGCGGGCGGACGGCAGGAGCCGACGCGACGGCATCCCTAGAGGGCGGGCCTGATGTGGTCGTCGCCCCAGCTCGTGTCGAGGAGCTCCGCGGCGAGGACCGCGCCCGCCCTCTGTTGTAAGGGTGCGCCGTCCACCCAGCTCTCCACGGTGTAGGGCGGCGGCATCGGCAGGTGGGTATATGAGACAGCTCGTGGGCGGTGTGAGCGGAGACCGCCCGGGTGAAGGCCCCGCGCGGCCCGCACGCCGCCGGGCCGCGCTCGCGCTGCTCGCCGCCCTCACCGCGGCCCTGGTCCTCGGCGCCGGCCCGGACGGCTCCGGAGAGACGATCCCCCTCACCGGCGACCAGCCGGGCGAGCGCCTGGACGTGACCCTCACGCAGGTCGACGACCCGTCGGGCGTCGGCCCCACGCCCGACCCCGACCCCAACGAGGCTGACCGGCTGGTCTCCGTACGGCTGCGCCTGGAGAACACCGGGACCGCCGTCTACGAGGACTCCCCGGCGCCCGCCGCGCACCTGCTCGACTCCGAGGGCCGCCGCTTCACCGGCTTCAACGCGTCGACCGGGGCCGGGGCCGGCGACGCCTTCCCGGACACCCTCACGCTGAGCCCGGGCGGTGCGGCGACCGGCTCCGTCACCTTCCGACTGCCGAAGGACGCGGAACCCGCCGCGGTGCAGTTCGCCCTGGACGGCGGCCTCGCCGACGACGTCGGGCAATGGAGCCTTCCCTGAATCCTCCCCCGCCCCCTTGACCCGATCTGGTCCAGACCAATAGTTTCCGCATGCACAGCGCACGCGCCCCGGCACCACTCACCGCATCCGCAAAGGAAGCCCATGCGCCGCAGCATGCTCGGCAGGCTGGCCGTCGCCGCCTGCTCCCTCTCCCTGCTGACCGCCTTCGCCCCCGCCCACGACGACTCCGGGCACGGCGGCTCCGGCCACGACCGCTCGTACAAGAAGGTCGGCTACTTCACCCAATGGGGCGTCTACGGGCGTGACTTCCAGGTCCAGGACCTGGAGAAGAACGGCAGCGCGAGCAAGCTCACGCACATCAACTACGCCTTCGGCAACATCAGCGCGGACGGAAAGTGCTTCACCGGCAGCATCCCCGGCGAGGCCGACGCCTGGGCCGACTACGTCCGCCCGCTGGACGCGGAGAACTCCGTGGACGGTGTCGCCGACGACTGGGAGCAGCCCGTCGCCGGCAACTTCAACCAGCTGCGCGAGCTCAAGGCCAAGCACCCGGGCCTCAAGGTCCTCCTCTCGCTGGGTGGATGGAGCTGGTCCACGCACTTCTCGGACGCCGCACTGACCCCCGCCTCCCGCAAGGCCCTCGTGTCCTCCTGCATCGACCTCTACATCAAGGGCAACCTGCCTCAGGACGGCACCCGCGGCGGCGCGGGCTCGGCGGCCGGCATCTTCGACGGCATCGACCTCGACTGGGAGTGGCCCGGCTCGGCCGGCGACTCCGACACCACCTACCGCCCCGAGGACAAGAAGAACTTCACCGCCCTGGTGGGCGAGTTCCGCACGCAGCTCGACGCCTACGCGAAGAGCCAGAAGCGGAAGGCCAAGTACGAGCTGACGGCCTTCGTCCCGACCGCCCCCGCCAAGATCGACGCCGGCTTCGACGTCCGCCGGATCATGCGCGACCTCGACTTCGTGACCCTCCAGGGCTACGACTTCCACGTGTCCGGCGAGAAGACCACCGCGCAGCAGTCCGCGCTGTACGCCCGGAACGACTTCAGCGTCGACGGCACGGTGGACGCCTGGAAACGGCGCGGCGCTCCTGCCGACAAGCTGGTGATGGGCATGCCCTTCTACGGGCAGGGCTGGACCGGCGTCAGCGGCGGCGGGGACGGCATGGGCCAGCCCGCGACGGCTCCGGCTCCGGCCACCTGGGCCGCCGGGTACGAGGACTACAAGGCGCTGAAGAAGCTCGCGGACTCGGGCACGTACAAGCTGTACCGTGACCGGCGCGCCGGCAGCGCCTGGCTGTTCGACGGCACCACCCTGTGGACGTACGACGACCCGCAGGTGCTGCGGACCAAGACCCGCTACATCCGCGAACAGGGCCTGGGCGGAGCGATGTTCTGGTCCCTGGACGCGGACACCGCCGACGGCGAGCTCATGACCGCGATCGACCAGGGCCTGCGCGGCCGCTGACCGGCCGCCGACCGGCCGCCGACTGGCCTCTGACCAGCCGCTGACCGGTGCGGCGCGCGGCGCGCGCCACACGCCGCGCGCCGCGCGCCGTACCCCCGAACAGCGCCGCCGGGACGAGGAAAACGACCCGTCCCGGCGGCGCCCCAACCCGTACGCTGCCGCCCATGAAGTTCGCGACGGTTCGGGCGGTCAACTCACTCACCACGCGCTGGGCCGGGCACGCGACCCCGGACGGCACTGGGACGGTGTTCACAGCCGTCGGAGTGTGGCCGCTGCTGGCCCTCCTCGCCGACGGCGCCGAAGGCCCGGCCCGCACCGAGTTGGAGCAGGCCCTCGGGATACCCGCCGACACGGCCGCCGACGCCGCACGCGAACTGCTGGCCGCACTGGACGACGTACGGGGCCTGCGCGCGGCCACCGGACTGTGGACCCGCCGGGACCTCAGCCTGGAGGACCGGTGGTCGGCCGGGCTCCCCGCCGGCACGCGGAGCGCCCTGACCGGTGACGAGGACCACGACCGCGAGGCCCTGGACGCCTGGGCCGCCGACCGCACCGACGGCCTCATCGAGAAGATGCCGGTCGACCGCGACGAGGACACGCGCTTCGTGCTCGCCTCCGCGCTGGCGCTGCGCCTGCGGTGGATCCGGCCCTTCGCTCCCTGGAGGACGCGCGTCGAGGAAGGCCCGTGGGCCGAAAGGCCGTTGCAAGGCCTGTTCCGCAGCACGTCCCTCCTCGACCGGGCCCGCGTGGCGCAGGCGCCGACCGGGCCCGTGACCGTGCTGGAAGTGGTGGGCGACGGCGGCGTGGACGTCCACCTCGTCCTCGGCGAGCCGCAGGCCCCGCCGGGCGAGACCCTCCGGGCCGGCCTGGCGGCCGTCACCCGGACCATCCCCTCGACGGGCGCGAGCCTGCTCCCCGAGGGGAACCCGGGCCCGGGCCTGCACATCGAGCAAGTGCTCTCGGCCGACCGCCGACACCGGCTGAACATCGAGACGGTGGCCTTCGAGGTGCAGGCGGAGCACGACCTCCTCGATCACCCTCGGCTGTTCGGGCTGGAGAGCGCCGCGGACTCCCGCCGGGGCCACTTCCCGGGAATCAGCGCCGATCCGCTTGCCCTCGGCTCGGCCCGGCAGACGGCCGTGGCCCGGTTCCACGCGGAGGGCTTCGAAGCGGCGGCCGTGACCGCGCTCGGCGCGGTCGGTGGCGCCGCGCCGCGGCTGAAGTACCGGGTCCGGCGGGCCGAAGTGGCCTTCCACCGGCCCTTCGGCTTCCTCGCCGTCCACCGGACCTCCCGCTTGGTCCTCGCCGCGGGCTGGGTGGCGGAACCCCTCGCGCACGAGGAGCGGGACCACGCGGCGGAGGAAGCCGAGGCGTGGGCGAACCTCGAATCGGAGGACTGGAGTTGAGGCGGTTCCGGGCCGCCCCGCGCCGTACGCTCCCCGCCGTGCGGAAATCGACGGTGGAGGCGGTCAACCGCCTGACGGCGCGGTGGGCGGCGAACCGGCCGGAGGGAGCGTCGGAGCCCGCGGACCCGGCCGGGGGCACCGTGTTCACGGCCGCCGGGGTGTGGCCGCTGCTGGCCCTCCTCGCCGACGGCGCCGAAGGCCCGGCCCGCACCGAGTTGGAGCAGGCCCTCGGGATACCCGCCGACACGGCCGCCGACGCCGCGCGCGAACTGCTGGCCGCACTGGACGGCGTACGGGGCCTGCGCGCGGCCACCGGACTGTGGACCCGCCGGGACCTCCCGCTGGAAGAGCGGTGGTCGGCCGGGCTCCCGGAGGGGGCCCACCGCGCCCTGACCGGCGACCCGGGCACCGACCGCGAGGCCCTGGACGCCTGGGCCGCCGACCGCACCGACGGCCTGATCGACACGATGCCGGCGGCGGTGGACCGGCGGACCGACCTGGTCCTCGCCTCCGCGCTCGCGCTGCGCCTGACCTGGGAGGAGCCCTTCGCGGAACGGCCCGTCCCGGCTCCGCACGGACCCTGGAACGGGCTCCGGCTGCGCGGACTGACCGTCACCCACGCCTTCCCCGACCGCATCCGGGTGGCCCGGGGCCCCTGCGGACCGGTGACCCTGCCCGCCGTGCCCGGCGCACCGGGCAGCTCCGGCGCGGACGTGCACCTGCTGCTCGGTGAACCGGGCGCCCCGCCGGCGGACGTGCTGACGACCGGGATCGCCGAGGTCACCGGCGCTCTGGCCTCGTCGACCGCGAGCGAGCTCCCCGACGGTGACGCGGGACCGGGGCTCTCGCTCCGCACGGTGGACTCCGCCCGCCCCGAACCCGTGGTCCGGATCGACACGGTGGCCTTCGAGATCCGCGCCGAGCACGACCTGCTGCGCCACCCCGGCCTGTTCGGGTTGCGGACGGCCGCCGAAGGCCCCGGGCACTTCCCCGGCATCTCCGCGGCTCCCCTCGGTGTCGGTTCGGCCCGCCAGTCGGCCATGGCCCGGTTCCACGCGGAAGGCTTCGAGGCCGCGGCCGTCACCGCCGTGACCATGTACCGCGGCGGGCCGAGGCGCTCGCCGTACCGGGTCCGCCGGGCCGAGTTCGGCGTCTCGCGGCCCTTCGGGTTCCTCGCCGTCGACCGGGGCTCCGGCCTGGTGCTCTTCGCGGGCTGGGTCACCGACCCGGCTACCCTCACCTGATGACATCCCACAAGATCACCCCGGACGGGACCACCGCGGACCGCTCCGGCACCTGGCGGCTCGGCGACCTCACCGTCCGCCGCGTCGGCTTCGGCGCGATGCGGCTCACCCACCTCGCCGACGGCTCCCCCAGCGACCGGGACCGGGTGACGGGCGTCCTGCGGCGGGCGGTCGAGCTGGGGGTCAACCACATCGACACGGCGGCGTTCTACTTCTCCCCGACCCGCTCCGCCAACGAGCTGATCAACCGGGCCCTCGCCCCCTACGCCGACGACCTGGTGATCACCACCAAGGTCGGGCCGGGCCGCGACGCCGCCGGCGACTGGTGGTGGGCCACCCCCGAACAGCTGCGCGGGCAGGTCGAGGAGAACCTGCGCCAGCTGGGCCGCGACCACCTGGACGTGGTCAACCTGCGCGTCCCGCGCCAGGCGGAGACCGGTTCGATCGCCGAGCACTTCGGGGCGCTCGCGGAACTGCGCACGGCCGGGCTGATCAGGCACCTCGGCGTGTCCAACGTACGGCCCGACCACCTCGTCGAGGCGCGCGCCATCGCGCCCGTGGTGTGCGTGCAGAACGCCTACGGGATCGGCTCCCCGGCCGAGGAGCACGCCTTCCTCGACGCGTGCGGCGAACAGGGCATCGCCTTCGTCCCCTTCTTCGCGATCGCGGGCGCCGGCAAGGAGGCCGGGGTGGTCGCCGAGGACGGTACGGCGGTGCGCGACCTCGCGCGGGCCCGCGGAATCTCCCCGGCCCAGCTGCGCCTGGCGTGGACACTGAGCCGGGGCCCGCACGTCCTGGCCATCCCGGGCACCGGAAACCCGGACCACCTGCTGGAGAACATCGCGGCCGGGTCCCTGCGCCTGTCGGCCGAGGAGATCAAACTCCTCGAAGCGGCATAGCCTGCCGGTCCGGGCCGGGCGCCGCGCTCGGCCGGTTCTGCGGCCGGGCACGGTGGGCCGCGGCCAGGGTTGCCGTCGCGGCGAAGGCGGGGACGTGGCCCGTGCCGCCGCGGCCGGAGACCGAGAGGGAGGCGGCCGCCATTCCGTACGCGACGGCCTCCGCGAGGCTGTCGCCCAGGGCGAGCCGGGCCGTGGCGGTGCCGGTGAAGCAGTCTCCGGCGCCGGTCGCGTCGACGGGGTCGGGGTTGACGGGAACGGGCAGGTACACCGCCCCCGCGTCCCCGGCCGTTCCGTCGGCCAGGAGCAGCCGGTCGGCGCCCGCCGTGACCACGACGCTGCGGGCGCCCAGCGCCCGGTAGCGGGCGGCCGCTTCGGCCGGGTCGTCGGTGCCCACCAGGGCCAGCGCGTCGGCCGGGCACGAGGTCTTCAGCAGCCCGGCCAGCGGGGCGACACGGGCCAGCAGCTCCCGCGCCTCGCCCCGACCGGTGAGGCGGGAGCGGAAGTTGGGGTCGTAGGAGAGGTGTCCGCCGGACTCGTGCACCGTCTGCGCCGCGGCCAGTACGGCGTCCCGGCTGCTCGGCGACAGCGCACCGGTGATGCCGCTCGTGATGAGGGCCTTGCAGCCGGTCAGCAGGTCCCGCCAGGACTCCACGTGCTCCGCCGAGAGCGTCGAACCGGCGCTGCCGGTGCGCCAGTACACGAAGTCGCGGTCGCCCTCGGTGTCGGCGGAGATCAGGTACGCGCCGTTCGGGCGCGGGGAGCGGCGTACGTGCGAGACGTCCACGCCGAGCTCGGTGGCGCGGGCCAGCAGCGGGGCGCTCAGCTCGTCCCCGCCGACGACCGCGAGCAGGGCGGTGCGGGCTCCGGCGGCGACGGCGGCCGCCGCGGCGTTGAGCGCGTCGCCCGAGTAGGAGATGCGGGCGGGGGTGCCGTCGGCGGCGTCCCGCAGGGCCGTGCCGGCATGGATCTCGACGAGGACCTCCCCGAGGACCAGGACGTCGTACCCCCCGGTCCCCGTCACGGCCGGGCCCCCGTACCGGCGCAGGCGCCGCAGCAGGGCCGGGCCAGGTCGGCGAAGACGGCTGCCAGCTCGGCCGGGTCGGCGGGCAGGCCGTTGCCCACGCCGACGGCCGCGGCGCCGGCGGCGAGCCACTCCCGGACCTCGCCCGGAGCGATGCCGCCGGTCGGGATGATCAGGGCGTCGGGCAGGACCGCCTTGAGGGAGCGGATGAACCCGGGCCCTCCCACGTGCGCGGGGAAGACCTTCGCGGCGCCGGCGGACCGGGCGGCGCGGGCGATCTCGCCGGGGGTGAAGCCGCCTTCGATGAAGACCGCCCCGCGCGCCTCGGCGACCTCGCGGACCTCGGGAGCCGGGTAGGGGGAGACGAGGAAGGCGGCGCCCGCGCCGAGGGCGGTCTCCGCGGCCTCCGCGGTGGTGACGGTGCCGACTCCGATGAGCGCGGGGCGGCCGTGCGCGTCGGTGAGCGGGGCCGTGCGCGCGACGGCCTCGGCCCAGCCGGGTATGGAAGTGGTCAGCTCGACCGCGCGGCAGCCGGCGGCGAGCAGGGCGGTGGTGTGGCGGAGGGCCTCGTCGGCGTCGGCGTCGCGCAGGACCGGCAGCAGGCCCTGCGCGGTGATGACGGCGTACGGATGGCAGGACACAGAACCCTCCATTTGTTCCACGTAGTGGAACTTGGTATCGTGTACCGGAACTTCTGGTGCAGACCTTACCCATCGATGGAGATCACGTGCCCATGACGGAGAACCCCGGGACCGAAGAGGCCGGTGGTGCCGCGCGCGGCGGCCGCACCTCCACGGCGGGCACGGCGCTGGAGAAGTCGATGCGGATCCTGGAGGCGGTCGCCGCGCCGGGCGGCCCGCACCGGCTCACCGGCGTGGCGGCGGCGGCCGCGGTGCCCAAGTCGAGCACCTACCGCATCCTGGCCTCACTGATCGAGCAGGGCTTCGTACGCTCCGAAGCCGAGAGCCGCTACGGCGTGGGCCCTCGGCTGCGCGGGCTGTCCGCCCTGGTCAGCGGTGGGGAGCCGGCCGGTGTCGAGCAGATCCTGCGCGAGCTCCAGCAGTCCACCGGGCAGGCGGTCCACCTGGCCCTGCACAGCGGCGAGACCATCACCTACATCCGGAAGCTGGAGAGCGACCAACCGTTCCGGACCGCCTCGCGGATCGGCATGCGGATGCCCCTGCACACGACCGCGATCGGCAAGTGCATCCTGGCGCACCTGCCGCGGGCCGAGGTCCGCGAGCTCCTCTCCGCCGCCGGCCTGCCGCGCCGGACGCCGAACACGATCACCGGCGCGGAGGCGCTGGAGGCCGAGCTGGCGTCGGTGCGGGAGCGGGGGTTCGCACTGGACGACGAGGAGAACGAGCCCACCATCCGCTGCATCGGCGCCGTGATCCTCGGACCGACGGGCCTCCCGGTCGGCGGGGTCAGCGTCACCACCGTCACCTTCCTGGTCTCCCGCGAGGAGATCGAGGCCTACGCCCCCGCGCTGCGCTCGGCCGCGCTGGCGCTGACCCCGCTGCTCTGACCCCGCCGCTCCGACTCCACCCGCCTCGCGGCTCGCGCGGCTCGCGGCTTACGGGTCCTCCTGCCTTACGGGTCCCGCGCCTTACGGGTCCTCCTGCCTTACGGGTCCTCCCGCCCGGCCTCGTCCGCCAGCCGGGCCAGCAGCTCGCGGCCGGTCCGCAGGTGCCGGTGTCCCGGCTCCAGGACGGACCGCGCCCGGACCAGCGCGCCGGTCAGCAGTACGCGGGCCTCGGCGGTGCGGCCCTGGGCGGTCAGGGCCCGGGCCCACTCCAGCCGGGAGTAGAACACGTGCGGGTGGTCCGCGCCGAGCACCCGGGTCCGGTCGGCGGTGAGCCCCGCCCAGGCCTCCGCCGCTTCGGCTGCGCGCCCGGCGCGGGCGGCCAGCGCAGCCCGGCTCCCCCGGATGGCGAGGGTGTGCGGATCGTCCGGTCCGATTCCCTCGGCGGCTTCGGCCTCGGCGAGCAGCTCCGCCAACCTCCGCTCCGCGTCGGCCGGATCGCCCGGCCGGAACCAGATCAGGCTGCGCCGGGTCGCCAGCACCTGCGGATGGCCGGGACCTTGTACGCGCAGCCGGTCCGCGAGCAGGTCCTCCAACTGGCGTGCCGCCGCGCGGGGATCTCCGGCCTCCCCGGTGAAGTAGGCCAGCTGGTGGCGGGCCGCCAGGGTGTCCGGATGGTCGGGCCCCAGCACCTCCCCCACGTCGGCGAGCAGCTCCGTGAACCGGGCCGCGGCTGCCCTCAGGTTGCCGGACTCGCCGACGAAGAAGGCGAGTTGGTGGCGGGCGGCCAGCGTGTCGGGGTGCCTGGGGCCGAGCCGGTCCGTACGCCGGCGGGTGATCCCGGCGAGGTCCGCGGCGGCCCGGTTCGGCTTCCCGGAGTCCCCGATCGCGATGGCCAGTGGCAGTTCGGCTCCGGGGACTCCGCCGCGCGCGGCGAGGTCGAGGGCCTCGACGGCCCGCGCGAGGCGGCCGTCCTGGTGGGCGGCGAGGCCCATGTCGTAGGCGTCGACGGGCTCCACCCGGGCGAGTAGCCCGCGCCACAGGTGATCGGGAACGGGTCCGCGGCCCGGCGCGTTCAACAGGTAGTCGAACGCGGTGAATCCGGCTCCGTAGTTGCCGATCAGCAGCCCGCTCGTGGCGTATGCGGCCGCGCAGGCCCAGTCCATGGCCTGCGCGAAGGGCTCGGGCTGGAGGTCGCCGCCGCCCCTGGCCGCCAGGTAGGGGGCGTGCAGCTCGCGCAGCCACTCGCGGCTGACCGGGCGGCGCAGTCCGGCCCGGCGGCAGTCCACCGCCGCCGCGACCACGGCGGCGCCGCGCGGATTGGCGCCCGGAGCCCAGCCGTTCTCCCAGGAGGCCAGCAGCTCGGGACCGGCCGCCAGCACTTCGGCGACCCCGAACCGCTCCCCCGCGCGCAGGGCGGCGCCGATCCGCGGATCGCCCTCGTACGCCCGCGCCCGGCGGCGCTCGCGCGCGGACCAGTGCCGGGGCAGCCGGATGACGGCGGCCTGCTGGAGCAGATCGCGCTGGGCCCGCCAGGCGTCCCGGTCGGAGCCGGTGAGCCGACTCTCCTCGCGGGCGTCGTAGCGGCGGTATTCCTGGACCCGGATCGTCGCGATCGTCACCGCCTTCCCCAGGGTGGCCAGTTGGGCGGCGGTGAGGCCGCCCGCGCCGAGGTGGTCCTCGAGGTCGTCCAGCCAGAGCACGGCGCGGCGCCGCCGCGCGGCGATCCGTACCGCCTCGGGCAGCGCGGAGCGGGAGAGGGGGCGGACGAAGGCGTGCCGGGGGTAGCGGGTGCGGGCCACCTCGTAGGCGAGCCGGGTCTTTCCGGCGGTGGACTCGCCGACCACGAGGACGAAGCGGGCCCGGTCCAGGGCGGAACGCAGCATCGGTTCGGCGTCGCGCTCGATGTACGCGGGCGGCGTGCCCGGGGCGGCCTCGGCCGGGTGGACTCCGGCCAGTTCGGGCCGGTCCACGTCCCGCAGCAGCGGGATCCGGCCGGCCGCCGTGCGCAGCACCTCCCCCGCGGCCCGGGCGTCGGCGCCTTCATCCGGCTGCAACCGCTCGGCCACCAGCCCGGACAGCGCGGTGACGGCCGCGCCGATGCCGACGGCCCAGGGCCCCGATGTCCAGACCGCCGCCAGTGCCACCGCAGCAGCGCCGAGCCCGACCGCGCCGAGGTATCCGGCCCAGCCCCGGGCCCGGCCGGATCCCCGTAAGAGCAACGCCGACATGCCGCCCCCAACACGTCCCGTGGGAGGACCATTGTCACCCCGGACCCGGATCCGGCTACCCCAACGGACGGACGGGAACGCGGTGTTCGTCAGGTGGCGCGAGTCGGTCGCGCCGGTCGGCGGCCCCTGCGGACGGTGTCCGCAGATGGGGTCAGCGGGTGGAGTCGGCGGGTGGAGTCGGGCAGGTGGAGTCAGTACGTGACGAAGATCCGGCGGGCCGGGCCGTCCACCCGGACGCGGCCCCCGACGGGGATCACCACCTGGGGGTCGGTGTGGCCGAGGTCCACGTCGAAGACGGCCATGGTGTCGGGGGCGTACTCGCCCAGGGCCCGCAGGACGGCCTCGCGCTGCTCGCGGCGGTGCCGGATCCGCTCTTCGGGCCCGAGCCGGTTCTCGAAGGACCAGCTCTTCGCCCGGCCCATGAGCAGGGCCGGGAACTCGCGCAGCAGTCCGCGCTCCCCCATGCAGCGCAGGATGCGGTAGACCTCCTCGGCCCGCGGCATCTCCTCCGAGGTCTCCAGGAAGAGCACGCTGCCGGCGTGGGCCCGCGGGGTCCGCGCCACGCGGTCGGCCATCAGCAGCCAGGACAGGATCTCCAGGTTGCCGCCCCAGGCGGCGCCCTCGGCCACCCGGTCGCCCTGGTGCCAGGTCCAGCCCTCCGAGGGCTCCAGTTCCGGTTCTGCGTCGAAGGTGCGCGGGTCGTCCCAGGGGCCGTTGACGTCCCCGCTGGCCGTGGCGGGGGTGAGCTCGTACTCGCCCGGGGTGAACAGGGCCGCGCGCAGGGAGTCCGCGGTCAGCGGGTGCATCGCGCCGGGCCGGCCGAGCTCGACCATCACCGAGCCGCCGTGGTAGGCGACCATCCCCAGGTCCCGGAGGAAGAGCAGCAGGTTGATGTTGTCGCTGTAGCCGAAGAAGGGCTTCGGGTTGGCGCGCAGCAGGTCGGCGTCGAGGTGCGGGATCACGGCGATCTGGTCGTCGCCGCCGATGCTGGCGATCACGGCCTTGATCTCGGGGTCCGCGAAGGCCGCGTGGATGTCCGCGGCCCGCTCCTCGGGCGTGGCGCCCATCTTCCGGGTCGTCGGGTACTCCACCGGCTTCAGGCCGAACTCCTCGCCGAGCCTGCGCAGCCCCAGCTCGTAGGGCTGGGGGAAGAGCGCGGGCAGGCCGGCCGAAGGGGAGAGCACGGCGATGCGGTCGCCGGGGCGGGGCTTGGCCGGGTGGAGCGGATCTGTCATCGGGCCAGCGTAGGAGTGCCGCGTCCCTTCGCCGAAACGATTTCTCCGGAGCGCACCGATGCCCCCGGCCGCATCCGCCAACCCCCACCGCTCCCCGCCACTCCTCATCACTCCTTATTTGCAGCTATCACTCCTCATCTTCCACTCGATGGGGTAGTATTAGGCACTATGCAGAATGAGGGGCAGGAGCTGTACTCGGTCGGCGAAGTCGCCGAGCGGCTGGGGCTGCACGTGCGGACCGTCCGGAACTACGTCCGCGACGGCCGGCTCAAGGCCGTCCGGATCGGCAAGCAGTACCGGATCAGCCGCGAGGACTTCGAAGCCCTGACCAGCGGCCCCACGGACACGGGAACCGGCACGGACAGCGGCGCCGACACCGGCGCTGACGCGCGCCCGGCGCGCCGGCACCTGGAGGTGTCGAGCATCGTGCAGATCGACTCGATCGGTCCCGACGCCGCGCACCGGCTCGCCACCCTCGTCACGGCGAGCGCGCAGTCCCCCCGCGACACCCCCGATCCGCTGCGCCTGCAGACGGTCTACGACAAGGAGCGGGCCCGTATGAAGATCGTGATCCTCGGCGACGCCGCCACCACGGCCGATCTGCTGCACCTGGTCGACGGCGCGCTCGGACCGGGCAACGGCATGGGGGAGGCCCGCCGTGGCTGACCTCATCGTGGAGCACCACGGCGTACCCGTGCTCGTCTGCGCCGCCGACGGGCCTCCCGTCGCCGGCGAGCAGGACGCGCTCGACCACCTGATCGGCGGGGCCTTCCACCGGACCGACATCGTGGCCGTTCCGGCGGAGCGGCTCGACGCCCGCTTCTTCGACCTCAGCACCGGCCTCGCCGGGGCGATCATGCAGAAGTTCGTGAACTACCGGGTCCGGCTGGTGGTCATCGGGGACATCTCGCACCACCTGCGGGCGAGCTCCGCCCTGCCCGACCTCGTGCGGGAATCGAACCGGGGCACGCACATCTGGTTCCTGCCCGACCTCGACGCCCTGGCCGCCCGTCTCGCCCCGGACGCGGGTCCCGATCACACCGCTTCTGATTCATACTCCGGATAAGTGTTATCGGAGTCCCTCTCGACGGTCTCCCAGGTATTGGGCATCATCGACCGCCGGTACGGACAGGGACTTCACATGAGCACTCAGCACACGGCAGCGCTGGTCGCGGCGGCGCGCGCCGGCGACCCCCGGGCGCAAGACGACCTGGTCAGCGCCTATCTGCCGCTCGTCTACAACATCGTCGGGCGGGCCCTGAACGGGTCCGTGGACGTGGATGACGTGGTGCAGGACACGATGCTGCGGGCACTCGACGGGCTGGGCGGCCTGCGCGACGACACCAGCTTCCGCTCCTGGCTGGTGGCGATCGCCATGAACCGCGTCCGCGCCCACTGGCAGGCCCGCCGCAGCGCTCCCGGCGAGAGCGGCCTGGAGGCCGCCTGGGAGCTGGCCGATCCCGGCGCCGATTTCGTGGACCTGACCGTCGTACGGCTCAACCTGGAGGGCCAGCGGCGCGAGACGGCCCGCGCCACCCGCTGGCTGGAGCCCGAGGACCGGGCGCTGCTGTCGCTGTGGTGGCTGGAGTGCGCCGGGGAGCTCACGCGCACGGAGATGGCCGCGGCGCTGGAGCTGTCCCCGCAGCACGCGGCGGTACGGGTGCAGCGGATGAAGGCGCAGCTGGAGTCGGCCCGGGTGGTGGAGCGGGCGCTGGAGGCCCAGCCGCCCTGCGAGGGCCTGCGGTCGGTGGCGGGGGGCTGGGACGGCGTCCCCTCGGTGCTGTGGCGCAAGCGAATAGCCAGGCACGCCCGTGAGTGCCTGCGCTGCTCCGGGCTGTGGACCGGCCTGCTCCCGGCCGAGGGACTGCTCGCCGGGCTGGCGCTCGTGCCGGTCTCGGTGGCGCTGTTCGCGGCGGTACGGTCGGCCGCCGGCCCCGGCTTCGTCCCCGCCGGCCAGGCTGTCGACGCGTGGGGGTACTCCCCCGACCAGGCGGGCGGCCAGGGCCTGCCGGACGGCCCGGGCCTGCCCGGCGAGGCCGCCGGCTTCGGCTCCGGGGCCCACGGCACCGTCACCCACCTCTCCCCGGCGGGCGGCTCCGGCACGGGCTCCGGTGCCGATACCGGCACCGGCACCGGCTCAAGCACTGGCACTGGCACTGGCACTGGCACTGGCACCGGATCCGGTCGCGCCTCGCTGCGCAAGGACCGCCGGGCCCGCGGCCGCCGCCGGGTGGTCGGCGGCGCCGTGATCGCCGCCTGTGTCGCCGGCGGCGGGCTGGGCTACCTGGCCACCCGCCCCGGCACCGCCGTGCCCGAGGCCCCGCCGGCCGGCGGAACCCCGGCGGAACCCCGGCGAAAACCCTCATCGTTCCAGGCCGGTGCTGTGGCAGGATCCCGATGTGATCATCACCCCGAACACCGAAGAGCTCCTTCTCGCGGCCGCCCACAACAACGCCGCGTGGTGCGCGGCGGTCAGCCGCGACGGCGGGTTCAGCGCCGAGGCCTGGAGCAGTCCGCGCCCCACCCCGCCCTACTATCCGGACGCCGTGACCCTCACCCGGGACACCGACGCGGCCGCGCTGGTCGCCGGGATCGACACCGCCTCGCAGCGCGCCTCCGTCAAGGACAGCTTCGCCTCGCTCGACCTGGCTCCGGCGGGCTTCGAGGTCCTCTTCGGCGCCGAGTGGATCCACCGCCCGGCGGGTGCTCCCGGCGCCGCCCCGGCCCTGGAGTGGAGCCGGGTCGCCGGCCCCGCCGAGCTGGAGGCGTGGGAGAGCGCCTGGGACGGCGAGGAGAGCACCGGACTGTTCCACCCGGAGCTGCTGACCGGGCACTCCGGGGACATCGCCTTCCTCGCGGGCCGGGACACCGAGGGCCGGATCGTCGCGGGCGCCGCCGCCAACCGAACCGGTGAACTCGTGGGAGTCTCCAACGTGTTCTGCGCCGAGGGGACCCCGGACGACGAGGCCTGGGCGGGCGCGCTGACCCTGATCGCCTCGCTCTGGCCCGGTCTGGCGGTCGTCGGCTACGAGTCCGGCGACGACCTCGACACGGCGCTGCGCCACGGCTTCGCCGCCATCGGCCCGCTCCGGGTCTGGCTCCAGGCGGGCTGACCGGCCCGGCGCCGCGGGCGAGGCCGGGCGCGGGCGGGATCGGGCGCGGGTGCTGCCGGACCCGCTACCTGCGCCGCCGCGCCAGATAGGCCCCGCACAGCCCGCCCAGTACCGCCGCGATCAGGAGGGCGACGTACAGGGGCATCGTCACCTGCGGGATCAGCAGCCGGATCTTGGTCGAGCGGGTGTTCTCGAAGATGAACACCAGCGTGAGCACCGCGATCACGGCGATCCCGGCGCGGCCCGGCGTGATCGGCCCGCGCCCCTTGGATCGGCCCTTGGACGCATGAGGGGTGGTCATGCCCCCATCGTCCGCCCCTGCCCGCCCCGGGGCTCAGTCGGACAGGGCCAAACGGGGGACGTCCGTCCGCTCGATTCCGAACACCTGCGCGTACAACGAGAGTTCCGCCTCCAGCGCCCGGACCATCGTGTCCGCGCGCCGGAAGCCGTGCCCCTCGCCCTCGAAGGCGACGTAGGCGTGCGGCACCGACCGCCCGCGCATCGCGTCCAGCAGTCGGCGCGCCTGCGCGGGCGGGCAGACCGGGTCGTCCAGGCCCTGGAGCAGGAGGAACGGCGCGGTGATCCGGTCCGCCCGGGCCACCGGGGAGCGCTCGCGGTTGCGCAGCGCCAGGGTCTGCGGCGGCCCCGCGAGGCCGTCGAGGTAGCGGGACTCCAGGTCGTGGGTCTCCTCGGCGAAGCCGAGCAGGTCCAGCACCGGGTAGATGATCGCCGCGCACGCGTACAGGTCGGTGGCGGCCAGCGAGGCCGCCGCCGTCCAGCCGCCCGCGCTGCCGCCCCGGATCGCGAGCCGGTCCGGGTCGGCCGTGCCCTCGGCGGCCAGGGCGCGCGCCACGGCCGCGCAGTCCTCGACGTCCACCACGCCCCACTGGTCGCGCAGCCGCTCCCGGTAGGCGCGCCCGTAGCCGGTGGAGCCGCCGTAGTTGACCTCGACCACGCCGATGCCCCGCGAGGTGAAGTAGGCGATGTGCAGGTCGAGTACGGGCGGCACGTGGTCGGTGGGGCCGCCGTGCGCCCACACCACGTACGGGGGCAGCTCGTCCGCCCGCGCCCGCAGCACGGGGTGGTGCGGCGGGTAGACGTGGGCGTGGATCTCCCGGCCGCCCGGGCCCGGGAAGGTCCGGCTCTGCGGCTCCGGGTAGTACGCCGGGTCCGCCGGGTCCGCCGGGTCCGCCTGCGGCGGGCCGCCGACCGCGCGGGCCCGGCCGGTCGCGGTGTCCAGCTCCACCACCTCGTACCCGCTGCGCGGGCTGGCCGCGACCCCGTAGACCCGGGTGCCGCTGACGGCGAGCGTGGGCTGCCAGGCCGTCCACGGGCCGGCCGCGTCCACCAGGTCCCCGCTGTCGGGGTCGAGCACGCCGAGCACGCTCGCGCCCTGGCCGTGCAGGACGGCGACGGCGCCTCCCCCGGAGCCGGCGACGCCCCCGGAGCCCGCTGCGCCCGCCGGGAGCGCGGCGATCCAGCGCAGCCCGGGCTTCCAGAGCGGCCCGCCGAACTCCTCTTCCCGGGGGCACAGGTTGACGGCCCGGCCGGTCTCCGGGTCCACCCGGTACGGGTTCCACCAGCCGCCCCGGTCGCTCACCGCGAGGAGGGTCCCGTCAGCGGCCCACTCGACCTGCGCGACCGCCTCGTCAGCGCCGCCGATCACGGTACGGGGCCGTGTGAGCAGGCCGTCCGGCGTGACGTCGGCGAACCTGAGCTCGGTGCCGTCCCACGGCATCCGGGGGTGGTCCCACACCAGCCAGGCCGCCCGCCGCCCGTCCGGGGACAGCCGGGGCCCGGTGCTGAACCGGTGCCGCCCGTCGGTCAGTTCCCGCACCCGGGACCGGTCGCCGGCGGCCGAACCGTCCAGCGGTACGGCGGCCAGGACCCGGCGCACGTCGGTCGGCGCCGGGCCGGTGAACTCCTCCAGCACGCACCAGACCTCGTCGCCGCGCAGCACCGGGTCGGCCCAGCGCAGCCCGCCGCCGACCGCCGAGAGGGGGGTCAGGGCGCGCGGGGCGGGGCTGCCCGGCGCGTCCGGCTCGTACGCGTACAGCCGCTGGTCGGCGAAGTGGGCGAACACCACCAGCGGCCCTCCGGCGGGGCGTTCGGCCCCGGCCCAGGGCAGGCCACCGTACTCGGTGACCCGGCTGCGCACGTTCCACGGCGCCGGCAGCACGCCTGCGGCGGGTCCGCCGTCGGCGGGCAGCCGGACCAGGGTGCGGCGGCCTCCTTCGGCCGGCCGGGGCTCGGTCCACCACACCTCGGGGCCGAGCGCGCCGAGGTACTCGGGCCGGCCGTCGAGGCGGGCGGCGAGCGCCGCGTCGATCGGCGAGGGCCAGCTCCCGTAGGGAGCCGTGCGGAGTTCCATCACAGGGTGCGCAGTGCGCGGTCGAGGACCCGGACGCCGAAGTGCAGGGCGTCCACGGGGACCCGCTCGTCCACGCCGTGGAAGAGGGACCAGTAGTCGAAGCCCGGCGGCAGTTTCAGCGGGGAGAAGCCGTAGCCGGTGATGCCGAGGCGGGAGAACTGCTTGGCGTCGGTGCCGCCCGCCATGCAGAAGGGCACCACGTGCGCCTCGGGGGCGAACTCTTCGACGGACTCGCGCAGGATCCCGTACGTCCGCCCGTCCACGGGGGCTTCGAGGGCCACCTCCCGGTGGTGGAACTCCCAGCGCACGTCGGGTCCGGTGAGCGCGTCGAGGGTGGCGGCGAACTCCGCCTCGCCGCCGGGCAGCATCCGGCCGTCGACGTAGGCGGTGGCGGTGCCGGGAATGACGTTGAGCTTGTAACCGGCGCTGAGCATGGTGGGGTTGGCGCTGTTGCGGACGGTCGCCTCGACGAGGGCCGCGGCCGGGCCGAGTCTGGCGAGCACCCCGTCGAGGTCGAAGCCCGGGGCCCGGGGGTCCACCGACATGCCCTGCAGGGCGGCGAGTTCGGTGATGCAGGCGGTGACGGTGTCGGTGAGGCGGACCGGCCAGTCGTGGGCGCCGATGCGGGCCACCGCGGCGGCGAGCCGGCTGACGGCGTTGGACCGGTTGGGCTTGGAGCCGTGCCCGGCGGTGCCGGTCGCGGTCAACTTCAGCCAGGCGGTACCGCGTTCACCGGCGGCGATGGGGTAGAGGGCCCGGCCGGGTCCGGTGTGCACGGTGAAGGCCCCGGACTCGCTGATGCCCTCGGTACAGCCCTCGAAGAGGTGGGGGTGGCGCTCGGCGAGGAAACCCGATCCGTCGATCGCGCTGTCCTCCTCGTCCGCCGTGTAGGCGATAACGATGTCCCGCCGGGGCCTGGCGCCGACCCGCGCCCAGGCCCGTACGACGGCCAGCACCATCGCGTCCATGTTCTTCATGTCGACGGCGCCGCGGCCCCAGACCACCCCGTCGCGGACCTCGCCCGAGAAGGGGTCGACGCTCCACTCGGAGGCCTCGGCCGGGACCACGTCGAGGTGGCCGTGGACCAGCAGGGCGGGGGCGCCCGGGTCGGTGCCCTCGATCCGGGCCACCACGTTGGTGCGGCCCGGGGTGCGCTCCAGCAGCACCGGCTCCAGGCCGGCGGCGGCCAGCCGCTCGGCGACGTACTCGGCGGCCGGGCGCTCCCGGCAGTCGCCGCCGCCCCGGTTGGTGGTGTCGATCCGGATCAGCCCGGAGGTGAACTCGACGGCCTCGTCGAGCGCCGTCCCGTCGACCGGGGATTCGAGCACCGAGCCGGGATTGGGGTCGGACATGTCATCCATACTGTTCCTCCACCGCTGCCGAGACGATCGTCGTGACCGCCTTGAAGGTCCGGATCCCCTCGTACATCGTCGCGCTGGTGTACGCGACCTTGCGCTCGCCCGAGCGGGCGACCCCGGGCACCACCGTGGCGGCCATCGCCAGATGTTCGGCGTCGAACTCCACCTCGACGGTGAACGGCCCTCCGCGCACCGGTTCGTGACGGACCGCCAGGGGCGCGGCGGCCTTGGCGGCGGCCCGGATGTCGGCGGCGGTGCGGGCGGGGGTGCGGCAGACGGCGGCGTAGCGCGAGACGTGGTCCTTGACGGCGACGGTCACCGCGTCCGGGGCGTAGCCGGCGGCGTCGAGGCAGGTCAGGTCGTCTCCGGTGACGAGGATGACCGGGACCCCGTACTCGGCGACGACGTGCGCGTTGAGCACTCCCTCGCTGGCGCGGATCCCGTTGAGCCAGACCCCGGTGATGGAGTTGGCGAGGTAGGTGTGGGCGAGCACGCCCTCTGCGCCGGCGCCCGTGTGGTAGCCGACGAAGGCGATGCCGTCGACGTCCCCGTGCTGGACGCCCTCGACCATGGAGAGGGACTTGTGGCGGCCGGTGAGCATCTCGGCGCGCGCGTCGAGCCGCTCCAGCAGCAGGTTGCGCATGGTCCAGTGGGCTTCGTTGATGAGGACCCGCTCCGCCCCCGCGTCGTAGAAGCCGAGGACGGCGGCGTTCACGTCGGAGGTGAACAGCGTGCGGCAGCGTTCCCACTGCGGAGTCCCGGGCAGCACGTCGGCGGGCCAGGTGACGCCGGTGGCGCCTTCCATGTCGGCGGAGATGAGGATCTTCATCGGGCCCCCGGGCGGTCGGTAGCGCTCAGGGGCCCCACCCTAGCCGCCCGTCCCCCGCCGGACCCGGGGGGTCGCACCTCGGGCGCGCCGCCCACGGGCGCGGCCGCCGGGACGCCCGCCCGGACGGCCCGGCGCGGGGCGCCGCGGCCCCGGACGCACCCGCCCCGGACGCACCCGCCCGGGCCGGTCCGTCTCAGTCCCGGCCGCGCACCCGGGCGGTGATCCGCCGGAGGAGTTGCGCGGGAGCCAGCTCGCGCTTGACGGACAGCAGGTAGGCGACCGGGGAGCCGGCCAGCGCGGCCCGCTTCCGCTGGCGCGCGCCGCGGACGGCCCCGGTGATGCCGAAGGCCGCGCCGAGGCCGGTGGCGACCGCCGGGTTGCCGGAGAACTGCCCGACCGCGAGGCCCAGGAGGGGCGGCAGCGTGAAGGCCACGTTGGCCGCGCTGAAGACCGTGTCGCCGTTCAGGGAGCGCACCGCGTCCTCCAGGTCGGCCAGCGGGATCCGGAACCGCCGGTCGACCTCCCGTTCGAGGTAGCGGCGGGCGGCCTGCGGCAGCAGGACGTCCGCAAGGTCCGACTTCAGGGCCTCGGCGGTGTCCGTGACGGCCTGGCCGAAGCGGTCGAAGGCCGCCGCGTGCGTCGTGCGCAGCTCGATGATCTTCTCGATGTCGACGCGGTGCAGGTCGGCGGGGAGCACGATGCGCACGGCGAGCATCCCCACGGCGTCGACGAGGCCTCCGTCCACGGTGTCCGGCGGCCGGAACCCGGGGGCGGACCCGCGGTCGAGCAGCGCCCGCGCGATGCGCTCGGCGTCCCAGCCCTGCGAGGCGGTGTGCGAGGCGGTGTGGTCGGTGGTCGGCGCGTAGCCGCCGAGCCGGGCGAGTTCCTCGGTCAGCGCGCACTTGTAGACCCAGGCGAGCTCGGGGGACATGGCGAGGAAGCCGGCGTCGGCCACCCCGCGGAAGCGCGCGGAGCGCGCCGGGAGGGCGAGCCCGCTGTCCGTCAGGGCCGCGCGGAGCCGGGGGTCGACCTCGCCGCGGTAGACGCCGGCCAGGCCGGAGCGGCGCATCCGGTCGGGGGCCGGGTCGCGGGACACGGTCGGCATGCCGTGCCGTCGGGATCCGAAGTCGGGGAAGCCGTTCGTGCCCGGGCCGACTCCCGGGCCGACGCCGGGGGCGCCGGCCAGTTCCTCGAAGTTCGCGTGGGCGTCCCGCAGTCCGCGCAGGACGGCGGGGTCCCCGGTGAGCACCTCGAGGAAGTCCTCGGCCACGGACCGCGCGGCCGCCGCCGGGTCCACGTCGTGGACGAACCCCGGCAGCCCCTCGCTCAGCCGCCGGACCGTCGGCGAGTCCATGACGGGGTATCCGTCCGGGACGACCCGGCCCAGGCTGGGCCAGTACAGCGCGGCGGCCTTGAGCCAGCTCTCGTCGCGGAAGTGGATGTACGGGTAGTACAGCCCGTTCTGTTGCAGCATCGGCCCCCCCGGGTCGTTCGTTTCACCCGATCCGGTGAGGCCCGCTGACCGGGCCCACCGGCAACGGCGCTGCTCAGCCCTCGACTTCGGCGGCCAGGTTGGCGAGGAAGGTGTCGTGGATGCGGGCGAGGCCCTTGGGCGCGAAGGTGCGCTCGAAGAAGCCGCCGATGCCGCCGGCGCCGTTCCACACGGTGCTGACGACGGCCTTGGACTTGCCCTCGCCGGCCGGGGTGACCGTCCAGGTGGTGACCATGGAGGAGTTGCGGTCCTTCTCGACGAGCTGGCCGTCGGTGGGCTCGCTGACCTCGAGCAGGCAGTCGCGGACCCGCTTGCTGGTCGCCTGGAGCTTCCAGTGGACGAGGGTGCCCTCGCCGTCGCCACCCTCGCGCACCTCGTACTCGCTGAAGTGCTCGGGCAGCAGCTTGCCCCGGGTCCCGGTGTAGTCGGCCAGCGCGTCGAACACGGTCTCCGCGTCCGCCGTGATGATGCGCTCCGTGGTGGCCTCGACCTGCGCCATGGCTGTCCTCCAGCAGTTGTGTCCGTCGTCGCCGCAAGCCAACCACCTCCGGGGCGGCCGCCCAAATCCGGGTCGGCCGCGGCGGCGTACGGAGGCGGGCAGGGCGTCCCCGCACGGGGCCGTCGGGCCCGGCGCCGCCGCCCGACGGCCCTCGGGGTCGGGGCCGGGATCGACGGCCGCACGATCATGGGAACGTTTGTTCTATTCTCGGGGCGAGCTACCGAGGGAGGCGCACCATGCGCTGGGACAATCTGACCAGCGGCACCGGGGACGGCGCAGGGGCCGCCGCCGGTGGGCCCGCCGCGCTCTTCGGGGCCGACGCCGTCGTCACCCGCACCTTCGACACCCCCGAGTTCCGGGGCATCACCTTCCACGAGGTCCGCGCCCGCTCGATCCTCAACCGGGTCCCCGGCGCCTCGCGCATGCCCTTCGAGTGGACCGTGAACCCGTACCGGGGCTGCAGCCACGCGTGCGTCTACTGCTTCGCCCGCAAGACGCACGGCTACCTCGACCTCGACACCGGCATCGGCTTCGACACCCAGATCGTCGTGAAGACCAACGCCCCCGAACTGCTGCGCCGCGAGCTGGCCTCCCGCCGCTGGACCGGAGCGCACGTCGCGATGGGCACCAACGTCGACTGCTACCAGCGCGCCGAGGGCCGCTACCGCCTCATGCCCGGGATCATCGAGGCGCTGCGGGAGCGCGCCAACCCCTTCTCGATCCTCACCAAGGGCACCCTGATCCTGCGCGACCTGCCCCTCCTCCAAGAGGCCGCCGCCGTCGCCGACGTCGGGATCTCCGTCTCCGTGGGCTTCACCGACACCGCCCTGTGGCGCACGGTCGAGCCCGGCACCCCCTCCCCCGGTGCCCGGCTGCAGGCCGTGCGCACCCTCACCGACGCCGGCATCGAGTGCGGGGTGCTGATGGCCCCGGTGGTCCCCTTCCTCGGTGACTCCCCGGAGCAGCTGCGGGCCACCGTCCGGGCCGTGGCCGAGTCGGGCGCGACCTCCGTGACACCCCTGGTACTCCATCTGCGGCCCGGGGCGCGCGAGTGGTTCACGGCCTGGCTGGGCGAGCACCACCCGCACCTGGTCGAGCGGTACGCGCGGATGTACGCGGGCGGCTCGTACGCGCCGACCTGGTACCAGCGCGCGATCACCCGCCAAGTCCACGAGCTCGCCACCGAATTCGGCATCGGTCCCGGCGGGCGCGGCGCGGCCCCTCGGACCCCCGTACCCGAGCGGCCGGCCGACCCCGCTCCCGCCGGGCCGGCCCAGCTGAGCCTGCTCTGAGTGGCAGCCGGGCTCCCCGGGCCCGGTGAAAGGTCATCACATCGGGCCAATGAGCGGTCCAATCCCGCTTTCCGGGCGCGGGTTCCGGGACGATTCCGCCCAGAACCCTCGGCTGGGAGGCCCCATGCTGCATCCGATGAACAAGCGCGGTCCCTCGAAGAAGCGCGCCGCCGTCCTGCTGGCGCTCTCCACCGTCGCCGCTTCCGCGTTCGCGGCCCCGGTCACGGCCGCCGCCCCGGCCGCGCCGGCGCCCGCGCCCGCCCCGTTGAAGTGGGCCGACTGCGTGACCCCGCGCTACCCGACGCTCCAGTGCGCCTCCCTCAAGGTCCCCCTCGACCACGACGAACCGGCCGGCCGCCAGATCTCCCTCGCCCTGACCCGGGTCCCGCACACCGCCGCCCGCTCCCAGGGGCCGCTGCTGGTCAACCCCGGCGGCCCCGGGGGCAGCGGCCGCACCCTGGCCGGGTACATCGCCTCGGCGCTGCCCAAGGACGTCGCCGCCCAGTACGACGTGATCGGCTTCGACCCGCGCGGCGTCGGCAAGAGCGAGCCCGCCCTGAACTGCGGCGCCGGCCACTTCACCCCCGTACGGCCCGACTCCGTACCGCTGGACGGGGAGACCGAGCGGGCCAACCTGGCGCGGGTGAAGGCCTTCGCCGAGTCCTGCCAGACCAAGCACGCGGACGTCCTGCCCCACATCGGCACCGTCTCGGCGGCCCGCGACATCGAGGTGCTGCGCACCGCCCTGCGCGCGGACAAGCTGAGCTACTTCGGCTACTCGTACGGGACCTACCTGGGCGCGGTGTACGCCAAGCTCCACCCCGACCGGGTGCACCGCCTGGTCCTGGACTCCGTCGTGGACCCGGCCGGGGTCTGGTACGAGGACAACCTCGCGCAGGACCAGGCCTTCGACGCCCGCCACAAGTCCTTCCTCGCGTGGGTGGCCCGGTACGACTCCACCTACCGCCTCGGCACCGACCCGGCCCGGGTCGAGGCCCGCTGGTACGAGATGCGCGCCGCGCTGCGCGAGAACCCGGCGGGGGCGAAGGTGGGCGCGGCCGAGCTCGAGGACACCTTCATGCCGGGCGGCTACTTCAACGGCTACTGGCCCCACCTCGCGGCGGCCTTCTCGGCGTACGCGGTGGACGGCGACCCGAAGCCGCTGGTCGCCGCCTACGAGCGGTTCGGCGCGGTGGAGCCGTCGGCGGGCAACAGCTACAGCGTGTACACGGCCGTCCAGTGCCGGGACTCGGCGTGGCCCAAGGACTGGAACCAGTGGCGGGCCGACATGTGGCGCACGCACGCCAAGGCGCCCTTCATGACCTGGAACAACGCCTGGTACAACGCCCCGTGCGCGTTCTGGCCGACCGAGCCGCTGCAGGCCCCGGACGTCACCAACACCGCCCTGCCGCAGGCGCTCCTCTTCCAGGCGACGGAGGACGCGGCGACCCCGTACGAGGGCGCGGTGAGCATGCGGCGCAAACTGGCGGGCTCGGCGCTGGTGGTCGAGGAGGGCGGCGGCAACCACGGCGTCGCGCTCAGCGGCAACAAGTGCCTGGACGAGAAGCTGTCGGCGTACCTGCTGACGGGCAAGGCCGCGGACGCCGTCTGCCCCGCACAGCCGGCCCCCACGCCGCTCGCGGCGACGCGCGCGGTCCCGCCGTCGGCGGGCGGCGCGGCGCTGCACGGACTGCTCGGCTTCCGGGGGTGAGCGGCGGCGGCCGATCCGCCCGGGCACAATCGGAGCCATGACAACCAACAGCCACCTCACCCGCGTCGCCGCTCCCGAGGGCGTCGCCGCGGGCACCGGATACAGCCATGTCGTATGGGGCACGGGGCGGTTCGTCGCCGTGTCCGGGCAGTGCGCCTTCGACGAGAAGGGCGAGGTGGTGGGTGAGGGCGACGCCGCCGCCCAGGCCCGGCAGGTGTTCGAGAACCTGCGGCGCTGCCTGGCGGCGGCCGGGGCCACGTTCGAGGACGTGGTGAAGCTGACGTACTTCGTCACGGACGTCGCCCACCTCCCGGCGGTGCGCGCGGCCCGTGACGAGGTGATCGACCGGGACCGCGTCCCGGCCTCCTCCGCGGTCCAGGTGGCGGCGCTCGTCCGGCCCGAACTGCTGCTGGAGATCGAGGCCTTCGCGATCGTGGCGGAGCGGGCCGGGTCCGGGTCCGGGTCCGCGAACAGGGCCGAGAGCGAGACCGGGACCGGCTTCCGGACCGGGTCCGGGGCCGGCTTCGGGACCGGGTTCAAGACCGGGTTCGCTAGCTGAGTTCCAGGCTCCGCAGGGCCGCGGTCGCCGCCACCGCCAGCCGGGGGTGCGCCTGGGCCCGGGCCAGGACCTCCCGGGCGCGCTGGTCGGCCAGCGCGCCCAGGCCCTCCACGCAGGCCAGGGCCACCCGCCAGTACGGGTCGTTCGGCGCGAGCAGCCGCCCGAGCGTGCGGATCAGCGCCGGGGCGGACTCCGGGGCGCGCAGCGCCGCCAGCAGCCGGACCGGGTGCAGGGCGTAGGCGGTGCGCAGTTCGTTCGTCGCCAGGGCCGCCGCCGCGCGGGCGGTGCGCGGGTCCCCGAGGACGGCCAGCGCCCGCGCGGCGGCCTCGCAGCGCGGCGGGTCCCGGTGGTTGAGCAGCAGGACCAGCGCTTCGAAGGCGCGCCGGTCGCCGGCCAGGCCCAGCCGGTAGGCCGCCAGTTCGCGGGCCCACAGCGGCAGCCCGGCGGAGGTCAGGGAGGCCGCGAGGCCGTTCGCGTCCGCGGCGAGCAGGGCCTCGTACTCCGGTGCCTGCCCGGCTTCCGCCCGCAGGCGTTCCAACACGTCGTTCACGCCGCCACCTTAGGGGGGCGGGACGGCCGCCACGCGGGGTTCCGGGACTCGGGCGCCGGCCCCTCGCGCGGCCCTCGCCCCGTCTGTGCACGGCCCGCTCGAGAGTCGGTTGATCGATGATCGATGATCGGTACATTTGAGCGGCACAGGTCACATGTGCGCACCCTGGCGGACCGGTTACCAGCGGGTTACTGTCCCTACAACACGTACGAGGGCGGCCTGGTGACGCAGCCACCTCGTACCAGTCGGTTCTGCACTACCCCCGTACGACCTCCGTACGACCTCACGGCGTGACCCCGGGACAGGGCTCCGCCGCTTCCGCCCTCCGGGCCGTTCCCCCTCGGACCACCACGTCCTGCCGGGAACTCCCGGCCGGGGCTCTCCCGCACGGCTTCCCGTTCGGCATCCGCGCGTGCTCCGCGCCGCGCGCCCCTCAGTCGTCACCCTCTTCCACTGGAGTCCCGCGATGGACCTTCCGTCCACGTCCAGTCAGTCCTCCCCCTCCTCCCAGCCCGTGCGTCCGGCGCTGCAGACCATCGCGATCGTCGGTCTCGGCACGATGGGCTCCGGCATCGCCGAGGTCCTCGCCCGGGCCGGCCGCGAGGTCGTCGGCATCGACGTCAGCGAGGCCGCCGCCCGCCGGGCCACCGCTTCCCTCGCGGCGGCCACCGCCCGCTCCGTCACCAAGGGCCTGCTCACCGAGCAGGAGCGCGAGGGCGTGCTCGCCCGCTTCCGCACCTTCTCCGAGCTGGGAGCCGCCGCCGACGCCGATCTGGTCATCGAGGTGGTCCCGGAGTCCTACGAGCTCAAGCAGCGCATCTTCCGCGAGCTCGACGCGATCGTGCGGCCCACCGCGATCCTGGCCACCGGCACCAACGCCCTGTCGGTGACGCGGATGGCCGCCGAGTCCCGGCGCCCGGAGCGCGTGGTCGGCCTGCACTTCTTCAACCCGGCCCCGGCGATGAAGCTGGTCGAGGTCGTCTCCAGCGTGCTGACGGCCCCGCCGGCCGTCGAGGCGGTCACCGCACTGGCCCGCGAGCTCGGCAAGGAGCCCGTCGCGGTCGGCGACCGCCCGGGGTTCGTCGCCGACGGCCTGCTGTTCGGCTACCTCAACCAGGCCGCCGCCATGTACGAGGCGAAGTACGCCTCCCGCGAGGACATCGACGCGGCCATGAAGCTGGGCTGCGGTCTGCCGATGGGCCCGCTCGCGCTGCTCGACCTGATCGGCGTGGACACCGCCCGCACCGTCCTGGAGGCCATGTACACGGCCTCCGGCGACCGGCTGCACGCCCCGGCCCCGATCCTCGGCCACCTCGCCGAGGCGGGCCTGACCGGGCAGAAGTCCGGGCGCGGGTTCTACACGTACGAGGCCGCGGGCAGCCAGGTCGTCGTGCGCGACCTGCAGACTCCGCCGGACGGGGAGCTGGTCCGGGCGAGCCGCCCGGTGAACTCGGTCGGCGTCGCCGGTTCGGGCACGATGGCGAGCGGCATCGCGCAGGTCTTCGCGCAGGCCGGTTTCCCCGTCGTGCTCGCGGCCCGCAGCCAGGAGAAGGCGGACGCGGCCAAGGCCGCGATCGGCAAGTCGCTCGGCCGCGCCGTGGACCGGGGCCGGCTGTCGGCGGAGGCGGCCGCGGCCACCCTCGGCCGGATCACGCCGGCGGGCTCGCTGGACGCGTTCGCCGAGGTGGACCTGGCCGTCGAGGCCGTCGCCGAGGACCTGGCCGTCAAGCAGGACCTGTTCCAGTCGCTGGACAAGGTCTGCAAGCCGGGCGCGGTGCTGGCCACCACGACCTCCTCGCTGCCGGTGATCGCGATCGCCCGCGCCACCGCGCGGCCCGAGGACGTGATCGGCATGCACTTCTTCAACCCGGCTCCGGCGATGAAGCTCGTCGAGGTGGTCCGCACCGTGCTGACCGCCGACGACGTGCACGCCACGGTCCGCGGGATCTGCGGCCAGGTGCGCAAGCACGCGGTCGACTGCGGGGACCGGGCCGGCTTCATCGTGAACGCGCTGCTGTTCCCGTACCTCAACAACGCGATCAAGATGGTCGAGCAGCACTACGCCGGCATCGACGACATCGACGCGGCGATGAAGCTGGGCGGCGGCTACCCGATGGGGCCCTTCGAGCTCCTGGACGTGGTCGGCCTGGACGTGTCGCTGGCCATCGAGCAGGTCCTGCACAAGGAGTTCCGCGACCCGGGTCTGGCCCCGTCCCCGCTGCTCGAGCACCTGGTGGCGGCGGGCTGCCTGGGCCGGAAGACCGGCCGCGGATTCCGTGAGTACGCCCCCCGCCGGTAACCGACGGCGGGCCATCGAGCCGGATGCGTGGGGAGGGCTGCTCGGGTCTGCCGGACCCTCACGGCAGGCCGTACCCTCCGAGCCCAGTGCGGGCCCTCCCCCGCATCCATCCCCGTCCCACCGGGAAGGGGAAAGGGCGAGGCCAGGGGGGCCCGGCCGGTCTAGCACGGGCGGCGGGAGGTCACCAGGAGGTGGACCGGGTTCCGGTCGGCGACGGGCCGGATCGCGGTCCTCGGTGGGGCCGGGGCAGCGGGCCGCAGGCCCCGGGCCCGTTCACCCGCAGTCCACCCCGGCGGCGGCGATCCGCCGGGTTTGTCGGTGGGGATTGTCAGCCGGTCGTGCTTTGCTGGAGGCATGATCGATGAATTCCTCGCCCGTGACCTGTCCGCCGTCGACGAGGCCGTCCGCAAGGCGGCGGCGATCGAGATCATGCCGAGATTCCGCCAGCTCGCCGACCACGAGGTGGACCAGAAGAGCGGTCCGCACGACCTGGTGACCGATGCCGACCGCAAGGCCGAGGAGTACCTCACGGCCGCCCTGACCAGGCTGCTGCCCGGGTCCGCCGTGGTCGGCGAGGAAGCGGTGCACGCGGACCCGGGGGTGTACGGGGCGCTGCGCGAAGACGCCCCGGTGTGGATCGTGGACCCGGTCGACGGGACCCGGCAGTTCGTGCACGGCGACCCGGCGTTCTGCACGCTGGTCGCGCTCGCGCACCGCGGGGAGATACTCGCCTCCTGGACCTTCGCCCCGGCGCTGGAGGAGATGTCCACGGCGGTGCGCGGCCAGGGCGCCTACGTCAACGGGGTGCGGATCCACAGCGGTTCGCCGGAGCCGGGCGCCGACCTGCGGGTCGCCACCGCCCACCCGCTGTACACCTCCGAGGAGGACCGGCGGAACCTGGCGCGCCTCGAGGTGCCCGGAATCGCGGCCCGTCCGTGCGGCTCGGCGGGGCTGGAGTACCTGCGGGTGGCCCGGGGCGAGATGGACGGCCTGGCCTTCACCTGGCCGTCGGCCTGGGACCACGCGGCCGGGCTGCTGCTCGTCGCCGAGGCCGGCGGCGCGCAGAGCACCGTCGACCGGGTCCCCTTCCGGGTGGACCGGGACAACGCGCTGCCGTTCGCGGTCGGCCGGGACGAGGCCACGGCGGTGCGGATCCGGGAGCTGCTGCGGGGCGAGTGAGCACCCGGCTGCGCCCAGGGCGAACGGAGTTGGCGCGGATCGCGGATCCCGCCCCTGGACAGGCGCAATACCCTGGGGGCGGTGGCGCCGCCGGACGAAGGAGTCGCAAGTGCCGTCGATTCTCGATGCGGTCGTGGTGGGGGCCGGGCCCAATGGGCTGACGGCCGCCGTCGAACTGGCCCGGCGCGGCTTCTCGGTGGCCGTCTTCGAAGCCGCCGACACCGTCGGCGGCGGGGCGCGGACCGAGGAGCTGACCCTCCCCGGCTTCCGGCACGACCCCTGCTCGGCGGTGCACCCGCTGGGTGCCGGCTCGCCGGTCTTCGCCACCATGCCGCTGAAGCGGTACGGGCTGGAGTGGCTGCACGCCCCGCTGCCCATGGCGCACCCCTTCGACGACGGCACGGCGGCCGTGCTCTCCCGCTCGGTGGCGCAGACGGCGGCCTCCTTCGGGCCGCGCGACGCGGGCACCTACCGGCGGCTGGTGGATCCCTTCCTGGGCAAGTGGGACTCCCTGGCCCGGGACTTCATGTCGCTGCCGAGCACCGCGCTGCCCCGGGACCCGCTCACCCTGGCCCGCTTCGGGCTCGTCGGCCTGCCGCCGTCCACCTGGCTGCTGCGCCGCTTCGAGGACGAGCGGGCCCGCGCGCTGTTCGCCGGGCTCGTCGCGCACGTCATCTCCCCGCTCGGCGGGATCGGGACCGGCGCCGTCGGGCTGGTCTTCGCGCTCGCCGCGCACGCGAACGGCTGGCCGATGCCGCGCGGCGGCTCGCAGTCGCTCTCGGACGCCCTCGCCGGGTACCTGCGCGACCTCGGCGGCACGATCCACACCGGGTTCGAGGTCAAGAGGCTCGACGACCTCCCGCCGGCCCGGGCGTACGTCTTCGACACCTCGCCGACCGCGCTGGCCCGCATCGCGCGCCTGGGCCGCGTGTACGACGGCTACCGCTACGGCGCCTCCGTGTTCAAGATCGACTACGCCCTGGACGGGCCCGTCCCCTGGACGGCCGAGGAGCCGCGCCGGGCCGGGACGGTCCAGATCGGCCCGCGCACCCGCGACATCGACGCCGCCCTGCAGCTGGCCTCCGGCGGGCGGGCCCCGCGCACTCCCTTCCTCATCACCGCCCAGCCCAGCCTGGTCGACCCCGGCCGGGCGCCCGAGGGCAAGCACGTGTTCTGGGCGTACGGACACGTCCCCGCGGGCTGGGACGGCGACCTGACCGACGCCGTCGAGCGGCAGCTGGAGCGCTTCGCCCCGGGCTTCCGTGACCTCGTCCTCGCCCGCGCCACGGCCGGCCCGCCGCAGCTCGCCGCCCGCAACCCCAACTACGTCGGCGGCGACATCGCCTGCGGCGCGGCGTCCGGGCTCCAGCTCCTCCTGCGGCCCCGGCTCACCCTGTCCCCGTACACGACGGCGCACCCGGCCGTGTTCCTCTGCTCCTCGGCCACCCCGCCCGGCCCCGGTGTGCACGGCATGTCGGGCCACAACGCGGCCAAGGCCGTCTGGCGCCACCTGCGGAGGAAGAGCTCCTGATCCCGCGCGGCACACCCGTCCCGCGCACCACGCCCGTCGAGTCCTACGCGGAGTCCGGGGCGCGGACGGCGAGGGCCGCCGTGTATCCGGGCGGGGCGGGCAGGTCGGCCAGGGTCCAGCCGGGGACCGCGGCCGGGGTGTCCGCGGAGCCGACGTAGGGCTCCGCCAGCCCCAGTGCCAGGCCCGCCCCGGTGGCCTTGAGGCAGGCCTCCTTGCGGGTCCACACCCGGCCCAGCGCCGCGCGCCGGTCCGCCTCCGGGAGCGCGGTCAGTTCCGCGGTCTCCGCCGGGTGCAGGGTGGCCAGTACGTCGGCCGCGGCGGCCGCGCTCGGCACCTCCTCCACGTCGACCCCGACCGGCACCCCGGCGAAGGCGAGGTAGGCCAGGTCGCCGCTGTGCGAGAGGGAGAAGTGCGGGGCGCCCCCGGCCACGGCGGGCCGCCCGTGCGGGCCGCCGCAGCACGGGCACGTCTCGCGGACCAGCACCACCTCCGCCGGGTCCAGCCCGAGGTGGCCGCCGAGCAGCACCCGCAGCCCCACGTGCGAGGCCACGTAGCGGCGCCGGTCCTCCGTTCGCAGGAACTTCCCGGCCCGCGCCCGCTCGCCGGCGTCCAGCATCGCGGGCGCCCCGGTGACCGGGTACCCGCCGACGAGGTCGCGGGTGGTGTCCAGAGCCCACACCGCCACGTCCGAACCCGCGGACGGCGTCCGGATCCGAGGAGCGTCGCTGCCGAGGCGGTTCACGTCGTATGTACCCACCCGGTGAGCCTAAACGTCTTCGGGGCTTCCCCATTTCGGAAAACGCATTCCATTATCTGGCCATGATCGTTGAACCGCCGGCCCTGGAGCAGCCCGCCGCCCGCCCCGTGCGGGAGCTGCTGACCCACAGGCCCTACTGGACCTGGACCCTCATCGTCCAGCTCGTCAACGCGCCCGCCCTGATGGCGGCCATCGCGTTCGCGGGGCTCACCGCCGTGAGCACGGGCGCCGCCAAGGACGGCGGCGTCATGGTCGCCTCGCTGATCCTGGCCGATGTCGGATCCTCGGCGCTCATCGGCAAGGTCGCGGACCGCACGCCGGGCCGCGCGCTGCCGGTGGCCTCCGCCGTGCTGGCGGCCCTCGGGCTGGCGTCCGTGGCCGTGGCCGCGGCCCTCGGCGCCCCGTTGCCGGTGCTGTGCGTCCTGTGCGCGGTCGCGGGCACCGGCCTCGGCGGCCTGGCCGGGCTCACCCGCGCGCTCCTCGACGCGGCCGTGCCGCAGCGACTGGTGGAGCGGGCCCTCGCGGTCAACGCCACCGTGATGGAGCTGCTCGTCGTCGGAGCCCCGCTGATCGCGGGGGCCGCGCTCCTGGTCCTCGGCTGGCCGGGCGGCGTGGCGGCGATGGCCGCGGGCGCCGCCGTACTCGCCCTCGTACTGGCCTTCGCGCGCGGGGCGGCCCGACCGGCGCTCAAGCGCGCCCCCGAAGGCGCCCCGGAAGGCGCCCACGAAGGCGCTCCCGAAGGCGCCCACGCCGAGGACGGCACGCCCGCGAAGCGCCGCGAACCGCTGTGGAACCTCGGATTCATCGCCTGGGTCGCGGTCGGCATCGCGTTCGGCCACACGCTCGGCGCCATCGAAACGGCCGCCCTTCCGCTGGCCCAGACCCTGGGCTCCGGCTCCTTCGGGGCCGGCACGATCATCGCGGTGCTCGCGGGCAGCAGCGCCCTCGCCGGAATCGGCTACGCCGTGCTCGCGGACCGGCTGCCCGGGGGACCGTCGGCGCGGGCGGGCGCCCTTCTCGGGGTGGTGGCGCTCGCGGCCGTCGGCGCGGGACGGGCGGACGGCTGGCCCGCCCTGACCGCCGTCGTGATCGCCGCCGGGCTGTGCACCGCCCCGCTGAACGCGATCCGTTCGTACGCGGTCGAGAAGACCATCCCCGTACACCGGCGCTCCGAGGGATTCGGCTGGCTCTACACCACGGGAGCCTGCGGGTTCGCCGCGAGCGGTCTGGGACTGACCGTGCTGCCGCTGGACGTCGCGCTCACCGCGCCCGCGGTGAGCGCCCTGGCGGCCCTCGCCCTGCTGGCCGTGTCCGGGGTGCGGAGCCGGCGCGCGGCCTGACCCCGGATCCGGGATCCCGCATCCCGCATCCCGCCTCCCGGATCCCGGATCCGGGAGGGAGTGTCCTTGCGGGTCGCTAGGCTTCTGGGATGACCTCCTCGCAAGCAGCCGCCGAAAGCCCCGACGCCCTCCAGGTGCTCCACCGCGTCTTCGGGTACGACTCCTTCCGCGGCGAGCAGCAGCAGATCATCGAGCACGTCGTCGACGGCGGCGACGCCCTGGTGCTGATGCCCACCGGCGGCGGAAAATCGCTCTGCTACCAGATCCCGGCGCTGGTCAGAGCAGGTACCGGCGTGGTGATCTCACCGCTGATCGCTCTGATGCAGGACCAGGTGGACGCGCTCAACGCGCTCGGGGTCCGGGCCGGATTCCTCAACTCGACCCAAGGCGCCGACGAGCGGCGCGCGGTGGAGCAGGCCTTCATCGCGGGCGAGCTCGACCTGCTCTACCTGGCTCCCGAGCGGCTGCGCACCGAGGGTACGCAGCGCCTGCTGGACCGGGGCACGGTCTCGCTCTTCGCCATCGACGAGGCGCACTGCGTCGCCCAGTGGGGCCACGACTTCCGGCCCGACTACCTCGCCCTGTCGATGCTGCACGAGCGCTGGCCGAAGGTGCCGCGCATCGCGCTGACCGCGACCGCCACCGAGGCGACGCACGCGGAGATCGCGGCGCGCCTGGCCCTGGGGGAGGCCCGCCATTTCGTGGCCGGCTTCGACCGGCCGAACATCCAGTACCGGATCGTCGCGAAGAACAACCCGGTCAAGCAGCTGCTGGAGCTGATCCGGGCCGAGCACCCCGGCGACGCCGGCGTCGTGTACTGCCTCTCGCGGGCTTCCGTGGAGAAGACGGCCGCCGCGCTGGTGGAGCAGGGCATCGACGCCGTGGCGTACCACGCCGGAATGGACTCCCGCACGCGTGCGGCGAACCAGGCGCGCTTCCTGCGGGAGGACGGGGTCGTGGTGGTGGCCACGATCGCGTTCGGCATGGGCATCGACAAGCCGGACGTGCGCTTCGTGGCGCACCTGGACCTGCCGAAGTCGGTCGAGGGCTACTACCAGGAGACCGGCAGGGCCGGGCGCGACGGGGAGCCGGCCACGGCGTGGCTGGCGTACGGCCTCCAGGACGTGGTGCAGCAGCGCAAGATGATCGAGGGCTCGGAGGGCGACGAGGCGCACCGCCGCTCCCTGGCCGGGCACCTCGAGGCGATGCTCGCGCTGTGCGAGACGGTCGGCTGCCGCCGGGTGCGGCTGCTGGCGTACTTCGGGCAGACGGGCGCGCCCGACTGCGGCAACTGCGACACCTGCCTGACGCCGGCCGAGTCCTGGGACGGGACGGTCGCCTCGCAGAAGCTGCTGTCCACGGTGTGGCGGCTGGCCAAGGAGCGGCGGCAGAAGTTCGGCGCCGGGCAGATCGTCGACATCCTCCAGGGCAAGAAGACGGCCAAGGTCATCCAGTTCGACCACGACGGGCTCTCGGTGTTCGGCATCGGGTCGGACCTGAGCACCGCGGAATGGCGCGGGGTGGTTCGGCAGCTGCTGGCGCTCGGGCTGCTGGCGGTGGAAGGCGACTACGGGACGCTGGTGCTGACGGAGGCCAGCGGCGAGGTCCTCGGGGGCCGGCGGAGCGTCCCGATGCGCAAGGAGGCGGTGCCGGCCGCGGGCTCGTCCCGCAAGGAGTCCGGCGGATCGCGCTCCGGGAAGGGCGCGCGGGTCCCGGTCGACCTGCCGGCGGCCGCCGTGCCGGTCTTCGAGGCCCTGCGGGCGTGGCGCGCCGAGACCGCGCGGGAGCAGGGGGTGCCGGCGTACGTCGTCTTCCACGACGCGACGCTGCGGGAGATCGCGACGCGGGTGCCCGCCACGGTCGACGAGCTGGGCACGATCAGTGGTGTCGGCGAGGCGAAGCTGGCCAAGTACGCCGAGGGCATCCTGCTGACCCTGGGCGAGACGGACGCCGCGCCCGCGGCCGGGACGGGCGAGGCGCCCCCGAGCGCCGTGCCCGCCGCCGCTGCGAGGCCCACTGCTGCGAGGCCCGCCCCTGCGAGCTCCGCCGCTGCGAGCCCCGCGCCCGTGACCACCGCGCCCGCCCCCGCGAGCGCCGTGCCCGTCGCCGTGCCCGCGCAGGCCGCCGACCGGCCGGTCCCGGTCGCGGCGGGCGTGAGCCGGGCTCCGCAGGGGGAGGAGTCGCTCTTCGGTCCGGGGGACGAGGAGATGGACCCGCCCTGGGACGACTGGGAGTAGCCCGCCCGGCGCGGCCGCGGTGCGCCGGGGACGGCCCGTACCCCGACCGGACCCGACGCAGCGCCGGTGCACGATGCCTCGGATAGGGTGAATCGGTAGGAATCGGGCCCCCCGGGGTGAGGTCGGCGCATTGGACACGTACCAAGAGACGAGCGGGGTACCGGACCAGCCGGCGGCTGCGGTCGGGTACGCCGGCGTCCTGAGCGAGCTGCTGCCGATCGCCCTGTGGCGGGAGGACGCCGACGGGCGGATCGTCGAGTGGTCGCTCGCCGCCCAGGACCTGCTCGGCCACCGCCCCGAGGACATCCTCGGCCGGTTCGGCAGCTCCGTGCTCGTCCCCGACGCCAACCACGAGCTCGCCGCGCAGCTGACCCGCCGGGTCCAGGCCGGGGAGACCGTCGTCGGCACCCTGCCCGTGCGCCACCGCGACGGCCACCGCGTCCCGATGGAGATGTGGATCCTGCCCGCCCCCGACCCGCAGGGGCGCACCGGGGCCATGCTCATCGCGGTGGAGACCTCCGAGGTCCTGCGGATGCGCGATTCGCTCGCCGCGCTGCAGAGCCTGTTCACCCAGTCGCCCATCGGCCTCGGCACGCTCGGTCCCGACCTGCGCTTCCTGCGCGTGAACGACGCCCTCGCCCGGATGAACGGGGTGCCCGCCGCCGAGCACGTCGGCAAACGGCTCACCGAGGTCGTGCCCGGGGTCAACGCGGCCGCGCTGGAGCGGCTCATGCGCAAGGTGCTGGAGTGCGGCTCCGCCGTCGTCGACGTCCGCCGCACCGGTCGCACCCCCGCCGACCCCGACCACGACCGGACCTGGTCCTGCTCGTACGCCCCGCTGCTCGACGGATCCGGCCGCCGGCTCGGGCTGATCGCCTCCCTCATCGACATCACCGACGGGCAGCGCGCCCAGGCGGAGGCGGAGCGGGCGCGCAGCCGGTTCGCCCTGCTCTCCGAGGCAGGCACCCGCATCGGCACCACGCTCGACCTCGGGCAGACCGCCCGGGAGCTCGCGGAGGTGCTGGTTCCGCAGCTCACGGACTCGGCCGACGTACAGCTCCTGGAAGCCGTACTGGACCCGGACGAGGCCGCCGCCTCCACCCGGGGCGTGCTGCGCCGCCTAGCGGCCCTCTTCCCCGACCCGGCCGCGCCCACCGCCAAACTGATCGCCGGGCAGACCTTCCAGATCCCGGCGCACACCGCCTATGAGCAGGTCATCACCGACGGCCAGCCCATGAACCTCTACACGGCCGACATCCCGGCCCTGATCAAGGACCCGCGGGCGGCCGCGCTGCGCGCGTACCTGGCCACCCTCGGCTGCGCCCGGATGGTCCCCCTGGTGGCCCGCGGCCGGGTCCTCGGGGTGGTCGTGGTGACCCGGGTGCGGGGGCGCGAGCCCTTCGACCACGAGGACTGCGTGCTGATCGACGAGGTGGTCGCCCGGGCGGCCCTCAACATCGACAACGCCCGGATGTACACCACCCAGCGCGCGGCGGCCCTGACCCTGCAGCGCAGCCTCACCAACAACGCGCTGCCGCAGGTCAAGGGCCTGGAGCTGACCGGCCGCTACCTGCCGGCCAGCGACCACGACGTCGGCGGCGACTGGTTCGACGTGATCGAGCTGCCGGACGGCCGGACCGGCCTGGTGATCGGAGACGTGATGGGCCACGGCATCCACGCGGCCGCGGTCATGGGCCAGCTGCGCACGGCGGTACGGACGCTGGCGCGGCACCAGGTGACCCCGGAGGAGATGCTGCGCTCGCTCGACGCGGTGGTGGCCGACCTCGGCGAGGACGAGATGGCCACCTGCGTCTACGCCGTCCACGACCCGGCGACGGGCGCGTGCGTCATCGCCCGGGCCGGACACCCGCCGCCGGCCGTCGTCACGGCGTCCGGGACCGTGGCCTTCCTGGAGGGCCCGCCGGGGACCCCGCTGGGCACGGGTGGCCGGGAGTTCCGCACCGAGGAGGTGCTGCTGCCCCCGGGGAGCCTGCTGGTGCTGTACACGGACGGCCTGATCGAGGCCCGCGACCGGGACCTGGACGAGGGGATGGCCGGGCTGGCGGACGCGCTCAGGGGCGCCGGCGAGCCGCTGGAGGCCCTGTGCGAGGACATCCTGGCCCGGCTGCTGCCGGAGGCCCCGCAGGACGACGTGGCGGTCCTGCTCGCCCGGACCCTCGATTTGACATAGTGCAATAAATCTTTGTGCCTAGCGCAATGGGTGGCTATCGTTCTCCCATGTCCGCGAAGCTGCCCCGCCCGGTCGTCCTGACCGGCCGCCACGTCCGTCTCGAGCCCCTGACCAGGAGCCATCTCCCCGACCTGTACGTGGCCGGCGGCCGCGACGAAGAGGTCTGGCGCTGGCAGGGCGGCCCCGCGCCGCAGACCCAGGAGGAACTCGGCGAACGGCTCGACGACGTCCTTCAGGGCGACTACCTGCCCTTCGCCGTCATCCACCTCGAAACCGGCCGGGCCATCGGCTGGACCACCTACCTCGACATCAGCCCGGCGAACGAGCGGCTCGAGATCGGCTGGACCTGGTACGGCCGCGCGCACTGGCGCAGCGCGGTCAACACCGAGACGAAGCTGCTCCTGCTCACCCACGCCTTCGAAGACCTCGGCATGGGCCGGGTGCAGTTGAAGACCGACCACCTCAACACCCGCTCGCAGGCCGCCATCGCCCGCCTCGGCGCCCGCCGCGAAGGTGTCCTGCGCCGCCACCGCCGCAGGCCGGACGGCACCTGGCGCGACAGCGTGTACTTCTCCCTGCTGGCCGAAGAATGGCCCGAGGCAAAGACCCGCCTGTCGGCCCGCCTCTGAGCCGGCCGTTCAGCGCGCAGGGGGCGCTTCCGCCGCTACCAGGCCAGGTCTTCCAGGGCGTCCAGGTCCAGGGGCGGGGGGAGTGGTTCCGCGGTGGCCGTCAGGGGGAGTTCGGCCCAGATGACCTTGCCGCGCTCGGTGTAGCGGGTGCCCCAGCGCTCCGCGTACTGGGCGACGAGGAACAGGCCGCGGCCGCCCTCGTCCGTCGTGGCCGCGTACCGCAGGTGCGGGGAGGTGCTGCTGCCGTCGGCGACCTCGCAGATCAGGGTCCGGTCGCGGAGCAGCCGGACCCGGACGGGCGCGGTCCCGTAGCGGATGGCGTTGGTGATCAGCTCGCTGAGGATCAGCTCCGCGGTGAAGGAGATGTCCTCCAGGCCCCACTCGGCCAGCTGCGCGGCCCCCGCGCGGCGGACCCGCGAGACGTCCGAGGGATCGGGGAGCACCTCCCACTCGGCGATCCGGTCGGCCGGCAGCCGCCGGGTGTCGGCGATGAGCAGGGCGATGTCGTCGCTGGGCACCGGGAACAGCAGTGCGGCCAGTACGTCGGCACAGGCCTGGTCGGGGCTGCGGCCGGGCCGCGACAGGGTCTCGGTCAGCATGCCGAGCCCGGTGTCGAAGTCCCGGTCGCGGTCCTCCAGCAGGCCGTCGGTGAACAGCACGAGCCGGCTGCCCTCGGACAGGTCCACCCCGACGGCCTCGAAGGGCATCCCGCCGACGCCCAGCGGCAGCCCGATCGGCAGCTCGGGGTACGCGACCCGGCCGTCGGGGCCGACCAGCGCCGGGCCCGGGTGGCCGGCGCTGGCCATGGAGCAGTGGCCGGACACCGGGTCGTAGACCGCGTAGAGGCAGGTGGCGCCGGTGACGCCGGAGCCCGACGGGTCGCCCCCGTCGCCGTCGCCCGCCGCGGCGGACTCGTCCTGGTCGATCCGGTCGATCAGCTCGTCCAGGTGTCCCAGCAGCTCGTCGGGCGGCAGGTCGAGGGTGGAGAAGTTGTGCACGGCGGTCCGCAGCCGGCCCATCGTGGCGGCGGCGTGCACCCCGTGCCCGACCACGTCGCCGACGACCAGCGCCACCCGGGCCCCGGCCAGCGGGATCACGTCGAACCAGTCCCCGCCCACCCCCGCCTTCGCGGGCAGGTAGCGGAACGCCACGTCCACGGCGCTCAGGTCCGGCAACACCCGGGGCAGCAGGCTGCGCTGGAGGGTCACGGCCACCGCGTGCTCGCGCGTGAAGCGGCGGGCGTTGTCGATGGACACGGCGGCCCGCGCGGCCAGCTCCTCCGCGAAGGAGAGGTCCTCCTCGTCGAAGGCCTCGGGGGTGTCCGCCCGCCAGAAGTTGGCCATCCCCAGGACCACGCCACGGGCCTGGAGCGGTACGGAGATCAGCGAGTGGAGGCCGTAGTCCAGGGCGACCCGGGTGCCGTCCTGGTCCTGGGCCCGCCAGCCGAAGGCGGCGTTCAGGTCCGCCGCCAGGACCGCCCGCCCGGCGTCCAGGGCCGCCGACATCGGCGCCGTCGGCACCACGAAGCGGATGACGTCGCCGACGGGCTGCAGCGGCGAGTCGGCGCGCACCCCGCAGATCGCGGCCCGGAGCATCTCGGTGTGCGCGCCCGCGCTCGGCTCCTCGCCGCGCGGCACCGGCTCCAGCAGCTCGACGGTGACGAAGTCGGCGAAGCGCGGGACGGCGACCTCGGACAGCTCCTCGGCGGTGCGCACCACGTCGAGGGTGGTCCCGATGCGCACGCCGGCGTCGTAGAGCAGCTGGAGGCGGTCGCGGGCCACCGCGGCCCGGCCGGAGAGCGCGGCGAGCTCGGTGGAGTCGCGCAGGGTCATGACGCTGCCCGAGGGGCGGCCGCCGTACGGCGTGGTCGGCCGCACGTTGACGGCGAGCAGCCGGTCGCCCGCCCGGTGCACCTCGTCGGTGGCGATCCGCCCCGAGGCCAGCAGGGCCGCCGTGCGCGGATCGAGGCCGAGGTCGCGGACGTGCCGCTGCTCGGCGTCGGGCGGCAGGTCGAGCAGGCGCCGGGCCTCGTCGTTGGCGAGGATGAGCCGGCCCTCGGTGTCGATGATCAGGACGCCCTCGCGGACGGCGTGCAGAACCGCCTCGTGGTGTTCGTTCATCCGGGTCATCTCGGCCTCGCCCAGCCCCCGCGTCTGGCGCCGCAGCCGGCGGCTGACCAGGGCGGCGCCGCCGGTGCCCAGCAGCAGGGCGCCGGCCGCCGCGCCGAGGAGCAGGGGCAGCTGGTCCTCCACCACGTCGCCGACGTTGGTGACCTCGATGCCGGTGGCGACCAGGCCGACGACCCTGCCCGCGGAGTCCCGTACGGGGACCACGGCGCGGACCACGTCGCTCGGCTTGCCCTTGAAGGTCTCGGTGAAGGACTCTCCGGCCACCGCCCGGGAGAGGTCGCCGGTGGCGCGCTGCCCGACCAGCTCGGGCCGGGAGTCGGTGTAACGGACCCCGTCCGTGGTCATGACGGCGATGAAGTCGACGCCCGAGGCCCGGCGGGCGCCCTCGGCCAGGGGCTGGAGCTCGGCGGTGGGATCGGCCGACCTCAGGGAGGCCGGCAGGCCGGGGGCGTGGGCGAAGGCCTCGGCGGCCGCGAGGGAGCGGTTGCGGGCGTCGCGCCGGCCGTCGTAGCGGGCCTGGAAGAAGAGCGCCGTGGTGGCGGCGGTGATGAGCACCAGGACGATGACGGCCTGGAGGGCGAAGACCTGGCCGGCCACGCTGCGCGCGCCGAGGGAGAGTTTCGCGAACGACCGGGAGAAGGGGCGTGCCAGTCGGCGCGTGAACCGGCGCGCGCGCCCCTCAGCGGGTCCGGCGGGGGACCCGTCGTCGGGCGCCCCTTCAGAGCCCCTGGGCAGGCCAAAACGTCCGGTCATGAGCCATTTCTAACACTGTCCGACGGGTTTGGGGGAGGCTCCGCCGCGGTAGCCGCCGCACGGTAGGCGCGGGGGCTCGTGCCGACGTACGCGGCGAAGTGCTGGCGGAAGGTGACCTCGCTGGCGAATCCGGCGCGCCGGGCCACCTCGGGGACCGGATGGTCGGTGCGCTCCAGGAGTTTGCGGGCTTCGTCCAGACGGTGGCGCAGCAGCCATTTGTGCGGGGTGGTGCCGGTCGCTGCGGCGAAGTGCCGGGCGAAGGAGCGCGGCGACATCCCGGCCCACCGGGCCAGGGTGGACACGTCCAGCGCCTCGTGCAGCCGCCCCAGCGCCCGCTCCCGTACGGCGGCCAGCGTCTCGGCGGTCCGGTCGGCGGCCGGGGTCGGGCGGTCCAGGTACTGGGCGTGGTCCCCGGTGCGGAAGGGGCCCGTCACCATCGAGCGGGCGATGGCCGCGGCGGCCTCGGATCCGTGGGCCTCGCGGACCAGGTGGAGGCAGAGGTCGATGCCCGAGGCGACCCCGGCGGAGGTCCACACCCCGTCGTCCTCGACGTAGAGCGGGGTCTCCTCGACGCGTACGGAGGGATGCCGGCCGGCCAGCGTCGGGGCCAGCGCCCAGTGGGTCACCGCCCGGCGGCCCGCCAGCAGCCCGGCCTCGGCGAGGATGAACGCGCCGGCGCACAGGGCGGCCACCGGTATGCCCCGGGCGTGCGCGTCCCGCAGGGCCGCGAGGACCGGCTCGGGCGTCGGATCGCCGGGGCGGGCCAGGGCGGGCACGACGACGAGGTCGGCGCCGCGGAGCCAGTCGAGACCCCGGTCGGGCGTCAGGGTGAGCCCGCCCGGAAGCGGGATCGGGTCGGGGGTCAGGGCGCACCGGCGCAGTTCGAAGGGCGGGACCCCGGCCGCGCGGCGCCCGTGGTCGGGACCCCAGACCTCGGTGATGACGGAGAGGTCGAAGGCGCGGATGCCGGGCTGTACGACGATCGCGACGCGGTGCATGGCGTGAGTCTGCCACGGCCGCCTCGGCGGGCAAGGCCGGCGCGCTGCGCCGCGACCCCTTCGCCATTCGGCCGTTCTGCGGCTACAACATGGGCGACTACATGGGTCACTGGGTCGACGTGGCCAAGGGCAAGGACCAGTCCAAGCTCCCGAAGATCTACTACGTGAACTGGTTCCGCAAGAACGACGCGGGCAAGGCGACCACCCAAAGCAACACAAGGTCGTACGTCGGACGCGTCAGATGTGTATAAGGAACAGACCGCGCCCATGTCACCTGATGAAGTGAACTCCCCCTTATCCCACCGCCACCACGGGTAGGGCCCTGCTGATCTCGTGCGGAAGGCAGCTTCCAAGGTCTTCCGCTCCCTTCATCGAGACAGCCGGACGAAAGGCCCACCCCGCCGTGACGCAGCCGTTCCAACTGCCGGATTTCTATGTGCCTTATCCGGCGCGACTGAACCCCCACCTCGAGGACGCGAGGATCCACACCAAGAAGTGGGCCCGCGACTTCGGGATGCTGGAGGGTTCCGGCGTCTGGGAGGAGAGTGACCTCGACTCGCACGACTACGCCCTGCTGTGCTCCTACACCCATCCCGACTGCGACAGCGAGGCGCTGTCCCTGGTCACCGACTGGTACGTGTGGGTGTTCTTCTTCGACGACCACTTCCTGGAGATGTACAAGCGCTCCCAGGACCGCGCCGGCGCCAAGGACTACCTCGACCGGCTCGCCGCCTTCATGCCCATGGACCTGGGCCCCTCCTCCGACGGGTTTCCCGAGGCGACCAACCCCGTCGAGGCCGGCCTCGCCGACCTGTGGGCCCGTACCGTCCCGGCCATGTCGATGGACTGGCGGGAACGGTTCTCCGAGTCCACCAGGAACCTGCTCAACGAGTCGATGTGGGAGCTCGCCAACATCAACATCGGGCGGGTCGCCAACCCCCTCGAATACATCGAGATGCGCCGCAAGGTCGGCGGCGCCCCCTGGTCCGCCGGGCTCGTCGAGTACGTGTCCGCCGAGGTCCCGGCGCGCATCGCGCACTCGCGGGCGCTCGGCGTGCTGCGCGACGCCTTCTCCGACGCCGTGCACATCAGGAACGACATCTTCTCCTACCAGCGCGAGGTCGCCGACGAGGGCGAACTCTCCAACGCGATCCTGGTGTTGGAGACCTTCCTCGGCTGCACCACCCAGGAGGCCGCCGAGGCCTCCAACGACCTCCTCACCTCCCGGCTGCAGCAGTTCGAGCAGACCGCGCTGGCCGAACTCCCCCAGCTCTTCGCCGACCACGCCATGGACCCGGCCGAGATCGCCGCCGTCCTCGCCTACGCCAAGGGCCTCCAGGACTGGCAGTCCGGCGGCCACGAGTGGCACATGGTCTCCAGCCGCTACATGAACAAGGAGGCCCGGGCCACCGCGCCGGTCACCCTGCCCTTCCTCCCCTCCGGGCTGGGCACCACCGCCCTCGACCTCCGCTCGATCCTGGCCCCGCGCGCCCTGGAGCTGCGCCGCCGCTCCTTCACCCACGTGCCCTTCGAGCACACCGGCCCGTCCGTCGTCCCGGACGTCTACATGCCGTTCCCGCTCACCCTCAGCCCGCACCACGCCCGCGCGCGCGAGGAATCCGTGGCCTGGGCCAAGGGGATGGGCCTGATCGATCCGCAGCCCGGCGACCCCGGCTCCGCGATCTGGAACGAGGAGAAGCTGCGCGGCTACGATTTCGCGCTCTGCTCCGCGGGCATCGACCCCGACGGGACCCCCGAGGCCCTGACCCTCAACGCCTGCTGGCTGACCTGGGGAACGTACGGGGACGACTACTACCCGGTGGTCTTCGCGCAGTCCAAGAACCTGCCGGCGGCCAAGGCCACCACGGCCCGCCTCGTCGCCATGATCCCGGTGGACCACGCGGAGCAGCCGGTGGGGCTGACCGCGATGGAACGTTCCCTCGGCGACCTGTGGGTGCGCACCAGCCGGGACATGGGCCCGCGGGTCCGGACCGAGTTCCGGGCCACGCTCGTGAGCATGCTGCGGAGCTGGCTGTGGGAGATGGAGAACCAGATCCAAAACCGCATCCCCGACCCCGTGGACTACGCGGAGATGCGCCGCCACACCTTCGGCTCGCACCTCACGATGTACCTGTGCCGGCTGGGCCAGGCGGGGCGGGGCATTCCCGACGACATCTACGCCTCGGGCACCATCCGCTCCCTGGAGAACGCGGCAGCCGACTCCGCGTGCCTGATGAACGACATCTTCTCGTACCAGAAGGAGGTGGAGGTCGAGGGCGAGGTGCACAACTACGTGCTCGTCACCCGCAACTTCTTCGACATCGGCTACGAGGAGGCGCTGCACATCTGCCACTCGCTGATGACCCAGCGCACCGAGGAGTTCGAGCACATCGTCGCCAACCAGCTGCCGCTGCTCTACGAGGACTGGAAGCTGGACGCCGGGGCCCGGGCCGGACTCGACGCGTACGTGGGTGAGTTGAAGGACTGGCTCGCCGGAATCCTCAACTGGCACGAGAAGACAGTGCGTTACCGCGAGGAGGACCTGCACCGGCTGGGCGACGCGATCTCCACCGGCGTCCTGAGCTCCTCCTTCGGCATGTCGGCGGCCCGCATCTCACTGCCGGCGGGCTGAGCCCGCAGCCGCGCACGGCGGGGGCGGGCCGGGCGCTAGAACTCGTCCGCCGTGTGCGGCAGCAGCGCGGTCCGCAGGCCCGCGTCCAGGGCGGCGGCCGCGCCGGGGGTGTGCTCCGCCACCAGGCCGGCCGCGACCAGTTCGACGGCCCGGGTCCCACCGAGGTAGCAGGCCGCGAGCTCCCGCACGTCCAGCGTCAGATCGGGCGCCTGGCCGTCGGCGGGCTCGTACGCGGCCCCGTCCGGCCCCGCCTTCAGCCGGAACCGCCCCGCGTTCGCGGGCAGCCGTACGTCGGTCAGCTCCAGTACGAGTTCCACGGGCGCGGCCCACGACCGGCCGGTCAGCGCCGCCGCCACGTCGACCAGGCGCAGCCAGAGCGCCGGGAAGGCCTCGGTGACCCTGACCTGGTCCCGGTCGGCGGCGAAGTGCAGCAGCGGGTCGTCGACCGGGCGGCCCCACGCGTTGACCTTGCCGGTGAGGTCGAGGGAGGTCACGCACTCCCACAGCGCGGCGGCGACCGCCGGGGTGTCCGCCTCCAGCTCGTAGACCTGGACCAGGCCCGGGGTGCGCGCGGAGCCGGCCGTCGGCTCGGAGGACTCCGGCTTCGTGCGGTAGAGGACGTAGCCCGCGACCGGTCCGCCCGGCTCGCCGAGGACGATGATCCGGGGCGGGCCGAGCTCGTCGTCCTCCTCGTCCTCCTCGGTCAGCCACTCCTCGGTCCAGCGCCAGGCGGTGCGGGTCGGCCGGCCGGCCCGGCGGGCGCGGGCCGCCTCGTGGTACGGGCCGATGACGGCGACCGCGTCGGCGGGGTCCACCAGGCGCAGCGGGCGCCGGTCCGGGCCGATGCGCAGGGCCAGCGGCCGGGTGGAGTCGATCTCGATGGTGGTGCCGTGGGTGGCGCTGCCGTAGCCGAAGCGCCCGTAGATGGCGGCCTCGGAGGCCCACAGGGCGGCGATCGGGCTGCCGGCCGCTCCGGCGCGCCGCAGCACCTCGCCCATCAGGGCCGTCAGGACGCCCCGGCGGCGGTGGGTGGGGGCGACGGAGACGAAGGTGAGCCCGGGACAGGGCAGGTCCGCCCCGGGCACCGAGAGCCGGAAGTCGTGCGCGGCCATGAAGCCGACGAGCGCGTCCCCGTCGTAGGCGCCGATCCGCAGGCAGTGCCGGAGCACGTCGTGGTGCCGCTCGCGCCCCTCCTTGTCGGGGCGGTCGTGGAAGACCAGGTAGGCGAGCTCCAGAGCGCGGTCGATGTCGGCCTCGGGTACCTCGCGGATGTCCACCATGATCCGGAGACTAATCGGTCATCGCGGACCGGTCACCTCATAAAGGCCGGATTCGGCGGTCGCGGCACCGGACGACGGAAGGGCGCGGTCCCCGGAAGAATCCGAGGGGCCGCGCCCTTCCTCACCGTGTCACAGCTCGCCGCTCCTTCAAGCGACGGACCCGATCCGGCTGATCACCGTGGTGGAGGTGTCCGGGTGGATCGGTATGTGGGCGCCGGTCAGGGCCGCGCCCGTGCCGCCGCGCCGGTTGGCCACGATCTCGGCGGCGATGGACAGCGCGGTCTCCTCCGGGGAGCGGGCGCCGAGGTCCAGGCCGATCGGGGAGCGCAGCCGGGCCAGTTCGAGCTCGGTCACGCCGACTTCGCGGAGCCGCTTGTTGCGGTCCTCGTGGGTGCGGCGGGAGCCCATGGCGCCGACGTAGGCGACGGGGAGTTTGAGGGCCAGTTCGAGGAGCGGCACGTCGAACTTGGCGTCGTGCGTGAGCACGCACAGAACGGTCCGGCCGTCGACGGCGCCGGCGGAGGACTGCTCCTCCAGGTAGCGGTGCGGCCAGCCGACCACGATCTCGTCCGCTTCGGGGAAACGGTTCTTCGTGGCGAACACGGGCCGCGCGTCGCACAGGGTGACCCGGTAGCCGAGGAACTTGCCGATCCGCACCAGGGCGGAGGCGAAGTCGATGGCCCCGAAGACGATCATCCGCGGCGGCGGGACGCTGGACTCGACCAGCACCTTGAGCGGCTCACCGCACAGGCGGCCGTCGGCGCCGATCTCCAGCACCCCGGTCCGGCCGGCGTCGAGCATGGCGCGGGCCTCGTCGGCGATGGCCCGGTCCAGTTCGGGGTGTCCGCCGAAACCGCCCTCGTGGGCGCCTTCGGTACGGACGAGCACGGCGCGGCCCAGCAGCTCGGCCGGGCCCTCGGCGATCCTCGCGACCGCCGCCGCCTCCCCCCGGGCGGCGGCGGCGAGCGAGGCCGCGAGCACCTCCCGGGCGGGAGAGCCCACGGGGACCGGGGTGATCAGGATGTCGATGATCCCGCCGCAGGTGAGACCGACCGCGAAGGCATCGTCATCGCTGTAGCCGAAGCGCTCCAGGACGGTCTCGCCGTCCTCCAGCGCCTGCTGGCACAGCTCGTAGACCGCACCCTCCACGCATCCACCGGAAACCGAGCCGATGGCCGTGCCGTCACTGTCGACGGCGAGGGCCGCTCCGGGCTGCCTGGGAGCGCTGCCGCCCACCGCCACGACTGTGGCGACGGCGAAATCACGTCCCTGCTCGACCCACCGGTTCAGTTCGTCGGCGATGTCCAGCATTGCGGCCTCCTCGGAGGGGTTCGTTTTCCAGTATCGGATACGTGGAGGGTGCGGTCACGCGTTGCGGATCAGGTCCGGCCGGATCAGCCGACCCCGAGCCAGCCCTCGATCGGGTGCAGGGCGTAGAAGACCACGAAGATCGCGGTCAGGCCCCACATGAAGCCGCCGATCTCACGGGCCTTGCCCTGAGCGACCTTGATGGCGACGAAGGAGATGACGCCCGCGGCGACACCGGCGGTGATCGAGTAGGTGAACGGCATGATCACGACGGTCAGGAAGACCGGGATCGCGGTCGCGCTGTCGGCCCAGTCCACGTGGCGGGCGTTCTGCATCATCATCGCGCCGATGACGACCAGGGCCGCGGAGGCGACCTCACCCGGGACGATCTGCGTGATCGGGGTGAAGAAGAGACAGGCGGCGAAGAACAGGCCGGTCACGACGGAGGCGAGGCCCGTGCGGGCACCCTCGCCGACGCCCGTGGCGGACTCGACGAACACGGTCTGGCCGGAGCCGCCCGCGATGCCGCCGATGGCGCCACCGGCGCCGTCGATGAACAGCGCCTTGGACAGGCCCGGCATGCGGCCCTTGTCGTCGGCGAGCTTGGCCTCGGTGCCGACGCCGATGATGGTGGCCATCGCGTCGAAGAAGCCGGCGAGCACCAGGGTGAAGACGATCATGCCGACCGTCATGTAGCCGACGTCGCCCCAGCCGCCGAAGGAGACGTCGCCGAAGAGCGAGAAGTCCGGGGCCGAGATCGCGGAGCCGGTGAGCTCCGGCGGGCCGCTCTTCCAGGCCTTCGGGTCGATGTCCGCCACGGCGTTGACTATGGCGGCCAGAACGGTTCCGCCGACGATGCCGATCAGGATCGCGCCGGGGACCTTGCGGGCCTGCAGCATGAAGATGGCGAGCAGGGTGACGCAGAAGATCAGGACGGGCCAGCCGGCGAGTTCACCGACGGAACCGAGCTGGACGGGGGGACCGAACTCCGGACCCCGACCGACGAACCCGGCCTTGACCAGGCCGATGAGGGCGACGAACATGCCGATGCCCATGGTGATGGCGTGCTTGAGCGCGAGGGGGATCGCGTTCATGATCATCTCTCGGAGGCCGGTGACGACCAGGAGACAGATCACGACGCCGTAGACCACGCACATGCCCATGGCCTGCGGCCAGGTCATCTGCGGGGCCACCTGCGAGGCCAGCACGCCGGAGACGGACAGGCCGGCCGCGAGTGCGAGCGGCACCTTGCCGACGAAGCCCATGAGGAGCGTCGTGACGGCGGCGGCGAACGCGGTGGCGGTGATGATCGCCGAGGCGGCCATCGAGGTGCCGGCGACGTCCTTGCCGGAGAGCAGCAGGGGGTTCAGCAGGAGGATGTAGGCCATGGCCATGAAGGTCGTGATACCGCCACGAACTTCGTTGCCGACCTTGGATCCACGCTGCGTGATGTGGAAGTACCGGTCGAGCCAAGACCTTCCGGCGGGGTTCGGAGTGCCGTCGCCGGCCTCTTCCGCACTGGTCTTTGGCTCCACAGAGGACTGGGTCATGGTGCCTAACTCCCAAGGTTCAAAGGGGCACCCGCATGAAGATTGGAGACACGGGATTTGGGAAATGCCGTTGGCTGCACGACCCGGGGTGACGGCCCGAGGCGACGCGAATGTTCACTGCGTGTACTGCGGGTACTGCGCGGGTTCTGCGGTACTGCCTGCTTGGTGGCACCGGGGGTAGGTGGTGCGACCGTGGGTGGTGCGTGGGGGTTCTGCCGGTGAAACTGACCGCGAGCGGTGCGGTGCTGATGACTCCGGACTTCTGTGCTCCGGGCGGTGCGGCTGGAAGTGTGACGTTCCCGTGTCGCACCGCCCGGAAATCTGGGGGGGTCCGGGGGCCTCGCGGCCCCCGGACCACGCCGTCCTAGAGGGTGCCGGTGAGCAGTTCCGGACGGATCGGCGTCTTGTTGATCTCCAGACCGGTCGCCGCCCGGATCGCCGCGATGACGGCCGGGGTGGACGAGAGGGTCGGGGCCTCGCCCATGCCGCGCAGGCCGTACGGGGCCTTCGGGTCGGCGAGCTCCAGGACGTCGACCGGGATGGTCGGGGTGTCGAGGATGGTGGGGATCAGGTAGTCCGTGAAGGAGGGGTTGCGCACCTTCGCGGTCTTCGGGTCCACGATGATCTCTTCCATGATCGCGACGCCCAGGCCCTGGGTGGTACCACCCTGGATCTGGCCGACCACGGAGAGCATGTTCAGCGCCTTGCCCACGTCCTGGGCGGTGGCGAGCTCGACGACCTTGACGAGGCCGAGCTCGGTGTCCACCTCGACGACCGCGCGGTGCGCGGCGAAGGTGTACTGGACGTGACCGTTGCCCTGGCCGGTGACCAGGTCGAAGGGCTCGGTCGCGGCGTGGCGGAACTCGAGCTCGATGTCGATCGCGTCCTCGCCCTCCAGGATGTCGGCGAGGTCCGCGAGGACCTCTCCGCCGTCCGTGACGACCTTTCCGCCTTCGAGGAGCAGCTCGGCGGTCGCCCACGCGGGGTGGTACGAGCCGTTCTTGCGCCGGCCGATCTCCAGGACCGCCTCGCGGACGGCCTCACAGGTGTTCTTCACGGCGCCACCGGTCATGTACGTCTGCCGCGAGGCGGACGTGGAACCGGCGGAGCCGACCTGCGTGTCGGCCGGGTGGATGGTCACCTGCGTGACACCCAGCTCCGTACGGGCGATCTGCGCGTGGACGGTGATGCCGCCCTGGCCGACCTCCGCCATGGCCGTGTGGACCATCGCCACGGCCTCGCCGTTGATGACCTCGAGGGTCACGCGGGCGGTGGAGTAGTCGTCGAAGCCCTCGGAGAAGCCGACGTTCTTGATGCCGACCGCGTAGCCGACGCCGCGGACGACGCCTTCGCCGTGGGTGGTGTTGGAGAGGCCGCCCGGCAGCGCGCGGACGTCCGCGCTCTCGCCGGCGGACTCCCACTGGCGCTCCGGCGGCATCGGACGGGCCTTGACCCGGCGCAGCAGCTCGGCGACGGGCGCCGGGGCGTCCACGACCTGGCCGGTGGGCATGATCGTGCCCTGCTCCATGGCGTTGAGCTGGCGGAACTCGACCGGGTCCATGCCCAGCTTCGCCGCGAGCTTGTCCATCTGGGCCTCGTAGGCGAAGCAGGCCTGGACGGCGCCGAAGCCGCGCATCGCGCCACAGGGCGGGTTGTTCGTGTAGAGCGCGATCGCCTCGATGTCCACGTCCTCCAGGACGTAGGGACCGACCGAGAGCGAGGAGGCGTTGCCCACGACCGCCGGGGAAGCGGACGCGTACGCGCCGCCGTCCAGGACGATCTTGCACTTCATGTGCGTGAGCTTGCCGTCCTTGGTGGCGCCGTGCTCGTAGTACAGCTTCGCCGGGTGACGGTGCACGTGGCCGAAGAAGGACTCGAAACGGTTGTAGACGATCTTGACCGGCTTGTTCGTGGCCAGGGCCAGGAGGCAGGCGTGGATCTGCATCGAAATGTCCTCGCGGCCACCGAAGGCACCGCCGACGCCCGAGAGCGTCATGCGGACCTTCTCCGGCGGCAGGCCCAGGACCGGGGCGATCTGCTGGAGGTCCGAGTGCAGCCACTGGGTGGCCACGTACAGCTCGACACCGCCGTCCTCGGACGGCACGGCCAGACCGGACTCCGGGCCGAGGAAGGCCTGGTCCTGCATGCCGAAGGTGTACTCGCCCTCGACGATGACGTCGGCGCGCTTCCGGGCCTCTTCCACGTTGCCGCGGATGATCGGCTGGCGGTGCACGATGTTCGGGTGCGGGACGTGACCGATGTGGTGGTCGTCCCGGCCCTCGTGGATCAGCGGCGCGCCGGGGGCGAGGGCGGAGGCCTCGTCCGTGACGAGCGGCAGCTCACGGTAGTCGATCTTGATCTTGGCGGCCGCGCGGCGGGCGGTCTCCGGGTGGTCGGCGGCCACGAGGGCGACCGGCTCACCGTGGTGACGGACCCGGCCGTTGGCGAGAACCGGGGTGTCCTGGATCTCCAGGCCGTAGTTCTTCATCTCGGCCGGCAGGTCGTCGTACGTCAGCACCGAGTAGACGCCCGGCATCGCCAGGGCCTCGGAGATGTCGATCGAGACGATCTCGGCGTGGGCCACGGTGGAGCGCAGGGTCTGGCCCCACAGCATGTCCTCGTGCCACATGTCCGAGGAGTACGCGAACTCACCGGTCACCTTGAGGGTGCCGTCCGGGCGCAGCGTGGACTCGCCGATGCCGCCCTTGTTGTGCTTCTGCGTGACGTTGGTCGGCGTACCCGCCGGGACCGTGCGCGTGTTCTGGGCCATGGTCAGACCGCCTCAGACTGACGGGCGGCCGCGAGGCGGACCGCGTCGAGGATCTTCTCGTAGCCCGTGCAGCGGCAGAGGTTGCCGGACAGGGACTCACGGATGTCCTGGTCGGACGGGGAGGGGTTCTCCTCCAGCAGCGCGTCTGCCTGGACGAGCAGACCCGGGGTGCAGAAACCGCACTGGACCGCGCCGGCGTCGATGAACGCCTGCTGGATCGTGGAGAGCTCCACGCCCTCGCCGGTCTGCGAGTCGCCCGGCTTGGCCTGCCACTGCTTGGCCGCGTCCAGGGTGACGCCGCCCTTGGAGCCGCAGCCGCCGCCGGTGCCGCAGGCACCGCCGTGGCCGTGCTCGTCGCGCTGCTTGGCGAACTCCGCCAGGCCCTCGACGGTCACGACGTCGCGGCCCTCGACCTGACCGGCCGCGACCAGACAGGAACAGACCGGCACGCCGTCGAGACGGACGGTGCAGGAACCGCACTCGCCCTGCTCACAGGCGTTCTTCGAACCGGGCAGGCCCAGGCGCTCGCGCAGGACGTAGAGGAGGGACTCGCCCTCCCAGACGTCGTCGGCTTCCTGCGGACGGCCGTTGACAGTGAAATTGACGCGCATGATTACGCAGCCCCTTCAAGCGAGCGGCCGTTGTTCGAACCGCGGTACTGCTCCCACGTCCAGACGAGCTGGCGGCGAGCCATGATGCCGACCGCGTGGCGGCGGTACTTCGCCGTGCCGCGGACGTCGTCGATCGGGTTGGCCGCGCCGGAGGCGAGGTCACCGAACTGCTTGGCGATCGACGGGGTGATGACCTTGCCGGACTCCCAGAAGCCGCCCTCTTCGAGCGCGGCGCCCAGGAACTCCTCGGCGGCCTTCGCCCGGATCGGGGTCGGCGCGGCCGAACCGATGCCGGTCCGGACCGTGCGGGTCTCGGGGTGCAGCGCCAGGCCGAACGCGCAGACGGCGATGACCATCGCGTTGCGGGAGCCGACCTTGGAGTACTGCTGGGGGCCGTCCGCCTTCTTGACGTGGACGGTCTTGATGAGCTCGTCGGCGGCCAGCGCGTTGCGCTTGACGCCGGTGTAGAACTCGTCGATCGGGATCAGGCGGGATCCGCGTACGGACTCCACCTCGACCTCGGCGCCCGCCGCGAGCAGCGCGGGGTGGGAGTCGCCGGCCGGCGAGGCGCAACCGAGGTTGCCGCCGACACCGCCGCGGTTGCGGATCTGCGGGGACGCGACCGTGTGCGAGGCGAGCGCGAGTCCCGGAAGCTCCGTGCGGAGGTTCTCCATGATCTGCGTGTACGGGACGGAGGCGCCCAGACGAACCACGTCCTCGCCGACCTCCCACTCCCGCAGGAGACCGATGCGGTTCAGGTCCAGGAGGTACTCCGGCCGACGGTGGTCGAAGTTGATCTCGACCATCACATCGGTGCCACCCGCGATCGGCACAGCTGTGGGGAACTCGGCCTTAGCGGCGAGCGCCTCCTCCCAGCTGGCGGGGCGAAGGAAGTCCATGTGCGGCTCTCTTCTTCTTAATCGGGTCGTTCACTTCAAGCCAGGAGGCCGTTGGGCCCTCGACTGGTCGTTCACGTGCTGTTAACGCGGTGTGGACTCAGTACAGCGGCCATCCGTCCCCCGGGTGCAGTCACCGAAACCATGAAGGAGTTGGCTGGGGACCTCCCTCGTCTTGTAGATTCGTATGAAAGGCAGGATGCGACGACCTGCCCGATTTCCAACGGCAACATTCGAGACAGATCGGCGGCGACATCATGCGGCTGCGCGCACTGCTGGAAACCGAGGCGCTGGGGCTGCGGCTGCTCGGCGGCGAGGAAGAACTCGACCGGACGGTCCGCGGGGTCATGACGACCGACCTGCGTGATCCCAGCCGATACCTCTCCGGAGGGGAGCTGGTCCTCACTGGCCTGGCCTGGAGACGAAATTCAGCCGACTCCGAGCCGTTCGTACGAATCCTCGCGAGCGCCGGCGTGGCCGGGCTCGCGGCCGGCGAGGCCGAGCTGGGTGACATTCCCGACGACCTCGTCTCGGCGTGTCTACGCAACCGTCTGCCGTTGTTCGCCGTAAACGAAGACGTTGCATTCGCCACGATCACCGAGTATGTGGTCCGGCAGGTGTCCGGCGAGCGCGCCGGCGATCTCGCGGCCGTGGTGGACCGCCACCGCCGCCTCATGACGTCCGGTCCGGCCGGCGGCGGCCCCGACGTGGTGCTCGATCTGCTCACCACCGACCTCGATCTCCGGGCCTGGGTGCTCTCACCCACGGGCCGGCAGATCGCCGGGGCCGGGGAGCCGCTGGCGCCGGGCGTCTGCGCGGCACTGGCGAGCGAACACCTCGCGGCGGTCCGGACGGGCCGCCGGGGCCCGCACCGGATCTCCATCCAGGGTATTACCTACTCCCTCTTCCCGATCAGGGGAGCCGGGCGGGGCGCGACCGGTCCGGCCGGGCGGGACGTCCGCGAGAGCGTGCTCTCCGACTGGCTGCTCGCCGTCGAGGCCGACGCGGGCGACTGGCCCGCCGAGCGGCTCGACCTGCTCCAGGGCGTCACCCAGCTGATCGCGGTCGAGCGGGACCGCCGCGACGCGGCCCGCACCGTACGCCGCCGCCTCGCCCAGGAGGTCCTGGAGCTGGTCCAGACGGGCGCCCCGCCCGCCGAGATCGCCGCCCGCCTGCGGGTGGCCGCGCCGGTGCTCCTGCCGGGCCTGGGGGCCGCCCCGCACTGGCAGGTCGTGGTGGCCCGGGTGGACTGGGACGGCGGGGACATCGCCGGCGGACCCGTGGCCCAGTCCCTGCTGGAAGAGATCCTCGTCGACCCGTCCGTCTCCGGGCCCGAGCCCTCGGACCGGATCGCCGTCGCGCACGCCGGGGACGAGGCGATCGCCCTCGTGCCGCTGCCCGCCCCGACCGGGGAGCCCGGGGAGGAGAAGGGCCCCGACACCGCCCTGCACGCGGAGACGCTGCTCTCGGCCGTACGGGAGCCCCTGGCGGCCGGACTGGCCGACGACGGCCGGCTCACGCTGGGCGTCAGCGCGGCCGTGCACTCCGCCGAGGGGCTGCGCGGAGCCCTGGAGGAGGCCCGGCACGCCCGCCGGGTCGCGGCGGCCCGCCCGGGCCGGGTCTGCGCGGCCGGCCACCACGAGCTGGCCTCGCACGTCCTGCTGCTGCCGTTCGTCCCGGACGACGTGCGGCGCGCCTTCACCGCCCGGCTGCTCGACCCGCTGCGCGACTACGACCGCCGCCACCGCGCGGAGCTCATCCCCACGCTCGAGGCCTTCCTCGACTGCGACGGCTCGTGGACCCGCTGCGCGACGCGGCTGCACCTACACGTCAACACGCTGAGGTACCGGGTCGGGCGAATCGAGCAGTTGACGGCGCGGGACCTTTCCCGGCTGGAGGACAAGCTCGACTTCTTCCTCGCACTGCGGATGAGCTGAGGAGATTCCGGTTCTGACCGGCCCTCGGGGCCGGTCGGGCCGGTCGCGGCCGCGGCCTCGGCGGAGCGGGGTCGACTGATGATCCGTCCGGACTTTGTGAAAGAGTTCACCCGACCCCTTGGCCGAACCCGCCGATCCGTGCTCTCATTTCGCCCCAGGGCTCAACGACGTGCTGCTTGGTTGCTTTGGGGAGGGCAATGTGGCGGATACCGCCATGTCCGGTGCCGGAACTACCGGGGGAGACGACCCCCTCCAGCGGGCGATATGGCGGCTGCGCTCGCGCGGCTGTTGGACCGACGCGGCGGCCCTGCTGACGCCGCACTTGCACGATGCCGGAGCCGCCGTCCAGCGGACCGCGCTGCTGGTCGAGCGCTGCCTGTTCACCGGGCAGGGCTGGGCCGAGGCCGAGGACGCGCTGCGCGTGGCCGAGGCCGTGTCCCAGGACGACGACGACCGGGGCGCGGCGGCCTGCGAGCGGGGGCACCTGGCGTACGCGGCGACCGTACTGGGCGTGCGGGACCGGGCCGACGAGGCCCGCTCCGCGCTGGGCCGGGCGGCGGCGCTGCTGTCGCCGGGGTCCCGGACCCGGCCGCTGCTGGACTTCCGGCGCGGGCTGGTCGCCGAGCACCTCGCGGACGCCCCGCAGTCGGCGCTGCCCGCCTACCGGCGGGCCCATGCGGGGGCGCTGGCCCACGGCGACACCCTGCTGCTGTCCTTCACCTGGCGGCACCTGGCCGCGCTGTCCCTCCGGGACGGGGAGGTCGCCGAGGCCCGCAAGGGCTTCGCGGAATCCCTCCGGATCCGGGAGGACCTGGGCTTCCTGGTGGGCACGGCCCCGGCGCTCGCCGCCCTGGCCGAAGCCGAGCCCGAGCCGGAGGCCGCCCGCCTCCGTGCGGAGGCCCGCCGCCTGTTCCACCTGCTGGGCGGCATCCCCACCTGGCTGGCGGACCAGCTCCCGTCTCTTCTACCCATCCTACGCTGCCGACGCAACACACTGGGTAGATCTCGGGGGGGGTCCGGCCCGCAGCGGTGGGTGTAGGTGGTGCCGTTCATCTCCCAGCCGAGCACGATCACCGTGTCCGGGACGCCCAGCGCGACCAGCCGCTCGGCGCCCGTCAACAGCACGCAGTGGTGCGTGCCGCTCAACTTCGGCGAGTGGCTCTCCAAGCTGGTCGGCAAGCAGTCGGTCTGCGTCAAGGTCGACTGGGGCCGGGAAACCGGCTTCTGGCCCTTCTAGGCGGGTCGGTCGGGTCATCGGACCCGCAGTTCGTTGAGCCGCGCCCGCCAGTCCCTGGCGGCCGGCAGCGCCTCCCGCAGTACGTCCACCGCCCGCTCGCGCCCCGCCACCTGCGACTCGTGCAGTCGCAGCAGGGGCGCGAGCGCGGAGGTGGCCATCAGGAAGCGCTGGTTGACCACCGTCTCCGGCCGCCAGTGGTTCTTGTACGGCTCGTTGCCGCGCAGGAAGCTCACCACCGGGCGGCCCTCGGCGAGCGCGCGGCCGGTCTCGTAGCGCAGCAGCAGCGTCGCCACGTCGACCTTCCGGTCGCGCAGGTCCGGATCGGCCCCGTAGAGGTAGCCGCCGCTGAGCGCGCCCGACAACAGCGTGAGGTTGGCCGCGACCACCTTCCCGTCGAGCCGGAACTCGGCCAGCCGGCCCTCCCCGGCGCGCACCATCCGCCGGGTGGCCCGGGTCAGGTGCTCGGCGAAGCGCGGCTTGAGGTGCTCGGGGGTCACCCCGCGGCCGCGCCACTGCTTCTCGTGCAGCCGCAGCAGGGTCCGTACCGCGCGCGGCACTTCCTGCTCGGTGACCTCGTGCTCCTCGATGCCGGCCGCGTCCGTCTTGCGGAGCTTGGCCCGCACCCGCTGCGCGCCCGAGGCCGGCATCCGTTTGACCAGCTCGTCGAACGGCAGCACGGGCAGCTCCATGCAGGTGGAGTCGGTCAACTTGCTGCCGATCCCGGGCCACGCCTCGTACACCGCCTCGGCCGCGGCGCCGGGCCGCACCTCGCGCAGGTCGACGACCGCGCCGCGGGCGGCCCGGTGCAGGCCGCGGGCCAGCGCCGGGACGACCTGTTCGGCCTGGCCGGCCGCGACCAGCACGTCGAAGTAGTCGGTGATGCCCCCACCGATCGGTACGAGGAGCGGCAGCGGCCGGTGTACGAGCATCAGCGCGGCGGCGCCGACCAGTTCCTCCCCGCGCCGTACGAGGACGATCCGCAGCCGGCCGTCCTTGCCGTAGGACAGCCACCAGGAGTGCAGCCAGGCGTGGCTCTGGAACGGAGTGGCGGTGGGACAGCCGCGGACGAGCCGGTTCCACGGCTCCTCCAGCGCGGCGAACTGCCGGGGGTCGCGGCACAGCGTCACCGACAGGGGCCCGACGGAGCCCGACGTCATCGCACGGACTCCTTCTCCTTGGTCTCGCTGTGGTCGCCCTGCGCGGGAAGCGAGGCGAACTCCGGGGCGGTGACGGCGCCGGAGTCCTCGGCGCCGCCCTCGCGCCCGTCCTTGCGGCGCGCGGGCCGGGCGAGCATCCACAGGCCGCCCAGGAGTCCGCCGGCGCACAGGCCGACCGCCCCGCTGAGGGTGGGCGAGGCCGAGGCCGGCTCGGAGGGCGCGACGGCCTGGTTGAAGAGGAGCAGCTGCACGCCGGTGTTCTTGGCGGCCTGGTTGCTGCTCAGCGACAGGGCGTCGGCCACCGCGTTCGCGATGTCGGCGGCCTCGCCCGCGCTCTTCGCCGTCCCGGTGATGGCGATCATCGGGGACTCGGGGGAGGTCTCGGCGCGGACCTGCGTGCGCAGCTGCTGTACGCCGACGCCCGCGCGGGGCTGGGCGTACGCGAGGGTGGAGCTGCTGGTGGCGATGCGGGCGTAGGCCTGGGCGAAGCCCAGCGCGGTGGCCGGCTCGGTGGTGTCGTCGGGAACCGCGACGACGTAGCTGGTGGCGGCGTACTCGGGGGCCTTGAGCACCCCGTACGCCCCGCCCGCGGCCAGCCCCAGCAGGGCCGCGGCCGGCAGCGGCCACCACGCGGGGGGCGGCAGCAGCCGGACCCGGCGACGGTGGGTGGACTTCTTCTGGTCGGCGGTGTCAGCCATGTGCGTGCCTCTTTCCTGGTGACGGGTGGTTGGTTCGGGTCCCCGGGGGACCCCCTGCGGGACTCGGATCAGCCGTTCTCTCCGCCCCGGGCGGGCTCCGGCGAGCCGTCGCCGGCCCGCCCCACGGCGCCGGCCGCCGCCTGCGGCCCCACCCGGGATTCCCTCCCGGCGGCGGGCACATCCAGCCCCGCCGGAGTTTGAGGCGCGGGGGTCCGGGGGCCGGCCTCCGGCAGCGGCGCCGTGCCCGGGCGAGTGGTCCCCACCCCGGAGCGGGACCCCGCCGGGGCGGGGACGTGGCCCCAGGCCCGGCCCGGAGCCGTGGTCAGGGCCTGGTCGTAGACCGACAGCAGTTGCCCCGCGCTGCGCGCGATGTCGTAGCGCCGCACCACCCCCGGCGGCGGCAGCCGCATCGCGCCCGCCTCCATGTGCCCGCGCAGTGCGGCGACCAGCTCCTCCGCGCCCGTGCCGATCCGCCGCGCCCCCGGCGCCTGGCTCGGCGGCAGGTCGTCGATCGCCGGGCAGGTCACGTGCAGCACCGGCAGCCCGGCGGCGAGCGCCTCGACCACCGCCAGCCCGAACGCCTCCTCCCGCGAGGGCGAGACGAAGACGTCCATCGCGGCGAGCAGCGCCGGGATCCCGGGGGTCCGCCCGTCCGCGCTGTCGCCCAGCGGGTCCCGCTCCCCCAGCAGGTGGATCCGGCTCTGCGCGCCCAGCTCCGCGGCGAGCAGCCGCAGCGAGGCGCGCTCCGGGCCGTCCCCGGCCAGCAGCAGGTGCGCCCCCGGCAGGGCCGCCACCGCCCGCACGAGCGCGTCGAACCGCTTGCCCGGCACGAGCCGCCCGACACCGCCGACGACGAAGGCCCGCTCGGGCAGCCCGGTCCGGGCTCGCGTGGCCCGCCGTACGCCCTCGTCGAAGCGGAACCGCACGGCCTCGATCCCGTTCGGCACCACGTGCACCCGCCCGGCCGGCACGCCCCAGGCCTCCAGCCGGGCCGCCACCGTGTCCGAGACGGCCACCGTCGCGGCGCCGAGCCGTTCGCTCGCCAGGTACAGCGCGCGCACCCCGCCGGTCAGCGGCCGGCCCTCGATCTCGCCCTCCCCCAGGGAGTGTTCGGTGGCCACGCTCGCGCCGACCCCGGCGATCCGGGCCGCGAGGCGCCCGTACACGCAGGCCCGGTACAGGTGCGTGTGGACCAGGTCGTACCGGCCGCGCCGGATGAAGGTGACCATCCTGGGCAGCGCCCCCAGGTCGCGGTTGCCGCGCATCCCCAGGTGCACGACCCGGACCCCGTCCGCCCGCAGTCCCTCGGCCACCGGCCCGGGGTTGGTGAGCGTCAGGACGTCGCAGCGCATCGGCATGTGGCGCAGCAGCAGCCGCAGTTGCTGCTCGGCGCCGCCGACGCCCAGTCCCGTGATGACGTGCAGCACCTTGTCCGGGCTCACAGGTGCACCGCCCGGCGCAGCTCCCGCACCTGGTGGCGCACCTGCTTGATCCGCAGCCGCGGCCCGCCGTCGGCCTGGCTGATGTGCGTACGGGGCATCGCGTGCGGCCCGGCGAGGGGCCCGGGGTCGATGGCGCAGGCGTAGCCGTATCCGGCGTCCCGCGTCGCGGCGACGACCCGGGCGTCGATGTGCCCGTAGGGGTAGCAGAATCCGGCGGGCAGCGTCCCGGTCAGCTCCCGGATCAGCTCGCGGCTGCCGCGCAGCTCCTGCCGCAGCACGTCGTCGGTGGCCGCGGTGAGGTCCTGGTGCAGCAGCCCGTGCGAGCCGATCTCCTGTCCGGCGGCGGCGACTTCGCGGATCCCCTCGGCGGTGAGCAGGGCCTTGCGGGGTCCGAGCGGGTCCCAGACGTTGTCGACGCCGAGCCGCCCGGGCAGGACGAACAGCGTGGCGGTGCAGTCGTGGCGGAGCAGCAGCGGCAGCGCGCGGGTCAGGAAGTCGCTGTAGCCGTCGTCGAAGGTCAGGCCGACCAGTCCGGCGCCGCGCCCGGCGGCGCGGGCCCGCAGCAGCTCGCCGACGGACACTCCGCGCAGGCCCCGGGAGCGCAGCCACAGCAGCTGCGCCTCCAGGGCGTGCGGGGTGACGGTGATGCCGTACGGGTCCTCGGCGGGGTCGGTGAACTCGGCGACGGAGTGGTACATCAGGACCCACGGCGATGCGGTCCGGCGAGCGGGGAGCACCGCGGCGGGGGGCGCCGTTTCGGTGTCAGCGGACATTGCGGAACCTCTGGGTGAGCTGGGAGGTGAGGTGAGCGGTGAGCTGGGCGATCTGGCCGGGCAGGGCGATGACCTCCAGGGCCCGTATGGCCATGCCGGTGGCGCCGAACATGGCCGGGACGAGCAGGCAGCCGAGGGCGGCGCTGACGAGCGGGTCGGGGACCATCGGCCCGGCGATCCAGCCGGTGGCGCAGGCGGCGACGGCGGCGACGGAGAGCCGGCCGATGCTGACGGCGACCCGCCGGACCTGGATGGCGATGATGCGCGAGCCGAGTCCGGTGAGCAGCAGCGCGGCGGTGGTGGAGATGCCGGCGGCGTTGGCCGCGGCAATCCCGTAGGTTCCCCACCAGCCGACGGCGAAGGCTCCGGCCACGATGTTGACGAGGAGCCCGGCACCCATCGCGAGCGCCGGGAACCAGGTGGGCCGGGCGGTCGAGAAGAAGGGCCGGGACAATGCCCCGACGAGGCAGTGGCCGAGCAGGCCGAGGCCGTAGACCCGCATGACGGAGGCCGTGGCCTCGGTGTCCTGATGGGTGAACGCCCCGCGCTCGAAGAGCACTTGGATGATCTGGGGCGCGTATCCGATGACGAGCGCGGTGCCCATGAGGACGGCGAGGGAGGCGAGTGCGAGGTCCTGCTCCACGCGCCGCCGGGCCTTCTCCCGCTCCCCGCCGGCCATGGCCTGGGCGACGACGGGGAAGGTGACGGTGCAGATCATCAGGGACAGCACCATCGGCATCTGGGCGACTTTTTGCGCGTAGTTCAGGTGCGAGATGGCGCCGGACGGCAGCGAGGCGGCGAGGAACCGCTCGACCAGGACCTGCGACTGGCGGAAGACGGCGAAGAAGATGACCGGGGCGATCACCCCGAAGGCGATCAGGGTCGGCCGGTCCCGGTCGCGCTGGAAGCGCGGGGCGCCCTTTGCGCGGGGCGGTCCGAAGCCGACGTTGCGGATGAAGGCGGGCAGTTGGACCAGGGCCATCAGCATCCCGCCGATGGCGACCCCGGCGGCGGCGGCGCGCACTCCCCACAGGGCGTGCAGGGCCACCATGGTCCCGATGATCCCCACGTTGTACGACACGTAGATGGCGGCGGGCGGCACGAAGGAGCGGTGCGCCCTGAGCGCGGCGCTGAAGTAGCCGGCGATCCCGAAGGACAGCACGGTCAGGGCGGTCATCCGGGTGCATTCGACGGCGAGTCCCGGGTCCGGCAGCCCGGGCGCCAGGACGCCCACGACGAGCGGGGCGGCGACGATGAGCACGGACGCCACGGCGGCCAGGAGCACGAGGAGCCGGGGCAGCGTCGCCCCCACGAGCAGGCGTACGGGATCCTGCGCGCGGGCCTCCTTGCGGGTGAGCCCGGCCCTGCTGGCGGCCCGGCGGGCCAGGGCGTGGCTGAACGCGGGCACCATCAGCAGCGCCATGGCGTCCTCGATGAGCAGCGTCGAGGCCATCTCGGGGACGGTCCAGGCGATGAGGAAGGCGTCGCTGTCGTGGCCGGCGCCGAAGAGGTGCGCGATGGTCTGGTCCCGGACCAGCCCGAAGACGGCCCCGGCGGCGGTCAGCCCGGCGGTCACGGCGGCCGCCTTGGCCAGTGCGCTACCGCTCGACGAGCGGGCCCCGTCGGCCGGGGCCGCCCGGCCGGAGCCGCGGGGCCCGGTCCGCACGGGCCCCTGCTCGGGGTCCGCGGCGGCGCGGTCCCGGCGGGGGCGGGTGCGCCCGGTGGCCACCACGCGGACCGATCCGCCGTCGCCCGCGGGGCCCGGGATGCCGACGTGGGCCGCGCCGCGCCCGGCCGACGGCGGCCCGGCGGGCACGGCCACGGGCGGGTCGGCCGGCGCCGCGCCGTCACCGGCGGCGCCGGGCGCCGCGGGCGGGACGGCCGGGTGCGGCGGACGGCCCGCAGCCGCGGCGACCTCGGTCGCCGCGGCTGCGGGCCGCCGCCAGGGCGTGGTATCCGTCACCGGGCGGCCGCACCCTCAGGGGAGGCCGCCCCGGTCGCGGGCTTCGGACCGGCGCCGGAGGGCAGCGCCCACCAGGCGGCCAGGCCGATGATCACCCCGGTCAGGACGGTCGACGGGCCGCCGATGTCCGCGTAGAGGAAGTCGGTGAGTTGCCACACGAACAGCCCGACGGCGACGAGTCCGCAGTCCCGCAGCGCGGGCCCGCCGACCAGGCACCTGCGCAGGCCCGCCACCAGCAGGGCGAGCCAGCCGCCCGCCAGCGCGATCAGCCCGATCAGCCCCTGCTCGCTGAGCACCAGCAGGTACATGTTGTGCGGGGAGAGCAGCGGCTGCCGGATGTACGCCTGGCCCGCGCCGGCGGTGTCGCTGCCCGAGGACAGGGCCAGCCCGGAGTGCGAGTCCCGGTTGGCCGGGAAGCCCTTGAGCCCCACCCCCACCGCGGGCCGCTCGCGCCACATCGACCCGGCGGCGGCCCACATCGTGTAGCGGTCGGTGACCGACTGGTCGGGGGCGTCCGAGACCTGGGTGATCGAGGTCAGCCGCTCCGCGACCATCGCGGAGCCGACGCCGAGCCCGCCCACCAGCACCACTCCCACGGCGGCCAGGGCGACGAGCACCTTCAGCGCCCGCCTGATCCCGGCCAGCGCCATGACCAGTCCGGCGCCGCAGAAGGTCGCGATCCAGGCGCCGCGGCTGAAGGACAGCACCAGCGGGACGACCAGGGCCAGGGCCGCCGCGCCCGAGAACCGCCGGACCCGCGCCGGCAGTCCCGGCGCGAACGCCCCGGCCGTGGCGACGACCAGCCCGTAGGCGACGACCGTGGCCATGCCCATGACGTCGCCGGGGCCGAAGGTGCCCACGGCGCGGATGTCCTCGCCCTGGTACGAGGCTCCGGTGTGGGTGGCGAACTGCACCACGCCCACCGCGCCCTGGACCAGCGCCAGCACCACGAAGCAGCCGGCGGCGAGCCGGAACTCCCCGGCGTCGCGCACCAGCAGCACGATCGCCGCCGGGACCAGCACGAACACCTGGAGGTAGCGCACGAACCCGGGCAGGGCCGCGTACGGGTCGCCGGCGGTCACCGTCGCGACGGCGAGCCCGACGGCGGGCAGGCCCAGCGCGAGCACCCCCAGCGGGCTCAGCTGCCGCACCCGGCCCCGCAGGGCCTGGATCCCGCAGACGAGGACGAGGAGCAGGGACGCGGCGTCGGCGGGGCCGACCTTCCCGGAGGCGGTCGCGTCACCCGCCGGAAGCGGGGCGAGGAGGGCCAGTACGGTCGCGGCGAGCGGCAGCAGCGGCCAGTGCCGGCGCAGCAGTTCGGCGGGGTCCGGGCAGGACCATGACGTCGGTGACGTCGGTGCGGCAAGGCTCATGCTCAGCTGCCCCCCAACCGGAAGCGGAAGAACGAGGCCGCGGTGCGGGCCAGGATCCACAGGTCCTGCCACAGCGACCAGGTGTCGATGTAGTGGTTGTCGAAGCGGGCCCGGTCCTCGATGGAGGTGTCCCCGCGCAGGCCGTTGATCTGGGCGAGGCCGGTGATGCCCACCGGCATCCGGTGGCGGGCCTCGTACCCGGGGTGGACGCTGCTGAACTTGGCGACGAAGAAGGGCCGTTCGGGGCGCGGACCGACCAGGCTCATGTCACCCCGTACGACGTTCCACAGCTGCGGCAGCTCATCCAGGGAGGACTTGCGCAGGAAGGAGCCGACCGGGCTCATCCGGCAGTCGCCGGCCACCGTCCACCGGGTGGCGGACTCGTGGGCGTCGGCCCGCAGGGTGCGGAACTTCAGCAGGGTGAAGGGGCGCCCGTACAGGCCGACCCGCTCCTGCCGGAAGATCACCCCCGGCCCGTCCGAGAGCCGTACCACCAGCGCGCAGGCGCCCATCACGGGCGCCGCGGCGAGCAGGGCGAGCGAGGCGAGCAGGGAGTCGATGGCGCGCTTGGCGTACCGCTCCAGCGGGCGGGCCGGGCGCGGCAGCAGCGGCTGGACGGCGTAGCCCCACAGCTGGTCGGCGGGCTCGGCGACGCGCATGCCGGTGACCTTGGCGGTGCCCGCCGGGTCGGCGAGCCAGAGCCGGCACCCGTGGTCGTGGAAGAGCCGGACCAGGGAGGCGGTGCGCTCGTCGGCCTCGGGCGGGCGGGTGAAGACCGCGTGCCGGACCGAGTTCTGGATGACGGCCCGCCGGATGTCCTCGTGGGTGGCGAGTACGGGCACCCCCGCGGCCGCGTCCGCTCCGGAGGACCGTACGGCGGGGTCGGCGAGCCCGACGGGGCGCAGCCCGTACTCGGGGCGCCCGTGCAGGGCGGCGGCCACGGCGCTCGCTCCGGCGCCGGGTCCGACGACGAGCGCGGAGGCGGGCCGGCGGGCGCGGGTGCGGCGGCGGACCTGGTTGACGAACCCGCGCCCGGCGCAGGCCAGGGCGACCTGCAGGACGACGGCGCTGAGCAGGACTCCCCAGCTCAGGGGTGTGTGCGGGGCGACGGCCGCCGTGACGGCGGCGGCCCCGCACCACAGGACGGCGGCCCGCCCGGCCAGCGCGGGCAGTTCGAGGAGCGCGGAGGGGGCGAGCCGCGGCCGGTACAGCCCGGCCTGGGCGTGCAGCCCGGCGAGGAGCAGGGCCAGGGGCGCGGCCGCCCAAAGGGCCGGCTCCAGTCCGGGCACGGCGGCGGTCGTCACGACGACGGCCAGCGCGTCGGCGCCCAGCAGCGCGGCAACCCCGTCCCGGCGGCGGACCCGGTGCGGCCGGGCGGCCGGGCGGGCCTGGTCGGCCTTGGGCCCGCGGGGCGGGTGGATGGCGGTCACGGAGCGGCGGAGGGAGGTGGTGCCGGTACCGGCGGGGGCCGTACTCGTGCCGGTGGTGCCGGTACTGCCGCCGGCGGGCCCCGTACCGCCCTGCCCGGTGTGCCGGGCGGGTGCGCTGTCCATCGTCATCGGCTGATGCGCTCCTGGTTCAAGGGTCGTGGCCTGCCCAGCAGTTCGTGGTACAGACCGGTGACCGCGTCCGTGGTCCGCCGCACGTCGAAGTCCATCCGTGCGTGCCGTTGGGCCTGCTCTCCGAGTTCGGCGAGCAGCCGCGGCTCGGCGAGCAGCCGTCCCAGGGCCTTGGCCAGCGCCGTCGGGTCCTCGGGCTCCACCAGGCACAGCCGTCCCTGGCCGGGCGGCAGGCTCTCCCTGGCACCGCTGACGTCGGAGACCAGGACCGGGCGGCCACAGGCCATGGCTTCGAGCGGGGCGAGCGCCATGCCTTCCCACCGCGACGGCAGTACAACGAGATCGGCGGCCCGAAGCCACGGTCGGATGTCGGAGGCGGGCCCGGCGAAGTGCACTCCGGGCGGGGCCGTGCGGCGCAGCCGTTCGGTGTCGGGGCCGTCTCCGACGAGCGCGAGGCGGGCGCCGGGGACGGCTCCGAGCAGCTCCGGCCAAGCCCGCAGCAGGATGTCCTGCCCCTTCTGCTGGCAGAGCCGGCCCACGCAGACGGCGAGCGGCCCGTCGCCCGCGAAGCCTGCGGGCAGCGGCAGTTCGGCGCGTGCTCGGGCCTTGTCCCGCGCGGGGTCCGGGCCGCCGGGGCGGAAGTGGTCGAGGTCGACGCCGTTGCGGATCACCGCCCAGCGGGCGGCGATCCCCTCGGACTCGCCGGTGCGTCGTTCGGCCTCGCTGACGCAGAGCACCCGGTCGGCCCAACGGGCCCCGAAGCGCTCCCAGCGCAGGGCGAGCGCGGCGGTGGCCCCGCCGACGGCGTCGAACGACCAGGCGTGCGGCTGGAAGACGGTGGGGACGGCGCCGCGCACGGCGAGCCGCCCGGCCAGCCCGGCCTTGGCGCTGTGGGCGTGCAGGATGTCGGGCCGGACCCGGTCGACCAGGCGGCGCGCGCCCAGCACTTCGGCGGCCAGCCCCGGTCCGGGGGCCCGTCCGGCGCGCCAGGTGAGCACCTCGGCGCCGGCGGCGCGGGCCGCGTCGGCGAGCTGCCCGCCGCGCGGGCAGCCGACGACGGTCCGCAGACCGGCGGCGGACTGGGCCCGGACGAGGTCGACGACGACGCGTGCGACCCCGCCGTCGACGGGCTGGACGAGGTGGAGGACGGCCGGCGGCCGGCCGGGCGGGGAGGAGGGTGAGGGGGTGGGGGAGGAAGGCTGCGTCGGCACGTGGAGTGATCTCCTGCGTTCAGCGGCGCGCGTCTGTCTGAACGAAGAGCACACCGAGGAAATGACCCTGACTTTCACCCGTGAACCCGAAGGTCAGGCTACGGGCGCCACCGGACAGGGCGGGACTCAGATCGAACACGTCCGCGTCATATCCGAGATTGTTTACGTGTTCGGGCTGTCGCACGAACGAGGGACGTCCGAATTCCGTGATCGTGGAATTCATAACATCATTAAAAGGATTTTCTCCGTCACTGAGACTGATCCGGCGTCCGCTGTCCGCGGTCACCGTGAGTGAGTCCCCGAGGGTCCCGCGGTCGCCGTCGTAGGCGACCACGCCGGCCCGCCCCGAAGCCCCGGGCGCGGCGTCCAGACCGGTGAGCCGCACCGTCTCGCCCGCCGCCTCGCCGGCCCCGGCGGCCAGCCCTTCGAAGCCGTCCCAGATCGAGACCCTGCGCACCGGCTCCTGCGGGTGCTCGTAGGCCACGACCAGCGTCCAGCCGCCCCAGGCGCCCATGTCCGAGTGGCCCATGGCGATGTTCAGCTGGGCCACCGTCCACATACCGGCGCCGCCCTTGCGGACCAGCGGCGTCACGTCGGCGGAGGCCTGGTAGGCATCGCCCGCGTTGTCGCTGCGGTGCCCGATCACCGTGTCGGCCAGCACTTCCTTGTACGCGCCGCCCGGCTCGGCGACCAGCACCCGGCCGTTGTCCTCCGGCGGCTTCTGCTCGCCGACCCGCAGGTTGCCGCCCCAGTACAGCCGGGCGTACGAGACCTTCGCGCCCTGCGGGACCTTGAGCTCGGCCCGGGTGGAGTTGTAGGTGTCGGGGTCCTTGTCGACCTCGTCGTAGAACATCTCGTAGTCGCTGTTGGTCCCCGCGGCACCCTTGTTCACCGCGGCGCAGGGCTCGGCCTGCGCGGACTCCTCCTTGCGGCATCCGATCGACGAGTTCGACGCCCGGACCAGGCCGCCGTGCTGCACGGCCTGGTAACGCTGGGTGAACGGAACCCTCGGCGCCTCCTTGCCGACCGGGGCCGCGGCGCCCGCCATGGGCACGTTCGCCGAAAGCGTGAGGCAGGACAGCAGACCGAGCGTTCCGACGATTCTGCGGGAGGAACCCATGACCCTGTCTCTCATTTCGATCAGGGGGACAAAACAGGAGTGAACTTTGTCAGAACTCGGGCTGGAAATCACGCCGGACTCGCCCGTACGGCCTTTTGGGCGATACCACGCACCCTCGGACCGCGCGGGTCGTTATGGGTCTGCAAGATTGTTCGAACAGAAAGGAAAAACGGAGATGAAGAAGAGGCTGGTGCGCGGCACCACCATGGCCGTCGCGAGCGCCGCGATGCTGATGGGCGGCGCGGGCCTCGCCTCCGCGCACGGCGGCGACGGCGCGACGGCGAACGGCTTCACGGGCGAGTCCCCCGGCGTCCTGAGCGGCAACCTGCTCCAGGTCCCCGTCGACGTCCCGGTGAACGTCTGCGGCAACACCGCGAACCTGATCGCCCTGCTGAACCCCTCGTTCGGCAACACCTGCGTCAACGCCTGACGTCAACCGTGCCGCCCGAAACGTCGGCATCCGAGTGAAGACACGCAACCCGAACCGCGGTTGGGCCGTTGATCCGGGTGCTTGAGTACCGGGCAATCCTGCAAAAAAGGGACCATCATGATCAAGAAGTTTGCGGCCGGCGCAGCGGTTGCCGCCTCGTTCGTCGGACTCGGTGCCGCCATGGCCCCGCAGGCCATGGCCATCGGCAACGACCACGGCATCAACACCGTCAACGGCAACGGCGCCTCGCAGATCTACGGCAACCAGGCCACCTACGGCAACATGAGCCCGCAGATGGCGCTCATCCAGGGCTCCTTCAACAAGCCCTGCATCGCGCTGCCCGCCAAGGCCAACGTCCAGTCCGTCCTGGCCCTGGTCAACGTCGGCGTCCAGGACATCCCGGTCCTGTCCAGCCCGCAGAACCAGCAGTGCACCGAGAACTCCACCCAGGCCAAGGGCGACGAGGCTCTCTCGCACATCCTCAGCAACATCCCGGTCCTGTCCGGCAACGCCTCCGCAGGCAGCTGACAGCACCCCGCGCACCGCGCCAGCGAGGCCGTCGCACCTTCGGGTCGCGGCGGCCTCGCCGCATGTCGGGACCCGCATAAGGCCCCGTCGAAATCCGGCCGGAATTCCGGACGCACGAGCATCTGAGTGAATTGGCCGACAGGGCTCAAAAATCCCCGGTTTCTTTTCCCTGATCCACTCGTTGTTAATTCTGCAGCGGATAGACCTCTGCGGGAAGGAATCGAAAACAAATGACGTACAAGAAGGCAGTGGTGCTGGCCGCCGGCATTCTGATGGCCGCCGGTGCCGCCTCCCCCGCCATGGCCGACTCGGTCGCGGAGGGCAAGGCCGTCGGCTCCCCCGGCGTCCTGTCCGGCAACGTGCTCCAGGTCCCGGTGCACATCCCGGTCAACGTCTGCGGCAACACCGTCAACGTGATCGCGCTGCTGAACCCCTCGTTCGGCAACACCTGCGTCAACGCCTGACGAAGCGCCTGTGCCCGCAAGGGCAGACCTCCTCGGGGTGGCCTCGGAGTGCACGGCGGTGCACTCCGAGGCCACCTTCGATTCAGCACCGGCCGCCGTGCCGGTAGACAGGGAAGGACCCATGCGACAGGTACTGAGCCGACAGGTACTGGGCAAGGGGGTGCTCACCGCGGCCGCGGCGTCGAGCCTGCTGTCGATCGCGACCGGCGCGGCCTACGCGCACCCCGGGGCCATGGCCGAGGCCTCGCATTCACCGGGTGTGCTGGCCGGCAACAGCGTCTCGGTACCGGTCACCTTCGCACCGAACGTGTGCGGCAACACCGTGGACGCCGGGGCGGGCCTGAACCCCGCGATGGGCAACAACTGCGCCACCAGCACCGGATCCGACACCGGGCACGCCGCCGGACACGACTACGAGCGCTACCTCAGCCCCGAACAGGCCGAGGCATTCGAGCAGTACCTCTCCGAGCGCGAGGAGCGCCGCGAGGACCGCCGCGGCAACGGGTACGAGGAGCACGACGACCGCGGTCACGGGCAAGCCCCGCACCAGGGCGGTTACGGGGACTCCGGCGACTCCCCCGAGGAGGAGTGCGACGACCACCCGGCCCCGGAGAAGCCCGAGCCCCGGCCGCAGCACCCGCCGAAGCCGCACGCCGAGCAGCCGCCGGCCCCCGCGCCGCACCACGCGCCCCCGGCGCCGAGGCCCCTGCCCGAGCCGCAGCCGCAGCCCGAGGCGGAGCACCCGGCGCCCTTGCCCGTGCCCGTACAGGAGGCGCCCGCGCCGCAGCCGCTTCCGGCCCCGGAGCCCGTCCCGGCTCCCGCCCCGGAGGTAGGGCGCCAGTCGAAATCTACCGATGGTGGACGCTCGGAAGCGTCGGATGTGTATAAGAGCGAGCCCGGAGGCCGTGGGGGGTCCGCGGGCCCCGGCGGAGCCGGTGCGGTGGTGAGGGTCAGAGCCAGCAGCAGGGTGAGCATGAGTGCCGTCATGGCGCCCAGGGTCCCGCTCGGGGGCGGCCGCCCGCGCGGCCTGTGGACAACCGGAACCCTGTGGAAAACCGCGTCATCCGGCACACCGCCGGGTCCCGTACACTTCTTGTGGCGATCCGGGTCACCGGGTCGACTTCGCACGCCCCAGCACCGGCCGCTCAGGCAGGGTGTCAGCGTCTCTCGGTCCCCTCTGCGGGGGCAGGGCGCAAACAGGGGCGTCAGGAACCAAACCGAGAAACAAGGAGATGGCCATGGCCGTCGTAACGATGCGGGAGCTGCTGGAAAGCGGCGTCCACTTCGGTCACCAGACCCGCCGCTGGAACCCGAAGATGAAGCGCTTCATCTTCACGGAGCGCAACGGCATCTACATCATCGACCTGCTCCAGTCGCTGTCGTACATCGACCGCGCCTACGAGTTCGTGAAGGAGACCGTCGCGCACGGCGGCTCCATCATGTTCATCGGTACCAAGAAGCAGGCCCAGGAGGCCATCGCCGAGCAGGCGACGCGCGTTGGTATGCCGTACGTCAACCAGCGCTGGCTGGGTGGCATGCTCACCAACTTCTCCACCGTCTACAAGCGCCTTCAGCGTCTGAAGGAGCTTGAGGCGATCGACTTCGACGACGTCGCCGCGTCGGGTCTCACCAAGAAGGAGCTCCTGGTCCTCTCTCGCGAGAAGATCAAGCTGGAGAAGACCCTCGGTGGTATCCGCGAGATGTCGAAGGTCCCCAGCGCCGTCTGGATCGTCGACACCAAGAAGGAGCACATCGCCGTCGGTGAGGCGCGCAAGCTCCACATCCCGGTCGTCGCGATCCTCGACACCAACTGCGACCCCGACGAGGTCGACTACAAGATCCCGGGCAACGACGACGCGATCCGCTCCGTCACCCTGCTCACCCGCGTGATCGCCGACGCCGTCGCCGAGGGCCTCATCGCCCGTTCCGGTGCCGCGACTGGCGACTCGAAGCCGGGCGAGAAGGCCGCCGCCGAGCCGCTCGCCGAGTGGGAGCGCGACCTGCTCGAGGGTGAGAAGAAGGACTCCGCGGACGAGGCTGTCGAGGCCGCTCCGGCCGAGGCCGCTGTCGAGACCCCCGCCGTCGAGGCTGAGGTCGAGGCTGCTCCGGCCGCCGAGGCCGAGGTTGAGGTTGTCGCCGAGGCCGTCGTCGAGGCTCCGGCCGCCGACGCCGAGCAGGCCTGACCCACTGAGAGCGCCCGGCGTTCACACGCCGGGCACTCGCAGCACGGACGATGACGGCGGGGGAGCCGCGCCACAAGCGCGCCTCCTCCGCCGTTCACCCGTAGATCTACGACTTCGAGAGAGAATCACAGACTCATGGCGAACTACACCGCCGCTGACGTCAAGAAGCTCCGCGAGCTCACCGGCGTCGGCATGATGGACTGCAAGAACGCGCTGGTCGAGTCCGACGGTGACGTCGACAAGGCCATCGAGGCCCTCCGCATCAAGGGTCAGAAGGGCGTCGCGAAGCGCGAAGGCCGTTCTGCCGAGAACGGTGCCGTCGCCTCGATCATCGCCGACGACAACACCTCCGGTGTCATCGTCGAGCTGAAGTGCGAGACGGACTTCGTCGCCAAGGGCGAGAAGTTCCAGGCCGTCACCAACCAGCTGGCCGCCCACATCGCCGCGACCTCCCCGGCCGACATCGAGGCGCTGCTCGCGTCCGAGATCGAGCCCGGCAAGACCGTCCAGGCGTTCGTGGACGAGGCCAACGCCAACCTCGGCGAGAAGATCGTCCTGGACCGCTTCGCGCAGTTCACCGGCGGTTACGTCTCGGCGTACATGCACCGCACCATGCCCGACCTGCCGTTCCAGATCGGCGTCCTGGTCGAGCTGGACAAGGAGAACGCCGAGGTCGCCCGCGGCGTCGCGCAGCACATCGCCGCGTTCGCGCCGAAGTGGCTCTCCAAGGACGACGTCCCGGCCGACGTGGTCGAGTCCGAGCGCCGCGTGGCCGAAGAGGTCACCCGCGCCGAGGGCAAGCCCGAAGCCGCGCTGCCGAAGATCGTCGAGGGTCGTGTCAACGGCTTCTTCCGCGACAACACGCTGCTCGGCCAGGACTACGCCCTGGACAACAAGAAGTCCGTCCAGAAGGTTCTGGACGAGGCCGGTGTCACCCTGGTGCGCTTCTCGCGCATCAAGGTCGGCATCTGAGTCCGTCCGTACGCGACGGACACCGGACCCCGGTAGGGTCTGAAGCAGTCGTCCGCGTTCGCGCAGGACGACCGCAGATCTGACGAGGAGGCCATTGCCGTAGAGGGAACCGCAAGGACCCACCGGCAATGGCCTTCTTCGTATGTGCACGAGGAGATCTCCATGAATCAGGGCGTGGACAGCCACACCGCTTCCGACGACAAGAGCGACCAGGACAAGAAGGGCCGCCGCTTCATGCTGAAGCTGTCGGGCGAGGCCTTCTCCGGTGGCGGAGGACTGGGCGTCGACCCCGACGTAGTCCACGCCATCGCGCGCGAGATCGCCGCGGTGGTCCGCGACGGCGCGGAGATCGCCATCGTGATCGGTGGCGGCAACTTCTTCCGCGGCGCCGAACTCCAGCAGCGCGGCATGGACCGGGCCCGGTCCGACTACATGGGCATGCTCGGCACCGTCATGAACTGCCTCGCCCTCCAGGACTTCCTGGAGAAGGAAGGCATCGACTCCCGCGTCCAGACCGCCATCACCATGGGCCAGGTCGCCGAGCCGTACATCCCGCTGCGCGCCGTGCGCCACCTGGAGAAGGGCCGCGTCGTCATCTTCGGCGCCGGCATGGGCATGCCCTACTTCTCCACCGACACCACGGCCGCCCAGCGCGCCCTGGAGATCGACGCGGAAGCCCTGCTCATGGGCAAGAACGGCGTCGACGGGGTCTACGACTCCGACCCCAAGAAGAACCCGGACGCGGTGAAGTTCGACGCGCTGGAATACAGCGAGGTGCTCACCCGCGACCTCAAGATCGCCGATGCCACCGCCATCACGCTGTGCCGCGACAACAAGCTGCCGATCCTGGTCTTCGAGCTGCTGGCCGAGGGCAACATCGCCCGCGCCGTCAAGGGTGAGAAGATCGGCACGCTCGTGAGCGACCAGGGCACCCGGGCCTGAGCACTCCGGGCCCGAGCACACCGCTGCCGGTCCGCACCCCTTCGGGTCGGACCGGCCCCGCCCGCCTGAACCATCCATTTCTGACATGCAGGAGCACGTGGTGACCGAAGAGATCCTCCTCGAGGCCGAGGAGAAGATGGAAAAGGCCGTCGTCGTCGCCAAGGAAGACTTCGCCGCGATTCGCACCGGTCGTGCGCACCCGGCGATGTTCAACAAGATCGTGGCGGAGTACTACGGCGCCATCACGCCCATCAACCAGCTCGCCTCGTTCTCGGTGCCCGAGCCGCGCATGGCGATCGTGACCCCGTTCGACAAGAGCGCCCTGCGCAACATCGAGACGGCCATCCGCGACTCGGACCTCGGTGTCAACCCGAGCAACGACGGCAGCATCATCCGGGTGACCTTCCCCGAGCTGACGCAGGACCGCCGCAAGGAGTACATCAAGGTCGCGCGCACCAAGGCCGAGGACTCCAAGGTGTCGATCCGCGCCATCCGCCGCAAGGCGAAGGACGCCCTCGACAAGCTAGTGAAGGACAAGGAAGCCGGCGAGGACGAGGTGCGCCGCGCCGAGAAGGAGCTCGACGACACCACCGCGAAGTACGTCGCGCAGGTGGACGAGCTGCTCAAGCACAAGGAAGCCGAGCTCCTCGAAGTCTGATGAACGACTCTTCCTGGCAGCCGGAGCCGGTTCCGGCGGGTCCCGCATACGATGCGCAGGCGGGCCCGCACACTCGGCCCATGCCCATCGTGCCCGATGCCGCCGGCCGTGACTTCGACGACCGGGAAGCACGCGATCGGGGGGCCGCCGCTGACGGCGGCCCCCTCTTCCGCGCCGAGACGCCGCCGCAGGAGCCCATGCCCAGCCCCCCGCCGACCCCGCCTTCGCAGGCACCGCAGGACTCCTCCCCACCGCCTCACAAGAAGCGTGCGGGGCGGGATCTGCGTGCCGCCATAGGGGTCGGTGTCGGCCTCGGCGCGGTGATCTTCGCTTCGCTGTTCATCGTCAAGGCCGTCTTCGTCGGCGTGGTCGTCGTCGCGGTCGTCGTCGGCCTGTGGGAGCTCACCTCCCGGCTCCAGGAGAAGAAGGGCATCAAGGCCCCGCTGGTCCCGCTCGCGATCGGCGGCGCCGCGATGGTCATCGCGGGGTACGTCCGAGGAGCCGAGGGCGCCTGGGTGGCCATGGCCCTGACGGCCCTGGCGGTCCTGGTCTGGCGGATGACCGAGCCGCCCGAGGACTACCTCAAGGACGTCACCGCCGGGGTCTTCGCGGCGTTCTACGTGCCCTTCCTGGCCACGTTCGTCGCGATGCTGCTCACCGCGGACGACGGGCCGCAGCGCGTGGTCACCTTCCTGGTGCTGACCGTCGTCAGCGACACGGGGGCCTACGCGGTGGGCTGGCGCTTCGGCAAGACCAAGCTCGCCCCGCGCATCAGCCCCGGCAAGACCCGCGAGGGGCTCTTCGGGGCCGTGGCCTTCGCGATGGCCGCCGGCGCGCTGTGCATGGAGTTCCTGATCGACGGGGGCGTCTGGTGGCAGGGCCTGGTGCTGGGCCTCGCCGTCGCGGTCAGCGCCACCCTGGGCGACCTCGGCGAATCCATGATCAAGAGGGACCTCGGGATCAAGGACATGGGCACGCTGCTGCCGGGTCACGGCGGCATCATGGACCGGCTGGACTCGCTGCTCCCGACGGCCCCGGTGGTCTGGCTGCTGCTCGCCGCTTTCGTCGGCACCGGCTGACACGGCCCGGCGGAGCGCCCGGTCGGGGCTTCTCATCGGCGTGTCCCGCCCGGGTGGGCGACGTACGACGAAAGGCCCCGGTCCGGCCCGGGCGGTTACTCTTGATGGGCGCGCTGCTTCTGCGGCGCGCCTTTCGTCTTACAAGGAGTACCTGCCATGGCCCGCCCTGTCCCGGGAGAGCTCACTTTCGTCGCCCCTCGTGGAGTGAAGAAGCCGCCCCGGCACCTCGCCGACCTCACCCCCGAGGAGCGCCGGGAGGCCGTCGCCGCGATCGGCGAGAAGCCGTTCCGGGCCAAGCAGCTCTCCCAGCACTACTTCGCCCGGTACGCGCACGACCCGGCGGAGTGGACCGACATCCCCGCCGCGTCCCGCGAGAAGCTCCAGCAGGAGCTGCTGCCGGACCTGATGAACGTCCTGCGGCACATCTCCTGTGACGACGACACCACCCGCAAGACCCTGTGGAAGCTGCACGACGGCACGCTCGTCGAGTCCGTGCTGATGCGCTACCCCGACCGGGTCACCATGTGCATCTCCTCGCAGGCCGGCTGCGGCATGAACTGCCCGTTCTGCGCCACCGGCCAGGCGGGCCTCGACCGCAACCTGTCCACCGCCGAGATCGTCCACCAGATCGTCGACGGCATGCGCGCCCTGCGCGACGGCGAGGTCCCCGGCGGTCCGGCGCGGCTGTCGAACATCGTCTTCATGGGCATGGGCGAGCCGCTCGCCAACTACAACCGCGTCGTCGGCGCCATCCGCCGCCTCACCGACCCGGAGCCCGACGGCCTGGGCCTGTCCCAGCGCGGGATCACCGTCTCCACCGTCGGCCTGGTCCCGGCCATGCTGCGCTTCGCCGACGAGGGCTTCAAGTGCCGCCTCGCCGTCTCGCTGCACGCGCCGGACGACGAGCTGCGCGACACGCTGGTCCCCGTGAACACCCGCTGGAACGTCCGCGAGGTGCTGGGCGCGGCCTGGGAGTACGCGGAGAAGTCCGGCCGCCGGATCTCCATCGAGTACGCCCTGATCCGCGACATCAACGACCAGGCTTGGCGTGGCGACCTGCTCGGCAGGCTGCTCAAGGGCAAGCGCGTGCACGTCAACCTGATCCCGCTGAACCCGACGCCCGGCTCGAAGTGGACCGCCTCGCGGCCCGAGGACGAGAAGGCCTTCGTGGAGGCCATCGCCCGCCACGGCGTGCCGGTGACCGTGCGCGACACCCGTGGCCAGGAGATCGACGGCGCGTGCGGCCAGCTCGCCGCCTCGGAGCGCTAGTTTTCGCCAGTTGAGGTTTGCATTCGGCCACGGGGTACCCTGTGGCCGAACCAATTTCATATTTCCGACAGGGGAGCGCCACAGCGCTGAGAGTGCGGTATCCGTCACCGCAGACCCTCTGAACCTCGCCCCGGTCATTCGGGGTAGGAAGTTCGGTCACCACTCAAGCTGTTGCGCCCTGCCCGGCGTCCGCTCCACAGAGCGCCGGGCAGGGCCGCGTCTTCTCCTGGACATCCCAGGAGGAATGCACCAATGAGCACCACCAAGAAGATGGCGGGCGTCGCGCTCGCGGCCGCGCTCGGCGTCACCACGCTCAGCGCCTGCGGCGGCGGCGACGCCAAGGACAAGTCCGCGGGCGCGAGCGACGCCCCGAAGTCCAAGACGGTCACCCTCGTCTCGCACGACTCCTTCACAGCGACCGACACGGTCCTGAAGGAGTTCGAGCAGCAGAGCGGCTACACCGTCAAGGTCCTGAAGTCGGGCGACGCGGGCGCCGCGCTGAACCAGGAGATCCTGACCAAGGGCTCCCCGCGCGGCGACGTGTTCTTCGGCGTCGACAACACGCTGCTCTCGCGCGCCCTCGACAACGGCATCTTCACGCCGTACGAGGCCAAGGGGCTGGCCGGGGTGAAGCCCGAGTTCGTGCTCGACAAGGAGCACCGGGTCACCCCGATCGACTCCGGTGACATCTGCGTCAACTACGACAAGGCCTACTTCGCGGACAAGAAGATCGCCCCGCCGCAGACGCTGGACGACCTGATCAAGCCGGAGTACAAGAACCTGCTGGTCACCGAGAACGCGGCGACCTCCTCGCCCGGTCTCGGCTTCCTCCTCGCCTCCGTCGGCAAGTACGGCGACGAGGGCTGGAAGGACTACTGGAGCAAGCTGAAGGCCAACGGCGTCGAGGTCGTCGACGGTTGGGAGCAGGCCTACAACGAGCGCTTCTCCGGCTCGGCGGGCGGCAAGAAGGCCAAGGGCGACCGCCCGCTGGTCGTCTCCTACGCCTCCAGCCCGCCGGTCGAGGTGCTCTACGGCGAGCCGCAGCCGGCCGAGGCCCCGACGGGCGTCGCCACCGGCACGTGCTTCCGCCAGACCGAGTTCGCGGGCCTGCTCAAGGGCGCGAAGAACGAGGAGGGCGGCAAGGCGCTCCTGGACTTCCTGATCTCCAAGAAGTTCCAGGAGGACATGCCGCTGCAGATGTTCGTGAACCCCGTGACCAAGGACGCGACGCTGCCCGAGCTGTTCACCAAGCACGGTGTCGTGATCGAGAAGCCGGAGACGGTCGCCCCCGACGCCATCGCGAAGAACCGCGACCAGTGGGTCAAGGCGTGGACGACGCTCGTCGTGAAGTAGGACGCGTGGCACACGCGGCGCAGGAGAAGGAGACGGAGAAGGAGAGCGGGCGGGCGACCGCCGTCAGGCTCGGCCTGATGGCCGTCCCGCTCCTCTTCTTCGGCCTGTTCTTCGCGTACCCCGTCGCCGCGATCGTCGGGCGCGGGCTCAAGACCGACACCGGCTGGCAGTTCGGCCGGATCGGCGAGGTGCTGGCCCGGCCCGACATCGGCGAGGTGCTCTGGTTCACCACCTGGCAGGCGCTCGCCTCGACGGCGCTCACGCTCCTGATCGCACTCCCCGGCGCGTACGTCTTCGCGCGCTTCGAGTTCCCCGGCAAACAACTGCTGCGGGCGCTCGTCACGGTGCCGTTCGTGCTGCCGACCGTCGTGGTCGGCACCGCGTTCCTCGCGCTCGTGGGGCGCAACGGCCTGCTGGACGAGGTGTGGGGGATCCGCCTCGACACGACCGTGTGGGCGATCTTGCTGGCGCACGTCTTCTTCAACTACGCCGTCGTCATCCGCACGGTCGGCGGCTTGTGGGCGCAGCTGGACCCGCGCCAGGAGGAAGCGGCCCGGGTGCTCGGTGCCGGGCGGTTCGCCGCCTGGCGCCGGGTGACGCTGCCCGCGCTCGGCCCGGCCGTGGCGGCCGCCTCGCTGATGGTGTTCCTGTTCACCTTCACCTCCTTCGGCGTCGTGCAGATCCTGGGAGGGCCCTCGTACTCCACCCTGGAGGTGGAGGTCTACCGGCAGACCGCGCAGCTCCTGGACCTGCCGACGGCGGCCGTGCTGACGATGGTGCAGTTCGCCGCAGTCGGCGCGATCCTCGCCGTGCACGCCTGGACCGTGCGCAAGCGGGAGACCGCGCTGCGGCTCGTCGACCCGGGGCGGACCACGCACCGGCCGCGCGGCTGGGCGCAGCGCGCCCTGCTCGGCGGGGTGCTGCTGACGGTGGCGCTGCTGATCGTGCTCCCGCTCGGCGTGCTCGTGGAACGGTCCCTCGACGCCCCCGGCGGCTACGGGTTCGGCTTCTACCGGGCGCTCCAGGAAGTCGGCGCCGGCGGCGGCACCTTCCTGGTGCCGCCGCTCGAGGCGATCTGGAACTCCCTCCAGTACGCGCTCGCCGCCACCGCCATCGCGCTGCTGATCGGCGGGCTGGCGGCCGCGGCCCTGACCAGGCGCGGCGGCCGGTTCGTACGGGGCTTCGACGCGCTGCTGATGCTGCCGCTCGGGGTGTCGGCCGTGACGGTCGGCTTCGGCTTCCTCATCACCCTCGACGAGCCTCCGCTCGACCTGCGGACCTCGTGGATCCTGGTGCCCCTGGCGCAGGCGCTGGTGGGCGTGCCCTTCGTCGTACGGACCATGCTGCCGGTGCTGCGCGCGGTGGACGGCCGGCTGCGCGAGGCCGCCGCCGTGCTCGGCGCATCGCCGCTGCGGGTCTGGCGGGAGGTGGACCTGCCGATGGTGCGCCGGGCCCTGCTCATCGCGGCCGGCTTCGCCTTCGCCGTGTCCCTCGGGGAGTTCGGGGCGACCGTCTTCATCGCGCGGCCGGACCATCCGACGCTTCCGGTCGCGGTGGCGCGGCTGCTGGGCCGGGCGGGGGAGATGAACTACGGGCAGGCGATGGCCCTGAGCACGATCCTGATGCTGACGTGCGCGGTGTCGCTGCTCCTGCTGGAGCGGCTGCGACCCGACAAGACCTCCGGAGAGTTCTGATGACCCTGCTTCAGCTGGAAGGGGTGTCGGTCCGCTTCGGTGAGCGCGCGGTCGTGGACGCCGTGGACCTCGCGGTCGCCGAGCACGAGACCGTGTGCGTGCTGGGGCCGAGCGGGAGCGGCAAGTCGACCCTGCTGCGGGTCGTGGCCGGCCTCCAGTCCGTCTCGGGCGGGCGGGTGGTGCTGGGCGGCGCCGACCAGGCCGGGGTGCCCGTGCACCGGCGGGGGGTGGGCCTGATGTTCCAGGACCACCAGCTGTTCCCGCACCGGGACGTGGGCGGGAACGTCGCCTTCGGCCTGCGGATGCGGGGCTCCGGGCACACGCCGAAGAAGGCGTACGAGGCCCGGGTCGCCGAGCTGTTGGAACTGGTCGGGCTTCCCGGGGCGCAGCGCCGGGCGGTGGCCTCGCTCTCCGGCGGCGAGCAGCAGCGGGTCGCGCTGGCCCGGGCGCTGGCGCCGTCACCGCGGGTGCTGATGCTGGACGAACCGCTCGGGCAGCTGGACCGGGGGCTGCGCGAGCGGCTCGTCGTGGAGCTGCGGGGGCTGTTCGCGCGTCTGGGGACCACCGTGCTGGCCGTCACGCACGACCAGGGTGAGGCGTTCGCGCTGGCCGACCGGGTGGTCGTGATGCGGGACGGGCGGATCGCGCAGGCGGGGACTCCGCTGGAGGTGTGGGAGCGGCCGGCTTCGGAGTTCGTGGCGCGGTTCCTGGGCTTCGAGAACGTGATCGCGGCCGTGGTGTCGGGCGGGGTGGCCGCGACTCCCTGGGGCAAGGTCCCGGTGGCGGCCGGGTCGCCGGAGGGGGACCGGAAGGTACTGGTCCGGCCGGCCGGGGTCGTGCTGTCTCCCGAGGGGCTGGGCTGCGAGGTCGTCACCCGGACCTTTCGGGGCACGCACGTCGCGCTGCTGCTGCGGCCCGAGGCGGGCCCGCTGCTCGAGGCGGAGTGCGGGCTGGCCGGGGCGCCGGCGGTCGGGGACCGGGTCGCGGTGGGCTTCGCCCCCGCCGAGGTGGTCGTCCTCCCGGCGGAGTAGGGCCGCTGCGCCCCGCCCCCCGGGCTCGGGTGCTGCGGCCCCGGCCCCCTGGGCTCAGATGCCGGCGGGGGTGAGTTCCGCCTCCTCCTCGGCGCCCTCGTGGTTGCCGAACCAGGCGACCGCCACCGCGCCGGTGACCGCCAGCACGAAGCCGAGGACCGCCAGCCAGGCCATGCCGGGGCGGGAGGCGTCGCCGAGCCACAGGACGCCGATCGCGCCGGGGAGCACGGTTTCGCCGACCACCAGCGCGGCGGTGGCTCCGTTCACCGAGCCGATCTGCAGCGCCACCGTGTGCAGGTACATGCCGCCGACCCCCGCCAGGACGATGGCGTAGAGGGCCGGGTCGGCCAGCAGGGCCGGGAAGGAGAACGGCTCGACGCCGTTCAGGATGCGGACCCCGACGCCCAGGGCGCCGAAGGCCAGGCCCGAGAGCAGGCCCGCCAGGATCGCGGCCCGGCCGCCGAGGAGGCGTACGGCCACGGTGCCGCCCACGATGATCAGCAGGGTCACCGCCAGCAGCCACCAGTGCGTGGCCGACGGCGCGTGGTGGCCGCCCTCGTGGCCCGCGGCGGTCGCCAGCAGGACCAGGGCCGTGCAGACGACCCCGATCGAGGTCCACTCCTTGCGCGTCAGGCGGATGCCCAGCATCTTCACGCTGAGCACGGCCGTGACCACCAGGTTGGCACTGATCACGGTCTGTGAGAGGAAGAGCGGCAGGAGGCGCGCGGCCAGGGCGCCGAGGCCGAAGCCCACGAAGTCCAGGATCGTGCCGACGATGAACTCCCAGGTCATCGCCGCCTTCGCGGTGGAGGAGAGGTTGGGGCCGCCATGCTGCGTGACTCCGTCGGCGGCCGGCGACGAGCGGGCCGCCCGCCGGGATCCCACGGCTTGCAGGACGGATCCCGTGCCGTAGCAGATGGATGCCGCGATGGCGGTCAGAAGGCCTATGAGCACCCGGGGGCTCCGTTCACGTCTGGCAGGTTCTGCGTTGTGCGTACCTCTTCCAGACGTGTGAAAGGGGCGGGAAGTTGCCTGCGGGGGTCAGCTCATCGAAGCGAGGGCGTCCGGGACCTCGTCCACGGAGTCGACCAGCGCGATCCGGGACTCCATCGCCCGGCCGCGGGCCAGCGCCTGGAGCAGCGGCCAGACCGGGAGGTGCTGGGTCCAGTGGGCGCGGTCGACGAGGATCATCGGGGTCGGCGCGCCCCGGGAACCGTAGTAGTTCGGCGTCACGCTGTCGAAGACCTCCTGGACGGTCCCCGCGGCGCCCGGCAGGAAGACCACGCCCGCGTTGGACCGGGCGAGGAGCCCGTCCTCCCGGGTGGCGTTCGCGAAGTACTTCGCGATGTGCCCGGCGAAGGCGTTCGGCGGCTCGTGCCCGTAGAACCAGGTCGGGATGCCCACCGAATCGCCGCCGGGCGCGGCCGGCCAGCGTTCGCGCACGGCGAAGGCCGCCTTCGCCCAGCCGGAGACGGAGGGGGTGAAGGAAGGCACCGTGGCCAGGATCTTCAGGGCCTCGGGCAAGGCGTCGTCGGGGGCCGGGGCGAGGTACGCGCCGAGGTTGGCCGCCTCCATCGCGCCCGGGCCGCCGCCGGTGGCGACGGTGAGCCCGGAGCGGGTCAGGGTCCGGCCGAGCTCCGCCGCGCCCTGGTACTCGCCGCCGCCGCGGGCCATGGCGTGGCCGCCCATCACACCGACCACGCGGGCGCCGGCGAGGCGTTCGTCGAGGGCGTCGGAGATGGCGTCGTCGTGGATGGAGCGCAGCATCGAGGAGAAGACGTCGCCGTCGGCCTTGGTCTCCTGGAACCAGGCGTAGGACTCGGCGTCCGGGGTGGCCTCGTAGCCGGCGGGCAGTCCCGCGAACAACTCCTCGGCCGTGTACAGCAGCCCCCGGTACGGGTTGAAGGGCAGGTCGGGGACGGGCGGGAAGACCAGGGCGCCGTCCGCGCGCACCTTGACCGAGGCGTCGGGCTCCATCGCGCAGCCCAGGAACACGGCGGCCGAGGTGTCGGCGGACAGCAGCGCGAAGGTCCGCTCCAGCAGGTTGACCGACTGGATGCGGTAGCCGCTGAGCGAGCCGCGGGCCGCCACCTGGTCGAATTCGGTGAGCGTCTCGATCTCGGTCTTGATGTATCCGTTGACCATTCGGCTCACCCTAAGGGCTGCCCGCCTCAGCGGGTCAATGCCAGCGACGTCAGCTGTGACACACCCCAGCTGATCGCCAGGCACGCGGTGACGAGCGCCGTGGCCCGTACGGTCGCGGCCGTACGCAGGACCCCGCTCGGGGCGCCGAGGCCGGCCAGTGTCTCGCGGGTGGCGGCCCGGGCCTGGCGGACCTCGACCGCGGATGTGAGAAGGGTCGCTCCCGCGCACAGCACGACCAGGGCCGCGGCGGGCGCGGTCAGCGGGCCGAGCGGGACGTGCAGGCCTCCGTGTCCGCGCAGGGCCGAGGCGCTGAGGGCGCCCGCGGCGACGGCGCACAGGACGCCGAGGGGTGCGCCGAGCCGGGGAGCCTCCTCTTGCAGGGTCCGGCCGGCCAGCAGCCGCAGCGCGCCCGGGCGGACGGCCTGGACGAGCGTCCCGCAGGCGTAGGCCAGACCCGGACCGGCGAGGGCGAGCCCGACGGCGGTCAGCGCCCAGCCGGCGGGCAGGGCGGCGCCGCCGGGTGCGGCGTAGGCCAGGGCGGCGAGCCCGCAGGCGGTGAGGGCGATGCCCCAGGGCAGCACGGTCTGCGGGGCCGGCCGGGGGTGGGGGCGCAGGGCCAGGGCTGTGGCGGCCGAGGCCGCCAGCGGCAGCAGGGCCAGCAGGGTGAGGGCGGCGGCGACGGGCAGCGGCCGGTCGGCGTGCAGGAGCCGCACCCCGGCGCCGTCGAAGGGCAGCCCGGCGACGTCTCCGCGCAGATGGAGGAAGACGGCCAGGGCCACGGCGCTGCCGAGGGCGCAGGCGACGGCGGTGGAGATCGTCGCGATCAGGGTGAGCCGCAGTGGTCCCAGCCCGGCGGCGTCGAGGCCTTCCCGGGGCCGCGTCGCCGGGTCGCTGCGGGCCACGGCGACGGCGAACTGGACGGTGACGGCGAGCGGCACGAGGGCCCACAGCAGCTGGGGGAACGATCCGGCAGACCGGGCCGTGGCGTCCGCGAGCACGTACAGCAGCAGGAAGCCGCTGCCGGCCGAGGCCGCGGCGACCAGCAGCCGGCGCAGCTGGACGAGCGGGCGGGAGCCGCGGGCTAGGCGGAGAGCGAGCACGCGGGCTGGTCCTCCGGGGGCTGGGGGAGTGGCTCCTTCGACCCCTCCACCCCTCCACCCCTCCGCGAGAACGAGCAAAGGAAACCGACCTCTCATGGTGCACGCCCAGTTCGACCCCGCCGCCCGCCAGGCCCTGGCCATCGCCGCCGTCGAGGCCAAGACCCGCAAGGACCTCACCTGGCGCCAGATCGCCGAGCCGACCGGCCTCTCGGTCGCCTTCGTCACCGCGGCCCTGCTGGGCCAGCACCCCCTGCCCACCGGCGCCGCCGAGGCCGCGGCCGGGATCCTCGGCCTGGACGCCGACGCCGCGCTGCTGCTGCAGACCATCCCGACCCGCGGTTCCCTCCCCGGCTCCGTCCCGACGGACCCGACGATCTACCGGTTCCACGAGATGCTCCAGGTGTACGGGACCACGCTGAAGGCCCTGGTCCACGAGGAGTTCGGCGACGGCATCATCAGCGCGATCAACTTCAAGCTGGACGTGCGGAAGGTCGCCGACCCCGACGGCGGCGAGCGCGCGGTCATCACCCTGGACGGCAAGTACCTCCCGACCAAGCCGTTCTGAGCGAGAGGTCAGTCCTCGGCGAGGACGAAGTGCGTCCCCAGGCCGTCGGCGTCGACGTGGACGACGTGCCGGCCCGCCCGGACGGTCTGGGTGCCGGCGGCGGTCCAGGATCCGTCGGGTCCGGCGGCGCCGGGCAGCGGCGTCCACACCTCCAGGAAGGTGCTGCCGTCGGGGTTGGTGCCGCTCTCGACCATGCGGGTGCCCTCGGCGCGCAGGGTCCCGACGTCGTGGCCGGGTTCGCCGACGTCGTGGTGGAAGGTGACCTGCTCGCCGTCGTAGGCGGTGGTCCCGGCGAAGCCGCGGCTGTCCGCGTAGAAGGCGCCGGACTGGATCCACACGACGTGCCCGGTCTCCAGGAGCGGGCCGCCGTCACGGCTGATGCCGGCGCGCAGCCAGGCGCCGGGGGTGGGAGCGTCCATGTGCCCCAGGGTGTCAGAGAGCGGAGGCGGACCGGGGGTCCACGCGCACCGGAGTCCGGATTCCGGATAGCGGACGCCCCCGCCGGTTCACCGCAGGGCCAGCTGTGCGTCGCCCTGTCGCAGTGCCTTACGATCGCGGTGCCCCGTGTGCTCGGGGAGGTCATTGCGGTCTGGGGGAGTCTCGTGTCTCGCGTTGTCGGCTATGCGTCCGGCGTGTTCGACCTCTTCCACATCGGGCACGTGAACCTCCTGCGGCATGCCCGCGGCCAGTGCGACCACCTCGTGGCCGGCGTGCTGACCGACGAGGCCGCGGGCCACAAGGGGCACGCCCCGGTGGTGCCGCTCCACGAGCGCCTCGAGATCGTGAGCTCGGTCAAGTTCGTCGACGAGGCCGTCGTCGACACCACGCTCGAGAAGATGGAGGCCTGGCGGCAGGTCGGCTTCCACCGCCTGTTCAAGGGCGAGGACTGGAAGGGGACCCTCCGCGGCGCCCAATGGGAGCGCGACTTCGCGGAGGTGGGGGTCGAGGTCGTGTACCTCCCCTACACCATGCACGTCTCCAGCACGACGCTGCGGAAGCTGCTGCAGGTGCTCGTCGACACCGGCGACCGCCGCTGACCCGCAGAGCACGGACCGCAGGGCCGGCACGGTTCGAAGAGAAGGATCCGATGTGAACAGCGCGTTCGAGGACGTCCCGCCCACCACCCTCGCCGACCTGCTGGGCCGCGAGCAGGTCATGGACATCGGCATCCGCCCGCTGTGGGACTCTCCGCGCGTGGCGGGACCCGCGTACACCGTGCGCTGCGAGCCCGGCGACAACCTGATGCTGCACGCCGCGATCTACCGCGCGCAGCCCGGCTCGGTCGTCGTCGTGGAGTCGGGCGACGTGGACCACGCCCTGGCCGGCGGCAACGTGTGCGCCGTAGCCCAGCGCCGGGGCATCGCCGCCTTCGTGGTCGACGGGGTCATCCGCGACCTCGGCGAGGTGCGCGAGGCGGGCTTCCCCGTCTTCGCCCGGGGCGTCGTCCCGATCCCGGGGACGAAGAAGAAGATCGGCTCGCTCGGCGAACCGGTCCGGGTCGGCGGCGTGACCGTGCACCCCGGCGACATCGTGGTGGCGGACGAGGAGGGCATCGTGGTCACCCCCGCCGCCCGCCGTGAGGAGATCCTGCTCGCCGCACGGGCCAAGCTGGCCGAGGAGTCCGCGGAATCCCTGGACGCCTGGGAGGAGCGGCACCGCTCCCGGATCGAGAAGGCGCTGGCCGCCCTGGGCTTCACGGGCTGACCCGGTCCGTCGACGCAGGCGGAGTCCCGGACGGGCGGGCCCGCCGCGCTCCTTCGGCGGGGAGTCGGGCCCTCGCCGCCCGGCTCCGGCAGACCGGCCACGCCGACCGTGCTCACCCCCGGCCGCCGTCGTCCTCCCGACCGCCGCCGATCTGCCCGCCGCCGCCCTCCGGGCCGGTCGGGGCGGTCAGCAGCACCTCGCGCAGCCGGGCCACGAGCGCGGAGGCGCTTTCCGCCTCCTCGTCCGTGCCCGGGGCGCGCCCGTGGTCGGCGGTAAGCTCCTTGAGGTTGTCGTAGAGGACCTCGGAGTACGCCTGTTCCTCCTCCACCATCCCGCCGGGCTCGCGCAGCCCGATGGTGGCCTCGATGACCTTGCCGATCAGCGCGGTCATCACGAACGAGTACAGGCCCAGCACCACCGTGGCGGTGAGCTGCTTGCCCAGCAGGTCCCAGGAGCCCCCGTAGAAGAGGCCCTTGTGCCCGGTCAGGGTCCCGGTCGCGCACAGGCCGGCCATGACCATGCCGACGATGCCGCCCCAGCCGTGGATGCCCACGACGTCCAGGGTGTCGTCCACACCCAACCGGTACTTCCAGCTGATCGCGAACGCGCAGGTCAGACCGGCGAGGAAGCCGATGATGCTGGCCCACACCGGGCTCACGCCGCCCGCGAGCGGGGTCATGGCGACCAGGCCGGTGACGGCGCCCATGCACATGTCGAGCAGGCCGACCCGCCGGGTGCGCCACCAGCTGGTGACCGCCCAGCCGGCCATCGCGGCGCCCGCCGCGAGCTGGCTGTTGAGGAAGGCCATCGCGGCGCCGCCCGGGGTGCCGAGCGAGGACCCGGTGTTGAAGCCGAACCAGCCGAACCACATCAGGGACAGCCCGATGACCACCAGTGGCAGGTTGTGCGGCCGGATGTCCTGGCGCTCGAAGTCCGCGCGCTTGCCCGCGACGGTGGCGAGGGCGAGCCCGGCGGCTCCCGAGCCGATCTCCACGACCGTGCCGCCGGAGAAGTCGACGGCGCCGAGCTGCGCGGCGACCCAGCCGGCCGGATCGAAGACCCAGTGCGCCATGGGGATGTAGACCAGCAGGGTCCACGCGATGACGAAGGCGATCCAGCCGCCCATCTTGGCGCGGCCCGCGATGGAGCCGGCGATCAGGGCGACGGTGACGATCGCGAAGGACAGGTGGAAGACCACGAAGGTGACCGTGGGCACGGATCCGGTCAGGGACCCGGAGCCGATCCCGCGCAGGAAGGCCCGGTCGAGGGTGCCGATGACGCCGAGCCCGCCGGCGTCGGGGCCGAACGCCAGGGAGTAGCCGATCGCGAACCAGAGCACGGTGACGATCACGATGCAGAAGAAGATCATCTTGAGCATGGCGACGATCTGGCCGGTGCGGACCATGCCGCCGTAGAAGAAGGCCACGCCGGGGGCCATCAGCAGCACCAGCGCCGAGGCCATCATCAGCCAGGCGGCGTTGCCGGAGTCGGCTACGGCCGCCGCCGCGGCCGTAGCGGTGATCATGTGGGCGTTCACTTGTCACGCTCTCGTCGGTCCAGCACGGATACGATCTCGGCGAGCAGGGCGGCGTCCCGGCGCTCCGCGGCGTCCTTGGCCGCGCCCGCTCCCACGCCCGCGCCCACCGGCGCGGACTCACGGGCCGCGTCGCCGGAGCCGCCCATCCGGTCGCGGATCTGATCGAGGGTCTCGTTGTCGTACGCGACCTCCTCCTCGCGGCCGGGTACGTTCTCGTACTCCTCGGAGGTGCGGAAGCCGACGGTCATGTCGATCACCTTGGCGATGAGGCAGGTCATGACGAAGGAGAAGGTGCCCACCGCCAGGACGGCGACGGCCTGGCGCCACAGCAGGTCGAGGCCGCCCCCGTAGAAGAGGCCCTTCTTGCCGCTCATCGCGGCCGTGGCGAAGAAGCCGATGGAGAGCACGCCGACGATGCCGCCCCAGCCGTGCACGCCGACCACGTCGAGGGTGTCGTCCACGCCGATCTTGAACTTCATGTTGACGGCGAAGCAGCAGACGACGCCCGCGACGAAGCCGATGATCAGCGCGCCGATCGGGGAGACCTCGCCGCAGGCCGGGGTGATGGCCACCATGCCCGCGACCGCCGCCGAGGCGACGCCCAGCATCTCCACGTGGCCCAGCCGCCACTTCTCGATGATCGGCCAGCCGATCATCGCGCCCGCGGCCGCCAACTGCGTGTTGAAGAAGGTGGTCGGCGCGCTGCCCTCGACCTGGAGCGCGGAGCCCGCGTTGAAGCCGAACCAGCCGAACCACAGCAGCGCCAGGCCGATGACGACCAGCGGCAGGTTGTGCGGGCGGATCGTCTCGCGCTCGAAGTCCTTGCGCTTGCGCAGCACGATCGCCACCGCGAGCCCCGAGGCGCCGGAGCTGAGCTCGACCGGCAGGCCGCCGGCGTAGTCGAGCGCGCCCAGGGACTTCTGGATCCAGCCGTCGGAGGCGAACACCCAGTGCGCGGTGGGCACGTAGACCAGCAGGGTCCACGCGACGACGAAGACCAGCCAGCCCTTCATGGTGGCCCGGCCCGCGATCGAGCCGCTGATCAGCGCCACCGTGATGATCGCGAAGGACATCTGGAAGCAGGCGAAGATCATGGTCGGGATGGAACCGTGCAGGGAGTCCATCCCGATGCCCCGGAAGAACGCGTGGTCGAGGTTGCCGATCAGGCCGGCCCCGGAGTCCTTGCCGAAGGCGAGGGAGTAGCCGACCGCGACCCACAGGATCGTCACCAGCGACAGGCAGGCGAAGCTCATCTTGAGCATCACCAGCACGTGCTTGGTCTTGACCATGCCTCCGTAGAAGAAGGCGAGGCCCGGGGTCATGAGCAGCACCATCGCGGTGCTCGCCATCATCCAGGCGGTATTACCCGTGTCGTAGCCACTGGGCATGGTGGTGGGGATCTCTCTGGTCGTGGACGGGCAGGAGGGGCGTGGGTGCGCAGGGGCGTGGGTACGCAGGTGCGTTCAGGTCTTGCGGAGGGCCGGCGCCGGTACGCCGATCAGCCTGCGCCGGACCGCGTCCCAGACGGCCGTGAGCGCCCGGGTCACGGGCTCGGTGTGGTCGCCGAGCACCCGCACCCAGGCCCCGCAGTCCTGCGGGAGCACGCTGACCCCGTACGGGAGCCCGCTGTCGGCCAGGGTCCGGTGCAGCAGGTCGGCCAGCTCGCGGGCGGGCGCGAGCGGGCTGACCGCGAAGAAGCAGGCCGTCACGGAGTGGCCGGCCAGCACGGCGGGTCCGTCGACCGCGCTGCTGCCGAGGCCGCCGCGCTCGCCGTCCGTATCCCTGCCCCCGCTACCGTTCCCGGGCTCCAGCCGTACGGTGTCCAGCGCGACCAGCCCGCCGTCCGGACGCCGCAGTTCGAAGTCGGAGGCGAAGACCCGGTAGGCGTTGTGCTCGCCGCGCGCGAGCCGGCCGGACAGCACCGTCTCGCTCACCAGCACGGTGGCGGTGGGGTCGGCCGTGACGACCGTGCGCTGGTAGAAGCGCGAATCGACGTAGGGGATGACGGGGTCGGGGAGGTACTCGACGTACGCGTGCGGCCCGGCGGTCAGGAAGACCTGCGCGGCGGCGTAGTCGTGCTCCATCCGGTAGACCTTGGCGGCCGCCTGGGTCGTGACGTGCGCCGAGGTGCCGGGGCCGAAGTCGAGCTCGGTGCGCAGCCGGTCGGCCTGGATGATCCCGCCGCCCGTGGACATCAGGAAGGTGATCGGCAGATCGGGGCGGTGCGGGTCGAAGTAGAGCGGGCGCATGATCTGCAGCGGGGACTTCTGGTAGTGCCGCACCAGCTCGGTGCGGCCGCCGACCAGCTCGAAGCCCAGTTCGAGCAGGCCGACCTTGCCCGGCCGCCCCACCCCCAGGGTGTCGGGCGCCGAAGCGTGCCGGAGCACCTCGGGCGGGACGCGCGGCGGCTCGTAGTGCGCGGGGTCCAGCCGGACGCGCGGCGTCGGCGCGGGGGCGGCGGGTGCAGGGGCCGCGGGCACGGGGGCGGTCGCCACGAGGCTCACGCCGGCACCCGGCGGAAGGACTCGATGAAGGTGGCGACCTCCTCCAGGCCCTGCCCGGTCAGGCAGTTGGTCAGGGCCACGGGGCGTCCGTCGCGCACGCGGTGCGCGTCGGACTCCATGACGACGAGGTCGCAGCGCACGTACTGGGCGATGTCGATCTTGTTGATGACGAGCAGGTCGGACTCGGTGATGCCGGGGCCGCGCTTGCGGGGCATCTTCTCGCCTTCGGCGGTGTCCAGGACGAAGAGGAAGAGGTCGACCAGGACCGGGCTGAAGGTCAGGGTGAGGTTGTCGCCGCCCGATTCGTAGAGCAGGGTGTCGACGTCCGGGAACTGTTCGAGCATCTCGGCGCCGGCGGCGAGGTTCATCGTGGGGTCGTCGCGCACGGCGGTGTGCGGGCACGCGCCGGTCTCCACGCCCACGACCCGCTCGGGGTCGAGGACCCCGGCCAGCGCGCGGCGCACGTGGTGGGCGTCCTCCTGCGTGTAGATGTCGTTCGTGATCACGGCCGGCCGGTGGCCGCGCCCGATGAGCACCGGCACCAGGGCCTCGATCAGCGCCGTCTTGCCGGAGCCGACGGGGCCGCCGATGCCGACCCGCAGGACGTTGTCCTCGTTCATCAACAGTCACACACCTTCTGGAGAGCCGGTGGGGTGGAAGGGGTCAGGTGGCGAACAGCCGTGCCTCGGCGCGCTCGTGACGGCCCGACATCACGTCCGCCATCGGAACGCACCCGCCCAGATCGGCGAGTTCGCGTCGCAGGGCCGCCCCCGCCACCTCCTCGATGACGGGCGCGATGCCCCGCAGGATGACCTGCGCCTTGCGGTGGTCCGTGAGCCGCAGCCGCAGCGCCGCCCCGGTGAAACTGGCCGAATAGGCGAACAGGTCGCTGACCAGGGCCTGTTCGGCCGGGACGCCGGCGGCCGCGTACGCGACCCCGGCGGCCACCGCCTGTGAGCCGGGGGCCCGCTTGGCGGCGACGAGCGAGGCGTACCGCTCCAGCGGCTCGCCGCCGACGCACTCGCGGGCGATGTCCAGCAGCTGGCGGCCGGTACGGGTCGCGGCGCGGCGCAGCCCCTCGTTCAGCTTGGTCGCGTGCAGCCGCTGGTCGGTCTCGGCGAGCGCGTCCCAGTCGCCGGCCAGCGCGGCCCGGTGGGCCAGCGCCAGCGCGGTGGCGTCGGAGGGTCCCACCGAGTGCCGCAGCAGGTCGGCCAGCAGCTCCGGTACGCCCTCGGGGGTCACGGCCTTGGCCTGGGCGTAGCCCTCCAGGCCGTGGGAGAGGGTGTAGAAGCCGCTGGGGAAGGCCGAGTCGGTCAGCTGGAGGCTGACCAGGAGGGCCTGGACCGGCGAGGCGCCCGGCGGGGTCGAGGTGGTGCTCATGCCAGGTAGAACAGGTGGTTCAGGGGCAGTTCGCGGGCCGGCTCGATGGTCGCGGGCACCCCGTCCAGGGTGACCTTGTACGTTTCCGGGTCGACGGCGATCACGGGCAGGGCGTCGTTGCGGACCATGTGCTGCTTGCCGACCGTACGGCAGTGCCTCACCGGCAGGACCTTGCTGTCCAGGCCCAGCTTCTGCGGCACGCCGAGGTCGATCGCGGCCTGCGACATGAAGGAGACGCGGGTGGCCTGCCTGGCCTTGCCGTACGCGCCGAACATCGGCCGGTAGTACACCGGTTGGGGGGTCGGCAGCGAGGCGTTGGGGTCGCCCATGAGCGCCCAGTTGATCAGTCCGCCCTTGATGACCATCTTCGGCTTGGCGGCGAAGGAGCCGATCGGCCAGAGCACGATGTCGGCGAGCTTGCCGGTCTCCAGGGAGCCGATGTGCTCGGCGGTGCCGGTGGCGATCGCCGGGTTGATCGTGATCTTGGCGAGGTAGCGCAGGACGCGGAAGTTGTCGTTGCGCTCGGTGTCGCCGTCGAGCTTGCCGCGCTGGTCCTTGCAGTGGTGAGCGGTCTGGAAGGCGCGGGTCCAGGATTCTCCGATGCGGCCCATGGCCTGGGAGTCGGAGGAGAAGATCGAGATGACGCCTTCGTCGTGCAGGACGGTCTCGGCGGCGATCGTCTCGGCGCGGACGCGGGAGTCGGCGAAGGAGACGTCTTCGGGGATGTCGTGGGAGAGGTGGTGGCAGACCATCACCATGTCGAGGAGTTCGTCGACGGAGTTGACGGTGTACGGCAGCGTCGGGTTCGTCGAGGACGGCAGCACGTTGGGCTCGCCGGCGACGCGCATGATGTCGGGGGCGTGGCCGCCGCCCGCGCCTTCGGTGTGGAAGGTGTGGATGGTGCGCCCGTCGATGGCGGAGCGGGTGTCCTCGAAGAAGCCGGACTCGTTGAGGGTGTCGGTGTGGACGGCGACCTGCACGTCGTAGGTGTCGGCCACGTCCAGGGCCCTGCTCAGCGCGGCCGGGGTGGTGCCCCAGTCCTCGTGGACCTTCAGGCCGCAGACGCCCGCCTCGACCTGTTCGATCAGTGCTTCCGGCAGCGAGCCGTTGCCCTTGCCCAGCAGGCCCACGTTGACCGGCAGGTCCTCGACCGCCTGGTACATCCGGCCGATGTTCCACGGGCCCGGCGTGCAGGTGGTGCCGTTGGTGCCGTCGGAGGGGCCGGTGCCGCCGCCGATCATGGTGGTGATGCCGTTGGACAGGCCGTGTTCGGCCTGCTGCGGGGCGATGAAGTGGATGTGGGAGTCGATGCCGCCGGCCGTGGCGATCAGGTGCTCGCCCGAGATCACCTCGGTGCCCGGCCCGATGACCAGCTTGGGGTGGACCCCGGACTGCGTGTGCGGGTTGCCGGCCTTGCCGAGGCCCGCGATGAGGCCGTCCTTGATACCGAGGTCGCCCTTGACCACGCCGAGGATCGCGTCCATGACCACGACGTTGGTGATGACCAGGTCCAGGGCACCCTGCAGGTTGGTGGCCTGCGGATCCTGCCCCATGCCGTCGCGGATGCCCTTGCCGCCGCCGTAGACGGCCTCGTCGCCGTAGTGGCCCTCGTTGTGGTCCTTCTCGACCTCGACGACCAGGTTGGTGTCCGCCAGGTGGAAGCGGTCCCCGACGGTGGGTCCGAACAGGTCGGTGTACTGCTTGCGGCTCAGGACAGCCATCTACTTGTCGCCCTTCTTGTGGGACTTGCTCTTCTTGCCGCTGCCGCTGCCGCTGCCGCTGCCCGTCTTGGATCCGTCGCCGTCTCCGGCGCCGGCCGCGCGGGGTGCGGGCTCGGCGTGGACGTCCTCGATGCGGGCGCCCTTGAAGCCGAGCTCGACCGCCCGGCGCAGCGCGCGGATGCGGGTGTCGGTGGAGCCGAGGCCGCCGTCGGTGAGCGAGCTGAAGCCGATGATGCGGCCGTGGCCGCTGTACGCGGTGAGTTCGACCTCGCGGGTGTCGCCCGGCTCGAAGCGCACGCCGGTGCCGGAGGGAAGGTCGAGGTGCATGCCGTAGGCCGCGTTGCGGTCGAAGTCGAGGGCGCGGTTGACCTCGAAGAAGTGGTAGTGCGAGCCCACCTGGACCGCTCGGTCACCGGTGTTGGAGACGGTGACCTTGGCCTTGCGGCGGCCGGAGTTGATCTCTACGGTGCCTTCGCCGTAGAGGTATTTTGCGCCACCGGACATGGCGGTACTTCCCTTCCTCGGGATCAGTGGTGGGGGCGGCCGTGCGTGCGGCCGTGGTCGTGCCCGTGGTCGTCGCCGTGCCCTTGGCCGTGGCTGTGCCCTTGGCCGTGGCTGTGCCCTTGGCCTTGGCCGTGGCTGTGGTCGCCGCCCGGGCCGTGCGCGTGCGCGTACCCGTGGCCGTGCTCGGCGTCCAGGCCCTCGGTGATGCCGTCCCGCCCGTGGGACAGCCGGTGCAGGGCCTCCTGCACCCGGGTCCGTACGACCTGGTCGACGGCGGCCCGCGACAGCAGCGGGCCGGTGTCCAGGACCCCGGCCGGAACCCGGTCCGGCCCGGCGAACGCCGCCCGCACCAGGCAGACCCGGGACGCCCCCAGGCGGCGGCAGCGATCGGCCCCGTCCGCGAGGTCCGGGTCGCCGCCGTCGAAGGCGACCTCGACCCAGCGGTGGTGCCCGTACTGCCGCACGAGCCGGGCCACCCGGAAGAGGTCCGCGTCCTCGAACGGTCCGGCCGCGGGCGCGGTGACCAGGACGGCGGAGCCCTCGGGCGCCTCGCGCACCGCCTTGAGGGCGGCGGTGCGCAGCCACGCGGTCAGGTGGTCCGCGGTGGCGAAGGGCGGTGCCAGGACGAGCCGTCCGGGCTCCTGGTCGCGGCCGAGCCAGCGCAGGGCGCGGGCGCAGTCGGCGATCAGCCCGGGGTCGCGCCCCAGCGTCATCGGCACCACGCAGACGGGACCGGACGAGGCCGCGAGCGCCTCGCCCACGGCTTCGGCCAGCGGCCGGCCGGTCTGCACGGCGCCGGCCGCCGCGCCGCCCTCGTGGCCCCCGGCCAGGACGACGGAGCGCTCCGATTCCCTGGCCCGGCCCGGCCGTTCGGGTGCGACTGCGGCCATGACTCAGGCGCCGACGGGGTCGTGGCAGGAGACGAGCTTGGTGCCGTCCACGAAGGCGGCCTCGACCTGGAGCAGCGGCAGCATCTCCCGTACGCCGGACATGACGTCGGAGGCGGAGACGAGCTGCTTGCCGAGCTCCATGCACTCGGCGACGGTCTTGCCGTCGCGGGCGCCCTCCAGGATGCCCTCGCTGATCAGGGCGCAGGCCTCGCTGTAGTTGAGCTTGACGCCCCGCTCGCGCCGCTTGCGGGCCAGGTCGGCCACGACGTAGATCCAGAGCTTGTCCATCTCACGGGGAGCGAGATTCATCGGTCACTCACTTTCGGCTCTCGAGGTGGTTCGGGTGCGTGCGTACCGGGGGCGTGCGACCCGGGGCGGCCGCTACCCGGGTGGGTGTGACCCGGGTCCGCACGGGTCCGCGCGGATCTGCCCGTGCGCGGGTCCGGCCGCGCACGGGCGGGATGCGTACGCCTCAGGTGCGCCGCAGCCGGGGGATCGCCGGGACCGCGGCGACGAAGACGAGCGTGGTCAGGACGAACGGCCAGGTGAAGGTGTGCCCGCCGAACGGGGCGAAGAACGCGGTCATGGCCGCCGTCAGGCCCGTCGCGGCCGCGGCGCCCAGCACGGCGAAGCCGAAGCTCCAGGCGGAGCGGACGAGGAACACCCCGCACAGGGCCATGGCGACGAGCACGCTGCTGTAGCCCATGAGCCCCTGCGACACCCCGTCGGAGGGCGAACCCATCGCCCAGGCCACGAAGATGGCGGTTGCGCTGCCGACACAGGCCATGGCGCCGGCCCAGCGGTCGGCCACGAAGATGCCTGCCAGGAAGATCAGCCCGACGTACCACTGCGGCATGAAGAAGATCTGGCCGACATTGGAGAGGAAGGCGTGCCAGAGCTGGTCCCAGCTCAGGGCGGTGGTCCCGGTGGCGGAATCGGGGAGCGCCGCCAAGTCGGGTCCGCTGTGCCAGACCCGGGAGAAGCCGGGCGCGGCGATCGTCATGACGCTCGCGATGATGCAGAACGGCGCGGTGAACGTGGGGATGTTCCACGTGCCGAGGATCGTGGCGAGCGCCGAGGTGACGACCACGACGGTGATGCTGCCGCCGATCGCGAGCAGCAGGGTGGACAGGTGGTCCCACCCGAGGAACACGGCGAACCCGAGCGAGACCAGGGTGCCGTTGAAACCGCGCAGCCCGGCCGAGACGATCTCGCGGTCGATGCCGAAGGCGTAGGCGGTGCCGGTTCCGACGACGGCGCCCAGGAGGCCGTAGAGCGCGTACTGCCAGCCGGCGGCGGCGAGGGCGGCGAGGAAGAGGATGCCCGTGATCGCATTGGGCATGAAATCGACCTGCGCGACACCCCGCAGTACTTCCTGAACGAAACTCGCCGGCTGGGCCGGAGCGGGTTTCGGCTGCTCGGTGACAACGGCTTGCATTTCTTATCTCCCATACGCGAAAAGCGAACCGTTCAGGAATGAACCGTAGCGGCCGACCCGGAAATCGGACGCGGGGTCCCGGGAGTGTCGTGAAACCCGTCGGAGTCCTCCACATGGCTCCGTGTATTCCACGCCAATTGCTTTGAAAGGACGGCCATATTTCCCGTTCTTCCGGCCGGGTGGGTGGGTGATCGGAATATCGCGATGAATGCCCGCGCGGCGCGCGGCGCGGCAATCGGCACCCGGCACCGGGCAATCGGCACCCGGCACCCGGACGGGTCGTCGTCGCGGCCCGGTGGCGCGCCGCCCCGGCCCGGCCCGGCCCCGTGGTGTCCGCTGGGAGCATGCGAGTTTCCGCGGGCGCCCGCTGGTGGGCCGAGCTGTCGCCGGCCGCCGGGGCCGCCGTCATGGCGTCGGGGATCATCTCGGTCGGCCTGCACCTGATCGGCCGCGGCACCCTGTCGCTCGCGGCCCTCGCCGTCTGCGCGGTGCTGTGGTGCCTGCTCGCGGCCGATTTCGCGGCCCGGCTGCTGGGCGACCGGCGGCGCTTCCGGTCCGAGGCCGACACCCCTGCGGCGCTCACCGCCGTCGCCGCCACGACCGTCCTCGGTGCCCGGCTCTCCCTGCTGGGATGGCACGAGGTCGCGGCGGCCCTGCTGGTGCTGGCCGCCGCGCTCTGGCCCGGGCTGCTGTTCGCCGTACTGAAGCACTGGGGGCGGCGGATGCCCGGCGCGGCCTTCCTCGTCTGCGTGGCCACCCAGGGGCTCGCCGTCCTGGCCGGCAGCCTGGCCGCGACCACCGGGCAGGACTGGCTGGACCGGGCCGCGCTGGCCGCCTTCTGCCTGGGACTGCTGCTCTACGCCGAGGCCCTCGTCCGCTTCGACTTCCGTCAGGTCGTCTCCGGCGCGGGCGACCACTGGGTGGCCGGCGGGGCGCTGGCCATCACGGCCCTCGCCGCGGCCGGACTCACGGCGTCACCCGTGTGGACGGGTTGGGCGCACGCGGGGCTGCGTACCGTCACCCTGGCCGCCCTCGGCCTCTCCCTGGCCTGGTACGTCGTCCTCATGGCCGCCGAGGCGCTCGCGCCGCGCCCGCGCTACGACACCCGGCGCTGGTCGAGCGTCTTCCCGCTCGGGATGACGGCCACCGCCTGCCTCTCCGCCGCCGACCCGACCGGCGTGGGGTGGCTGCGCCCCCTCGGCGAGGTGCTGCTCTGGATCGCGGTCGGGGCCTGGCTGCTGACCTTCGCGGCCTTCCTGCTGTCCCGGCCGGGCCGGGCCGCCGGAGCGCCGGACGGCTCGCGGTGAGCGGACGCCGTCCACGGAACTGAGCGGGCGGGTCCCGGCCTTCGGGGCGATCCCTACGCGGGCCGCCCGCCCCCTGTCTCCTATACCCATCTGACGCTGCCCACGACCTACCCTTTCGAGGAGCCGGTCGGGCCTCCTGGCCGGGAGTACGCCGAGGACGAGGAGCAGCCGGTGCGGATCCTGGTGGGTCTGGAGGGCTCCGCCATGGCCGAGGAGAGCCTCGCCGAGGGCCTGGCCCGCCCCGCCGACACCTTCACGGCCCCCGCCGACTGGGAGGAGGCCGGCCCCCGCCCCGGCCCCGCGACCGGACCGGCTCCGGCGGACCCGTCCCCGGCTCGCGCTTCGCCCGGGGGCGCGGCAGGCTGGGGGCATGCCCGAGCTGCCCGAGGTCGAGGCCCTGCGGGAGTTCCTCGACGAGCACCTCGCCGGGCGGGTGGTCGAGCGCGTCCTCCCGCTCGCCGTCAGCGTGCTCAAGACGTACGAGCCGCCCCTGAGCGCCCTCGAGGGGCAGCGGGCCGGGGCCACGGACCGCCGGGGCAAGTTCCTGGCGGTGCGGATCGGCGAGCTCCACCTCGTCACCCACCTCGCCCGGGCCGGCTGGCTGCGCTGGATGGACGAGGTCCCGGCGCAGCCGCCGCGCCCCGGCAAGGGGCCGCTCGCGCTGCGCCTGGTCCTGCGCGACGGCGGCGGCTTCGACCTGACCGAGGCGGGGACCCGCAAGGGGCTCGCCGTGTACGTGGTCCACGATCCCCTGGAGGTCCCGGGGATCGCCCGCCTCGGCCCCGACCCGCTCGCCGAAGGCTTCGACCGGGCGGCCTTCGGCGCGCTGCTCGCGGGTGAACGGCGGCAGATCAAGGGCGTGCTGCGCGACCAGGGCGTCATCGCGGGCATCGGGAACGCGTACAGCGACGAGATCCTCCACCACGCGAAGGTGTCGCCCTTCAAGCTGGCCGCGTCCTTCGACGAGGCGCAGGCGGACCACCTGTACGCGGCCGTCCGGGAGACCCTGCGCTCGGCGGTCGAGCGGGCGCACGGGGTGGCCGCCGGCCGGCTCAAGGCCGAGAAGAAGAGCGGGCTGCGGGTGCACGGCCGGGCGGGCGAGCCGTGCCCGGTGTGCGGGGACACCGTCCGTTCGGTGTCCTTCGCCGACTCCTCGCTCCAGTACTGCCCCACCTGCCAGACCGGTGGCAAGCCGCTCGCCGACCGCCGGCTGTCCAAACTGCTCAAGTAGCCGCCGGGGGTCGACGTAGACTGCGGCCCGTGGCCGAGGAGCAGCAGGCGCAGACGCCCCGGCGGGAGGTCGTCACCGGGGTGCCGCGCGGTGCCCGCCGCCGGCCGCCCGCGCACACCCCGGCCCGGTCCGAGATCTCCGAGCAGACCACCCTGGGCGCCACGTACGTCCGGGCCCTCATGCGCAGCCAGCTCCGCGCCGGGCTCTGCGCGCTGGCCGCGCTCGCGGCCCTGGTCGGGCTGCTGCCGCTGCTGTTCCTGCTCCCGCGCGTGGCCTCGGGGCCGCTGGTGTGGGTCGTGCTCGGCGTGCTCGTGTACCCGGTGATGTGGCTCGTCGCCCGCGCGTACGTGGTCCGGGCCGAGCGCAACGAGGCCGATTTCACCGGCCTGGTCACCGATCCGGCGGAGGCGCCCGGCCCGCGCCGGACCGAGTAGCGGGCCCCCGGCGGGGGACCCGGCCCTGGCCCTCGCCCGGGCTCCGGGCGTCCCGCGGGTCAGAAGCGGGTCAGAACAGGTGCATCGCCAAGTGGCCCAACGGGAGACCCAGTTGCCAGGCAGGGGTCCAGACCCGGGCGTTCTCGTCCAGGCCCGGCGGGGTGTCGGCGTGGCCGTGGCGGCCCGGGTCGAGGTTGGTGGCGAACAGTTCCGTGTGGTCCAGCCAGCGCCAGGCCGCGCGGGCCAGTTCCAGGTCCGGGTCCTCGCCGCGGCCGAGCTCGCGGGCCTCCTCGCCCAGGGCCAGGAAGCGGGTGTGGACCCAGTCCCGCCACGGGTGCCCGTACGCCGTCAGCGACATCCACTCGTCGAGCTGGGAGACGACCCGGATCCCGGAGAGCTCGCCGGCCGCGTCCGAGAGGTAGATGGTCAGCGCGAGCGTGTCGCGCCCGGCCCGGAACTCCAGGGTGCTGACCGGGATCAGCCGGCCCGTGCGCAGCAGTTCGTCGGCGATGTACTCCGAGTAGAGCCACGCCATGGGGACCGCCAGGCCGCCCCCGCCGTCACTGGTGCCGTTCGAACCCTCGGGCTGCACCGTTCCACCTTCTCCCGCACGCGTCGAGCCGTCCCCGCCGTCGGCCACGAGCCTTCCTTGCACGGATCGCGGAGTGGGGGGTGTTTACTCAACTTGAACGGTTCCATGCCGATTTCGATGCGATTCATGTCCGGTCTGTGAGCGTTCAGGCCATTCCTTGGCGCATATGCCCCAGGCCGACGGCGGAGCCGCCGCGCCGGCGGCCTAGGCCCCGAGGCCGTACCCGTATCCCTGGAGGTCTTTGCGCAAGGCGCGCAGGGCGTAGTACGTACGGGACTTGACCGTTCCGGCGGGGATGCCGAGCTCCGCCGCCGCCTCGGCCACCGAGCGGTCCTGGAAGTAGACCTGCATGAGCACCTCCCGGTGCTCCGCCCCCAGTGAGCCCACGGCCCGCCGCACGTCTATGGCCGTCACCGAGCCCGCCACCGCGTCCCCCGGCGCCGGAGCGTGCTCCATCCCCTCGGGGTCCACCTCCAGCGGCCTCGACAGGCGGGCCCGCCGGGCGTCGATGGCGAGCCGCCGGGCCACCGTGAACAGCCAGGGGCGCAGGGACTCGTGCCCGCTGGCCAGGACCTCCGGGTGTTGCCAGAGCCGCAGGAGGGTCTCCTGCACGAGGTCCTCCGCGCGCTGCGCGTCCCCGGCCGTGAGGCTCAGCAGGAAACCGAACAGAGCCCTCCCGTGCTCGCGCTGCAGTTCGGCCAGCGCTTCGGGGTCCGTGCGCCGGAGAGTGGGGGCCAGGGGCACGAGAGGCTCCTTCCGGGGGTCCGTTCGGGGTCTGTTCGAGACTCCGTTCGAGCTCGACGGATCCACCCTGACCTGCACGGAGCCGACCGGGAACCGTCCGGTGGAGCCGGTGCGCCCAAGCGCCCGGGTCGTCCGGTGGGCGGCCGCGCGGGGCGGTGAACGGTCGAACGGCGCGCCGAACGGCCATTGGGGTGAGCGGAAGGCCGGCCGCGGAGCCGTCTCTTGACTTGGTGCGTCTCTTTCTATGAATTGACAGGTGATCAGTTAGTAGTACTTATCTGAGGAGAGCCGGGACCGATGACCGCACGCACCCGCCAAGCCCTCGCACTCCTGTCGGCCGTCGCGCTCGCGGCCGTCGCCGGCTGTTCCGCCGGCGGGGACCGGGCGCCGGCCCGCCTCGCGGGCTCCCCGGCGGCGCAGGCACCCTCCGGAGCTCCCGGATCCACCACGGCCCCCGCCGCGAAGGGATTCACCCTGGTCGCGAGCGGCGACGTGCTGCCGCACGAGTCCGTCATCCGCCGGGCCGCCTCCGACGCGGACGGCGACGGATACGATTTCCGGCCGATGTTCTCCGGCGTCAAGCCGGTCGTCTCGGCCGCGGACCTGGCCATCTGCCACATGGAGACCGTCTACGGACCGGACGGCGGCCCGTTCACCGGCTACCCCGCCTTCCAGTCGCCGCCCGAGATCGCCGCCGGGCTGAAGGACGCCGGGTACGACGGCTGCTCCACCGCCTCGAACCACACCCTCGACGGGGGCGCCGCCGGACTGAAGCGCACCCTCGACGCCTTCGACGAGGCGGGCCTGAAGCACGCGGGTTCGGCCCGCACGGCGGCCGAGGCCGGCGCCGTGACGATGTACACCGCCGGATCGGCGAAGGTGGCGCACCTCGCGTACACGTACGACACCAACGGTTACCCGATGCCCGACGGGCAGCCCTGGGCCGTGAACCTGATGGAAGAGGAGAAGATCGTCGCGGACGCGCGGGCCGCCCGGAAGGCGGGCGCCGACGTGGTCCTCGTCAGCCTCCACTGGGGCACCGAATGGGAGACCGAGCCGGACGGGAAGCAGCTCGCCCTCGGCAAGGCGCTGACCGCCTCGCAGACCGGCGGCCGCCCCGACGTGGACCTCGTGCTCGGCACCCACGCCCACGTCCCGCAGCCGTACGAGAAGGTCAACGGGACCTGGATCATCTACGGCATGGGCGACCAGGTGGCCGGCGAGATGTTCAACCACACCGGCGCCCGGGACATGCGCGGCAACTACGGCTCCATCGGCCGGTTCACCTTCGCCCCGCCGGCCGCCCCCGGGCAGCGCTGGCAGGTCGCCAAGGCCGAGTTCGTCCCGCAGATGATGGATCTCGGAGCCGGCCGGGTCGTCAACCTCCCCGCCGCCCTCGCCGCGCACCCCGGCCGCGAGGACTACGAGGAGGCCCGCGACGAGATCACCGAGGCCGTCCTCAGTCGCGGCGCGGCCAAGGACGGGCTGACGGCGGCGCAGTAGGGCCGGGGCCGCGGGAGACCTCAGACCGCGGCGTTCGGCCCCTGGGTCGCCTTCGTGTGCTGCATGGCGGTGAGCTTCCGCACGAAGACGACGGCCAGCAAGGCGGCCGCGACGCTGGTCAGGTCCGCGACGGCGGCGAAGAGGTCGGCGGCGCGGACCGCTTCGGTCGTCTCGGCCGCCCGGTACTTCCTCGAGGCGCCCCAGGTCAGCAGGCAGCTGGCGATGAACATCACCCACCAGGCGACCACGGGGGCGCCCGAGACCCGGCGGAAGGAGCCGTCGGACCTGTTCTGGGTGCTTGCGTCCCAGGTCTCCTGCGCCGTCCGGTACGGGAAGAAGAAGTTCGCGAGCGGGACGAACCAGCCGCCGATGGCCCACCCGGCGGACTGGCTGAAACCGTCGGGCCGGAAGACCTGGCCGTTGCAGCGGACGCGGTGGAACCAGAGGATGAAGACCAAGCCGGTGGCCAGGTAGAGCGGAGCCTGCACGAGGTCGGCGCCGGTGGAGAGGGAGTCGGCGGAGGCGAGGTCGTCGGAAAGGGGGTCGACGGGGTCGGAGGGCGTGGAAGCGCCGACGAAGTCCTTCATCAGGTTCCAGGTGTAGAGGCTCACCCCGGACGAGAAGAGATCCACGGCGGCCCCCACGGACAACAGCGCGGTCGCGGCCGTGGCCAACCCCTGCGGGGATTGCAGGACATGGGCCGATTGCGGTGACTGGCTGGGCGTGCTCAAGGACATGACGAAGTACCCCCCACGGGAACATGTGCGACGTGACATATGAAAACGGGCCGCCCGACGGGCAGCCCGAATCGCACGAAGATAAGCCACGCCCCGGTCCACCGTCTACAGAGATCAGGTTGCAACAGCGAACGACTCAGGGAACCACAGTCACCGGCCAGCGCCCCGCCTTCACCAGACGGACCGCCACCGAGCCGACGATCCGGTGCCCGGCCTGCTCCGAGGCCCCGACCACCACCGCGTCCGCCGTCAGCTCCTGCGCCGCGCTCACCAGGCCGGCGTACGGATCGCCGCGGAAGGTGTGGAACTGCCAGCGCACGTCGTAGACGCCCTTCAGCCGCTCCGCCCACTCCCGGATCTCGGCCACCAGCCCTTCGGCGATCTCCTGCGTGGCCCCGCCCACCGGCGCGCCCAGCGAGGCCCCCGCCGCCATCACCGGCTGGACGTACACCAGCGCCAGCAGCGCGTTCTGCCTGCGCGCCAGCCCCGCCGCGTACGCCGCCGCGCGGAGCGAGGACTCCGACCCGTCGACCCCGGCGAGGATCACCTTCGGGCCGTCCGTACCGCGCTCGAATCCCGTGTTCACGTGCTCGGTCACCCTTCCGACGGTAACCCGCTCGACGCGCGAAGGGGCGCGGTCCTCCCTACAGTGCGAACCATGACTGCCACCGTGGAGGAGCCGCGCGGAACCCGGAACCGCATGCTGAACCGGGTGCCCGACGCCTTCGGCGCGTTCTTCGGAACACTGGGGCTGCTCTGCGCGCTCCTGTCGTTGTCCCCGGCACTGCGGCGGCTCCTGCGGCCCATCGTGAGCTTCCTCGACGCGATCGTGGTGCCGGTCAGCGCCAACCTCGCCTACGCCGTCTTCCTCTTCCTGCTCGCCGCGGCACTCGGCATGCGCAAGAAGGTCGCCTGGTGGATCGTCGTCACCTATTTGGCCCTGCTGCTGCTGGTCGACGTGCTCACCGTCGCCGCCGAGGAATACTGGTTCGGATTCGCCTCCATGGCCGTCGCGGTCGCCGCCCTCGCGCTCCTGATCGCGGCCCGCAAGGAGTTCAACGCCGCCTCCCGCCCCGGAGCCCTCTGGCGGGCCATGCTCGTGCTGGGCCTCGGCCTGCTCGCCGCCGTCTTCCTCGGCTGGGGCCTGGTCGCACTGTTCCCCGGCACCCTTCCCAAGGGGCAGTGGCTGGACTGGGCCGCGAAGCAGGTCTTCGGCGGACTCTTCTCGGCCCGCCAGTTCGACGGGCGCCCGCCCCGCCCGCTGTACTTCCTCCTCGGCCTCCTCGGCGCCCTCGCCCTGCTGAACGCCGCCTCCACCCTCTTCCGCTCGCAGCGGCTGACCGCCGCCCTGCACGGGGACGAGGAGCCCCGCATCCGCGCCCTGCTCGGCGCGTACGGGCGGGCCGACTCCCTCGGCTACTTCGCCACCCGCCGCGACAAGGCCGTCGTCTTCGCCCCCAACGGCAAGGCCGCCGTCACCTACCGCGTCGAAGCCGGCGTCTGCCTCGGCAGCGGCGACCCCGTCGGAGACCCGGCCGCCTGGACCCCCGCCATCGACGCCTGGCTCGCCGTGGCCCGCCGCTACGGCTGGCAGCCCGCCGTCATGGGCGCCTCCGAGGACGGGGCGACCGCGTACGCCCGCTCCGGGCTCAGCGCCCTCCAGCTCGGCGACGAGGCGATCCTGCAGGTCGCCCACTTCGACCTCGACGGACGCGACATGCGCGTCACCCGCCAGGCCGTCAACCGGGTCAAGCGCACCGGGGCCACCACCGTCATCCGCCGCCACTCCGCCCTCTCCGAGGACGAGATGCAGATGATCGTGGACCGGGCCGACACCTGGCGCGACACCGAGACCGAACGCGGCTTCTCCATGGCCCTGGACCGCCTGGGCGACGCCGCCGACGGCGACTGCCTCCTCGTCGAGGCCTTCGACGACAAGGGCGAGCTCATCGCCCTGCTCTCCTTCGTCCCCTGGGGCAAGGACGGCATCTCCCTCGACCTGATGCGCCGCGACCGCTCCGCCCCCAACGGGGTCATGGAGTTCATGGTCGCCGAACTCTGCGCCGCGGCCCCGGGTCTGGGCGTGCGCCGCGTCTCCCTCAACTTCGCCGTCTTCCGCTCCGCCTTCGAGGAGGGCGGCCGGATCGGCGCCGGCCCCGTCCTCAAGCTCTGGCGCAAACTGCTGCTCTTCTTCTCCCGCTGGTGGCAGCTGGAGGCGCTGTACCGCTCGAACGTCAAGTACGGCCCCGAGTGGTACCCGCGGTTCCTCTGCTACCAGGACGCCGGCTCCCTCGCCCGGGTCAGCCTCGCCTCCGGCATCGCCGAGGGCTTCGTCTCCGTACCCAGCATGCGCACCCTGTGGGGCAACGGGCACCCGCGCGGGCTCACCGCCCCCGCCACCACGGCGGGCCTGCCGCCCATCGACTCCCTCGGGCTGGACCTCGTGGGGGAGGAGGGCGAGACGGCGCCCGCCGAACGGCTGCCCGAACAGGTCCGGGTCCGCCACGAGAAGCTGGAGCGGATCCGCGCGTCCGGCACCGACCCGTACCCCGTCGGCATCCGCCGGCGCACGCACACCGTCGCCGAGCTGAAGGCCGCGCACCCCGGCCACCCGCCCGGCGCCCGCACCGGCTCGCCGGTCACCGTCGCCGGACGCGTGATGGTCGTGCGCGACCTCGGCGGCGTGGTCTTCGCCGTCCTGCGGGACTGGTCCGGCGACATCCAGCTGATGCTCACCCGCGACGAGGCCGGCACCGGCGTGCTCGACACCTTCACCACCCAGGTCGACTTCGGCGACCACGTCGTCGCGAGCGGCCAGGTCGGCGCGAGCAAGAGCGGCGAACCGTCCGTCGTCGTCGACTCCTGGCAGCTCACCGGCAAGTGCCTGCGCCCGCTGCCCGACAAGCGCAAGGGACTCGCCGACCCGGAGGCCCGGGTCCGGCGCCGCTACCTCGACCTTGTCGCGAGCCCCGAGGCGCGCGACGTCGTACGCGCCCGCTCCAGCGCGGTCCAGGCCCTGCGGCAGGGGCTGCTGGACCGGGGCTACCTGGAGGTCGAGACCCCGATGCTCCAGCAGATCCACGGCGGCGCCAACGCCCGGCCCTTCCGCACCCACATCAACGCCTACGACCTCGACCTCTACCTGCGCATCGCCCCCGAGCTGTACCTCAAGCGCCTGTGCGTCGGCGGCATGGAGAAGGTCTTCGAGATGGGCCGGACCTTCCGCAACGAGGGCGTCTCCTACAAGCACAACCCCGAGTTCACGATGCTGGAGGCCTACCAGGCCTTCGCCGACTACGACGTGATGCTCGACCTGACGCGCGAGCTCATCCAGGGCGCCGCCACCGCCGCCTTCGGCTCGCCCGTCGCGCACAAGGCCGGCCCGGACGGAAAGCTCGTCGTCCACGACATCTCCGGCCCCTGGCCCGTCAAGACGATGTACGGGGCGATCAGCGAGGCACTCGGCGAGGAGGTCGACGCCGACACCCAGGAGCACGTGCTCCGGCGGCTGTGCGACCGCGCGGCCGTGCCGCACACGCCCGACAACACCCGGGGCGACGTGGTCCTGGAGATGTACGAGCGGCTGGTCGAGGAGAAGACCAAGCTGCCCACCTTCTACAAGGACTTCCCCACCGACGTCTCCCCCCTCACCCGGCAGCACCGCAAGGACCCCCGGCTCGCGGAGCGCTGGGACCTCGTGGCCTTCGGCACCGAACTGGGCACCGCCTACTCGGAGCTGACCGACCCCGTCGAGCAGCGGCGCCGGCTCACCGCGCAGTCGCTGCTCGCGGCGGGCGGCGACCCGGAGGCGATGGAGATCGACAACGACTTCCTGGACGCGCTCGAATACGCGATGCCGCCGACCGGCGGACTGGGCATCGGGGTGGACCGCCTCGTCATGTTCCTCACGGGTCTGACGATCCGCGAGACGCTGCCGTTCCCGCTGGTGCGGCGGGGGTGACCTGCCGGACTGTGCGCTGACCGGGTGAGCGCGAGGGGGCGCGTCCGCGCCTCTCGACATCTGCGGCGATGTCGTTGATACGTAGTAGTAATGAAAAATGACGAGCCGACAGTAGGGCGACGCGTGCTCCTGCGCTCCGCCGTCTTCCTCGGAGTCGCCGCCGCCGCGGGACTGCTGACCGGTGGCGAACCCGGCCTGCCGGCCGCCGCCCCCGGGGTCGGGGGCGGAGCCGAACCGCCCTTCGGCCCGGGACCCGGCGGAGCCGCCGGGCCGGGACCCCTCGCCGGAGCCCCCGGCGCGCGGCCGCAGAGTCCGCGCGGGGCCGCGTACCGGCTCCAGCCGATGACCTCCGACGGCGCCCCGGAGCGGGTGCCCGCGGCGAAGCCCGCCGTACGGACCCGGCCGATGCTCGCACTGCCTCCCGACGCGCCGGCGAGCGCCATGACGCTCACCTTCGACGACGGCCCCGACCCCCGCTACACCCCGGGCATCCTCGACACACTGGCCCGCCACGACGTACGGGCCATGTTCTTCGTCTGCGGGGAGATGGCCACCGACAACCGCGACCTGCTGCGCCGGATGGTCACCGAGGGCCACGTCATCGGCAACCACACCTGGACCCACCCGCTCATCCCCAAGCTCAGCCGGCCCGCCCTCGCCTCCGAGATCGGCCGCACGAGCGAGGTCGTGCACGAGGCGGTCGGCGAGGCACCGCTGTGGTTCCGGGCGCCCTACGGGGCATGGAACCGGGCCGCCTTCGAGATCGGCGCGGAACTCGGCATGGAACCGCTCGCCTGGACCGTGGACACCCTGGACTGGAAGGAGCCGGGCACCTCCGCGATCGTGTCGCGGGCGCTGAAAGGGGCCGCGCCCGGCGTGATCGTCCTGAACCACGACGCGGGCGGCAACCGCTCGCAGAGCGTGCAGGCGCTGGCGAGCTACCTGCCGCAACTGCTCGGGCGCGGCTACCGGATGACGCTGCCGGCGCTGCCGCCGCGCTGAGGAAACGATCGGTCAGCGGGCCTCCACCATCCGCGCGAAGACGACGACGTTGCCGTCGTAGCCCCCCGCCTTCGAATAGCCGCCGCCGCACGTGATCACCCGGAGTTCCGGCTGGCCGGTGTCCCCGTACACCCGGGCTCCGGGGAACGCGTTCTTGGCGAACACCTCCACTCCGTACACCTCGAACACCGCCGTGCGCCCGTCGTAGCGCGCCACCTCGATGCGGCTGCCCTTCTGCACCGCGCCCAGGCCGTAGAAGACCGCGGGGCCCTGCGCGTTGTCCACGTGGCCCACGATCACCGCCGAACCCTGCTGGCCCGGCGAGATGCCGTTGAGGTACCAGCCCGCCAGGTTCCTCTCCTGCGCGGGCGGCGCGTCGATCCAGCCCGTCGCGTCCAGCCCGACGGTCATCACCGGCGCGTCCACGCTGATCGACGGGATCCGGACGCGCTGGACCGACGAGTGTTCCAGCACCTCCAGGTCCGGCGGCGGCGCGGGCGGCTCGGCGGGTGTCTGGTCGGCCGGCGATCCGACCGTCGCGGCCGCTCCGACGGCCGCCGCGGCGGCCGGCTGCGGAGGCCCCGCGTCGACATCGGCTCCGTTGCGCATCATGGCGAGGCCGCTGAGCATGACCAGCGCGATGGCGCCCCAGGGGGAGCGCCTCCTCGATGGCCGCTCACTCTCGTCCTCGGTCATGGCTCTCCCTTCCCGACGCGGGGGTCCCGACCCGCGTTCTTGTTCCCACCCCTGTACGCCCTACTTCACGCACGCTAAGGCGGTGCGCGCGGGACGGCGATCGGGGAAGGGCGAACGGGTGGTGGGGCCGGAAGGGGTGCGCCCATCCAGGTAATCGTCACATAAATGCCTGACGGGTCGTGACCTGCGGATCCGTCAGCAAACGCGTCCGCGCCTCGGCGTGTCGCTCAACCTTGCGGCCCAAAGGCGGAAATGCGCTGGTTGCGGACCGCGCGGAGGGTTCGTGATGGGAGGCGTTCTCGTCGATCTGCCCGGGCCACCGCTCCGGGGCGCTTCCCGCTGGAGGTTCCACCATGCGTGCTTCTCGCGCCCTCGCCGTCACCGCGGCGGCGTTCGCCGCCATCGGCCTCGCCGCACCGATCGCCGTCGCAAACCCACCGGGTGGCGGTGGGCCCAGCAACGTCACGGTCAACCCGTACTCCGTGCACCAGGGGGCCTCGATGCAGGTCAGCGCCGCGGGCTGCGGCCACGGCGGCATCGTCTTCTCCCACGGCAACTTTCCGCAGACGAACCTGTCGGCCGGCTCCATCGGGTTCGCGACCGTCCGGATCTTCAACCACGCCTCGCCCGGCCACCACACGCTGTCCGTCAAGTGCCACGACAACAGCCTGGTCGCCACGCACCGCTTCACGGTCCTCGAGGGCAACGGCGCGCAGGGCGGCCTCGGCGGCTCCTTCGGCCCGTCCGCCACCGAGACCGCCATCGGCGCGGGCCTCGTCGGCGCCGCCGCCCTGGGTGCCGGCGCCCACGTGATGCGCCGTCGCCGCCCGATCCGCGGCCGGGCCTGACCGGCCGACCTCCAGGGTCAGCCCGAACAACCGCCGGTCGCCCCGAGTCCTGGCCAGGACTCGGGGCGACCGGCGGTCTCAGTGGATGCGGCGGATGTCGCGGCGGCGCAGGGCGAACCCCAGGCCGACCAGCCCGCCGAGGACGAGCCCCGCGCCGGCGCCCAGTTCCAGGGGGTTCAGCCCGGCCACGCTGCCGCCGAGGCCGCCGCGGACGGGGCCGGTGGCCCGGCTCGAGGCGCCCGTGCCGGTGCCCGTGCCCGCGCTCCTGCCGGGGCCCGGGCTGGCGCCCGTACGGGTTCCGACGGTGGAGCTGGTGGTGGGCCGGCCCGCGCCGCCCGTGATCGTCAGATCGGCCGACCCGTTCTCGCCGTTGCAGGTGAAGGAGACGGAGTACTGGGCTCCGCGCCGGGCGTCCCGGTCCACGGTGACCCGCGCGGTCTTGCCCCGCTCGATGCTCACGGTGTCGAAGACCCCGGAGGAGGCGGTGGCGAAGGCGGCGTTGCAGCCGGTCACGGACAGCACCGTCTGGCCGCCGGGGGCGACCGTGGAAGGGGTGATGGTGAAGCCGAAGGAGGTGATGGGCGCCGCTTCGGCGGCGCTCGCGGCGGGTGCGGCGAGCACGCCGGTCGCGAGGACGGCGCTCGCGGCGGCGGCGCCCAGCAGAGCCGTGGGGGAGGTGCGTATCGCGCCCATGGTTGATTCTCCGGATCCCCGAGGAGCAGCCGCGGAACGGTTTCCGCACGTGGGGGGTCGTGCGCCTCGATGTCCGCCACGCTAGGCGCGGGCACGGTGGCCCGCGATCAGGAACGGGCGAATGGGGCATGGCGGTAGGCCGAACCGGGGACGGGAGGCCCGCCCCCGGTTTGCCGGACTCCGCGGGGACGACGCGGCGTCAGTCGCGCTGACCCAGATGTGGGAACTGCGAGAAGAACGGCTCGGCGGTGGCGGCGATGCCCCGGCCGAAGGGCGCGTCGAAGTCCCAGATGAGGAACAGCAGGAAGGCGATCAGCGCGCTGAACAGGCCCGCCAGGAGCAGCTCCCGGAAGGAGCGCCTGATCTGCAGGGTGAAGATCAGCCCCACGGTCACCAGGGCCCCCGCGATCAGGCCGAACCAGACCACCCCGGGCATGGTGGCCCCGGCGCTCTGGCCGCGGGCGTTGCGGGCGTCGTCGACCACGGCGACCTGGTCGACGAGCGGCTGGTAGGCCTGGCCCTCGTGGTCGGTCTGCGGTTCGTAGTCCGTCACGTCGCGGCGGATGCGTTCCAGCAGTTCGGCGCTGCGGTCGGTGAGATCGCCGGTCTCGGCCATCGCCTTCCACTCGGTGTCCACGACGAAGGTCACGTACGCGTCCACGTCGGACCGGATCTTCTTGCGCACCTCGGCCGGGTAGACCTCGGAGCGGACGCTGATCTCGTGCAGGGCCTGGGACTCCTGGCGCACGTACTCCTGGGCGGCGCTGCGGCCTTCCCAGACGCCGGCGATCGCCAGGCCCAGCACGATCGCGTAGATCACTCCGATCATCATCGTCATGTACTCGATGACGTCCGGGGTCTCGCTGGGATCGTCGTCCTCGCCGATCCTGCGCTGGTTGAAGAAGGCGATGGACAGCACCACGGCGCACGCGGCGGCCATCGCGAGGGACAGGACGAGCCATTCCGACAAGATGACTCCAAATTTCTTCTGGCGCGGGTGTCTAGTGCTGTGGCCGGGAAGGTTTCGGTGTCCGGTGCGGTGCCTCTCCCCCAGCTACCGCCGGGAGGGGCCCCCGGGCGGAGGGCCGCCGCTTGTACTGGACGTACTTCGGTGGTCCGACAACGCGGCGAGGTGCCGTGCCGGGCGCCGCGACCCGGTGGACCTTTCCGGTGCCGCGGCCTCGGCGTCGCGGACCAGGAAGGCCGTCGTCAGGCCCGAGCCGGGGTCCAGGGCGGCCAGGGCCCCGGCGGCCGTGGCGGCGGCCAGGGTGTCGGCCAGCCGCGGGAGCAGCGACAGGGCGGCCGGCCGGAGGTGGCTGGCCTGCGTGGCGGGCAGCGCGGCCGGGGCGGGGGCCGGCTGCCAGCCGGGGCCGCCGAAGACGCGTCCGGCCCGCTCGCGCCAGGTCGCGGCTCCCCGTACGTCCCGCGCGATGGAGGCGTACTCGTGGGTGGCGACGCGCAGCGGGTTGTAGGTGCCGATGTTCTTGGTGAGGCCGAAGACCGGCTTGTCGGTCTCCCCCACCCAGGACCCGAACATCCGGTCCCAGACGATGAGGATCCCGCCGAAGTTGCGGTCCAGGTAGCCGCCCTGGGAGGCGTGGTGGACGCGGTGGTGGGAGGGCGAGTTGAAGACGAACTCCACGGGGCGGGGCAGCTTGTCGATGCGCTCGGTGTGGATCCAGAACTGGTAGACGAGGTTGACGGAGTAGCAGAACGCGATGGCGGCCGGGTGCACGCCCAGCGCGATCATCGGCAGGTAGAAGGGCCAGGAGGTGGCGCTGGTCCAGGGCTGGCGCAGGGCGGTGGTGAGGTTGAACTTGCGGCTGCTGTGGTGCACGACGTGGCAGGCCCACAGGATGCGGATGACGTGGTGGCCGCGGTGCTGCCAGTAGTACAGGAAGTCCTGGGCGAGCAGCATCAGCAGGACGGTCCACCACAGGACGGGGACGCGGAGCGGGGTGAGCTCGTAGACCGCGGTGTAGATCGCGACGATCGGGATCTTCCACAGGAAGTCGAAGACGAGGCTGCCGATCCCCATGCCGAGGCTGGTGACGGCGTCCTTCGTCTCGTACCCGGCGGCGTCCTCGTCGGGATGGATGCGGTAGCTCACGAGCTCGATGACCGTGAGCAGTACGAAGGCGGGTATGGACCACAGCACGACATCGGGCAGGTTCGGCATGTCCGCACCATAGAGGCGGTCTCGGGGGCTCGGCTAGAGGTTGTTACCGATCGGTATCCATCGGTGTTACCGACGGTTCACGAGATGCTTTCGGGTGCGGGTGTCCGGGCCAAGGGGAGGGCGTGGGGATGACGGACTCAGAGGCGGGTTTCGACGCGGTCGTCTTACGGGCGGCGGACGCCGTGGCACTGGCGCGGGCGAGGTCCCGGCCGGGCGCCCGCCGGCTCAGGCCCGCCAAGCCGGGCGACCCGGAGGTACGGAGCCTCGCGCGCGGGCTGGCCGCCCTGCTGACCGGGGCGGCCTCGGGGCTCCCGGAGCCCGGCCGGTCGGCGGCGGTGGCCGCGGTCGGCGGGGCCTTCGCCGCGCTGGGCCCGAAGGAGGCCCGGGCCCTCTTCGCGGCGGACCCGGGCGGGGCGGCACCCGGCCCGGCGGCACCCGGCCCGGCCGCACCCGCGCCCCCGCCGGGCTCGGCCCTGAGCCCGGCGGCCGCAGCCGCCTTCCGGGAACTGGTCGCGCTGTGCCGCGCGCACGCCGCCGCCCCCGCGGCGGCGGGCGGGGACGGCCAGAACGGCCAGGAAGGCCAGGAAGGGGACGGCGGGGCGGCGGCCTTCGGGGAGCAGTACGCCCGCTACGTGGCCCGGACCCAGGGAAGGGTCCAGCTGTTCGGCCTGACCCTCGGCCATGCCCGCCAGGACTGGTCGCTCGACCTCGCCTACATCGGCCTCGCCGTCAGCGGCGGGGAACTCCTCGAAGAGCCCGGCCTGCAGACCTCGGTGAAGGCCGAGGTGGCCCTGAACGCGACGGAGCGGGTGCTGCTGCGCGGCCCGGCCGGCTCGGGCAAGAGCACCCTCGTCCAGTGGCTGGCCCTGAACACCGCCCGGAGCAGCTTCGGACCCCGGCTGCGGGACTGGAACGGCCTGGTCCCCTTCGTCCTGCCGCTGCGCTCCTTCAACTCCCCCGCGGGACTCCCCGCGCCCGAGGACTGGCTGGCGGCGACCGGCGTACCGCTGCGCGCCCCGGACGGCTGGGTCGCGGGACTCCTCGCCACCGGCCGGGCGCTGGTGCTGGTCGACGGGGTGGACGAGGTGCCGCCGCGGCTGCGCAGCAGGACCGAGTCCTGGCTGCGGGACCTGCTCGCGCGCTACCCGGGGGCCCGCTTCGTGGTCACCACCCGCCCCTCGGCCGTGCCCGAGGACTGGCTGACCGCCCACGGCTTCTCCTCCCTGTCCCTGCTGCCGATGGAGCGCGACGACGTCGGGGCCTTCATCACGCACTGGCACGACTCCGCCCGCGCGGAGGCGGACGCCGAGGACCCGGGACGGGAGCGGGAGCTGCTCGACCGGTACGAGAAGGCGCTCCTGCAGGCCGTCGGCTCGCGCCGGGACCTGGGCAGGCTCGCGACGAACCCGCTGATGTGCGCCCTGCTGTGCGCGCTGAACCGGGACCGGCGGATGCATCTGCCCCGGGCCCGCAAGGAGCTCTACGACGCGGCGCTGGACATGCTCCTGATACGGCGCGACAGCGAGCGGGACATCTCCGGCGTCGAGGGCGTCTACCTCAGCCGCGACGAGCAGACCCTGCTGCTCCAGCGGCTCGCGTACTGGCTGATCCGCAACGGCCAGGTGGAGGCGTCCGCAGAGGACGCGATCGGGATGATCGCCGAATCGCTCGACGCCATGCCGCAGGTCAAGGCGCAGGGCAGCGCGGAGACGGTGTTCCGGCACCTGCTGATCCGCAGCGGGCTGCTCCGGGAGCCGCTGCCCGGCTCGGTCCTGTTCGTCCACCGCACCTTCCAGGACTACCTCGGCGCCAAGGCTGCCGTGGAGGCGCGGGACTTCGGCGTACTGGTGCGCAACGCGCACGAGGACACCTGGGACAACGTGGTCCGGATGGCGGTGGGCCACGCCCGACCCGACGAACGCGCCTATCTGCTGCGGCAGTTGCTGCACCGGGCCGACCAGGGCGAGCGCGACCGCAGCCGGCTGGTGCTGCTCGCGGCCGCCTGTCTGGAGCACGCGCCGGAGCTGGACCCGGCGGTCTGGCGCGAGGTGCAGAACCGTACGGCGCGGCTGCTGCCGCCGCGCTCCGCGAGCCAGGCCGGGGAGCTGGCCAAGGCCGGCGAACTGGTGCTGGAGCTGCTGCCGGAGCCGGCCGGGCTCACCGAGGCCGAGGCGGCCGCGACGATCCGTACGGCGGCGCTGGTCGGCGGCGACCGGGCCCTGCAGGTGATCGCGGGCTTCCGGACGGACGACCGCTACGAAGTGGGCCGCGAGCTGTCCGACGCCTGGGGGCGGTTCCCCGTCGAGGCCTACGCGGACGCGGTGCTGGCGGACGCCCCCATGCGCACGGCGCACCTGCACGTGCGCACCGCCGGACAGCTGCGGGCCCTGGACCGGCTGCCGCACATCCACCGGCTGCACGTCACCTGGGACGGCCCGGTGCCGCCGGAGATCTCGGGCCGCCGGGACCTCGAATCGCTGATCATGCACCGCAATTCGGGGCTGACCGACCTGTCCCCGCTGGCCGGCCTGCGCTCGCTGCGGCACCTGGGGGTACTGGACTGCCCGAACGTGACCGGGATCGAGGTGGTCGGCGAGCTGGAGGCGGACAGCCTCGCCTTCGGCTACCTGCGGGACGACCTCTCGCTGGCCCCGCTGGCGGGGGTGCCGGGGCTGCGCTCCCTCGTCATCGGCTTCGAGCCGCGGGAGCGGCGGATCGGGGACGTCCCGGCCGCGGTGTCGCTGACCGCGCTGCACCTGTGGCAGGGCGCCCGCCGGATGACGCTCGACGGGATCGAGCGGTGGCCGCAGGTCCGGACGCTGACGGTCGCCGGGAGCAGCCACTACCGGCAGCTGGTGCGGTCGCTGCCGCTGCCGGACCTGGCCGGCCTGCAGATCCGGCATGCCGCGCCGGTGTCGGTCGGGGCGCTCCTGCCGTACCGGCGCCTGGCGCGGCTCGTGCTGATCCGGTGCGCCCTGGAGGGGACCCTGGAGGCGCTGCGCGAGTTCCCGGAGCTGCGCCGGGTGGTGCTGAGCGAGTGCCTGGGGACCGTGGACCTCGCACCGCTCGCGCCGCTGGACGACCTCGTCATCGAGCTGCGGCGGGGCACGCACGTGAGCGGGGCGGAGCTGATCCCGCCGGAGCGGCTCGTCCGCAAGGACTGAGCCGCTCCGGCGGGTACGGGCCCCGCCGGAGCCCTACCAGACCCGGACCGAGCCCCCTCGGGCGAAGGCCGGGCTGGTGGCGGCCGCCGGAACCTCCGTCAGGGGCTCCGCGACCTCCGAGACGAGGGGGCCGTGCTTGGCGGCCACCGCGTCGAGGAGGGCGAGGTCGAAGCCGTACACGCGGGCGGCGTTGCCGCCGACCATGGCGGCCACCTCCTCGCGCGGCAGGCCGGCGTAGGCGATGCGCAGGCCTTCGCGGGAGAAGGGGGTGGTGCCCTCGTCGTGGGGGTAGTCGCTGCCCCACATGATCTTGTCGAGGCCGATCCGGTCCCGCAGCGGGACCTCGTGGGGGCGCATGAAGCTCGCTCCCACGAAGCAGTTGTCCCGCCAGACCTCGCTCGGGCCCTTGCCCATGGACTCCGCCAGGCCCGCCCCGAACTTGGCCTCGGCGGTGGCCGAGGCCGCCACCAGGCGGCCGTGGTAGTAGTCCAGCATCTCGACCACGCCGGGGATCCAGCCGGAGCCCTGCTCGGTCAGGACCAGTTTCAGCCCGGGGTTGCGGGCGAAGGCCCCGCCGAAGATGAGGTGCCACAGGGCCCGGTGGGAGAACCAGGTGGTCTCCACCATGAAGACGGCCCGCGCCGCGGGCTCGTCGCCCAGCGGCGGCGAGGCCGAGCCGCCGTGGTGGTTGACCGGGACGTCCAGCTCGTCGCAGACCGCCCAGATCGGGTCGTAGACGGCCGAGTAGAGCTCCGGGACGGTGGAGCCGGGCGGGACGCCGGGCAGCAGGACGCCGCCGGTCAGACCCGCCTTGCGGGTGCGGCGGATCTCCTTGACCGCCGCGTCCACGTCGTTGAGCAGGATCTGGACCACGCCCGCACGGCGGCCCGGCGCGTCCGCGCAGAAGTCCGCCAGCCACCGGTTGTGGGCCTGGAGCCCGGCCCAGCGCATCTCGTACTCGGCCGCCGTCGGGGGCTGGGCCATCAGGGAGGCCTTGGGGAAGAACGGCGGGATGGTGTTCGGGAAGAGGACTTCCGCGACGATCCCGTCGGCTTCGAGCTCGGCCAGGCGGCGCTGCGAGTTCCAGTTGCGGTCCGCCGTGTCCGCGAGGAGGTCCTCGTACGGGTTGACGTAGCCGGCGGCCCAGTCGTCGAAGGCCTCGTGGTGGCGCTTCTCCAGGTAGGGCTTGTAGTCCAGCAGGTCGGCGCCCGCGTGGCAGTCGGCCGAGATGACCGTGTACCGGTCCTCCCCGGCCACCGGGGTGTCGGAGGTCACGCGTTCACCCCCAGGACCGGGAAGTCGTTGTCCGTCAGCCAGTGCCGGCCGACGTCGCGCGAGCGTGCCCAGGAGGCTTCGACGGCCGCCTGGTCCTCGCTCTGCCCCAGCTCGGCCGGGGTGGGGCCGATGCGGCGGGCGATCGGCGCCAGCTTCGCGGTGTCGAAGCCGAAGACGTCCGCCGCGGCCAGGCCGAGCATCCGGCGGGTCTCCTCGACGGGGATGTCGTGGAAGGTGTTCCCCAGCCACTTGCGGGTGTTGGGCCAGGTCCCCTCGGGGTGCGGGAAGTCCGAGCCCCACAGGATGTTGTCCACGCCGATCTCGTAGCGCTGGGCGAGCTCGCGCCGCTTGGTGTTGGTGGCGCAGATGAAGACCTGCCGGTCCAGGTACTCGCTGGGCGGCCGCTTCAGCTCCTCGAACGGCGAGAGCTTCTTGCCGCCGTGCGCGCCGAGGTAGAGCCGGTCCATGAACCACAGCTGGTTCGGCAGCCACCAGCAGCCCGATTCGGCGACGCCGAACTTCAGCCCCGGGTGCCGCTCGAAGACCCCGGACCAGAGCAGGAACCACAGCGGGCGGGCCGGCCACCAGGTGACCTCGGAGACGAAGATGCCCAGGTGGTCCCCGTACTCGTGGCGCGGCGAGGACCCCGAGTGGGTGACGATCGGCATCTGCGTCTCGGCGGCCGCCGCCCACACCGGGTCGTAACGGCGGTCGTGGTAGGGCGCCTTGTCCACCCACATCGCGGGGATCATCAGGGCGCCGAGCCCCGACGCCTTGGCGCGGTGGATCTCGGCGACGACCTTGTCGGGGTCGCCGGTGATGGGGAGCAGGGCGACCCCGCAGTGCCGCTCCGGGTTCTCGGAGACGAATTCGGCGAGCCAGCGGTTGTGCGCCTGGGCGCCGGCCATGCCGAGCTCGGGGTCCTGGTCGCCGGAGAGCCCGAGGCCGACGCCGAAGGGGGCGGCGGTCTGGCTGTCCACCGCGTCGGCGTCGGGGAAGACGACCTCGGCGGCCACGCCGTCGCCGTCGAGCTCCTTCAGCCGCTGGGCGACGTCCCAGCCGCCCCGCAGGCCCTCCTCGTGGTCGTGGAACCACTTCTCGGCGAAGGCCTCGTTGCGCACGCCCAGCTTGGTGGCCTCGGCGCGGCGGGCGTCGCGCTGGCCGAGGAACTCGTCGAACTGGGGGTGGAACGCGCTGTCCAGGTACGGGCGGTACTGCTCGGTGGGCAGGCCCGCGTGACAGTCGGAGGAGATGATCAGATACGGATCTTCGTACGTACTCACTGCACTCCTGTCGATTCCCTCAGTCGAGGATGAAGCTCTCCAGATAGGCGGGGTTGGCGCGGTCGAGCATCGACTGCGAGCGGGCGCGGATCTGCCGGTCGCTGTGCTCGCTGTCCGGGAGCATCCAGAAGCGGTCGGCCCGGATGCCGTCCACGACGTGCTCGGCGACGTCCTCGACGGGGGTGAAGTTCACCTCGTGGCCGGCCTGCTTCATGGCGGCCTCGTACTGGTCGAGGCTCCGGTACGGGCTCTTGCGCGGGCGCTCCTTCGCGTACCGGTCGGGCCGGTTGCGGTGCGACTCCCACAGGCCGGTGCGCAGCATGTGCGGTCCGGGGAAGAGGACCGAGGCGCCGATGGCGGCGCCCTCCGCCTTCAGATGGGCGTAGAGCGACTCGGTCATGGTGACGACGGCCGCCTTGGTGACCGCGTACACGGAGGCGGTGGGCAGCGGGGCGATGCCGCCGTCTCCGGAGGAGGTGTTGACGATGTGGCCGGGTCCGCCGGCCGCGATCATCCGGGGGACGAAGGCCTGGATGCCGTGGAAGACGCCCCAGACGTTGACGGAGAAGGCCCACTTCCAGTCGTTGGGCTCGTGCTCCCACATGCGGCCCTCGGCGCCGGAGCCGACGCCCGCGTTGTTGCAGAGCACGTGCACGGCGCCGAAGGTCTCGTACGCGGCGTCGGCCAGTGAGATCACGGAGTCGCGGTCGCTGACGTCGACGGTCTTGGCGAGCACCTCGGCGCCGTCCGCCGCGAGTTCCTCGGCGGCCTTGCGCAGGGCGCCCTCCTCCACGTCGGCGAGGACGACCTTGAGCCCTTCGGCGGCGAAGCGGCGGGCCATGGCGAGGCCGATGCCGCTCGCGGCTCCGGTGACCACGGCCACCTGTCCCGGTTCGAGTCGCATCAGACGCTCCCCTCGGGCGGTCCGTCGAGGATCTGCATGGGGTCGTCGTAGCGCTGGTGGATGTACGGGAGCAGGGCCTGGGCGCTGACCCGCTCGACGACCTTGCCCTTCTGGTCGGTGGTCTTCTCGCCGATGGTGATCTCGACGATGCGGCGTACGGGGAGGTCGGCGACGGGGTCGTACATCGACTCCCGGAGCACCACGTCACCGGTGACGTGCTCCAGCTTGCGGACCTTCTCGTTGCGGGTGCAGTGCACGAGCACCGGGTCGGAGTCGAATCCCGAACCGTCCACGGCGGGAAGGAACTTGAAGTAGAAGTCGGTCTTCACGGTGGGCTCGGGCAGCGGCAGCTCGCGGTCCACCGCCCCGCGCACCTCGACGAAGGCGATGCCGTGCCGGGCGAGGGCCGCCCGGACGACGAGGCCGTCGCGCTCGACGGTGACCTCGCCGAGCTTCTTCGGCTCGCCGAAGACCTCGCGGCCGCCGGTCAGCGCGCGCTCCATGGTCATCGGCATGACCAGCGGGTACCAGCCCTCGACCCCGCCGTGCTGGGCGGCGACGGCCACGGAGCCGGCGCCGAGCGGGTAGCCGGGCAGGTCGACCTTGCTGATGTTGGCCCGCACCAGCGGCCGGTCGGCGGGCTTCAGCGGCGGCGGCAGGACCGCCGCCACCACGTCGGGGTCGCTCTCCCAGACGGCCACCACGCCGGTGGACCAGATGTCGGGGAGCTTGGAATTCTTCTCGCGCGATGCGGCGATCTCGGCTTCGGTTCGCGCTCCGTACCGTACGCGTGCCATGTGCGCACCATCCCTCGTCTAGGACGCAGTCGGTTCTGTAACACAGTTACACCGGGAGCGATGAAGGGTAAAGACCCTTGCACGTAACCGATCTGACGGATCGACAGAAAGTTGGTACGGACACCATGGCCAGAGCCACACTGACGCGCGAAGAGGTCCTGGACGCGGCCGCCTCGCTCGTCAAACAGCACGGGCCGGCCGCGCTCACCATGCGCAAGCTCGCCGCCGAGCTGGGCACGGCCGTGACCTCCATCTACTGGCACGTCGGCAACCGCGAATCGCTGCTCGACGCCCTCGTGGAGCGGACCGTGCAGGACATGGGCGCGATCCTCCCGATCGGCCGCAACCCCGGCGACCGGATCGTCTCGGTCGCCCGGATCCTGCGCCGCGAGCTGCGCGAGCGACCGCACCTGATCGCGATGGTCCACGAACGCGGCCTCACCGACCGGATGTTCCTGCCCGCCCAGCAGGCCCTGGTCCACGAGGTGCACGCGGCCGGCCTGCGCGGGGCCCGGGCCGCCGACGCGGTGCGCGCCATCCAGTTCCAGATCATCGGATTCGTCCTGCTCGAGCGCAATCGCGAGCGCTCCCCCGCCCAGTCCCCCGCCGAGAGCGAGCTCTGGGACCCGACCGGCGCCCCGCACGACCCGCCGCTGGCCCGCGCGCTGGCCCGCCCGGTGGACCCGGAACGGCTGTTCCAACTGTCCGTACGGGCCCTGGTGCAAGCCCTGCTGACCCCGCCCGGTAGGCCGCGCTAAAACCGCTTTGCGGCGCCCCCCGGCCATGGTTGGATCTGCTGCGCGGGGGCGGCTCGGCGTCGTGCTTCCTTCTCATCCTCCTCTAAACCCGTATCGCGTCCCCTCTCCGCCCCCGCCTCACCTCTCCCCCCGTCCTTCCGGAGGAATCCCCCCTTTGCCCGAGCTGTCGACCGTCCTGTTGCGCCGTCTGCACACCGTCTACGTCGACCAGGCCGGGCCGCGCCCGGGCGATCCGTCGACGGCCGAGGGCCTGGTGGCCCTGGAGGCCGAACTGCTCGACCGGGGCTTCGCCCTGACGGGCCCGCTGCGTTCGGCGCTCGCCTGGCTCGGCCCCACCGGACTCGCCTCCGCGGGCGGGCAGTTGATCGGGGACATCGACATCCTGCTGGGGGCCGACCGCACCCACATGCCGCTGTTCCGCTCCTTCCCCGCCTCCGTGCCGCAGAACACCCGCGCCCTGTGGGTCGACCGCGTCCTCACCCTCCTGCTGCAGTGGCCGGACCAGCCCTGCGTGCTGTGCGCGGCCGTCGGCAGCGTCCACCCCGTCGCGCCGTGCGCCCACCTCGTCTGCCGTGACTGCTGGGACGGCGCCGACTACTCGGGCTGCCCGATCTGCCACCGGCGGATCGACCCCGCGGACCCCTTCCTGCGGCCGGCCCCGCAGCCTGCCGGCGACGTGCCCGCGGGCGGCGGTCCGCTGCAGCTGCTGAACTTCGCCGCCGACCGGGCGGCCGACTCGGTCACCGCCCTCGGGAAGCTGCTCGCCCGCCGCACCCCGCTCTCGCCGCAGGACACCGAAGAGGCCCGGGTGCTCCTCGCCCACGCGCCGGCCGACCTCGGGTGGCTCCCGCAGGAGATCCCGGTCCGGGAGACCAAGGCGCTGGTGCTGGGCACCCTGCTGCGCGACCGCCGCACGCGGGCGAACGCACGGGCCCTGCTGCCCGGGCGGCTCACCACCGCCACCGACGTGCTGCGGCTGCTCGCCGTGTGGTCCGGCGGCGAGGCGAACCTGCTGGAGCCGGCGCGCGTGCGCTCCCTGCCGCGCCCGCTGCGGCGCGAACTGCTCGCCGTCCTGGACGCCCTCGATCCGGCCCTGCTCGTCGAGGACGTACTGCGCCACCCGGACCCGTGGAAGCGCGCCGCCGAGACCCTGCACCCCTTCGAGCAGCACGTGCGCCATCCGCGCGCCGCCCTCGCCTTCGCCGTGCTGCGCGGGACCGACACCAGCGCCACCGCACTCGGTGCCGCGCTGCTCGCCACCGCCGCCCGGTACCCGCACGCGGTACGGGTCGACGGCTCCCGCGTCCGGGCGGCCACGTGGAAGGGCCGCGCCGAGGAGGCACTGCGCGGGGGCGATCCGGACCGGGCCCTGGCCGTGCTGGCCGAACGGCCCGGCGAACTCGTACGACGCCTTGACCACCTGCTGCGGCTGTACGCGGCCGACACCCTGCCCCCACGGGTGGCCGAAGTGCTGTCGCAGCGGCTGCCGGAGGCCGGGCCGGGCCCCGTGCTGTCCGCGCTCGGGCAGCTCCGGACCCGCCATCTGCCCGGCACCCGGCGGGTGTTCTTCCCGCGCGGGCAGGTCGCGCACTCCTTCACCCTCGACGACGCCCGGCCCCCGCTGGCCGAGGCGGTGACCCGCGCGGTCTGCGGGCTGTTCGAGGGCGAGGTCCTGCGCAGGCTGGCCGCGGCCGACCCGTACGACGTGGCGGTCCTCGACACCCGCCTCGCCCACCTGCACGTCCCGGCCACCGAGCGGGCGGCGGCGAAAGCCCTGGTCACCGTCCCCAAGGGCAGTTTCCAGGCCCTGCCCGACGGCGAGGTGCTGCGCATGTTCCTGCACTGGACGGAGCCGCCGAGGAAGCGGGTGGACCTGGACCTGTCCGTGGTGCTGTTCGACGCCGACTGGAACTACGCGGGCCTGTGCGACTACACGAGCCTGTCCTACGGCAAGGGGGCGGTCGTCCACTCCGGGGACCTCACCTCGGCGCCCGCGCCCGCCGGGGCGAGCGAGTACGTGGACATCGATCCGGACGCCCTCGCGGAGGCCGGCGTGCGCTTCGCCATGCCGGTCGTCTTCAGCTTCGACAACATCCCCTTCGAGCTGCTGCCCGACGCCTTCGCCGGGTTCATGGCCCTGACCGGCCGATCCGGCCGCACGTCCCGCTACGACCCGCGGACGGTACGGCAGCGCTACGACCTGGTCGGCAACTCGCGGATCCACGTGCCGCTCCTCGTCGACCTCGAGCGGCGCGGCTTCCTGTGGACCGACGTCCACCTCCCGGACGACGAGGGCTACCACAGCGTGGGGGCGCACCAGGAGGACCTGGCCCGGATCGGCCGCGACCTGTTCCAGTACTTCTCCAGCGGCCGCACCACCCTGTGGGAGCTGGCCGGTTGGCACGCGGCCGCGCGCTGCCGCGAGGTCGCCGTCCTGCGCCGCACTCCCCGGCCGAGCGACCCCGACGAGCTGTGGACCTACCGGCGGGGGGCCGGCGAGGACACCGCGGCCTTCGCCGCCCGGCTCCTCGGCCTGCGCGATCCGGACGGCGTGGTGCGCTCCGCCGAGGCCGGCTCCCTCGCGGGAGCCGCCGCCTCCGGGCGCTCCGCCTTCCTCGCCCTGGTGGACGGCGACGTCGCACCGGCCGGTGCGACCGGCTGCGCGTACCGGCTGCTGCCGGGGCCCGTTGACGGCTGCGGCCTCGAACGGCTCGCCGCGGGCGACCTCGTCGCCGCACTCGGCTGAGGACCCCGCGGGCCGGACCGGCGGGAGGGGCGTCGTCATCGCGGCCACGAGTGTCGGCGCGGGCCGATATCCTCTGTGACCATGCTCGCCGACCGTACGACCGCAGAGACGATGTGGCCGACCGCGTACCCACAGGGGTACGCGGTCGTCGACGTGGAGACCACCGGGCTCGCTCGCGACGACCGGATAATCTCCGCCGCCGTCTACCGGCTCGACGCTCAGGGCAACGTCGAGGACCACTGGTACACGCTGGTCAACCCGCTCCGGGACCCCGGCCCCGTGTGGATCCACGGTCTGACCAGCGACATGCTCCAGGACGCGCCGCTCTTCAAGGACATCGCCGAGGAGTTCGCCGGCCGGCTCGCCGACCGGGTGCTGGTCGCGCACAACGCGATCTTCGACTGGCAGATGATCGCCCGCGAGTACGCCCGGGCCGCCGCGACCGCGCCGGTCCGCCAGCGGCTGTGCACCATCGCCCTGTCGAAGGAGCTGAACCTCCCGCTGCCCAACCACAAGCTGGAGTCGCTCGCCGCGCACTTCGGCGTGGTCCAGCAGCGCGCCCACCACGCGCTCGACGACGCCCGCGTCCTCGCGGAGGCGTTCCGCCCCTCCCTGCACGCGGCCGCGCGGGACAACGTACGGCTGCCCTTGCTGGAATGCCGGCCGCTGACGGAGTGGTCGGACACCCCGGCCGCCCCGCGCGTCGGCCACCAGGCCTCCTACGGGGCCGGCTCGAGCTGGCGCCCCTCGCGCAAGCGGCCGCCGTGCCCCTACCCGAACCCGGGGCGCTGGGCGGACGGCACGCCGCTCCGGCAGGGCATGCGGATCGCGTTCTCCGGCGACACCTCCGTGGACCGGGAGCTCCTGGAGGACCGCGCGGTCGAGGCGGGCCTGCACATCGCGACGAGCGTGTCGCGGCTCACGAGCCTGCTCGTGACGAACGACCCGGACTCGGCGACCTCCAAGACGGTCAAGGCGAAGACCTTCGGCACCCCCGTCGTCGACGAGGCGGCCTTCACCCAGCTCCTGCGGGACGTGGACCCGGCGCAGGACTGAGCCCCGGTGCGGGAATGAGCCCCGGCGGGCCCGGGAGCGGGCCGGACCGGGTCGGGCCGGAGCCCGGTCCCGGAGCCCGGTCCCGGGGCCTCGCGTTGGGCCGGCCGGGTGCAGGCGCGGCGACTCACCCCGGTGGATCTTGTTCCGACCGGCCGCCCTGCGCAGCATGCGGCGCATGGCACGTTGCGAAGTCTGCGGAAACGATTACGGCATGTCCTTCGAGGTGCACGCGCAGGGCGCCGTGCACGTCTTCGACTGCTTCTCCTGCGCCATCCACCGCATGGCGCCCATCTGTGAGCACTGCCGGGTCCAGATCATCGGCCAGGGCGTCGAGGTGGAGGGGCAGTGGTTCTGCGGCGGGCACTGCGCCCGCGCGGAAGGGAAGGTGGGCATCACCGACCGCGTGTGACTCCCCGCCCTGGCCCTTATACACGTAGCACGCGGCCGACGCTCTTCTATGCGTATCACCCCCGACGACCCCGCCTGGGAAGCCAAACGCCGTCGCGCCGGCATCGCCGCCTTCCTCACCGGCGCCGCCGCCTCCCTCGCCTTCTTCGCCTTCTTCCCCGGCCTCCCCCACGTCATCGACTGGGGCGCCATCCTCACCTCACTCGCCGTCGGCGGACTCGCCCGCCGGGCCCGGCAGGTACACATGACGAGGGCTCGGAAGGGCACCACCCCCGAGTGAGGCCCCCGCCTCCTGCCTACCCTGTCCGGGTGACCGATCCGATTGAGCTCGTGATATTCGACTGCGACGGCGTACTGGTCGACAGCGAACCCCTCTTCGTTCGGCTCCAGATCGCCCTCGGCGCCGAGCTCGGCTGGCCGCTCGCCCCGCACGAGGCGATCGAACGCTTCGTCGGCCGTTCCAGGCAGTCGATCATCGAGCAGATCGCCGCGCGGCTCGGCGACGAGACGGCCGCGATCTGGTGGGAGCGGCTCATCCACCAGCACGAGGCGGCGATCGAGGCGGAGATCACCCCGATCGAGGGGATCACCGAAGCGCTCGACGCGCTCGAAGCGCTCGCACTGCCGATCTGCGTCGCCTCCAACGGCCGCCACGAGAAGGTGCGTCACGCCCTCGGCCGCACCGGCTTGTACGAGCGCTTCGCGGGCCGCGTGCACACCGCCGCCGACGTCGCGCACGGCAAGCCGGCCCCCGACCTCTTCCTGTACGCCGCCCAGCGGATGGGCGTGGACCCGGCTGCCTGCGTCGTCGTCGAAGACAGCCGGTCCGGCGTACAGGCGGCCCGCGCCGCGGGGATGCGGGCCTTCGGCTACGCCGGCGGCCTGACCCCCGCCGAGTGGCTCGCCGGACCCGGCACGGTCGTCTTCCACGCCATGCGGGAACTCCCGGCCCTCCTCACGAGCCAGCAGCAGAGATAACGGACACCGGCCGCTCGAAGAAGGTCTCCAGGGCCACCGTCGCCTGCGTACCGCTGACGCCCTCGATCGCGTACAACCGCCTCAGCACGTCCTGGAGTTGCTCGGTCGTCCCGGTCCTGACCTTGACCAGGACCGACGCGCTGCCCGCGATGACGTGCGCCTCCTGCAGCTCGGGGATCGCGGCGAAGCTCCCGCCGGAGTCGCCCATCCACGCCGATGAGTCGACCATGACGAAGGCCAGCACCCCGCCGCCGACCGCCGCCGGATCCACCTCGACGGTCGTCCGGCGGATCACCCCCGACTCCCGCAGCTTGCGCACCCGTTCGTGGGCCGCGCCCGCGGAGAGTCCGACCGCCTTGCCCAGGGCCGCGTACGCCTGCGCGGCATCCTCCTGCAGCAGGTTCAGCAGCTTCCGGTCCACGTCGTCCATGACACCCTCCTCCAAACCAACTCCCGGCATTCCCTTGCGCTGACCATACGTCATCCTGCAATACTCAACTCAAGCAGGATGCAGTTCAGCAGTCGCTCCCAGGGCGACGACCGAAGGAGAACGGACATGGCCACGGGCCGCCCCGCGCTGTACGAAGTGCTCGACGACAGGTTCCGTACGGAGAAGTGCGCCGCGGGCGATCTGCAGCTGGAGACGATCCACGTCGGCTCCCGCTGGGCGGAGGGGCCGCTGTACATCCCCGCCTGGCGCCAGCTGATCTGGAGCGACATCCCGAACGACCGGATGCTGCGCTGGGACGAAACCACCGGCACGGTCAGCGTCTTCCGCTCGCCCGCCGGGCACCCCAACGGCAACACCCTCGACCGCGAGGGCCGCCTGATCACCTGCGAGCAGGGCAACCGCCGGGTCACCCGGACCGAGCACGACGGCTCGATCACCGTGCTCGCCGACAACTACCGGGGCAAGCGCCTCAACAGCCCCAACGACTCGACCGTCAAGTCCGACGGCTCGGTCTGGTTCTCGGACCCGGACTTCGGGCTGACCAGCGACTACGAGGGCGTACGCGGCGAGCCCGAGATCGGCGCCACCAACGTCTACCGGATCGACCCGGCCACCGCCGAGGTCCGGCTCGTGGCGGACGGGTTCAGCGGGCCGAACGGCCTGGTCTTCTCGGCCGACGAGCGCGAGCTGTACGTCTCCGACAGCCGGGCCAACCGCATCCGGGTCTTCGACGTGCGCGAGGACGGCACCCTCTCGGAGGGCAGGGTCTTCGCCGAGGGAACCGGGGAGGGCCGCTTCGACAACATCCGCTTCGACGACCGCGGCCACCTCTGGGCGGCGGCCATGAACGGCGGCGTGCACTGCTACGCCCCGGACGGAACCCTCCTGGGCCGCATCCTCGTCCCCAACACGGTCTCGAACATCCGCTTCGGCGGCCCGAGGGCGAACCGTCTCTTCATCACGGCCAACGACACGCTCTACTCACTGGTCATGGGCGTCAGAGCCGCCCCGACCCCCGCCTGACCAAACTGGGCACGCCCTCGGCGTTAGCGAACGTCGGACGTCGGGGTATCACCTGGGAGTGGACTGGATGGCATCAGCAGGCACGCTGGCAGGAGCCGTGGTTGGCGTGGGAGCCGCGTTGACCGCCGAGCGCCTTCGCTGGCGCCGCGACAAGGAGCGGGAGGCGGCGCAGACGCGCAGAGCCGTGTACTCGGAGTTCCTGATGGCGCTCAGCCGCGGACACACCGACATGCGGAGCATCGTTCTGCGACCTGACCGACCGTCTGGCGAAGCCCTGTTCGGCGAGCTCCATCAGGCCCTCGACGGCGCCGGCATCTGGCGCCTGAGACAAAGCCTGTCACTCACGGCATCGGCCGAGATCATTCAACTGGCTGAAGCCGCCTGTGACGCCTTGGCCGTGATGCGCGACGGGCTCATAGAGGAACCGCACCTTCGAGGCGCCTCCTATCCGATCTGCCGCGCGGAGCTCTGGCGGGAGAACGCGCACCTGCGAGAAGCCATGCGCAGAGACCTCGGGATGGACGGCCCCGCAGACCCGGAAGTGGGCCAGTACCGCCTCTCGGACAGAAGCAGATCCCCAAGGGACGACTGACCGCCATCGGCCCCCGCGGCTGCCGGCTCGCGCCCGGCCAGGGCCGGCGTCCTGAAGAAAGCACCAGACCCCGGACAAAGCAAAACCCCCAGGTCACGGCGAGTGAGTCCTGAGGGTTCTACAGAGCCGCCTTCGGGATTCGAACCCGAGACCTACGCATTACGAGTGCGTTGCTCTGGCCAGCTGAGCTAAGGCGGCACCGCTGGGAAGACAAGAATTTCCCTGGTGGGAGGCTCTCATCAGCAGCGGCCCAAAGTCTACAGGGTTAAACGGGGTGCCCCGAACCGGGTCCCGCGGCGAGTCCGCGGGGTCCTCCCGGGGCCCCGTGTGCGTCCCCCGTCAGCACTTCTTGCCCTCCTCCGGGGCCTTGCCCTCCAGGAGGTAGCGGTTGATCGCCGAGTCGATGCAGTTGCTGCCCCGGCCGTACGCCGTGTGGCCGTCCCCGTCGTACGTCAGCAGCACGCCCGAGTCGAGCTGGCCGGCCAGGGCCTGGGCCCACTTGTACGGGGTCGCCGGGTCGCGGGTGGTGCCCACCACCACGATCGGCGGGGCGCCCTTCGCGGTCAGCGCGGCGGCCTTGCCGGTGGCCTTGGCCGGCCAGTACGCGCAGTTCAGCGAGGCCCAGGCGAGGCCCTGGCCGAAGACCGGAGAGGCCTTCTCGAAGGAGGGCAGCGCCTTCTCCACCGCCGCGGGGCCGTCGAAGGCCGGAGGCTGGTCCAGGCAGTTGACGGCGGCGTTCGCCGACATCAGGTTGGCGTACTTCCCGTCCGGCTCGCGCTCGTAGTAGCTGTCGGCGAGCGCGAGCAGGCCGTTGCCGTCGTCGTCCTTGATCGCGGCCGTGAGCGCCTCTCGCAGCTGCGGCCAGGCGTTCTCGTCGTACAGCGCGGCGATCACGCCGGTCGTGGCCAGCGCCTCGCCGACCCCGGTGCGGGCCGGGTCGGTGGTGGGCACCGGCACGGCGTCGACCTTGCGGAAGAACTCCTTCAGGCGCGCCGCCACCGCGTCCGGGCTGCCCTGGCCGAGCGGGCAGTCCGGCTGCTTCGCGCAGTCCGCGGCGAAGGCGCGGAAGGCGGTCTCGAAGCCCTCGGTCTGGTCCCGGTTCAGTTCGAGCGCGGGCCGGGAGGGGTCCATCGCCCCGTCCAGGACCAGCCGGCCGACCCGCCCCGGGAAGAGGTCGGCGTACGTCGCCCCGAGGAAGGTGCCGTACGAGGCTCCGACGTACGTCAGCTTCTCGTCGCCCAGCGCCGCACGGAGCACGTCCATGTCGCGGGCGGCGTCGACGGTGGACACGTGCGGCAGGATCCGCTGCGAGTGCGTCTGGCAGGCGGCCGCGAACTCCTTGAAGGCCGCCACCAGCAGGGCCTGTTCCGCCGAGGTGTCCGGCGTCTGGTCCACCTGCGTGTACCGGTCCATGGCCGGGCCGGTCAGGCACTGCACCGGGCTGCTCCGGTCCACGCCGCGCGGGTCGAAGGAGACCATGTCGTACGCCGCGCGGACCTGCGCCGGGTAGCCGATGCCCGCGTACGCCTGGAGGTAGCCGATGCCGGAGCCGCCCGGGCCGCCCGGGTTGACCACGAGCGAGCCGAGCCGCTTTTCGGGGCTGGTGGCCTTGCGGCGGGCCACGGCGATGTCGATGTCACCGGACTCGGGGTGCTCGTAGTCCAGCGGGGCCTTCATGGTGGTGCAGTCGAAGCCGGGGACACCGCAGTCGCGCCAGCTCAGCTTCTGGTCGTAGTACGGGCGCAGCGCGGCCGGGACGGCGCCCGGCTCGGCCGACGGCGCGGCGGATCCGGCGCCGGAGGATGCGGACGCGCTCGGGCCCCCCGAACCGCCCGAGGTGCACCCTGAGAGCAGCAGCCCCGCGGCAGCGATCACGATCCCGGTGGTGCGCAGCAGGCGACTGGTGTCCATTCCCGGAGCCTACGGCCTGCGGGCCCTGCCGGAGCTGCAGCCCCTGGCCTGGCGGCGGGCGGCCGCCCGGGACCGGGCCGCCGCCCCGCACGGACCGGCCCCGTCCCGGAGGTCCGGCCCGGACCCCTCGAACGGGTGAAGCCGTCAACCCAGGTGGAACCCCCGCCGGACGCCCCCGCGCCGGTCGGCCCCCCGCCGGACGCCCCCGCGCCGGACGGCCCCCCGCGGGTCAGCCCGCGCGCAGGGACATCGTCATCGCCTCGACCGCGAGCAGCGGGGACACATTGCGGTCCAGCGCCCGCCGGCACGCGATGATCGCCTCGATGCGCCGCAAGGTGCGCTCGGGGCCCGAGTCCCGGGCGATCCGGTCCAGGTCGTGTCGTATCTCTTCGTTCGCGATGGCCAGCGAGGAGCCGAGCTGCAGGGCCAGCACGTCCCGGTAGAAGCCGGTGAGATCGGTCAGCGCCAGGTCGAGGCTGTCGCGCTGCGTGCGCGTGCGCCGGCGCTTCTGCCGGTCCTCGAGCTCCTTCATCACGCCCGCCGTACCGCGCGGCATCCGCCCGCCCGTACCGGCTCCGGCGCCGAGCGCGGCCCTCAGCTCCTCGGTCTCCTTGACGTCCACCTCTTCGGCGACCTGCTTGGCGTCCTCCGCGGCGGCGTCCACCAGTTCCTGCGCGGCCTTGAGGCAGCCGCCCACATCGTCCACGCGCAGCGGCAGCTTCAGCACCGTGGCCCGGCGGGAGCGCGCGGCCTCGTCGGTCGCGAGCCGGCGGGCCCGGCCGATGTGCCCCTGGGTCGCGCGGGCCGCGGCCTGGGCGACGGCCGGCTCGATGCCGTCGCGTCGGACCAGCACCTCGGCGACGGCGGACACCGGCGGGGTGCGCAGCGTCAGGTGGCGGCAGCGCGAGCGGATGGTCGGCAGCACGTCCTCCAGCGAGGGCGCGCACAGCAGCCACACGGTCCGCGGAGCGGGCTCCTCCACGGCCTTGAGCAGTACGTTGCCCGCGCCTTCCGTCAGCCGGTCGGCGTCCTCCATGACGATGACCTGCCAGCGCCCGACGGCCGGGGAGAGCTGCGCCCGGCGCACCAGGGCCCGGGTGTCCTTCACGCCGATGGACAGCTGGTCGGTACGGACGATCTCCACATCGGCGTGCGTACCGATCACGGTGGTGTGGCAGCCGTCGCAGAACCCGCAGCCGGGCTCGCCGCCGAGGGCGCGGTCCGGGCTGGTGCACTGGAGCGCGGCCGCGAAGGCACGGGCGGCGGTGGCCCGCCCGGAGCCGGGCGGGCCGGTGAACAGCCAGGCGTGCGTCATCTTGGAGGCGGTCGGCGGGGCGATCCCCGACTCGATGGCGGTGACCAGGGCGTCGGCATCGCGGGCGGCGGCGGCCAGCTGCGTCTGGACGCGCTCCTGTCCCACCAGGTCGTCCCATACGGGCATCCCGCCCACCGCCTTTCCCTCGCGTACCGTCCGTGCCTGCTCACCCAGTGTGGCGGCTCCCACTGACAATCCCGGTCAGCCCGCCGCCCGCACCGTCAACGTCACCGCCCGCCTCAGCGGCGGCGCGGCCCCCGGCCTTCGTCGTCCTCGTCGTCCCGGCGCCGGCCGAGCAGCTCGTCCGCCAGCGTCGGCAGATCGTCCAGCGGGGTCTCCTCCGCCCAGTCCGAGCGGGCCCGGCGCGGCCGGCCGTCCTCACCGAGGACGGGCAGCTCGCGGGTCGCGTCGTCGCCCGAGTCGCGGAAGATGCCCGGCGGGACCCGGTCGGCCGGGTTCTCCGTGGGGCGCTGGGCCGTCGGCCGCGAAGCGGAGTAGGCGGACCGGGACGAAGGTGCCGGAGCCGGCGACCGCGTCGCCGCCCCGCCCTCACGGGTGCCCGTGGCCGCGCCCTCGGGGCGTACGGGAGGCAGGACCGCCGTCTCGTCCGCCGGACGCGCGGGGCGTACGGGAGGCAGGACCGCGGTCTCGTCCGCCGGGCCCGTCGCGCGGACCTGCGGCAGCACCGAGGTCTCCGCCACCGGGTCGGCCTTCGGGACCGGCACCGTCTGGGTAACGTCGTCCGGCTGCACGACCCGCTTCACGGCCGGGGTCTCGACCGTCACGGCGTCGTCGGGGTGCGGCTCCTTGCGCAGGCTGGGCGCGGGCGCGGCGGGTACGACAGGTGCGGCGGGTGCCGGTGCTGCGGGTGCGGCGGGTGCCGGTGCGGCGGGTGCGGCCGGCGCCGGTGCGGCAGGCGCAGCGGGCGCGGCGGCAGCCGTGGCCGCAGCAGCAGCGGCCGCCGCAGCCTTCGTCGCCGCCGCGGCCTTCGCGGCCGTCTCGGCCGCCGCGGCCTCGGCCAGTCGGCGCGCCTGCTCGGCCTTCAGCAGGGCCTCCTCGGCCCGCCGCTGCTTCTCCAGCCGGCGCTCCTCCGCCTCGGCGCGCAGCCGCGACTCCTCCTCGGCCTGCCTGCGCAGCCGCTCCCGCTCCACCGCGCGGGCCTTCTCCTCGGCCTCCAGCCGCAGCCGCTCGGCCTCGGCCCGCTCCCGGGCCTCCTCCTCGGCGCGCAGCCGCTCCTCGCGTTCCTTGCGGGCGGCCTCGGCCTCGGCCAGCAGCCGGGCCTCCTCCGCCTCGCGGGCCTTGCGGGCTTCTTCCTCGGCCAGCAGCCGGGCTTCCTCGGCCTTGCGCGCGGCCTCTTCCTTCGCCTTGCGCGCAGCCTCCTCCTCGGCGAGCCGCCGGGCCTCCACCCGGGCTGCCACCTCGGCCTCCGAGAGCGGCAGCATCCGGTCCAGGCGGTGGCGCACGACGGTGCTGACCGACTCCGGGTCCTGGCCCGCGTCGACCACCAGGTAGCGCCCGGGGTCGGCCGCGGCCAGCGTCAGGAATCCGGCGCGCACCCGCTGGTGGAACTCGGCCGGCTCGGACTCCAGCCGGTCGGGCGCCTCCGTGAACCGCTCCCGGGCCGTCTCCGGCGACACGTCGAGCAGCACGGTCAGATTCGGTACGAGGCCGTCCGTGGCCCAGCGCGAGATGCGGGCGATCTCGGTCGGCGACAGATCGCGGCCGGCTCCCTGGTAGGCCACCGAGGAGTCGACGTAGCGGTCGGTGATGACCACCGCGCCACGCTCCAGGGCCGGCCGTACGACCGTGTCCACGTGCTCGGCGCGGTCGGCCGCGTACAGCAGGGCCTCGGCGCGGTTCGACAGCCCCGCGGAGGAGACGTCGAGCAGGATCGAGCGGAGCCGCTTGCCGACCGGGGTGGCCCCCGGCTCGCGCGTGACGACGACCTCGTGGCCCTTGGCCCGTATCCAGTCGGCCATCGCCTCCACCTGGGTGGACTTGCCGGCCCCGTCACCGCCCTCCAGAGCGATGAAGAACCCGGCGTCGGACGCGGCCTGCACCGGTTCCCCGCCGCGCAGCGCCTCGCGCAGGTCGCGGCGCAACGGTACGCCGCTGCGGTCGTCGGCCTTGGCCAGGACGACGACGGCGACCGGCAGCAGCAGGGCGCCGACCAGCATCAGCGTGAAGGCCGCGCCGCCGTGCGCGAAGACGATCCCACCGCCGGCCAGCTCGTGCGGCCCGATCCCCGCGGCGAGCAGCGGGGCGACGACGGCCCCGACGGCCACGGCCACCCGGACGACGGCCTGCAGGTGCTCGGTGACCCGGGCCCTGCGGAACTCCTCGGTCTCCTGGTCCAGCAGGGTGTGCCCGGTGTTGGCGGCGACTCCCGCGGCGGCGCCGGCGAGCAGCGACAGGAACAGCACGGTCGCGGTGTCCGGGACCAGCCCGGTCAGCAGCAGTGCGAGGCCGGCGACCGCGATGGACAGGGCCAGCAGGCGGCGCCGGGACAGGGCGGGCAGGACCTTGCCGGCCTGGGTGGCGCGGATGCCGAGGGCGGTGCCGCCGATCAGGGCCAGTACGAACAGCGCGAACGCGGCCGCGCCGCCCCCGAGGTCGACGGCGTGCAGGACCGCCACGGCAGCGGCGGAGGCGATCGCTCCGGCGACGGCGGCGCAGGCGAGCACGAACAGCGGAACGGCCCCCGTGCGCCCCTTCTCGGGACGGTCGCCGACCCTGGGGGCGCGCAGGCCCTCCAGCGGCGAGCGCGGGCGCGGGGTCTTCGCGTCGGGCAGGACCAGCGGCAGCAGCAGGGACACGGACGCGGCGAAGAGGCCGGCGGCCACGTACGAACCGAGGGCGGCCCGGTTGTCGGCGAACCAGCCGACTCCGAGTCCGAGGGCCTTGCCGACCAGGGTCGCGGCGAGCAGCGCGGCCGCGGCGATCGGCATGGCGGCGAAGGAGGTGCGCAGGTTCAGCCGGCGCAGCGCGTCGAGGTGGTCGGGGAGCGGCCGTACGGTCGCGCCCTCCGGCGGGGGCGACGGCACCAGGCCGGGCGCGGAGCTGTCCTTGGCCAGCGCCCAGATCCGCTCGGCGCCGCCCGCGACGAACACGGTGGCGAGCAGGGCGGTCAGCGCGTGGGCCGGGATCCAGTCGAGCCACAGCGGGGCGACGACGAAGAGGCCGAGCCGGATCCCGTCGGCGCCGATCATCGTCCAGCGGCGGTCCAGCTTGCCGCCGGCGGCGGTGAGCTGGGCCAGGGGGCCGAGGAGGACGGCCCCGAAGAGGACCGTGGACAGCACCCGGACGCCGAACACGGCGGCGATGGCGAGGGCCCAGCCGGCGTAACCGCCGCCGAAGGGCTCCTGGTCCACGGCCGCCTGGAGTGCCAGCAGCACCAGGACCAGCAGGGCGAGGGCGTCACCGATGCCGCTCACCAACTGGGCGCTCCACAGACGGCGGAGCCCAGGGGTGCGCAGCAGCGCGCGCACCGCCCGCTCGCGGGAGTCCGCGGCGAGGGCTTCGTCGTAGGTGGGGGTGGTGTCGGGGGCGGTCACGACCGTTGGCTGCTCGGCTCGCGTCATCCGCCCAGCCTATCCGCTGCGCTTGGCGGGTGCGGAGCCCTGTGGACAAGGTCCGATGTGACCCCCGACCCACCTGCCGGACGCGCCTGCCCGACCCACTGCCGGACCCACCTTCCGGACGCGCCCTCCGGACCGGACCACAGCTGCCGGACCACAGCTGCCGGACCACGGCTGAAAAGAAAGAGGCGGGGCCCGTGCTCAGTGCACGGGCCCCGCCTCGCCTCGCTACTCGGCCGCCGGGGCGGCCGCCGTCTTCTTCGCGACCGTCTTCTTGGCCGTGGTCTTCTTCACCGCGGCCGTGGTCTTCTTCGCCGCCGTCGTCTTCTTGGCGGCAGCCGTCTTCGTCGCCGCCGTCTTCGTCGCCGTCGCCTTCTTCGCCGGGGCCTTCTTCACGGGCGCCTTCTTGGCCGTCTTCTTGACCGGGCCCTTCGCGCGCTTCTCCGCGAGCAGCTCGTAGCCCCGCTCCGGCGTGATCGTCTCGACGTCGTCGTCCCGCCGCAGCGTCGCGTTCGTCTCGCCGTCCGTCACGTACGGCCCGAACCGGCCGTCCTTCACGACCACCGGCTTCTCGCTCACCGGGTCGGTCCCCAGCTCCTTCAGCGGCGGCTTCGCGGCCGCGCGCCCCCGCTGCTTGGGCTGCGCGTAGATCGCGAGCGCCTGCTCCAGGGTGATCGAGAACAGCTGGTCCTCGGTCTCAAGCGACCGCGAGTCCGTGCCCTTCTTCAGGTACGGGCCGTAGCGGCCGTTCTGCGCGGTGATCTCCGCGCCCTCCGCGTCCGCGCCGACGACCCGCGGCAGGGACATCAGCTTGAGCGCGTCGGCCAGGGTCACCGTGTCCAGGCTCATCGACTGGAACAGCGAGGCCGTCCGCGGCTTGACCGCGTTCTTGCCGGTCTTCGGCGTGCCCTCGGGCAGGATCTCCGTCACGTACGGCCCGTAGCGACCGTCCTTCGCGACGATTTCGTTCCCGCTCACCGGGTCCGTGCCCAGCTCGAACTCGCCGCTCGGCTTCGCGAAGAGCTCCTCCGCGTACTCGACCGTCAGCTCGTCCGGGGCCAGCTCCTCGGGAACGTCCGCCCGCTGGTGGCCCTCGGAGTCCTTCTCACCGCGCTCCACGTACGGCCCGTAGCGGCCGACCCGCAGCACGATGCCCTCGCCGACGGGGAAGGAGGAGATCTCCCGGGCGTCGATCGCGCCCAGGTCGGTCACCAGCTCCTTCAGACCGCCCAGCGCGTCGCCGTCGGCCGGCACGACCTCGGTCGCGTCCTCCGCGCCGAAGTAGAACCGCTTCAGCCACGGCACGGACTGGGCCTCGCCCCGCGCGATGCGGTCGAGGTCGTCCTCCATCCGGGCGGTGAAGTCGTAGTCGACGAGCCGGCCGAAGTGCGTCTCCAGCAGGTTGACCACGGCGAACGACAGGAAGGACGGCACGAGCGCCGTGCCCTTCTTGAAGACGTAGCCGCGGTCCAGGATCGTGCCGATGATCGACGCGTACGTCGACGGGCGGCCGATCTCGCGCTCTTCCAGCTCCTTGACCAGCGAGGCCTCGGTGTAGCGGGCCGGCGGCTTGGTCGCGTGGCCGTCGACGGTGATTCCCTCGGACGACAGCGCGTCGCCCTCCGCGACCTGCGGGAGGCGCTTCTCGCGGTCGTCGAGCTCGGCGTTCGGGTCGTCCGCGCCCTCGACGTAGGCCTTCATGAAGCCGTGGAAGGTGATCGTCTTGCCGGACGCGGAGAATTCCGCCTCCCGGCCGTCGCTCGCCCGTCCGGCGATCTTCACGGTCACCGAGTTGCCGACCGCGTCCTTCATCTGGGAGGCGACGGTGCGCTTCCAGATGAGCTCGTACAGGCGGAACTGGTCGCCGGTCAGACCCGTCTCGGCGGGAGTGCGGAAACGATCACCCGAAGGACGGATCGCCTCGTGCGCCTCCTGCGCGTTCTTGACCTTGCCCGCGTAGACGCGGGGCTTCTCCGGCAGGTAGTCGGCCCCGTAGAGCTGCGTGACCTGCGCGCGGGCGGCCGTGACGGCCGTCTCCGACAGCGTCGTGGAGTCCGTACGCATGTAGGTGATGAAGCCGTTCTCGTACAGCTTCTGCGCCACCTGCATGGTCGCCTTCGCACCGAAGCCGAGCTTGCGCGAGGCCTCCTGCTGGAGCGTCGTCGTGCGGAACGGGGCGTACGGGGAGCGGCGGTACGGCTTGGAGTCGACCGACTTGACGGCGAACGAGGTCTGCTCCAGCGCGGCGGCCAGGGCCCGCGCGTTCGCCTCGTCGAGGTGCAGCACCTCGCCCTTGAGCTGCCCGGTCGAGCCGAAGTCGCGGCCCTGCGCGATGCGCTTGCCGTCGACCGAGTTCAGCCGGGCGACCAGCGTGGAGGGGTCGGAGGCGTCACCGGCGCGGCCGGTGGCGAAGGTGCCGGTCAGGTCCCAGTACTCGGCGGAGCGGAAGGCGATGCGCTCGCGTTCCTTCTCGACGACCATGCGGGTGGCCACCGACTGGACGCGGCCCGCCGACAGCTTCGGCATGACCTTCTTCCACAGGACCGGCGAGACCTCGTAGCCGTAGAGCCGGTCGAGGATGCGGCGGGTCTCCTGGGCGTCGACCATGCGCTGGTTGAGCTCGCGCGGGTTGGCGACGGCGTCGCGGATCGCGTCCTTGGTGATCTCGTGGAAGACCATCCGGTGGACGGGGACCTTGGGCTTGAGGACTTCCTGCAGGTGCCACGCGATGGCTTCGCCCTCGCGGTCCTCATCGGTGGCGAGGAAGAGTTCGTCGGACTCGGCCAGCAGCTCCTTGAGCTTCCTGACCTGGGCCTTCTTGTCGGCGTTGACGACGTAGATCGGCGCGAAGTCGTGCTCGACGTCCACGCCGAGCCGGCGCACCTCGCCGGTGTACTTGTCGGGAACCTCGGCCGCGCCGCTGGGGAGGTCGCGGATGTGCCCGACGCTCGCCTCGACGACGTATCCAGGGCCGAGGTAGCCCTTGATCGTCTTCGCCTTGGCAGGGGACTCGACGATGACGAGTCGGCGGCCGCCCTTTGCGGTCTCGCTAGTCGGGGACAACTTGGCTCTTCTCTCCGGTCGGCACTCGGTCGCAGTACGGCGACGCTGCGGAGTGTGACGGTACAACCCGCCCCCGTGTCAAACGGCAGAAGCCCGCAACGGCCACTCGAACGGTAACCCGACAAGTGCCATTTCTGCCGCCCGGATGCCGCGCCGGGCGCTCGGCGATCACTGGGCAGGGTGGTCCGGGGGCCGTCTGGCCCCGCTCCCGCACCCCTCTTCACGTCGGCGTTTACCGCCCGGGGCACATTCCGGAGACCCGGTGAAACCCGGCGCGCCGTGGCGGCCGGGGCGGGATCCGGAACCCTCCCGCGTGTGAGCGGCCGTACGCCGCCACCCGCGTCGGCGGCCCCGCGGGCCCCTGCGGTCCTGTCTCCTATACCCATCTCCGAGCCCACGCGACTAGGCTTGGCGAGGGGGTCCGCCGCGTCCAGGGCTTCGGCGCGGGCGGACAGGGTCGGCTCAGACATGGCTGCGCGCCGTCCAGAGCCCCGGGAAGACGTTCTTCGTGGCCCGCTTCTCCAGCCAGGCCACGCCGGCCGAGCCGCCCGTGCCCGTCTTGGCGCCCATCGCGCGGCGGGTGGCGACCAGGGGGTCGTTGCGCCAGCCCCCGACCAGCTCCGCGGCCCCGACCCCGGAGCAGACCACCTCCAGCGCATCCTCGCCCGCTCCCACGGGCTCCCTCGCCCAGACCGGCGCGGACGCCACCGGATGGCTCCTGGCCGGGGCAGGAGTCCTGATCGCCGCGGGCGGCGGTGCGCTGTTCGCCGTACGCCGACGCCGCAACGCGGTCGAGGATGACCAGACCACCGGCTGACCGGACCACCACCCAGAACTGATCACTAACGCCAAGAGGCCCCAGGAACCGAGCACGACCGGTTCCTGGGGCCTCTTGGCGTCTCCGCGACGGGCTGCTGCTTGAACCCGGGCCCTTGCCCGGATCAGCCTGGGCTGCCTCGAAAGCGTCGGGGCCGAGACCCAGTGACGTTTGCCGGGTCGAGCTCGGGGTGCGGTGCCTGGCCGGGCATGGGGTCCTGCTGGGTGAACGGCGGAAGATCCCCCGCAGTCCGCCCGGGGGCGGGAGGAATGGCGGGCGCACTCAGCCTGTCCCAAACGCTGGGGACCAGCACCCTGTTCTCTCCGTAGTGCACCTTGATGCTGTCCTGGCGCGTCGTGCGCATCCACAACGGAGCCCCAATCAGGATGCGGCTGACGCCCGCCAATTCCGGGTCTCCGCGGAGGTTCCAGCGGCTCGGCGTGAGCGTCACATCCTTGTAGATGACGGCCACGTACTCAGTCGCGTCGAACCCCATAATCGTGTAGCCGCGGGTTTCGGGACGCCCCTGGTGATCAGCCGGGTCGCCGTAGATGCCCTGCGTCAGCGAGACCTTGAGGATCTCCCGAGCGGCCTCCTCGTCGTCGAGCGAATACGCCGGTCCCCTCCTGGCGCTCACCCCCGCGCCCCTGCGGGCCAGGAACTCCTCGATCAACGGAGCATTCGACGAGGTCCATCCGCCGGCAGAGTCTTCCTCCGGGACGTCGTAACCCTTCAGGTTCTTCAGGCTCCCGAACAGGCAGAGGTCGACACGGCGGCCCTGCTGAGTGACGGTCTGCATGTGGGTCAGGGCGGTCCGCCCCGGGAGGCGGTGCTCGGGAAACCCCCACCGCTGGAACTCCGCCACCTCGGCCCAGCCCGCTCCCTGAACGTACTGCCCGGAAGTCGGGGCGTCGAAGTCCGTGACGATGGACCTGCGGAGCTTCTTCTTCAGCTTCTCGGCAATGTCGAAGGTGGTGTTCTCGCGATCCCGGCCGGCGAGATTGATGCCGTTGCCCGCCAGACCAAGATTCAAGGCGGGCTTGATGCGATGGTCCAGTCGAATCCCGTTGTCGTCGATCACCTCACCGACGAGCCTTTCGGACCAGTAGACGTATCTGCCTACAGGCTTGGGCAAGGCTGACCTCCGCAGGAAAGCAGGCCCGGCTACGGACGCGAGGCCACTGACACAGCAAGACGATCGACAGACAGCACTAGTTCCCGACTGTCACCCATTCCAGTGACCCCCATACCACTCGGTAAAGTTGGGCCCTCCGAATTGGAGCCACCTCCTTCGGTCCCGGGAGAAGGGGGGCGGCCTGCTGTCCGACTTCGGTAGGGTGCTGCCCTCACGGAGGTACGACCATGAACGACGAACCATTCGAGCGCTGGTTCGCCCGCCGACAGGCGCGCTTACGCCAGCCAGGTCAGCTCAGGGCCATCACCCTCGGCGTTGGTCCGCAGCGGGCCGCCCACATCGATCCCGACGCCCCGCGCATGATCGTGGAGTGGGACGGTTTCGACTGGCAGGCGGTCATGGTCGTGGACAACTACGCGGCGGCCTGTCTCGTCCTCACCCCGTCCGAGGGCAGGGCCGCCGACCAGACCGAGACCACCGGTCCCGTCACGGGACGCAACCCTTTGGCTCCGGGCACCGGACGTCACCGCAAGCCCAGGCCCTGAACCATGCCAAGCTACCGGGCTGCCGAAGGTACGTACGGTTGATCAAGTACCCAGGAGGCAGCAAGGTCCTGGCATGCCATTTCCCGGGCATCCGTCAGCTCGCCACTGACTACTCCGGCCGCCGTCACCCATCCGTACTTGAACCCACGGCCGTAGCCCATGTGGGTGGGGACCACGCCGAATGTCCAGCCGAGGAGTGGCCGGTCGGCGTTCTCCCCGAGCACCGGGATCATGTCGAAGGCGCGACGGTAGACAGCCCGCGCCCGCTCCCGAGCTTGGTCGTCCTGCCAGTGCTCCGCAGGCCCAGAAAGGTGCTCCAGCAGGGCGGCTGCCGCGACCCCCTCGTCTTGGTATGTCCGGCGGCCCACCGCATTGCCGGTGGTCACCCACGACGCCTGTAGGAGGGTTTCGGGGCTGGTGTGGTACGTCCACCCCACCAGTTGTCCACCCGGATCCTCCACCGGACGGAAGATATGCGCGCCGGGGTGGACGTGTGCGACAGCAAGTCGCGCCGTCTCCGTGGCGGCCAGCTCCTCGCGGCGCGCAAGACGAAGGGCTTCGGCAGCCTCCTCGCGTGAGGCGTAGCGGGGTGTTTCGGTCTGGGCGTCGGCGGAAACCCAGCCGAACTCCCTGTCGTAGATCCCGTACACCCACCCCGCGGTCTGGCCATCGTCCGTCGTTTCCTGGCAATCGTGGCCGCGGTCCCGGTGAATGCGGGCGGCCGCCAACAGCGCGGCGCCTCGGATTTGAAACGCGATCCGATCGGGCAGATCGTCACCCGGAACAGGCGGCCTGACAGGGGCGGGAACGCTGACTGACAGGGGAGTGCGATCCCTCGCCCCGTGCTCCGCCACCCACTCCAGCCGCCCGAGGTGAGTCACGACGGCCAGGCCTTCACGTTCCAGTTCTTCGAAGGCCCGCCGGTCGATCCCTGCGCTGGAGTGCACCGCGCCGAGCCGATCATGCAGCGCGTGCCAAGCCTTCCTCGCGCGCGGAGACAACTTCACGGGCGGACGAAAGTCCGTGCTGGCACGGGTCATGGCGAAGGTCCTCCCAGGACAGTAGGCGGCGCGCTGACGGGTTCGAGGCGCGCTATGTCAGCCCGCGCCGGTGACGGGCTGCATCCCCGCGTACGCGGGGCTACTGGGAGGCCGGCTGTTCTCCAGGAGCAAGTCTGCCCTCCTTGGCCATCCCAGCTCTACCTTTTCCTCGAGTGAGCGACCGAGGCCTCAGATGGCTGGATAGGGCCTCGGGTGGCCCAACCGCTCGTACTCCACAGCCTTCGCGTCGACTTCTTCCAGCGCGCGGACACGCCCAAGGGCCTGCAGCGCCATGACCGTGGTGCAGACCGCGACAGCGTGTACCTGGTCTGGTAGCGCCAGATCCCCCAGTGCGGCAGTAAGCCTCGTCTCCTGCGCCGCGACTCGGCGGACAGCCACCGACGTGGCTAACTCGTTCTCCATGGGCGACAGGGCTGCCACAACATCCAGGTGGCGCACCGCCATCGTTGGCTCGCCCAACCTGTCGAATAACTCGTCGTGTTCGAGGACCAGCCAAGCGCGTACCCGCTCTAGCCGACCGGTGTCCAGACCCGAGAGGCAGGCCTCGACCTGGAGCCGGTTCTGGGAGAGGTAGGCGCGAGTCAGGTCGGTTGCCCGCCACACCGCATCGACCATCCAAGGGTCAGCGGATTCCGTCATGGCCTCCTTCTAGCGGAATTTGGGGAGGCGGTACGGGATAATCGTCCCGTCTTACCACTATCGATGTCGCAGCGGGCATGTAAGACCGGTCGTCCTGGCGGCTCTTCCTGCCGAGGACAGCTTCGGAGTTAACGTTAGAAAGTGTGCAGAATGGTATGGGGCCGACCTTCACCGGAGCGTAGTGAAGTGCCAGTTCGCCTGGGGCAGACAAGAAAGAAGCCCAAAAGACTGGTGCAACGCCGCAACGGATGTCAACGTGGACACCTTCCCAAGAAACCGCAGGTCAGAGAGGTGTCTGTCGTTGGCCGTGGACACAGCGAAGCCCGGATTCTCCACCACGATCGAGGCCCTGCGACTGCGTACCTGGCGGCTTGGGCCGGGACAGCCAGCCAAGGTGATAGACCAGTTCACCGACGAGGACTTTAAACTCGTCGTGGACGACCGGGCCGATGTGCACATCAACTCGCGCGACGGCCGTTTCTACCTGGGCTGGTTCCCCACCGGACGCCCCGGCACAGATAGCGACGGCTGGGTAATTGCCGTCACGGGCACAGCTGCCGTCCCCGGATATCGCGTCACCTTCGACACCGAGACCCCCGCCCAAGTCGTAGCCGCAGTGGTGGCTGAGGTCATAGTCACTTCCGCGCCCGTACGCTCGCACTGAACTTCTCCCCGCGTGCGCTTGGCACGAACGTCGCGCACGCGTCCTGTTGACGATGAAGGAGCCCACTTTGGCACCGGAGTACACCATCGGCGAGATTATCGACCGACTCTCCGAGTTCGACCGCGATGCCATCCTCAGGATGGCCATCAACCCGCTCTTCCCGATGGAGCACACGGCAGGCTCCATCGTCAGCGCCGTGGACCCGCAGGGCCGGACCGTCGTGTACCTCGCCGAGAGCGGCGAGCAGCTCGGCCCCTTGCCCAAGCCTGCAGCCGTTGAACTGGCCTGGCACGAGCCAGTCGAAGCTCCGTCCCGCCGGCGCCGAGGTGCCACCGGAAACCTGTAGCCCGTTCCACCGCTCCGTACTGCCTTGGAGGCGCCCCTGAACCCCCGCTCTTCCCGCTACCCGTCCACCCCCGACCCGGGCCCGTCCTACTGGGTCTCTCCCCGCCACCTCGCCGGTGATGACGGCGTCCTCGCCGACCGGATCGGCGACACCCTCGCTGAGGCCGGCTGGGCGAGCTGGACGACCGCCCGCAGCACGTTGCTCTACCTGAGCCCGAACGGGCTGAGTGGCGCCGAATGGATCCGTACCGACAACGCCTTCCTGCTCGGCGGACTGCCCGTGGCCTGGCAGGTCTCCGCGCGTCCTCACCGCGACAGCGCCTTGGCTGAGTGGAACGCGTACTTCACCCCCGACACCCCGCACGAGGCCGTCGCGGACTTCCTCCTCGCTGTCGAGGCCCGTACGGATCCCGCCGTCAACTACTGCGGCCCGGAGTCCGTCATGACGGCGTTGACGGCCATGGGCTGGCCCCGCGATTTCGACCAGCCGGAGACCACCGCCTGGGACGCAGGGATGTCGGCGGGCTTCACCCGAGGGCCGCTGCCGGCGGGGATCCAGGACGGGGACCCGCGCCCGGACCTTGAGGGGTGGCAGGCGTGGGCCGAGCCGGTCCTTGGCTCCCCCTACCTCTGGTGCGCGACCTTCAGTGCCAGCACCCCTCACGACCTGGTCGCGGCCTTCGCCGCCTCGATCGCCTCTCCCGCCCCGGTGCGGCGTCGAGTCCTTCCGGAACTCGCTGCGGGACGTCTTACCTTCAGCCTTCCCGGCTGACCTCTCTGCGCTGCACCGTAACGGGCTGCCGTCCGGCCATCTCCAGGCCGGCGGCAGCTCCTTCGGCATGTCCAGTTCCCTGCCACCCAGGAGGCCCCTTGCCCCACACCCTGATCCGACTTTCCACTGGCCGCACCAACGGCGTCGCCCACTACGGCCTGATGTTCGGCGACGCCGAGTTCCTGACGGCCTGTGCGACGCACTCGCCCGACCTCGCCCCGATCGGCGACCACACAGCCCACCAGACCTGCCAGAGCTGCACGAGGGCCATCTTGGTGCTCATGACCCTGCCCTACTCCGGCGAGCTGGAGGCCAGGCCCGCATGCGGTGCGGGAAGGAGCGCGGCCGCCCACCGCCCGATCCCCGGCCACCTCCTCGGCTACTGCGGCAAGGCCCTGGACTACCGCCGTACCTCCGGCAAGCGGGCCTGCGCCAACTGCGCACACCTCACCAAGACCCTGGACGCGCTCCGCCGGCGAGCGGGCGAACTCGTCCTGCCCGCGGCCGAGCCGTGTCATAGCGATGCCAGCATGCTGTGGACCCTGCCGGGCGGCGGTCGCTCTGGCGTGGGACACCGCCGCAATGGTGCCACCGGGCAGACGTACTGCGGTGAGCGGCAGCCGACCGTTCCGGCCGCCGGGTCCCACGAGTGCCCCGGCTGCTTGCGCCTGTGGGCGGAGGAGGAGACCGTCCGCCAGATGTACACCCTGCCCGAGATGCGTGGGCAGGCGGCAGTGTGGCGAGCTGATGTGCACGGCGCCTTCGAGGATCGGGCGTGGGTGCTGGAGCCGGGCGACCGGTACGCGATCTCTGGCTGCGATGAAGCCCACCACGTCGTCGCCGTCTCCCGGCGCCGCTACGACAGCCGCGTCGACCTCGTCGTCTATCTGTCCGGCGAGGACCGCGTCACCGATGCCCGTGTCCACGGCGACCGGCTCCTCCGTATCCAGCGGCCGTTCGACGACGGCAGCGCGACCGTACGGCCCGCCCAGCAACGGGAGGCGTAACGAGCCGCGATACGTCGGGGTGTCACGGAACTGGTCAGGGCACCCCGAGCACGGGGTGCCCCAACGTCAGGAACCCCCGGTAGCCAGTCAGGCCCGGTTCCCACTCCGCAAGGAGGAGGGAACCGGGCCTGTCGCGTATCCCGGGCCCTGTTCCTCCGGGCTCTGGGCGCCCAAGCAGCCCCCGAAATGCAGGTCGGCCCCGCCGTTCCTGGGGGAGCGGCGGGGCCGGGGCGCGTGGTGCGGTCAGCTTGCGGGGTGGGCCTTGGTGAGGGCCTTCTCCACGTGGGAGTCGACCAGGGCCGGTGATCCCGAGACGATCAGCAGGACGGCTCCGGAGCGGACGGCCGTCTGCTTGACGACGCTGTCCTGCCCGCCGGCGGTGAAGGTCAGCAGCTGGCTCCAGGCCTGGTCGCCCAGGGCGGGGGCGGCGAGCTTCTGCGTGGCGATCTTGATGGGCTTGCTGCCGACCACCACCTGGTAGACGGGGCAGCCGGTCATCGCGTCGAAGATCCGCTTCGTACCAGCGGCCAGCTTCGGCGCGGTATCGCTGTAGAGCTCCTCGGAGACTTCGGATCCGGTGTCGCCGCTGTAGAGGAAGGAAGCCTTCGCCTTGTTCGGGAAGTCCAGGCTCCCACCGGAGGCGGCGTCACCGCCCAGCTGTTCCAGCGCCGGACAGCCGATCACCGTCACGTCGTCGTGACGGGCGGGGGTCTCGGGCTTGAGTGCGTAGTCCTGACCGAGGTCGGCCTCGACGAGCAGGCGTCCGGCGAGCAAGGAGGAGGACAGGGGAGTGCTGGACGCCGAGGCGCTGGCCTTGGGCTGCCCCGACAGCTCCCCGAAGGGCGAGGTGGAACCTGCGGCGGTGCTGCTGGAGCAGCCGGATATGGCGAAGGAGGCCGCGATGGCCAAGCTGGTGGCGATGGCGCGCATGCGCATGTGAACCCCTGGGGTGGTCGATCGGGTCTGACGGCCGGGCCCCCGTGGGGCTCTCCTCCGGCGTTGCGGGTGGCAGGGGTTGGGTCAGTGGCCGAGAAAGCGCAGGCATTCCTCGTACGAGGCGTGCTGTGCGGTGATGGGCCCGCTGATCGTGTTGAACCAGGCCGCATCGAGGCGGGGCTCGACCTGCTGGTGGCCGGCCGGGCAGCGCAGCCACACACCATCGGTGGTGCTCGCGACGATCCACTTCCGGTACGCACCGCACTCGCTGCAGGCGCGGACTTCACCGTCGAGGACGAGCGGGCTGTCATGGGCCGTCAGCATCCCGGCCAGTTCCTCGCGCGTCGGCATGCGCAGGTCGGGCGGCAGGAAGTCGTCCACGACCGGCACGGGCCCCGGTCCTTGGTTCTCCGGTTCCAGCGGCGGCTCGACGTGCGCCGCACTCCACGCTTCCCACTGCTGCTGGGCTTCGAGTCGTTCTCGTCGTTCGCGATTGCGTCCGAACATGAGGTCCCCCCTCGTCCTTGTCCTGCCGGGCACCATAGATCGTGCACCACACCCCTGTCGTCGTTCCACTCTAAAATCTCTCAATGTCCACGGGCCCGGTTGCGTTCGTCCTGGCGGGTGTTCGCGGGGCCGTTCGTGTGCGAACGCGACGGCTGGGCGGTGGTGTTTCCGGGTAGCGGTGTCGCGGAGGCGTCGGCGGGGAGCCCGGCCAGACGGCGCAGCCGCCACACCAATACATCGCTGACCGAGGATGCGGTATCCAACTCCCTTCGCCCGGTGGCCTGCACGAGGAGTCCGGCCGGATCGTGGCCGGCCGCTTCAGCGTCGGCGAGGGTAGAGGCGAGCGCCGGCCACCCGGCCTCGGCCAGGACCTGCTCGGCGAGCTCCGGCACCGCTTGGCGCAGGACGGCGGCATGCCGCCGCTGGAGCGCGGGGGGCAGGAGGCGGCCCCGCTGGTGGAGTACGGCCATGGGGTGGCCGGCTGCGGCCTGGTAGGCGGCGCGCAGGTGTTCGGCGGCCTGGAGGGCAGCGGCGGCCTGCTGGGCGTGCTCTTTCCTGCCGTGCCAGGCCGCGGCGGCGGTGACGAGGAAGAACGCCATGTCGATCAGCATCGCGGTGCTCGCCCCGTCCTCCCCGCGGCCGAGCGCCGGCCCGCCGTGAACGAGGTCACGGGCGGCCTGGCGCAGGGCGCGGTCGTGCCCCCGTGCGGCTCGGACGTGGGAGCGCGAGGCCCGCTCGAACACGGAGGCGGCCTCGCCAAGTTGCTTGCGGGTGTGCGCGGCGGAGGTCTTGGCGAGTGCGTCCAGGACCTCGCCAGCCGCCGCGATGTGCGCGGAGATCACGCCGTCGTCGCCATCGTCGAACACCAGCACCGCCTGCCAGGCTGCGGTCGTTGCGGCCCGTCGTGCGGAGGCAGGCCCGGGCACCGAGCGCAGCGGAGCATCCGCGGTGACGCCTTCGCCGTCCGGCCCGGCCGCTACGGGGTCCGTCCAGCGCTCACGGATGCGTGGCAGGGAAAGGTCCGGGGCAAGCCGTGCGCCAGGGTAGAAGACCGGCTCACCCTTCTTGTTGCGGTCGTCGGGGAGCGCGACCTTGTACCCGAGGAGGTCACCGGACGGTGCGACCCGCTTGTGGACGAGCAGGCCGGCCGAGGCCAGGCGGTCGAAGAACTCACCCTCGCTCTGGGCGCCGGCGACCGCACGGCGCACGGTCTCGCGCAGTTCTTCCCGGGCAGTGCGCTCGCGGCCCTGGCGCTCGGCCTTGTGGCGTTCGGCGCTGGTGGGGCGCTGGGCGGCGGTCCCGTCCCCGGGCGCGACCTGGTGCAGGCCGAGTTCCTTCTCGATGAGGCGGCACTCGGCCTGGGCTCGCTTGCCGGAGCGGAAGTCGTCGGGGCGGCTGCCGTCCTCGCACACCAGGGTGGCGATGATGTGGATGTGGTCGTCCGCGTGCCGTACGGCGGCCCAGCGGCAGGCCGGCTCGCCGTCGCCAGGGTCGATGCCGGTGGCGGCCACGACCCGGCGGGCGATCTCGCCCCACTCCTCGTCGGACAGGATCCGGTCGCCCGCGGTGGCGCGCACGGAGGTGTGCCACACGTGCTTGGCGGGTCGGGCGTGCTCCGGGAGGGCCTCGACGGGCTGGTCGAGGAGCTGCTGGAGGTCCTTCAAGGTGGCTTTCGGATCCCGGCCGGGGTCGGGGGACATGCCGTCGAAGGACGCGACGAGGTGCGGGTCGGTGTGCTCCTCGTGCTTGCCCGGCCCGTACAGGTAGGCGAGGAGGCCGATGGTCCGCGAGCCGGGGTCGTTGACGCTGGGGATCACGACGTGCGCTGCGCGATCAGCTGTGCCGCGGCTTCGTGCACCGTCTCGGCGGCCCGCTGGACGGCGGAGAGCGCCGTGTCGAGCTGGGGGACGTCAGCACCGGAGTTCAAGGCCTTGGAGACCTGGTTCAGGTTGCTGCCGGCCCAGCCGAGCCTGCGCCGGCTATCGAACAGGGCGGTGATCACTTCGCGCTCGTCGGCGATCTCGGCGCTGGTGCGGTCGAGGTCACGGGCGGCGGCGAGAGCGGAGCGGGCGAGGAAACCGGCGACGGACAGATGGCATCGGGCGGCGGCGGACTTGATCAGCGAGAACTCTTCTTCGTTGAAGCGGGTATTGGGCTGGTGCAGTCGCTTTTTCTCTCGCGGCTGGCGCGGGCGCTGTCGGGCGCGGTCGGCGCGGTCACGGCGGCTGCGACGCTCGGACGGCTTCTCCTCCTGCCCTGACTTCGATCCGCCCCCGGTCGAAGACAGAAGGACCTGCGCCCCCTGGTGCAGGTCCTCTCCCGCCCCCTCGGGGGCGGGTGTGACGGAAGCTACGCTTCCGTCCCAACTTGCTCGCCGCGAGAGCGAGTTGTAGTCCGGCTGATCTGGAGCGGTGGTCGCACTGTTCGGCGGGTTCGTCATCGGGTTCGGGTCCTCGTGGAGCTGGTGCGGTCGGGGTTGCGGTGGGGCGTTCGGGAACCTGCTGCCCGAACGCTGGGCGGCCCGGCAAGGAGCCTGGGCCGCCCTGTGGAGTGCCTCAGGGGGCACCCTGTCTGCCGTTATGGGTGAGTCATCCGCATTCGGGGCAGTGCGTGTAGTGCCGTGTGAGGGCCTCGGCCATCCGCTGCTTGGTGCCGAGTGCGTTCCGGGCGCTGGTCTTCGACTGGGGCGTTCCCTGGTGGTGGGCGGCGTAGTTGCCGAGGTAGCGGATGTCGCGCTCGAAGTCGGTGCGGATGCGAGTGAAGCGGGGACAGGTCTTCATCGGGGGCTCCTCGTCTTGGTGTTGTCGTCGCGCAGTCGGGCGAGGACGGGGGTAAGGCGGTCGTTGCGGATGGGGATCTGCTGGGCGCGCATGATCGCTCGCAGCTGCACGCGGGTGACCGACTCGTTGCCGTCCCGTTCAAGTGCGGTCCGAACGTGGGGACGCAGTCGGTCGACGATCTCGTCCTCGGTGAGGCGGGAGCGGGACCGTGGTCCCGTTCCGGTGCGGGACCGGTCTGGGACGCGGTTCCCCGTCCCCCGCTTCGGTTTGGGGACCGGTCCCCGGCGCGGCTTCGCCGGCGGGTCCTCGGGGTCGGCGTTGCCCCGGTCCCCGTCACGGTCCCCGGCGTCGTCCTGGTCCCCATCCGGTGCAGGGTGGGGACGGGGACCGTCCGTCTCGGTCCCGGGGGCCGTCCCTTTACGGTCCCCGGTCCCCGGGACCGAGACGGTGCGGTCGTGGCGGGGACGGTCCCCGCTGACGCCGTTGTTCCGCACCGTTGCGGGCGCGTGCCCCGCCCGGTCCCCGCCGGCGGCTTTGGGGTTGGGGACCGAGTTGGGGACCGTGCGGGGCTCGTTGCCGGTCCCCGGTGGGGCGACAGTCTCAGGACGGTCCCCGTGCTGGGGACCGTCGGTCCCCTCGGGACGGTCCCCGCGCGGGACGGGGACCGTGTTGGGGCCGGGGTTCAGCTTGGGGACCGTGCCAGGTCGGTCCCCGTTGTGGCGGTCCCCGGTCCCCAGGCCGGTGACGGTCCCCGATGGCTGCGCCGAATCGAGGCCGATGGGGGCCGGGGGGTCGGGGACCGGGTGGGGACCGTGCCTGTGCTCGGGGACCGTGCTCGTCTGGTCCCCACCCGTACGTTCCCCCGAACGGTGGTCCCCGCCGGCGGGGACCACGGTCCCGTTGCGGTCCCCTGCCTCTGCGGTGGGCTGGTCCCCCGCCGTCGTCCCGACGGTCAACGCGCTTTCGGGGGCGCCCTCCGTGGGGAGCGGAGCCCGGTCCCCGGGAGAGGCGACGTGCTGGTGGATCTGGCGCATCAGCACGCCGAAGGCCAGTAGTGCGGCGGTGGGTGGGACGGCGGCGACCACATAGTCCAGCGCGGGGACCGGGTCGGGGCCGGTCCCGCTTACGCCGGCGACGTTGAGCGCGATGGAGCCGACGGATCCGATGGAGGTGAGAGCGACGGCCCACCAGTCGGTGACCTTGCGCAGGCCTGCCCGCAGCATGAGCAGTTCGCCGATGACGATGAAGGCGTCCAAGGTGCCGGGCCAGGCCCACTGCCGCTCGGGTGACTTGGCCAGGCCGTGCTGGCCGGCGACCTCGGCCAGGTGCGCGTAACTCAGCCAGAAGGCGGCGGCGGTGAGCGCGGCGATGACGGCTCCGGCGGCGGCGAGCGTGAACCGCTCGGCGGACTCGGTGCTCTTCGTGGCTCTGGAGCCCGTGCCGGGGGTGCTCATACTGCCTTCCGGAGATTGTTGATCAGGGCCTGGGTCTGCACGTGACGAGCCACCGGCTTCGGCTTCTGCGCCACGACCTTGCCCCGTCTGTCCTTGCGGGGAATGCTTCGGTCCCGCTCGGGACCGTCACCGTCGTGGGCTTGGCCGGAGCGCGGGGGCTGCTGCCCGTCGAGGACGGCCTGCCGGGCGGTCTCGGCCGGATTGGGATCCGAGGCGAGGTTGTCGCGGTCGCGGTTCTCGATGGCGCGGGCCTCCACCCGGAGCAGGTCACGGGCCCACTCGACACCGATTTGAAGGGTGTGGGCGAGGCGGTTCGGGCTCCAGCCCTGGGCGCTCGCGTAGCGGGTGAGGGTCCTGCGCTCCAGTCGGCTCAGCTGGATGTCCCGGCCCTCGATCGCGGCCTTCACCCGGCTGTAGTCCAGCCGGTTCTCGACCTGGTCGTGCCAGGTCAGTCGCTCGGCCTCGGTCAGGCCGCCCCAGATGCCCTCCTTGACCTCGTTGTCCAGGGCGTAGTTGAAGCATTCGCGGCGGACCGGGCACCAGCTGCAGATCTCCTTCGCCTCCGCGATGGCGTAGTCGTCGTTGGGCGTGTGGAAGTACAGCTCGTCTGCGGTGGCGGGGTCGACTCCGTTGCAGGCGGCTCGGGCGTGCCAGCTGATATCGGCGACGCCGTGGAGGTCCGTGGGAGGGACGTTGGTGGTGATGTAGCGCATGGGGATGTGTCTCCGGGTACGCCTCATGGGCCGGCGGGCGGGCAGCGCGGCACACCAGTGCTGAAGCGGTGTGGGTGCGGCTCGGCGGCGAGGCAGGGCAGGGGAGCGGCGGCGGGGCCGCCCCGAAGGGGGGGCGGTGGCTGCTTTGCCCCTCGTACGCGGAGCCCGTCGCGGGCAGCGGCTCGGGCCGGGGCTGCACGGCGGTCAGCACCACGTACCAGCGCTTGCCCTCGCGCTTGACCGACACGGTCTTGACCTTGCCGACCACCGACCGGTGCCGGTGGACCTTGACGTGCCCGACGCCCTGGAAACGGACGCGGGCCGCATGGTCCGGGAGGGAGTCCCACCGGCAACCGTCGCCGTCCTTCGGGAAGTCGACGGTGTCGAACCAGTTCACCCCACGGAAGCGCGGGTATCCCGGCGTATCGCCGGACTTGACCCGGCGGAAGAACGCGGCGAACGCCTTGTCGAGACGGCGCAAGGTGGCCTGCCGGCTGGAGAACGACCACCGGCCGTGACGCTCCGGGTCGAAGGCCCTGATGTCCTTGAGCTGCGCGGACTGCATCCCGTACTTGATGCTCGTCTTCGAGGCGTGCCGGTAGGCGTCGCGGCGTTCCTGCAACGCGCCGTTGTAGACGCCGCAATGATCACGCAGCATCTCGCCGAGCGCGATCTCCTGCCGGAAGGTGGGCCGCAGGAGGAACTTGTACGCACGGATCACCCGGCCCACCCCCTTCCGGTCAAGGTGGACCAACATAGCGAAGGCCACTGACAACGCAGAGCACTCCGGCGCTCCGCGCCTCCGGGCCAAGGATCCATTCCCTCCCGGCCCAAAGTCCGGGATTCCCTGGAAGAAGGATGATGGAGGTCCTGCACGCGTCCGTCGACACCGCGCATCTGGCGCGGGCCGTCGCCGAGGGGGAGCGGGACCTCGCCGACGACCGGGTGGGCGCCGCGTTCCTGGTGTGCCCGGGGATGGGCGAGCTGGTCACCCCGGAGAGCCTGAAGGGGATCGGCCGCCCGGTCGCGGTCCGGTGGGGCGGGGCCGACGTCGTCACGCCCGCGGAATCCAACGCGCTGCGCTACCTCGGGGCCATCCCCGGTGCGGAGGGCCGCTCGGCCGGCGCGGACGTGGAGCACTACCACTTCGTCCGCGACGACGCCGACGGCGCGGAAGTGCGCCGCCGGGTGGCCGCCGAGGCCGTGGAGTTCTTCCGTACCCGGCTGTGAGGGCGAGCGGGGCGGGCGCCGCGAGGGGCGCGGTCAGCGTTTGACGCGGCCGCGGACCGCGAGGGCGGCGAAGCCGAGGAGGACGGGCTCGGTCAGCCGCGAGGCCATCTCGACGTAGGTGCCCGGCGTGGTCAGGTTCTGGCCCGAGGAGCGGAAGACCACCGAGTTCACCACCACGCGCAGGCTCTTCTCGAACCGCTTGGCCGTCAGCCGCTCGTGGAGCGGCCCCGAGGGGTTGACGGGGTCGGGGGTGTCGGTGGTCAGGCGGACGTTCTGGCCGACCACGCGGCCGGCCGACACGGACTTCGGATCGTTCTGCGGAAGCCCCCACACCATCATGACCAGCACCGTCGCGGTCATCGCGAGCCCGAGCCAGGCCAGGGCGCGCGAGGCGCGCAGCCCGTAGCCGGAGAGGGCCCAGTAGGCGGTGAGCAGGCCCCGTTCGGCGCGGCTGCGGGGGGAGCGGCGCTCCAGGCGGCGCATCTCCATCTCGGCGTAGTAGAAGTCGGCGGCTCCGGGCTCGTCCCTGCCGTCCTCGAACCCCTTGCGGAGCTGGCGGTAGAGCGCGGCCAGTGCGGCCGGCCCCGGCGGGGGTGCCGACGTCACGGTGGGGGGCGCGTCCGGGACCCAGCCGGCCCGCATGCGGCGCCGGTGGTGGGGCAGGGCGCGCCAGTGGTGCTCCTCGGCCAGGGCGAGCCGGTCGGTCCAGCGCAGCGGGACCAGCCTGCGCAGGTCGGTGCCCGCCGGGGTCCGGGCGAAGACGGTGTCGCCGCCCAGGCGGAGCTGGTCGAGGTGGAAGGCGCCGAGGAACCGGCAGGCGGACAGGTCGGTGCCGGTCAGGACCAGCTGGGCGGCGTCGATGCCCCGCAGGGACAGGACCCGTACCCGGTCGTCGGCGTTGCCGAGGCAGGATTCGTCGAGGTGGGCGAAGGGGGCGGCGTGGGCGGTGACCGCGATCGGCTGCGTGACCACGGCGTCCGACAGGTCGACGTCGGCGTACCGCAGGCGCAGGGTGGCCGTCGACTCCCAGACGGCGCGGGCGCAGGTCAGGGACCGGGCGGCGGCCTCGATCGTCACGGCGCGCCCGAAGGCGGCGCCCGACAGGTCGAGTGATCCGTGGCAGGCCAGCGGACCCAGCCGGTGGGCGGTGGAGAAGGACGCGTCCTCGAAGAGGCCGTCGGCGTGGAGCACGGCGCCGTCGAACAGGACGGCTCCGGCAAAGGAGGCGCGCTTGAACCAGGCGTCGGTGTGGAACGTCGCGCCGACGAACCGGGCCTTGGACTGGAACGCCGTGCCGTGGAAACGGACTTCGTCGGGGAACACCACCTCGTCGAACTGGGCTTCGGCGTGGAACACGGCTCCCGAGAACCAGGCGCCGGCTTCGAAGGTCACGCCGTCCACCTGGACCGTGGTGGTGAGGTTCGCGACCGCGCTGCCCGACCGGACGGCGACGGAGATCGTCAGGGAGCCGAACCGGACGTCTGTGTGGAACACCGTGCCGACGAACCGGGCACCGTCCCGGAACACCGCGCCCGAGAACCAGGCTTCGGCCTGGAACGTCACGTTGTCGAACCAGGCGAGGGCGCCGAACTCCGCGCCCCCGAAGTCGGCCACGGACGAGAAGGTCGCACCGTCGAAACGGGCTTCGGAGGCGAAGACCGCGTGGTCGAACGTGGCCCGGCCGAAGCGGGGCCGCCCCGTCGCGGGGTCCCGGAGGGCGTCGAAGAGCCGGTCGGCCAGGTTTCCGGTGAAGGTGACGCCCTGGTGCTCGACGTCGTCGCCCGCGGAGAGCGACGCCAGGTGCAGGGTGAGGTCGGCGGGCGCGAGGTGGGCCAGGCAGCGCGGTGGGCCCGCAGTCAGCGGGACCGCGACCTGCCGCCCCCGGCAGCCGACCGGATCGGCCGGGCTCGCGCCCTCACCGCAGTGCGGCCACACGGGCGTGCCGGGCGGAGGTGCGGGCGGCGACGTCATACCCGTGAAGACGACCGGAGGGTGCCGCACGGTTGCCCGCCCCCGCCGATCCCCGCGGCGTTCCCCGTGCGGGGTCAAATGCGAGAACACGTTTCAGTTCTGACCTTCCGTCAGAATGGAACGTGTTCTACTCTGCCGCGCATGGGCATCGGAATCACACAGGAACAGCGGGAGTTGGCCGCGGCCGTACGCGGCTGGGTCGCTCGGGCCGTGCCGCCCGAGGAAGTGCGCAAACTCCTCGACACCCCGCCGCAGACCGGCGCGCGCCCCGCCTACTGGGACGCGCTCGCCTCCTCCGGGCTGCTGGAGCCGCACCTGGACGGCGGGACCCTGCTCGACCTCACCGTCGCCGTGGAGGAAGCCGCCCGGGGCGCGCTGCCCGGGGCGTACCTGCCGAGCGCGCTGGCCTCCGTACTCCTGGACCGGGCCGGCGCCGAGCCGCTCGGCGGGCGGGTCGGCGCCGTCGCGCTCGGACCCGGGGACCTGACCGCCGTCGCCGTCGAGGGCGGCTACCTGCTCGACGGGAGCGCCCCGCCGGTGCTCGGCGCGGGCGAGGCCGACCTCGTCCTGCTCGCCGCCGAGACCGCGCACGGCACCCGCTGGTTCGCCGTGGACGCCGCGGCGCTGGACGTCCGCACCCACGAGAGCGCCGACCCGACCAGACCCACCGCCGGCGTCCGCGCCCGCGGGGTCACCGCCGGGCCCGACCGGCTCCTCGAACTCGACGCCGCGCTCGTCCGCGACCTCGCCTGCGTGCTCTTCGCCGCCGACGCCTGCGGCACCGCCGCCTGGGCCCTGCACACCGCGGCCGAGTACGCCAAGGTGCGCGAGCAGTTCGGCCGGCCCATCGGACAGTTCCAGGGCATCAAGCACCTGTGCGCCGACATGCTCGTGCGCGTGGAGCAGGCCCGGGCCCTGGTCTGGGACGCCGCCCAGGCGACCGAGGAGCCCGCCGAGGTCCGCTCGCTGGTCTCCGCCCTCGCCGCCGGGACCGCACTCGACGCCGCCTACTCCTGCGCCAAGGACTGCATCCAGGTGCTCGGCGGCATCGGCTTCACCTGGGAGCACGACGCCCACATCTACCTGCGCCGGGCCCTCGTCGCCCGCCAGCTCCTCGGCTCCGGCGACGGCCACCGGGTCCGCGCCGTACGGCTCGCCGCCGCCGGGGCCCGGCGCGAGCTGCGCCTCGAACTGCCCGCGCAGGCCGAGAAGCACCGCGCGAAGGCCCGTACCGCCATCGAGGACGCGCGCGGCCTCGACCCCGCCACCGCCCGCCGGGTCCTGGCGCCCACCGGGTACGCCGCCCCGTACCTCCCGGCCCCCTACGGGCTCGGGGCCGGGCCCGTCGAACAGCTCGTCGTGCAGCAGGAGCTCAAGGCCGCCGGGGTCAAGGTCGCCGACCTCGGCATCGCCACCTGGGTCGTCCCCTCGCTGCTGGCCTACGGGACCCCCGAGCAGCAGGAGCGCCACCTGCTGCCCACGCTGCGCGGGGACGTCACCTGGTGCCAGCTCTTCTCCGAGCCGGGCGCCGGCTCCGACCTCGCCTCGCTGCGCACCAAGGCGGAGCGGACCGCGGACGGGGACGGACCTGCGGACGGCGGCTGGATCGTCAACGGGCAGAAGGTGTGGACGAGTTCCGCGCAGAGCGCCGACTACGGCATCCTGCTGGCCCGGACCGACCCGGACGCCCCCAAGCACAAGGGCCTCGGCTACTTCATCGTGGACATGAAGACCCCCGGGATCGACATCCGCCCGCTCAAGGAGATCACCGGCGAGGCCCTCTTCAACGAGGTCTACTTCGATGACGTCCGGCTCCCGGCGGACGCGCTCGTCGGGGCGCCGGACGGCGGCTGGAAGGTCGCCCGCAACACCCTCGGCAACGAACGCGTCCACATGGCCGACCAGATGACCTTCGACACCGGCCTGGAGGCGCTGCTCGCGGGCTCCGCCGAACTCGAAGGCGCGTACCGCGTGCGGATCGGGGCGCTGGCCGCCGAGGCGCACGCCCTGGCCTGCATCGGGCTGCGCACCACCCTCCAGCAGGTCTCCGGGCTGGAGCCGGGCGCGGGCGCGTCCGTGCGCAAGCTCGTGCAGACCCCGCACCAGCAGCGGACCGCCGAGCTCGCGCTCGAACTGCTGGGCCCGGCGGGCGCGGTGAGCGAGGGGGCGGGCAAGCGGGCGGTGCACGGGATGCTCATGTCCCGCTGCCTGACCATCGCCGGAGGCACCACGCAGGTCCAGCTGAACGTCGTGGCCGAGCGCATCCTCGGCCTTCCCAGGGACTGAAGGGCAGCAGTGATGAAGTCGTACATCGTGGGCGTCGGCATGACGAAGTTCGAGAAGCCGGAGTCGCGGGACTGGCAGTACTGGGACATGGCGAAGGAAGCCGGGACGGCGGCGCTCGCGGACGCGGGCATCGACTACGGCCTCGTCGAGCAGGTGCCGGTGGGCTACTGCTTCCAGGCCTCCACGGCCGGCCAGCGGGCGGCGTACGAGATCGGGCTGAGCGGGGTGCCCGTCTACAACGTCAACAACAACTGCGCGACCGGCTCGACGGCGCTGATGATGGCGCGGCAGTTCGTCGAGGGCGGCATCAACGACTGCGTGCTCGCGCTCGGCTTCGAGAAGATGAAGAAGGGCGCGCTGGGCGGCGGGGCGGACGGTGGGGACTTCAAGACCTCGCCGGTCGCCCGGCACTACGGGATCATGGCGGCCGGGCACGGCTTCGAGATGTCGCCGCCGACCGCGCAGATCTTCGGGAACGCGGCCCGGGAGCACATGAAGCTGTACGGGACCACGGCCGCGCAGCTGGCGGCGGTCGGGGCGAAGAACCACCGGCACTCCGCGAACAACCCGAACGCGCAGTTCCAGGACGTCTACACGGTCGAGGAGATCCTCGCGGCGAAGACGATCCACGAGCCGCTGACCAAGCTCCAGTGCTCGCCGACTTCGGACGGGGCGGCGGCGGCGGTCGTGGTCTCGGAGCGGTTCGTGGAGCGGCACGGGCTGGGGGACCGCGCGGTGGAGATCGCCGCGCAGGCGATGACGACGGACACCGAGGCCTCCTTCGCGTCGGGCTCGTGCATCGACGTGGTCGGCAAGCCGATGACGGCGGCGGCGGGGCGGCAGGTCTTCGAGGCGTCCGGGCTCGGGATCGAGGACGTGGACGTGATCGAGCTGCACGACTGCTTCTCGATCAACGAGCTGCTGACGTACGAGGCGCTGGGGATGTGCGAGGCGGGTGGCTCGGGGCCGCTGGTGGAGTCGGGCGCGACGACGTACGGCGGGCGGTGGGTGGTGAACCCGTCGGGGGGCCTGATCTCGAAGGGCCACCCGCTGGGGGCGACGGGGCTCGCGCAGGCGGCGGAGCTGGTGTGGCAGCTGCGGGGCCTGGCGGGGGCCCGGCAGGTGTCCGGAGCCCGGGTCGGCCTGGCGCACAACATCGGCCTGGGCGGCGCGGCGGTGGTCACCCTCCTCCGCAAGTAGCCCGGCCGGCTGGTGAACTCCCGACCGGGCCCGGCCCGACCCGGCCCGGCCCGGTCCCGCGGGTGCGGGGCTGAAGGGTCGCCTCAAACTCCCCCAGCTACCGCTGGGAGGTGCCCCCTGGCGGGGCTGGGTTGTGCCGGGGCGGCTTCGGCCGAGGGGGCCGACAGGCCTGGCATCAGACGGAGCGCGTTGTCGCGGCTGATCGCGCGGTGGTGGGCCGGGGTGAGGGCCGGGTCCGCGGCCAGGGCCGGGAGGGCGATGTCCGTGACCATCGCCGACGGGCACGCCGGCCAGTCGCTGCCGAAGAGGAGCTGGGACGGCGGGACCGTCGCGAGGAGCGTGCCCGCCGGGGACATGGGCCCCGCCGTGTCGTAGTGGAAGCGCCGCATGTGGTCCCGGACCATCGCCGGATCGACCGGCGGGCTGAACGCCCCCGCGAAGGCCTCCACCCGCGTCGCGATGTGCGGCAGGAAGCCGCCCGCGTGCGGCAGGATCACCGACAGGTTCGGGAAGCGGTCGAGCGTCCGCTTGTGGATCATGTTCACGGCGGCCCGCGTCGTGTCCAGCAGGAAGTCGCACAGGAAGTTCGGGATGCCCGGGACGTTCGCGGCGCCGCCCGGACCGCCCGCGCCGCCCGGACCGCCCGCACCGCCCGGACCGCCCGGCGCGCCCCCCGGGAGGTTGTGCGGGTGGGTGTCCACCACCGCCGAGCGCTCGTCCAGTTCCGCGAAGAGCGGATCGTACGAGGGATCGCCCAGGTAGACCCCGCCGTAGTTCGCCGTCACGTTCACCCCGACCGCGCCGAGCTCGTCCAGGCCGTGGCGCAGCGCCCAGGACGCGACCTCGGGGTCGTCCAGGAAGAGCGGCACGTGGAACGCGAACCGGCCCGGGTGCGCGCTCACCACCTCGGTCGCCGCCCGCAGGGTCACGGTGGTGGCCTCCCGCAGCTGCGCGGAGGTCTCGTAGCGCGCCGGCAGCATCGGCTTGAGGACGGCGGTGGCGATCCCCGCCCGGTCCATCACGTCCAGCGCGGACGCGGCGTCCCAGCGCGCCCACGGCGGCAGCGCCTTCGGGTTCACCAGCCCCTGCCGTTCGGCCCACTCCAGCCACTGCGGGGCACAGAAGTGGTGGTGGACGTCGATCCTGGCGCGGCTGCCGTCGTCAGGCGGCGTGGTTTCCGGCATGGAGGCACCGTAGGGGAGCCTCGCGCGGGTCCCCGCGGGACGGGCCCGGGACCCGGCCGATCCGCTCAGGCGGGCGTACTTTCGGGCCCGAACGGGGTAATCGGAGGGTCATCGGAGTTACCGGGCCGGTGCCCCACGGGAGGAGCTCGCTGGAAGTTCGAGCCCCATGAGAGGTCTGAACACGTGACGACCGAACCCGCAGTGGCCGTGAGTGACGGCCTCCCCGTCGACGAAGCCGTCGCGGCCGTGTCCACGGGCACGCCGGAGTACCGTACGTGCCCCCATCCGGTCTACCGGTCGCTGCGCGAGCAGGCCCCCGTCTGCGAGCTGACGACCCGGCACGGCGTCCCGACGTACCTGATCACCCGGTACGACGACGCCCGGCTCGCCCTCTCCGATCCGCGCATCGGCAAGGACATGCACCAGGGCCTCGACATCTACCACGCGGTCTTCGGGAACACCTGCGACGCCCTCGACGACAACCTGCTCTTCGCCGACCCCCCTCGGCACACCCGGCTGCGGCACATCGCCCACGAGGCCTTCACCCCGCGCCACGTCAAACTGCTGCGCCCGCGCATCGAGGAGATCGCCGGCGAGCTGCTGGCGAAGTGCCCGACGGACACCCCCGTCGACCTGATGACTTCCTTCGCGCTGCCGCTGCCCGTCATGGTCATCTGCGAGCTGCTGGGCATCGTCGGCGACGAGCGCACGGACGTCCTGAAGTGGTTCGGCCAGGTGACGCGCTCCCGGTTCAGCAAGGACATGGCCGACGACCTGGCCGCCGCCGAGCACTGGCTGCGCGGCTATTTCGGCGGCCTCGTCACCCGCAAGCGCGCGGAGCCCTCGGACGACTTCCTCAGCGTGCTGATCGAGACGCAGCACGCCGAGGGCGCCCTGACCGACGACGAGCTCGTGTCGATGATGTGGGTCCTGCTCTTCGCCGGGCACAAGACCACCACCTACCAGATCGGCAACGCGGTCTTCGCCCTGCTCTCGCACCCCGACCAGCTGGCGCTCGTCAAGGAGGACCGGTCGCTGCTGCCGCAGGCGATCGAGGAGCTCGTCCGGTTCGAGGGCTCCGTGGAGACCTCCACGTTCCGCTACGCGCTGGAGGACCTGGAGATCGGGGGAGTGGCCATCCCCCGGGGCGCCCTCGTGCAGATCGCGATCACCTCGGCCAACCGCGACCCGGAGAAGTTCCCCTCGCCGGACACCCTGGACGTGACGCGGAAGGGGCTGCAGAGCACCCACCTCGGGTTCGGCCACGGGGCGCACTACTGCCTCGGCGCCCCGCTGGCCCGCATGGAGCTGGAGACCGCCCTGACGGCCCTGCTCGACCGCTTCCCCGACATGGTCCTGGCGACGCCGGCGACGGGCGAGGAGGAGTGGCTCAAGGGGCCGTTCCCGGCCTTCCGCGGGCTGGAGCGGCTCCCGGTCGCGCTGGACCCCTCGCGGACCGTCGACGACTGGACCAAGCCCAGCCCCTGAGCACCCCCCGCTCGCTCGCGCGCCCGCCCCGCCGATCCGTCCGGACCGGCGGGGCGGGCGTACGTGTGCGCTGAGGGGCCCCGAGGTGGCCTGAGGTGACCTGAAGGGCTCAGGGGGCGTCCAGCGCCGGGTCCGTCACCGACTCCCCGCGGGAGGCGCGGCGCACGGACTCCGCGAGGTCCTCGACCGGGCCGTCGCGCAGGACCAGGCCCGCCCCGCCCGCCGCGGCCACCGCCCGCGCCAGTCCGGGGTGCGCCGAGCCCGTCAGGACCAGGATCCGGCATTCCGGATCGTCCGCGAGGAGCTCGGGTACGCGCTCCACCGACTCGGTGAGCGCCACCGCCGGGCGGGCCATCGCCGAAGCGACCACCTCGATGTCCGGCTGGAGGCCCAGGAGGAGGGCCAGGGAGGGGTTCGGCGGGTCCAGGAGCACCCGCAGGGATCGGACAGGGCGCTGGGAAACGGGCATCTCGTCCACCCGCCAAGAGTAGGGGCGGGGTGTCCGGTCTCCGGGCAACACGCACCGCAAGAAGAAGAACTGACAGTTCGTCAGGAGTCTTCCCGGGAGTCTTCCCAACTGCTGGGGGGTGCGTTATACATTCCTTCACCGGCAACCTAGAACGCGTTCTAGACGAACGCGTCCCGGGCAGCCGGTCCCGCATACGACCTCGGTGCGGCCGACGGTGCGGACGGCCGCGCCGAGGTCTTCCAAAGGCCCCAGTTTTCAGAAGACGGTGTTCCGAAGACGGTGTTTCCAAGACAGGGAGCAGCACGCCCATGCCGATCGATGCCGCCAAGGCCCTCGCCGCAGAACCCCGCCAGGGGAACATCGCCTGGGACCACAAGGACATCCAGCTCTACCACCTCGGACTCGGCGCAGGGACCTCCCCGAACAACCCCGGGGCAGCCACCGACCCCGACGAGCTGCGCTACACCCTGGAGTCCAAGCTCCACGTGCTGCCCAGCTTCGCGACGGTCGCCGGCGCCGGCATGGCCATGATGGGCGGCCTCGCGGCCCCCGGCATCGAGGTCAACCTCGCCATGGTCCTGCACGGCGGACAGTCCATCGAGCTGCACCGGCCCATCCCCGTCAAGGGCGAGGCCACCTCCTCCGCGAAGGTCGCCGCCGTCTACGACAAGGGCAAGGCGGCCGTGGTCGTCCTGCGCACCGAGGTCGCGGACGCCGACGGGCCGCTGTGGACCTCCGACGCGCAGATCTTCGTACGCGGTGAAGGCGGCTTCGGCGGCGACCGCGGCCCCTCCGTGAAGACCGAGCAGCCCGAGCGGGCGCCCGACCGGACCGAGGAGCGGAAGATCCGCGAGGAGCAGGCGCTGCTGTACCGCCTCTCCGGTGACTGGAACCCGCTGCACGCCGACCCGGAGTTCGCCAAGCTGGCCGGCTTCGACCAGCCGATCCTGCACGGCCTGTGCTCGTACGGGATGACCCTGAAGACCGTGGTCGACACCCTCCTCGACGGGGACGTCTCCCGCGTCCGCGCCTACCGCACGCGCTTCGCCGGGATCGTCTTCCCCGGCGAGACCCTGCGCATCCGGATGTGGCAGGAGCCCGGCCGCGTCCTCGTCACGGTGACCGCCGCCGACCGCGACGACGCCCCGGTCCTCGCCGACACCGTCGTCGAACACGCCTAATCCGTCAGACAGCCAGGCAGACAGAAGGAGCCGCACCGTGCGCGCAGCACTCCAGAGCGAGATAGGCCAGGACAAGCTCGAGGTCGTCGAGGACATGGAGGCCGTGGGATTCGGCCCCGGCAAGGTCAAGATCCGCATCAAGGCCACCGGCCTGTGCCACTCCGACCTCTCCGCGATGAGCGGGGTCCTGCCGCAGCCCGCCCCCTTCATCCCGGGCCACGAGGGCTCCGGCGTCATCACCGACGTCGGCGACGGCGTCACCAGCCACAAGATCGGTGACCGGGTCCTGGTCTGCTGGCTGCCGCCGTGCGGCCACTGTCCCTCCTGCCGGCGCGGCCAGGGCCACCTGTGCCTGGAGGCCTTCGGCAACGTCGCCACCCCCAACTTCCAGCGCGGCGCCAACAGCATCTTCGGCTTCGCCGGAACCGGCACCTTCGCCGAGGAGATGGTCGTCCCGGCGGGCTGCGCCGTACCGATCCCCGACGACGTGCCCTTCGACATCGCCGCCCTGATCGGCTGCGGCGTGACCACCGGCCTGGGAGCCGCCATCAACACCGCCAAGGTGGAGGCCGGCTCCTCGGTCGCCGTCATCGGCTGCGGCGGCGTCGGCATCTCCGTCATCCAGGGCGCCAAGGTCCAGGGCGCGGCCCAGATCATCGCCGTGGACCCGGTCGCCTCCCGGCGCGAGGCCGCGCTGCGCTTCGGCGCCACCGAGGCGGTCTCCCCGGAGGCCTTCGCCGACGCCAAGAACCGGATCACCGCGGGCGAGGGCTTCGACTACGTCTTCGAGGTGGTCGGCAAGTCCCAGACCACGCAGACCGCGTACGAGATGACCCGCCGCGGCGGCTCCGTCGTCGTGGTCGGCGCCGGCGCGCTCGACGACAACTACTCGATCAACATGTTCTCCCTCTTCTTCGACGAGAAGAAGATCCTGCCGTCCATGTACGGCGGCGGGGACGTGCTCCGCTCCTACGAGCGCACGATCGGGCTGTGGCGGGCCGGCCGGGTGGACCTGGCGGGCCTGATCACGCACCGCGTGCAGCTCGCCGAGATCAACGACGCGCTCGACCAGATGCGCACGGGCGTCGCCCTGCGCACCTGCATCGAACTCTGACCCGTTTCGAGAGGAACCGTACGGATGTCACTGCCACTTGAGGGACTCTCCGCCATCGTCACCGGGGCCGGCCGGGGCCTGGGCCGGGCCGAGGCGATCGAGCTCGCCCGGCTCGGTGCGAGCGTGGTCGTCAACGACTTCGGCCAGGCCGGCCGCGACGGCTCCGGGGAGGCTTCGGCCGCCCCGGCGGAGGAGGTCGCCGCGGAGATCCGCGCGGCCGGCGGGCAGGCGGTGGCGCACCTCGGCGACGTGGCCGACTTCGAGCAGGCGCGCGAGCTGGTCGAGCTGGCGGTGAACAGCTTCGGCAAGCTCGACATCCTGGTCAACAACGCGGGCATCCTGCGCGACCGGATGGTCTTCTCGATGTCGGAGGCGGAGTGGGACTCGGTCATCCGGGTCCACCTCAAGGGCCACTTCAACACCACCCATTTCGCCTCCGTGCACTGGCGCGAGCGCTCCAAGGCGGCGGGCGGCCCGGTCTACGGCCGGATCGTCAACACCTCCTCGGAGGCCTTCCTCGGCGGTTCGGCGGGCCAGCCCAACTACGCGGCGGCCAAGGGCGGCATCGTGGGCCTGACCACCTCGACCGCCCTGGCGCTCGGCAAGTACGGGGTCACGGCCAACGCCATCTGCCCGCGGGCCCGTACCCGGATGACGGAGGACGTCTTCGCGGGCTTCCAGGTCCCGGAGGAGGGCAAGCTCGACGCGCTCGCCCCCGAGCACGTCGCCCCGCTGGTCGGCTACCTGGCCTCCCCGGCCTCGGCGAAGGCCAACGGGCAGCTGTTCGTCGTCCACGGCGGCATCGTGGTCGTGATGGAGCGCCCCAAGGTGGCGGCGAAGTTCGACACCGCCAAGGAGTCCTTCTCCTACGAGGAGCTCGACGGGCTCCTCACCGCGCACTACGAGTCCCGCCCCGCGGGCGAGACCTTCGCGGCCACCGAGGTGCTGGGCCTCAAGCACGACGGCTGACCGGCAGCGGGCGGCACGGTGGGGCGGCGGGTCCTGGGACCCGCCGCCCCACCCGTGTTCCCGGGCGGCCGTTCCCGGGCGGTCAGCCCAGCGGGGCCTGCTGGAGGGCAGGGGGGGTGGCCGCCGGGGGGTTGAGGCCGTCCAGGAGCAGGGTCACGTAGCGCCGCCAGCCGTCCTCGGCCGGGTCCATGGTCCACAGCACGCTGACGAGCATGCTCATGATTCTTTTGAGATCGTCGGGCACGAGGTCCCCGCGGATCACCCCGGCCTGCTGGCCGCGCGTCACCAGCGGGTCGAGCGCGTCGAAGAAGCGGGCGCTGGTCTCCGCGGAGAAGACGCCGGCGTTGCGGGCCGCCGTCAGGACGTGGTGCTCGGCGGCCGCCGATGTCAGGGCGGCCTCGATCACGACGGTCAGGCTGCGGCGGGGATCCTCGTCGGCGAGGCCCCGGTCGATGGCGGGGCGGACGTCCTGGGTGAACTGCTGGTCGAGTACGGCTCGAAGGAGGGCGGCCTTGTCGGGGAAGCGGCGGAAGAGCGTCGCGATGCCGACGCCGGCCCGCCGGGCGATCTCGTCGAGCGGCGCATCGGGTCCCACCTGGGCGTATACGTCGCGCGCCGCCCGGACGATCTTCTCGACGTTGCGGACGGCGTCGGCGCGCAGGGGTTTGGGGGCGTCGTTCGGCACGCTGCCGACCATAGCAACTGATAGTCGACGATCGGATCTGGTTGACATGCCCCGCGCCGCGAACTGATAGTTGGCTACTGGTAGTTGACTACCGGTAGACGACTGATCGTTGTGCGCCGAGCCTCTAGGACCTCCATGCCCCAGCCGCCCAGGGCCGCTCCCCGCACCGGCAAGGTGATCGCGACGCTCGCGCTCGCGGGGGTCGCCGCGGCCGTCATGCAGACGCTGGTCACTCCGCTGCTGGTCGACCTGCCGAAGATCCTCCACACCTCCCCGTCCAACGCCGCCTGGGTCATCACCGCCACCCTGCTGGTCGCGGGTGTGTGCGTGCCGATCAGCGGGCGGCTGGGCGACATGGTCGGCAAGCGCCGCATGATGCTCGCGTGTTGCGTACCGCTGATCGCGGGATCGGTGGTGTGCGCGCTGTCGAGCAGCGTCGTACCGATGATCGCCGGGCGCGGCCTGCAGGGGATCGGCATGGGCATGATCCCGCTGGGCATCGCCCTGCTCCGGGACATCCTCCCCGCCGAGAAGCTCAGTTCCTCCATCGGCCTGGTGAGCGCTTCGATGGGCATCGGCGGCGGGATCGGCCTGCCGCTCTCGGCGGCCGTCGCGCAGTACGCGAACTGGCGCTTCCTGTTCTGGGGGGCCGCGGTGCTGGCGTCGGCCGTCGCCGTCATGATCGTGGTCTTCGTTCCGGACGTCCCCGCCGGCGCCAAGGGCCAGCGCTTCGACGCGGTCGGCGCGCTGGGCCTCGCGGTGGGCCTGGTGTGCCTGCTGCTCTTCGTGTCCAAGGGCTCCGACTGGGGGTGGGGTTCGGCGACCGCCCTCGGTCTGGTCGGCGCCGCGGTCGTGGTCCTGGGCGCCTGGGGATGGTTCGAGTGGCGGACCACCGATCCGCTGGTGGACCTGCGCACCACGGTCCGCCCGCGCGTGCTGCTGACCAACCTCGCTTCGGTGTTCATCGGGTTCGGCATGTACGCGAGCATGCTGGTCGTGCCGCAGTTGCTGCAGTTCCCGGCGGCGACCGGGTACGGGCTGGGCCAGTCGATGCTGGCGGCCGGGCTGTGGATGCTCCCCGGCGGGCTGATGATGATGGCGGTTTCCCCCCTCGGGGGCCGCCTCACCAACGCGCGCGGCCCGAAGGTCACCCTGGTCTGCGGGGCGCTCGTGCTGGCCGCGGGCTACGGCACGGCGCTGCTGCTGGCGGGGACGGCCGCGGGCCTGATGGTCGCCGCCATGGTCATCAACTGTGGTGTCGCGCTGGCCTACGGTGCGATGCCCGCCCTGGTGATGAGCGCGGTGCCGCCCGCGGAGAGCGGCGCCGCCAACGGTTTCAACGCCCTCATGCGCTCGCTGGGGACCTCCGTCGGCGCCGCGGTCGTCGGTGTCGTCCTGGCTCGGATGACGACCACGGTCGGCGGCGTCACCTTCACCTCCGAGGCGGGCTTCCGGACCGGCCTGCTGATGGGCGGCGGCTTCGCCCTGGTGTCGGGGGCCGTCGCCGCGTTCATTCCCGCTCCCCGGCCGCAGCGGGCGGGGCCGCGGGATGCCTCCGGGCCGGCGGCGGAGGCCGCGCAGACCTCGGTGAGCACGTAGCGCCGGTGCTCCGCCCCGGGCGGCGGCTCCGTCTCCGTCTCCGGGTGGGCTACGGCCTGTACGTGTGGGACTGGGTGAGGGAGCCGTGGACGGCGGTCGAGCTGTAGGAGACCCGGGCCGCGCTCGCCAGTTCCCTGCCGGCCTGCTCGATGCGCAGGCCGTCCGCCGTTTCGGTGCTGCGGTTGCCGCGCCGGAGCAGGGTCCTGATCATCCACAACGCCGCCAGGCCCATCGCGCCGAAGAACACTCCGAGCTCGATCACTGTGCCCCACCCCCTCGTACGTACGTCTGACCATGATCCTAAGAGACGGGGGCCGGGCGGGGAAGGTGGCAGGTCAGGCGAAGAAGGTGCGGACGTCCGACACGAAGGCTTCCGGCTGTTCCAGGGAGAGGAAGTTGCCGCCGCGTTCCAGCTCGGTCCAGTGGGTGACGTGGTGGTCGCGTTCGGCGAAGCGGCGGATGGCGATGTCGGTGGGCAGGGCCACGGCCACGCCGGTCGGTACGGTGCCGCGCGGTTTCGGGGCCCAGGCGCCCGGGTCGTGGGCCGCTTCGTAGTAGAGGTCCGCCGAGGAGCCGGCCGTGCCGGTGAACCAGTAGACGCTGATGTTGGCCAGCAACCGGTCTCGGCCCACGGCGTCCTCGGGGAGCTCGGCGGCGGGGTCGGTCCACTCCTTGAACTTCTCCGCGATCCAGGCGAGTTGGCCCACGGGCGAGTCGTGCAGGCCGTGGGCGAGGGTCTGCGGGCGGGTGGACTGGATGGCGGCGAAGCCCATCTTGTCCTGCTGGAATTCCTCCAGGCGGGCCAGGCGCTCCTGCTCGCCGGAGGTCAGGCCGTCGAGTTCGGCGGGGTCTCCGGAGGGGAAGGTGATCAGGCCGTTCACGTGGACGCCGGTGACCCGGTCGGGGGCCCGGCGGCCCATCTCGGCGGCGATCCAGGCGCCGCCGCCGGTCCCCTGGACTCCGTACGCGCCGTACCCGAGCCGCTCCATCAGCTCGACGAACGCGCCCGCGATGCGGCCGGTGTTCCAGCCCTCGCCGGAGAGCGGGCCGGAGAAGCCGGTGCCGGGGGTGGAGGTCACGATGACGTGGAAGTCCTCGGCGAGCGGCTTGATGACATCGACGAACTGGACGAACGAGCAGGGCCAGTCGTGCATCAGGAGCAGGGGCAGGGCATCCGGGTTGTCCGAGCGGACGTGCAGGAAGTGGATGTTCTGGCCGTCGATCTCGGTGGTGAACTGGGGGAACTCGTTGAACTCGGCCTCGGCCGCGCGCCAGTCGAAGCCGTCGGCCCAGTACGCGGCCAGGGCCTTGAGGTAGTCGGTGGGCACGCCCCGGCTCCAGCCGGCGGCGGGGCTCCCGGTGGCCCAGCGGGTGCGCGCGAGGCGGTCGCGCAGGTCGTCGAGCTCGGCCTGCGGGACGTCGATGCGGAAGGGGCGGATACGGGCGTCGGTGGGGGTGCCGCTGCTGTTCTTCATGGGTACGACGATATTCTCGATATAGGCATGAATCGTTCCTAATGAGTGGGCAGGCTGGGGCTTGTGATCGATACTTCGGCGCGGCTGCTGCGCCTGCTCTCTCTGTTGCAGAGCCCGCGGGCCTGGCCGGGATCCGAGCTGGCCGAACGGCTGGGGGTGAGCGGCCGTACGGTCCGCAACGACATCGAGCGGCTGCGCGAGCTCGGCTATCCCGTGGACGCCACGCGCGGTACGACCGGCGGCTACCGGCTGGGCGCGGGCGCGGCGATGCCGCCGCTGCTCCTCGACGACGAGGAGGCCGTCGCGGTGACGATCGCGCTGCGCACCGCGGCGCAGGGCGCGGTCCCCGGTACGGAGGAGACCTCGCTGCGGGCGCTGGGCAAGCTGGAGCAGGTGCTGCCCTCGCGGTTGCGCCGCCGGGTGCGGGCGCTGGCCGCGTACACGGTGGCCGTGCCGGCGGACCGGCCGGTGCCGGCCGTCGCGGCGGACGTGCTGACCACCCTGGTCTCGGCGTGCCGGGACCGGGAGCGGCTGCGCTTCGACTACCTGGACCACGCGGGTTCGCCCACCCGCCGCCTCGTGGAGCCGTACCGGGCGGTGAACTGGGGGCGGCGCTGGTACCTGGTGGCGTGGGACGTGGAGCGCGAGGACTGGCGGACCTTCCGGATCGACCGGATCCGGCCCCGCCTCCCGGCCGGGCCGCGCTTCGCCCCGCGCGAGCCGCCGGGCGGCGACCTCGCGGCGTACGTCTCCCAGCGGGTGTCGGGGGCGGCCTGGCGCCATCACGCGCGGGTGACCGTGCACGCCCCGGCGGCGGCGGTGATCGAGCGGATCAACCCGGCGGTCGGCACGGTCGAGGCGCTCGACGCCGGGAGCTGCGTGCTGGTCACCGGCGCCGACTCGGTGGAGGCCCTCGCCGTGCACCTGGGGCTGCTCGACTTCGACTTCGAGGTCACCGGGCCCGCGGAGCTGGTCGGGCACCTGCGCCGGCTGGCGGACCGCTACGCGCGCTCGACGCCGCCCGCCGGGTGAGCGGGGCGGCCGCCGCCTGCATCGCGGGCGATCTGGCCGAGCTGGTCACCGGGCGGGTGGCCCTCGACCCGTCGCACCCGCGCCTGTTCAAGAGCGTGGGCACGGCCTGGGAGGACCTGGCCGTGGCCGCGGCGGCGTACGGACTCGCCACCGGAGGCCAGGGCTGTGACCGCGGGCCGGGGAACGACCTGCGGCGCCCGGACAGGGGGATGCCGGGCGCCGCGGTGAGGAAGGCGGGAACCAGGGCGGCCCGGCGACGACGGGGCGGGGGATGCCCGCCGTCGCAGTGGGGCCGCCCTGGTGGTTCGCCCGCACACCGTCAGGAAAGCGCCCGCTGCTCGCGATGGACTACAGGAGTACCGGACCGTCCCGTCCCGGGCGCGCGAGCGGCCCGGGACGGCGTGCGTCCCGGGCCGCTCGCGCGTGGTGCGGGCACCTCAGCCGTGCTTCTCGATGTTGAGCGTGGGCAGCAGCCGGTCCAGGCCCGCCGGGATCCACCAGGCCTTGCGGCCCATCAGCTGCATGGCGGCCGGGACGATCAGGAGGCGGATGACGATGGCGTCGACGAAAACCGCGACGGCCATGCCGAAGCCGAACTGCTGGAGCATCCGGTCGCCGCCCAGCATGAAGGCGCCGAAAACCGCGATCATGATGAGGCCGGCGGCGACGATGAGCGAGCCGGTGTGGGCGAGGCCCTCGCGGATGGCCGTGTCGGGCTCCTTCGTACGGTCCCACTCCTCGCGGACCCGGGAGACCAGGAAGATCTCGTAGTCCATGGAGAGGCCGAAGACGATCGCGAAGATCATGATCGGGAGGTAGGCCTGGATCGGCCCCGGCTCGACGCCGAACATGCCCTCCTGGAAGACCAGCGTCATGGCGCCCAGCGCGGAGCCGATGCTCAGCAGGTTCAGCAGGGCGGCCTTGAGCGGGATCAGGATCGATCGGAAGACGATCACCAGGAGGATCAGGGACAGGCCGACGACGATCGCGATGAACACCGGAATGCGCTTGGCGACGGCGTCGGAGTAGTCCACGACGGCCGCGGTGGCGCCGCCGACGAGGTACGTCGCCGGGTGTTCCCGGGCGAGTTCGGGCAGGACGTTGTCCCGCAGCTCGTGGACGAGGTCGGAGGTCTTGGCGTCCTGCGGGGCGGAGGTGGGGAAGACGATGACGGTGAACGCCTGCTGGTCCTTCGCCGGGAAGGCGGGCGAGGCCGCGGCGATGCCGGCGGTGGACCTGAGCTTGGCGGACAGAGCCGCGCCGGCCTTGCTGTCGCCCTCGGCGACCACGACGAGCGAGCCGTTGAAGCCGGGGCCGAAGCCGTCGGCGAGGAGGTCGTACGCCTTGCGGCTGGTGGACGCGGCGGGGTCGTTGCCGGAGTCGGCGAACCCGAGGCGCATGCCGAGGGCCGGTGCCGCCAGCGCGCCGAGTGCGACCACGGAGAGCAGCAGGGCGGCCAGCGGACGGCGCTGCACACCGCTCGCCCAGCGGCGCCAAGCGGCCCCGCCCTCGGCGGACTTGCCCTTGGCCACGCGCTTTTGCGCCTTGGCGGTGAACTGGCGGGCGAACCGCTTGCCGAAGATGGCCAGCAGGGCGGGCAGCAGGGTGAGCGAGGCCAGCATGGTGACGAGCACGGTCAGCGAGAGGGCGACGGCGGTGCCCTGGAGCGAGCCGAGGCCCATCACCACCAGGCCCATCAGCGCGACGATGACCGTGCAGCCGGCGAAGAAGACCGTGCGCCCGGCGATGTCGAGGGCCTTGGCGGAGGCTGCCTCCGGACTCGCCCCCCTGACCAGTTCGGCGCGGTAGCGGGCGAAGATCAGCAGCGCGTAGTCGATGCCGACGCCGAGACCGACGAGGATCAGGACGTACTGGGTGTAGCTGGCGATGTTGACGAAGTGCGAGACGAGCACGACCCCGCCGAGGGTGGTGCCCACGGCGAACACGGCGGTGATGATGGGCAGTCCGGCGGCGATGACCGTGCCGAACATGAACGCGAGGATCACCAGGGCGGCGAGGAGGCCGATGCCCTCGGAGGCACCACCCTCCTGCTCGGCGAGCTTGCGGGCGGCTTCACCGCCGAGCTCGACCTGGAGGGTGCCGCTCTGGGCCGTGCGCGCGGTGTCGAGGATCTTGAGGGTGTCGACCCGCTCCATGAGCCCGCTCTTGCCCTTGAGGACGACCGTGGCGTAGCCGATCGTGCCGTCCTTGGAGACGGCCGAGGTCTCCGTGTAGGGGCTCTGGACCCGGGCGACCGTGGGGAGCTTGGCGACCTCGTCCAGCATCGCGGTGACCCGCTGCCTGGTGTCGGCGCCGGAGATTCCGGCCTCGTCGCGCAGCACGATCTTCACGCTGTCGCCGGCCTGGACGGAGCCGTGCTTCGCGAGGACGTCCAGCGTCTGCTGGGTTTCCGTTCCGGGCAGGGAGAAGTCGTCGCGGTAGCCGTCTCCGACGGCCGAGGCGCCGCCCCAGACGCCCACCAGGATGACGGTCCACAGTAAGAGGGCGGTCCAGCGGTGTCGCTGGCTGAAGGCCGAGGTGCGTTCCAGAAGGGTCTTGCGAGGGGGTGGCGGCGGTGTGTCGGGGCTGCCGACGCCCCTGACCGGTGCGGTGGTCACCATGCACTCCTTGTCTAGGCAACCTGCCCAGGTCCCCACAGCGGCGTGGAGCACGGCTGGAGCCCCGCTTGAACGCCGGGCGCATGTGGCTGGAAGGCGCACCGGATCCCGTCGCGGTGGCCGGATCCGGCGGTGGGGGCGGATCCGGCGGAGCGGGCCGGCGGGTCAGGGCCGACGGCAGGGGTCGGCGGGTCAGGAGGCGGCGGGGGCCTTCGCGGCCTTGTCCGGTGCGCCGGAGAGCAGTCGCAGGGTCTCGGCGTGGAAGATCTCGTTGCCCCGGGTGGTGACGTCCAGGAGCAACTGCCGCTGCTCCCCGGTCAGTGTGGAGAGCAGTTCGCCGAGGGCGCCCCGGTATCCGGTGAAGACCTTCTCGACCCGCTCCGCGAAGGCCTCGGGAACGGCTTCGACGATGACCCGCCTGCGGTCCCCGGGGTCGGGGCGGCGCCGTACGAACCCGGCCTTCTGCAAGTGGTCGATGACCGCGGTGATGGCCCCGCCCCGGCTGAGTCCGACGCGCTCGGCGAGCCGGCCGGGGGTCATCGGCCCTTCCAGGTCGAGCAGGCTCAGGCAGTTGAAGTCGGTGGCGTTGAGGCCCACCGACTGGGCCACCGCGGACTGGAAGAGGACCGTGCGCGCGGCCTGCACCCGCAGTGCCGTCGCGAGCGACAGCAGCGTGGCGAAGGAGGGGTCCTCTTCGCTGTGCGGTTGCATCCTCGAGCTGCCTTCCTGCCGGTCCGGTGCGGTGTGGTGCGGACAGCGTACTGGCGCGGTCCGGCCCGGGTGCGTCCGGTCCCGGCAGGTCAGCGGGGCTGCCGGGAGCGCAGGGCCCGGTCCACGCGCAGGCGCACGGCCTTGGCGGCCACCGCGAACAGCGGTCCGGAGGTCGGGAACGGCTTCACCCGGCCGTTGTGGAAGGACGCGACCGTCCAGCGGTCCCCTTCGCGGACCAGGACCAGCGTCTGCCTCGACCGCCGCTTGGCGGTGACCTCGCGCTGCCAGGGGAAGAGCGCGGCTCCGGTGGAGACCACGACGGCGGTGTGCTCGTCGACCATGCGGACGCTCTCGATGTCCTCGCACACCAGCCGGGTGCCGTACAGCATCGTGCGGAACATCAGGTCGTGCGTGTCCGCGATCTCCTGACGGCCTTCCAGCACGACCCCGTTGAACTGGACGTACGCGGCGTCCGGCGTGAACAGCCCGGCGTATCCGGCGCCGTCGGCGGCATTCCAGTGCTCGGACAGCCCGTCCAGCAGGGTCCGGACCCCTTCGAGGACGGCGGGGCCGGCGGGGCCTGCGGTGGTCTGCGTCTGCATGACGATCCCCTTTGCTCTCTTTCCGCGTTTCTCGTTTTCCGTATATCTCTAATTTAGAGAGATATGGCGGAGCCCGTCAACCCCCGCGCCCGCGGCGACGGCGGCGCTCCACCGGGACTCAAGCCGGAATCGACCACAACTCCCTTTGATGAAAGGTGAATTCACTACCCTGACCGATATGTGGTTCATCGGATTTGGTGGCGCATTTGCCGTGATCGTCCTCCCGGCGATCCTGGGCAGGCGCATGCTCGGCATGGATGCGGGCGTCCTGCGCGTGATGGTCGCCGCGGTGGTCGGCGTCTCGGTTTCCGGGACGCTCATCGGGCCGCAGTTGCAGGTCAGAGGCCCACTCCTGTTCTCCCTGATGGTCGGCGTGGGGCTGCTGACCGCGATGGTCTGCCTCGTCGTCCTCGATCTGGCGCTGCCGTCCGGCGGGATGCGGCCGCTGGGCTGGATCCCGTCGGTCCGCGCCCGGCTGTCACGGGCCCGGCGCTACTCCGAGATCGTCGCGATCCTCGGCCGCCACGGCCTGCGCCCCTATCTCACGGGCCGGGCCAGAAGCGCCGACGGCACCCGGCACGCCCACCTGGCCCGGGAACTGCGCGGGGCCCTCCAGGCGGGCGGCACCACCTTCGTGAAGCTGGGACAGGTGATGTCCACCCGGCGCGACCTGCTGCCCGAGGCGTACGTCGAAGAGCTCAGCCACCTCCAGGACCAGGTGCCGCCCGCACCCTGGCCCGCGGTGGAGGCCATCCTGCTGGAAAGCCTCGGGGCGCCCACGGACGAGGTGTTCTCCGAGTTCGACCGCGAACCGCTCGCCGCCGCCTCCGTCGCCCAGGTGCACGCGGCCGTGCTGCGCGACGGCACGCGCGTCATCGTCAAGGTGCAGCGGCCCGGGATCCGCGAGGCGGTCGACCGGGACCTGGACATCGTCGCCCGCCTCGCCCGGACCCTCCAGGTCCGTGCGGACTGGGGCCGCAGCCTCGGGCTGACCGAACTGGCCCAGGGGTTCGCGGTGGCGCTGCGCGAGGAGCTGGACTTCCGGGTCGAGGCCCGCAACATGACCGCCGTGAGCCGGGCCGCCGAGGCGCGCCGGGACGACAGCGTCGTCTTCCCCGTGCTGTGCGGGGAACTGAGCGACGACCGCGTCCTGGTGATGAGCCGGATCGACGGAACACCGCTCGGCCAGGCCCGCCCCGACAGCCCCGAGCACGGGAGGAAGCTGGCGAAGACCCTGCTCACCGCGCTGCTCGACCAGATCATGTACGACGGGGTGTTCCACGCCGATCCGCATCCGGGCAACATCCTGCTGCTCCCCGACGGAAGCCCCGCCCTGCTCGACTTCGGCTCGGTGGGGCGCCTGGACAGCGGGCTGCGCTCCGCCATGGCCGGGCTGTTCCTCGCCGTCGACCGCGGGGACCCGGTGGCGCTGTGCGACGCGCTGCTGGAGGTGACCGACCGGCCGGAGGAGGTCGACGAGCAGCGGTTGCAGCGGGCGCTCGGGCAGTTCAGCGGCCGGCACCTGGGGCACGGGTCCGCTCCCGACGTGGCGATGTTCACCGCCCTGTTCCGGCTCGTGGCCGAGTTCCGGCTGACGGTGCCGCCGGAGCTGGCGGCGGTGTTCCGGGCCCTGGCCACCCTCGAGGGCACCCTGCAGCGGGTGTCGGACGGCTTCGACATCCTGGACGCGTCCCGCTCGTACGCCGCCGCACGGTTCGCCCGGCAGCTGGAGTCGGACAACATACGGGGCACCGCGCGCGACGAGATGATGGCGCTGCTGCCCGTACTGCGCCGGCTCCCCCGGCGCCTCGACCGGATCGGCGGGGCGCTGGAGGAGGGGCGGCTGGGGCTGAACATCCGGCTGCTCTCCGACGCCCGCGACCGGCGGGTGATCGGCGAGCTGCTCAGCCGGGTCCTGCTGACCTTCCTCGGGATCTTCTTCGGGGCGCTGGGGGCGCAGCTGCTGAGCATCGGGGGCGGGCCGGAGGTGACTCCGGGGCTGGGCCTGTTCGGGCTGATCGGGTACCACCTGCTGGTGCTGTCCGCCGCGCTCGTGCTCAGGACCGTCTACGTGCTGACCAGGCCGCTTTCCTGATCCCCGGCCCGGGGATCCGGGCAGGGACCCGGGTCCGGGATCCGGGCCCGGGGACCGGGTCAGACGCCCAGACGGCGGGTCAGCGGGCGGCGTCCGAGGACGAGCCCGACGCCCACCGCGAGGGCGGCGAGGCCCAGCACGAGGAAGTAGCCGGATCCGGGCACCCGATCGCCCGAGACCTTCAGCGCGTTGCCGCCGATACCGCCGCCGAGCGCGCCGGACAGCCAGAACAGGGAGACCATCTGGCTGGTGAAGGTGGCCGGGGCGACGGCCGTGGTCGCGCTCATCCCGACGGGTGCGAAGGCCACTTCGCCGGCGGCGAGCAGCAGGAAGGACAGGATGAGCCAGAGCGGCGAGACGAGTTTCCCGCCGCCTGCCCCGAGCGCGGCGAGCGCCATGACGAGGTAGGCGGCGCCGGTGAGGCTCATGCCGATGGCGTACTTCACCGCGGTCGGGATGCGGTCCCCGGCGCGGGTCCAGAGCCAGGCGAACAGCGGCGCGGTGACCAGCACGAACATCGGGATCGCCGCGTGGAACCAGCTGGCGGGCACGGTGGTGCCGAACATCTCCCGGTCGGTGGACTCCTTGGCGAAGAGCGTGAAGACGGACCCGCCCTGGAGGAACAGCGCCCAGAACACGGCGGAGGCCAGGAACAGCCAGATGTACGTCTTCACCCTGACCCGCTCCCCCGCGGTCAGCAGCGGGTTGCGGATCAGCCGCCAGAAGCAGATCACGGGCGCGGTCATGCACAGCAGCCCGATCAGCGCCATGACGTGGCCGATCTCGAAGGTGCCGAGGGCGGCGTCCGCTCCGTAGACGGCGAGCACGAGGGCGGTGGCGGCCAGGGAGACGCGCAGTACCCGGGTGCGCTGGGACGGGCTCGCGGCACGCTCGGGGGCGCCGCCCACGCCCTGGAAGTCGCGGGCGCCCCTGACGTACTGGATCAGGCCCACGGCCATGCCGAGGGCGGCGAGGCCGAAGCCGAGGTGCCAGTTCACTCCCTCGCCGACCGCACCCACGACGATGGGCGCGATCAGGGCGCTGACCTGCACGCTCATGTAGAAGATGGCGAAGCCGGCATCGCGGCCCGCGCGGTCGTCGCGGTCGTAGAAGGAGCTGAGGAGGCCCGCCATGTTCGGCTTGAGCATGCCGGTGCCGAGCGCGATGAGCAGCAGGCCGGGGTAGAAGAAGCCGGTGACCGGGACCGCCATGCAGAGGTGGCCGAGCCCGATCAGGATCCCGCCGTAGAGCACCGCGCGGTAGGTGCCGAGGACGCGGTCACCGATCCAGCCGCCGGGGACGGAGGCGATGAACACCGAGGCCATGTAGAGGCCGTAGAGCAGCGCCGCGTCCTCGTTGGACATGCCGAGGCCGCCGTTGGCGGTGGACTCCGTCGAGTACAGGACGAGGATCGCCGTCATCCCGTAGAAGCTGAACCGCTCCCACATGTCCGTGCCCCACAGGGTGACGAACCAGCGGGGGCGGCCCAGGAGTACGGCGCTGGGCCGGTGGGACGCGGGCGGGTCGATACGGGGTTGGGTCGGGGCGGCCATCGGTCTTCGGCTCCTCCGTGCGTACGGTCATACAGGCACGGTGAGAGATTCGCCCGAGCCCTTCGGGGACGGCTCGAGGACGGCTCGGGGGGTGCCGCGCCGGATGATCCGGCCGTCGGCCATCACCAGCACCTCGTCCATGGCCTCCAGGCCCTGGAGGCGGTGGGTGACGAGGATCAGCGACCGGCCGCGGGTGCTGTCGAGCACGTCGGCGAGGACGGCGTCGGCGGCTGCCCCGTCGAGGCCCTCCGTCGGCTCGTCGAGGAGCAGGACGGGCGGGGCGGCGAGGAGCGCGCGGGCCAGCAGGAGCCGTCGGCGCTGGCCGCCGGAGAGCCGGCCGCCGTCGGAGCCCACGAAGGTGTCCAGGCCTTCGGGCAGGCCGAGGACCCAGTCGAGCAGGCCGGCGTGGCGCAGCGCCTCGCGGATCTCGGCGTCGGTGGCGTCGGGGCGGGCGGGCCGCAGGTTGTTGCGGACGGAGGTGTGGAAGACGTGCGCGTCCTGGAGGGAGCCGCTGACGGTGCGGCGCAGGGTGGACTCCGGTACGCGGGCGAGGACTTCGCCGTCGAGGGTGATGCCGCCCCCGGCGGGGACGACCAGTCGGGCGATCGCCGCGAGCAGCGTCGACTTTCCGGAGCCGCTGGCGCCGATGACGGCGATCCGGCGGCCGGGGGGCAGTTCGAGGCTGACGCCGCGCAGGGCGGGCGGCGGCGGTGCCGCCGGATGCCGAGCATCCGGCGGCACCGAGACCCAGGAGCAGTGCCACGGCTGCGGTCCGTGTCCTGGAACCCATCGGTCTGGTACAGGCACCACTTGTTGGACGCGATGGTGATCAGGTTGTCCTGGATGTCCAGCCAGCCGGGGCCGCGGTCCAGGTGCCAGGGCGTGCCCTGTTAGCCCGTGGCCTTGTACAGCGTCACGTTGCAGCTGTTGCCGTTGTTGAAGGCCGAACCGTGCAGGGCGTTCTTGAAGTTCGCGTAGCCGGTGAGATCCGTGTTGTTCTGGTAGACGGTCTGCACGCCGCCCCGGTAGTCGGTGTTCCAGTCCACGCACAGCCCTCCGCTGTTGCAGCCGGCCGGGGCCTCGGTCGCGGCCGGCGCGACGGCCGCCGCGCCCAGGGCTCCGTATCTCGTGGACCGGTGTTCCCGTACGCCTTGAGGCTGCCGGTGGCGGCCAACCGGCGACCAACGCGAAACCAACGGGGGCCCGTTGGCGGCGACGGCGAAGCCCGTGGTCCGGATGCGGGCCCCGGCGGGCCGCCCCACAATGGGGTGAGGGCATGCGTGCGGCCGTCGATGGTGCCCCCGACTCCGACGGCGTCGACGTCGGCTTCGACGTCGGCTGAGAGGAGCGCGCCCATGCGCGCCGAGTCTTCGGCGGCAGCGCGGACGGGAGCCTTCGTCGCGGTCGCCGTCGCCCTGTTCTGCATCCAGCTCGACTTCTTCGCCCTCAACCTCGCCCTTCCCGGGATCTCCGAGGAACTCGGCGTCACGGTGTCGGCGGCGCAGTGGACCCTGTCCGCGTACATGCTCGCCATCGGCTGCTTCTTCATCGTCGGCGGCCGGGTGGGGGACGTCTTCGGGCGGCGGGGGACCCTGCTCGCCGGGACCGCCCTGTTCACGGCCGGTTCCGTGGGGTGCGCGCTGGCGCCCGGCCTCGGTCCCCTGGTGGCGGCCCGGATCGCCCAGGGCGTGGGCGCCGCGTTCGTCTTCCCGGTGGCCGTGTCCGTGATCACCAACACCTTTCCCGAGCAGACCCGCGCGAAGGCGCTGGGCGGCGTGTTCGGCGTCGCCAACATCGGGACCGCGCTCGGGCCCTTCGTGGGCGGAGGGTTCACCGAGGGGCCCGGCTGGCGCTGGATCTTCTGGCTGATGGCGCCGCTGGGCCTGATCTCGCTGCTCGTCGCCCTCGCCTACGTCCCGGACTCGCGCGACGTCTCGGCGCCGCGCGAGCTCGACCTCCTCGGCTGCGCCCTGATCGTGTGCGCCCTGGCCGCCCTCACCATGGCCGTGGAGCGCGGGGACGCCTGGGGCTGGGACAGCGCCCGCGTCCTGCTCCTGTTCGCGGGGGCCGTCGTGGCCGGCGGGCTGTTCCTCGTGCGGGAGCGGCTGGCCCGGCACCCGCTGATCGACCTGCGGCTGTTCCGCGACGTCCCGTACGTCCTGGTGACCGCGATGGGCTCGCTCACGAACATGGGCTATGGCGTCACCGTCTTCCTCGCCACCCTCTACCTCCAGGGCGTGCGCGGGCTCTCGCCGCTGCTGGCCGGCACGGTCTTCCTGGCCCCGGCCCTGCTGGTGGCCCTCAGCGGGCCGCTCGGGGCGCGCCTGGGCCGGCACATGGCGCCGACCACGGTGATGGCGCTGGCCGCGGCCGTCGCGGGCACGGGGATGTACGCGCTGGCCCAGGCGACCGCCTGGTGGCTGTACGTACCGGTGTTCGCGTGGTGCGGCCTGGGCCTGGGGCTTGGCTGGACCTACTCCAGCGTGGCGACCCAGCAGATCGTCGCGCCGGCCAGGGCGGGTGAGGCGTCGGGCGTACTGCTGACGTTCCTGGTCACGCTGGGCGCGATCGCGCTGGCCGGGACGGCCGCGGGGATCTCGGCGATGACGCCGCAGCGCTCGCCCGAGGAGGCCTACGACGCGATCCTGCGGCTGGGCGGGGTGGGCATCCTCGCCTCGGCGGTGGTCGTCATGGCCGTACGCCGCCTGGTCCGGCCCCGTCTTCGAGCCGGTCGTCCCTGAGCCGGTCGCCTTCGAGCCGGTCGCCTTCGAGCCGGTCCTCTTCGAGCCGGTCGACGAGGATGACCGCCACGTCGTCCGCCAAAGAGCCCCGGGTGTGGCGCAGCAGTCCCTCGCGCAGGCCCTCCAGGAAGTCCTGCCGGGTGTGGCCGCGCATCGTCTTCATGGCCTCGGGCAGGTCGAAGAAGGCGTTGTCCGCGTCCCGGGCCTCGATGACGCCGTCCGTGTGCAGCAGCATCCGGTCCCCCGGTGCGAAGGGATAGGTGTCCGGCCGCCCCGGAGGGCCGGTGATGAACTCCTCGAGGCCGAGCGGCGGCAGCGGGGTGGTGGGCACCAGGGACCGTACGGCGCCGTCGCACAGCAGCAGCGGGGGCGGATGGCCCCGGTTGATCACCACGACGTGGGGGCCGTCGGGGATCTGGACCACGAGCGCGGTGACGAAGGACTCCCGGAGGGCGTCGTCGGCGCCCTCCGGGCCCGCGCCCGCGCCCATGACGACGGCGTCCCGGCGCAGGGCCTCTCCGCAGTGGTTGACGACCTCCACCAGGTCGTCCTCGTAGTGCACCGCCTCCCGGAACGCGCCGAGCACGACCGCGGCGGCGCGTACCGCGGGCAGCCCCTTGCCCCGGACGTCCCCGACGATCATCCGGACCCCGTACCGGGTCTGGACCGCGTCGTACAGGTCTCCGCCGATCTGCGCGCCCGTCTCGGCCGCCAGGTACATGCTGGCCGCCCGCACGGAGCCCAGCCGGGCCGGTACGGGCCGCAGCAGGACCTCCTGGGCGGCCACGGCGATGCGGCGGATCTGGTTGAGCTCGTTCTCCCGGCGGGTGCGCGCCGCGCGGCTCGTGATGACGCTGGCCACGGACACCAGGAACAGGGCGACGAAGTTCGTGTAGACCTGCTGGCCGCCCCAGGCGTGGTTGTGGGTGGCGGTGGTCACGCTGACGCCGACGGCCACCCCCGCGGCCGCGAGCGTGCCCGTGGGACCCATCGTCACGGCCGCCAGAGCGGGTGTCGCGACCAACAGGGGGCCGGTGTACACGACGTGCGCGGGAGTGAGCTCGATGAGGAGCACCAGCAGGGCGAGCGCGAAGGGCAAGCACACCGCGAGCGTGAAAAGGACCTGGTGGTGACCGCCGGCTCCCGGTCCCGGGGGCGAGCGCAAGGGCGCCCTCATGAGTACAGCCTGCCTCGCCCGGACCCGCGGCCGCCACTCCTGTCCGTCCGTCCCCTGGGGGTGTCTTCCCGGCCCGAGCGGCCCGGCCTGCGCCGGAGCGGGTAGGGATGCGCAAACGGCGGGCCGGCCCGCCGCCCCGCGAGTCTGGAGCGCCGCATGCCCGTGAGCACCGACCCCGCGGAGGTTCCCCGGGTCTCCCGTGCGGAATTCGACGCCCTCTTCGCCTCGGTCCGTACGTGGGGCCGGTGGACCCCGGCCGACCGGGGCGCCTGGAACCGGGTCACCCCCGACCACGTACGGCGGGCCGCGGCCCTGGTCCGGGACGGTACGGCGGTGCCCCTCGGGCTGCCCTGGAACACCCGGCCCGGCCCCGACAACGCCAAGCCCGCCCTGCACTACATGTCCGACCTCGGCGATGTGGAGCCTCCGGAACCGGCCACCCACAAGGACTTCCTCGGCGTCGACTACCACGGCAAGGCCGTCAGCCACCTGGACGCGCTGTCGCACATCGCCTACCGGGGGCTGCTCTACGGGGGCCGCCCGGCGCGCGAGGCCATCGGCTCCGGCGGGGCCCGCTTCGGCTCGGTGGCGGCGCTGGGCCCGCTCGTGACCAGGGGCGTCCTCCTCGACCTGCCCGCCGTCCTCGGGGTGGACTGGCTGGAGCCCGGGCACGCGGTCCGCGCCCGCGACGTGATCGACGCCGAGCGCGCGCTCGGCGTCCGGATCGACGAGGGATGCGCCGTGCTGCTGCGCTCCGGCCGGTTCAGGCGCCGGCGCGAACTGGGCCCCTGGGACGTCGACGCGGCGAGCGCGGGCTTCCACGTGGACGCGATGCCGCTGCTGGCCGAGCGTGCGATCAGCCTGCTCGGCGCGGACGGGGACAGCGACGTCCGGCCGTCCCCGGTCGAGGGCCTCCACTCCCCGGTCCACGCCCTCGCCATCGCGGCCATGGGGGTGCCGCTGCTGGACAACCTGGACCTGGAGGCGCTGGCCGCCGCGTGCGCGCACGCCGGGCGCCACGAGTTCATGATCGTCGTGACACCCCTGAACGTTCCCGGCGGGACGGGATCGCCGGTCAGTCCGGTCGCTCTCCTGTGAAGCATCAAATCCCCAGGAATATACTCAAAGCACACTGATTCAACTTTCGTCCCGGGACGGCCGAGCGCGGCATCGGCAAGGGGAAGTGATGCAGATGGGGGTCACGGGAGAGCAGATCGGCCCCGCACGCTCCCGTGAGCGGTTCCTGGGGGGCGAGCCGGTCGAGGCCGGCGTGCGCGGCCCGATCCTGAACTCCTGGCGGCGCTGCCGGCTGCTGGGCCTGTCACCGGACGGGGCCGAGCTGCCCTACCGGGACGACTTCGATCCGGACAGCCGGCTCGTACGGGCCGCCGGACCCGTCCTCGACGCACTGCAGTCCCGGTTCTCCGACAGCCAGATGAACATCTCGGTCACCGACGCGAACGGCACGGTGCTCCAACGCCGCTTCGGCGAGGCCTCCCTGGCCCGCAGCCTGCCCCCCATCCAGAGCGTGCCCGGCTTCGTCTTCGCCGAGCGCTTCGCCGGGACCAACGGCATCGGCCTCGCGCTGGCCGAACGCGGCCCCATCCAGGTCTTCGGCGCGGAGCACTTCGCCGAACGCGCCCAGTCGAACGCCTGCTGCGCCGTACCCATCCGCGACCAGCTCAGCGGGCACATCGCGGGCGTGCTCTGCTTCGGCTACCCGCACACCTACGAGCACCCGGCCCTCGCCGTCCTGCTCCGCCGGGCGGCCGGGACGATCGAGCGGCGGATGACGGAGCAGAGCTCGCGGCGCGAGCGCGAGCTGCTGCGGGCGTACCTGGACGCCGGGCCGGACGGACCGGGGGGCCCGACCGGCAGGGAGGGACTGACCGGTCCGGAGGGACCGACCGGCAGGGAGGGACTGACCGGTCCGGAGGGACCGACCGGGCTGCGGGAGCCGACCGGTCCCGCGCTGGATCCGCGCGATCAGACGATCCTCAAGGACCGGGCGAGCGAGCTGATCTCCTCGTTCCGGCGGGCCGTCGTCGACGTGGCACTCCCCCACGGCCGAGGGGCCACCTTGCTGAGCCACCCGGTGACGAGCCGCTCCGGGGTGGCGGGCATGGTCGTCGAGGCCGTGCTCAACAACGACGGGCCACCGGCGCCCACAACCGCGCAGCGGCCCGCCGCGGTCCGCGGACTGGTCCTGGTGGGCGAGCCGGAGGTCGGGAAGTACGCCGTCGAGGCGCGGCGCCGCCTGGAGCTGCTGGCCGAGGCCAGCACCCGTATCGGCACCACCCTGGACGTGGGCCGCACCGCCCACGAGCTCGCCGAGATGGCCGTCCCGGCCCTGGCCGACTACGTCACCGTCGACCTGCCCGAGGCCGTACTGCGCGGCGACGACCCCGCCGGTCCCGGGACGGACCTGTACCGGACGGTGGTCCACGGCATCCGCGACGACTGCCCCTTCTACCCGGCGGGTCAGCACGTACGGCTGGGCGCCGCTAATCCCGTCATGCGCTGCCTGACCGAGAGCCGCACGTTCCTGGAACCCGAGCTGGGGTCCGCGGCCGGCTGGATCGCGCAGGACCCCGATCGCGCCCGCCGGATCATGGCGCGCGGCGTGCACTCCCTGATCGCCGTGCCGCTGCTGGCCCGCGGCGTCCTGCTGGGCATCGCGAGCTTCTACCGCGCGCAGGACCCCGCCCCGTACGCGGACGACGACAGCCGGCTGGCCCAAGAGCTCGCGGCCCGCGCCGCCCTGTGCATCGACAACGCCCGCCGCTACACCCGGGAGCACACCCTGGCCCTGGCGCTCCAGCGCAGCCTGCTCCCCCGCGGCCTGCCCGAGCAGGACGCCGTCGAGGTCGCTCACCGCTATCTGCCCGCCGAGTCCGGAGTGGGCGGCGACTGGTTCGACGTCATCCCCCTGTCCGGCGCCCGCGTCGCGCTCCTCGTGGGCGACGTCGTCGGCCACGGGCTGCACGCCGCCGCCACAATGGGGCGGCTGCGGACCGCGGCGCGCAACTTCGCCGAACTGGAACTCGCCCCCGACGAACTCCTCACCCACCTGGACAACCTCCTGGTGCGTCTGGACCGGGAGGAGGGGGACGACCACGCCACCGGCAGCACCGGCATCGCCGGCGCCACCTGCCTGTACGCCGTCTACGACCCCACCTCGCGGCAGTGCGCCATGGCCCGGGCCGGCCACCTCCCGCCCGCCCTGGTCCATCCGGACGGCACCGCGAGCTTCCCCGACCTGCCCGCGGGCCCCCCGCTGGGCCTGGGCGGCCTGCCCTTCGAGACGGCCGAGATCACGCTCCCCCGGGACAGCACCCTCGTGCTCTACACCGACGGGCTCGTCGAGGACCGCCACCGCGACATCGACGTGGCCCTCGACCGGCTGCGGCGCACCCTGGCCCACCCGGGCCGGAGCCCCGAGGAGACCTGTCAGGCGGTCATGCACGCCATGGCTCCCGAGCACCCCTCCGACGACATCGCCCTGCTCGTCGCCCGCACCCGCACCCTGCCCGCCGACCGGATCGCGGTCTGGGACCTGCCGGCCGACCCCGAGCGGGTGTCCGCGCTGCGCGCCGCCGCCACGCGCCGGCTGGCCGACTGGGGGCTGGACGAGCTCGCGTTCGCCGCCGAGCTGGTGCTGAGCGAGCTGGTCACCAACGCCATCCGCTACGGCACCGAGCCGATCCAGGTCCGCCTGATCCACGACCGCGCGCTGATCTGCGAGGTGTCCGACGGCAGCAGTACCGCCCCGCACCTGCGGCGGGCGGCCACCACGGACGAGGGCGGGCGCGGCCTGTTCCTCGTGGCACAGCTGGCCCAGTCCTGGGGTGCCCGCTACACGCCCCGCGGCAAGGTCATCTGGGCCGAATGCGCCCTGGACGCGGCATAGGGTCCGTCATGCACGCAATTGCACCGTGACTGCCAGTAGCATCCTGCCTGTCCCACCCTCCGAGAGGGGGATCCGAGGTCAGCCCCGGAGACGTCCCGTGCATGACGCCCATGACACTTCCGACACCTCGGCGAGCGGCCGCCCCTGGCCCTCCGGCGGGCCCTCCGGCGGGCCTTCCGGCGGGGAGCCGCTCGTCCGGATGCGCGGTCTCGGCAAGCGGTTCGGCGGCACCGTGGCGCTGGACGCGGTCAGCCTCGACCTCCACCGCGGCAGCGTGCTCGCCCTCCTCGGTCCCAACGGCGCCGGGAAGTCCACGCTCATCAAGGTGCTCGCCGGTGTCCAGCGGGAGGACGAGGGCGAGGTGACGGTGGACGGGCACCCGCTCCGTTCCGAAGCCGCCTCCGGAAAGATGTCCTTCATCCACCAGGACCTCGGCCTCATCGAGTGGATGACGGTCGCCGAGAACATCGCCCTGGGGACCGGCTACCCCCGGCGCCACGGTCTGATCTCCTGGCGCCGGACCCGGGAGCGCTGCGACGAGGCCCTGCGGACCGTCGCCGGACACCTGGACGCCGACGCCCGGATCGCGGACCTGGCACCCGCCGAACGCTCCCTCGTCGCGATCGCCCGCGCGCTCGCACGCCGGGCCGAACTCCTCGTCCTCGACGAGCCGACCGCCACGCTCCCCGCCGCGGACTGCGCCCGGCTCTTCGACGTCCTGCACACCCTGCGCGACCGGGGACACGCCGTCCTGTACGTGAGCCACCGGCTCGACGAGGTGTACCGGGTCGCCGACACGTTCGCCGTCCTGCGCGACGGACGCCTCGTCAGCTCGGGGCCGCTCGCCGGGTACGGCCCCGCCCGTCTGGTCCGCGACATCGCGGGCGGTCCGCCGGCCCGGCGCGGGCCCGCCGCCGCGGTGACCGCGGGCCGCACGGCCTCCGGCCGTCCGGTCTCCGGCCGCCCGGCCGCCGGAGGGCCTCCCGTACTGCGCCTCGACGCCGTGACGACGCGGCGCACCGGGCCCGTCAGCCTGGATCTGGCGCCCGGAGAGATCCTCGGCATGGTCGGGCTGACCGGCGCCGGCCACATGCACCTGGGCCGCGCCCTGGCCGGCGCGCTGCCGATGCTCGGCGGCCGGGCCCTGCTCGACGGGCGTCCGTACCGTCCGCGCACCACGGCCGACGCCCTGAACCGGGGGGTGGGCCTCGTACCCGCCAACCGCCAGGAGGAGGGCTGCGCCCCCGATCTGACGGTCCGGGAGAACCTCCTGGCCAACCCCCGGGCCGCCGGTGTGCCGGCCTGGAGCTGGCTCGCTCCCCGGCGGGAGCGGCGCGAGGCCGACGCCCTGATCGAACGGTTCTCGGTGCGCCCCCGCGACAGCGAGGCGGCCCTGGCCACCCTGTCCGGAGGCCATCAGCAGAAGGTCGTCCTCGGCCGGGCGCTGCGCGGGCGGCTGCGACTGCTGATCCTGGAAGAGCCGACGGCGAGCGTGGACGTCGGCGCCAAGGCGTCGATCCACCGGCTGCTCGACGAGGCCGCGGCCGAGGGCTTGGCGGTCCTGCTGGTGTCCACCGACTTCGAGGAGGTCGCGGACCTCTGTCACCGCGCGCTGGTCCTCGTCCGCGGATCGGTGGCGGCCGAACTGTCGGGCGCCGCCCTGACGCCCGCCGAGCTCACCCGCGCCGCCTCGGCCATGCCCGCGATCACCGGAAGCACGACGGACCGGTGACCTCCTGGTCCCCGCGGGGGCACCTCATCGGGCACTACGGCCTGCCGGCCCTGACCGCCCTGCTCTTCGTGGCGTTCTCCATCGCCCTGCCGGACACGTTCCCCACCCGGGAGAACGTGTCCTCCATCCTGTCCAACCAGTCGATCCCCGCCCTCCTCGCGCTCGGTGCGACGATCCCGATCGCCATCGGCAAGTTCGACCTGTCCATCGGCTACGGGCTGGGCCTGGCCCACGTCCTGGTGATGCACCTGATCGTCGAGGAGGGGACGCCCTGGCCGGTCGCCGGCCTCGCCGTCGTCCTCGGCGGGGCGCTGATCGGCGCCCTGAACGGGGTCATCGTCGAGTTCGCCCGGATCGACTCCTTCATCGCCACCCTCGGCACCGGCAGCATCATGTACGCGCTCACCGGATGGCTCACCGACGGCAGCCGGATCGTGCCCGGCCCGGAGGGCCTGCCGGCCTCCTTCACCGGCCTGTACGACTCCCGGTTCCTCGGCCTGCCCCTGCCCGCCTTCTACGTGCTGGCGGCCGCCGCCGTCCTGTGGGTGGTGCTGGAACGGCTGCCGTTCGGCCGGTACCTGTACGTCGTCGGCTCCAACCCCCGTGCCGCCGCCATCATCGGCATCCCCACCCGCAGGTACTCCGTCTACGCCTTCGCCGGATCGGGCCTGGTCGTGGGCGTCGCCGGGGTCCTGCTGGCCGCGCAACAGCAGATCGGCAACCCGAGCGTCGGCCTGGACTACCTGCTGCCCGCCTTCGTCGGCGCGCTGCTCGGCTCCACCACGGTCAAGCCGGGGCGCGCCAACGCGCTCGGCACCCTCGTGGCCGTCAGCGTGCTGGCCGTCGGGCTCGCCGGGATCGGCCAGCTCGGCGCCCAGTTCTGGGCCACCCCGCTGTTCAACGGCGGCACCCTGCTGATGGCGGTCGGTCTGGCCGGCTACGCGGCCAGGCGGCGGCTGCGCGCGCGGGCCGCGACGGACCGGCGCCCGCCCCACGAACCGCCCGCGCCATCGGAGCCGCCGGCGGCCGGCGGCCCGTAAGCGCCCCCGTCACCACCCCTCGCACCATCGCCCGGCCCCCAGCGCACCTCCCGGTCAGGAGCACCGTGTACCCGAACCGCAACCGCACCAGCGTCCTCGCGGCCGCGGCCCTGTGGGCGGCCGCCTCCGGCCTCGCCGCGGGCTGCGGGGGCGGGTCGTCCCCGGCCTCCGGCGCGGCCTCGCCGTCGGCCGGCGCCGGCTGCCCGGCCGTACTGGCGCAGGCGAAGGAGTCCGTCCAGCGGGCCGAGCGGACGGACCTGTCCTGGAACGGGCCCACGACCGGCCCCCGGGCGGTGCCCGACAAGACCGTCGTCTACGTCGCCCAGACCATGACCAACCCCGGTGTCGCCGGAGTCGCCAAGGGCGTCCGCGAGGCCGCGGCGGCCATCGGCTGGCAGGTCCGGGTGATCGACGGGGACGGCACCCCCGCCGGCATCCAGGCCGCGCTCAGCCAGGCCGTCACCCTGGCACCCTCGGGCATCGTCATCGGCGGCTTCGATCCCCGGCTCACGGCGCAGCAGGTGGCACGGGCCGGGGCCGCGGGAATCCCGCTGATCGGCTGGCACGCGGTCGACTCCCCCGGACCGAGCACGAGTCCCCGGCTCTTCACCAACATCACCACGAAGGTGGAGGAGGTCGGACGGGTCAGCGCGGACTGGGTCATCGCCGGGTCCGACGGCGGCGCCGGGGTCGTCGTCTTCACCGACGACTCCATCCCGTTCGCCCACAACAAGTCCGAGCTGATCAAACGGCGGCTCGCGGCCTGTCCCGGGGTGACGCTGCTGGCGACCGAGAACATCCCCATCCCGGACGCGAGCCAGCGCACCCCGCAGCAGGTCTCCTCCCTCATCTCCCGCTTCCGGGACCGGTGGACCCACTCCGTCGCGATCAACGACCTCTACTTCGCCGACGCCGCCCCCGCGCTGCGCGGCGCCGGGCGCCCCGGAGCCGGGCCGCCCTTCAACATCGGCGCGGGGGACGGCGACCCCTCCGCCTTCCAGCGCATCAACAGCCGGCGGTTCCAGGCCGCCACCGTCCCCGAACCGCTGTCGCAGCAGGGGTGGCAGATCGTCGACGAGTTCAACCGTGCCTTCGCCGGCGGGCCCGCGAGCGGGTACGTGGCACCCGTCCACGTGGTGACGGCCGAGAACAGCGGCGGGGCCACGTCCTGGGACCCGCGGGGCTACCGGGAGGCGTACGAGCGGATCTGGCACGGGCAGTGACCGACCCGGGTCACCGCGGGTTGACGCACGGGCCGTAGGGGCCGTACGGGCGGTGCGGCCCGTACGGCGACCGGACGCGTCAGAGCGCCATCTCGTACGCCCCGGCCAGGGCCTCCACCCGGGCCCAGACCCGCGCCGTGCGGTCGGCGTCGACGGCCGGCCGGCGGACCGCGCCCAGCGCCCAGCCCTGCTGGTCGGCGGTGGCGGACTCCTTGCCGTACAGCTCGACCGCGTGCGCGGAGAAATCGCGTACGAGGACGCCGAACAGCTCGTCCAGCACGTCCTCGTCCAAGCCTGTCAGCTTGGCCTGCTCCAGGACCAGCTGGCCGTGCACGACCAGTGCGAACAGCTGGCCGACCGAGAGGAGGAGGTCGAGGTCGCGGCTCTGCGCCTCGTCCGGGGCGGCCCTGGTGACGAACTCGCACAGGGCGTCGGCCTGTTCGCGGAACCGGGCGACATTGGGCAGGGCGGCGTACGCCTCGTAGGCGGGGCGCCAGTCGTGGAAGCGTACGGATCCCAGGCCGCGGGCCGGTCCCTGGCGGAAGAGGAAGGCGTCGTCGGCCGCGTCGAGGCGGGTCGGCACGGGTGCGTAGTCGGCCGGTTCCAGCAGGTGGTTGCGCATGAACTTGAGGATCAGCGCGAGGTTGACGTGGACCGTGCCCTCCAGCTTCGGCAGGCTGCGGATCTCGACGGCCGCCTGGGCGAAGTAGGTGTCCTTCTCGAAGCCCTTGGCCGCGATGACGTCCCACATCAGGTCGATGACCTTCTCGCCCTCCGTGGTCACCTTCATCTTGGTCATCGGGTTGAACAGCAGGTAGCGGCGGTCGTCCGGGCCGGCGGAGCGGAAGTAGTCGACGGCGCGGTCGCTGAACAGCTTCATCCCGACGAGGCGGACGTACGCGTCGGTCAGCTCCCGGCGCACGTGCGGGAAGGCGGTGACGGGGCGGCCGTAGAGGATCCGGCCCTGCGCGTGGGTGACGGCCTCGTACATCGCGTGCTCGCAGATGCCGATCGAGGCGGTGCAGAGATTGAACTTGCCGACGTTGACGGTGTTGAGGGCGGCGTCGAAGGCGGCGCGGCCGGTGTGCAGGACGTCGGCGGCGGCGACCGGGTAGTCCTCCAGGCGGAACTCGCTGACGTACTTGGAGGAGTCGACGACGTTCTTCACGAGGTGGTAGGCGGGGTGGCGGCTGTCCGCGGCGAAGAAGACGTAGCCGTCGGGGCCCTCGACGTCGGTGCGGCGGCCGAAGACGGAGACCAGTCCGGCGGCGTTGCCGTTGCCGATGTAGTACTTCGACCCGGTGGCGCGGAAGCCGTCGTCGCCCTCGGGGGTCAGCAGCATGTCGGTGGAGTAGATGTCCGCGCCGTGGGTCTTCTCCGACAGGCCGAACGCGAACACCTCGCCCTCGGCGAGGAGCTGCGCGGCACGGTCGCGGGCGGCGGCGTTGCCGCTCTGCCAGACCGGGCCGAGACCGAGGATGGTCACCTGCCACGCGTACCAGTAGTCGAGTCCGTAGAAGCCGAGGATCTCGTTCAGGGCGGCGATGCGCGCGGTGTCCCAGCGCTTGTCGGCCCCGTCCTGGCCGGCGGCGGGTTCCGGGGTCAGGAAGGTCGCGAAGAGCCCCTCCTTCGCGGAGAACGCGAGGAAGTCCGCGAGCCAGGCGCGCGTGCGGTAGTCCTCGATCAGCCGGCGCTTGCCGCGGGCCTCGAACCAGTCGACGGTGGCGCGCAGCAGCCTGCGGGTCTCGGGGTCGAAGTGCGCCGGGTCGTAGGTGCGCGGGTTGAACAGCAGCGGGTCGCTCATGGTCATTCGCCTTCCGGACGATGCGGGGTGCGGGGTGCGAGGTCATCCGGCGACACCCAAAAGCTACAGAGGGTAGATCGTCGGCAGCGTCAGATGTTGATAAGAGACAGCCCCACGACGCCGACCTCGACACCGGGCCCCCGGCCCTCCGCCGCCCCGTTCCACGCGGCGCTGGCCGCCTGATCCCGGGGCCCCGCAGCAGTCTCCGGAACCGCACCTCGCCCGTACGACCGAGTAAGGACCCAGGATCCGCACATGGCCGATGAAGCCACTGAAGACGACCTCAAGGACGGCGAGTTCATGGGCCGCAGGGCCCCCACGGACCCGGAGTACATCCCGAGGCAGCTGATCCCCGGCCATGTCCTGGCTTCCGTACCGGAAGTGCGGCAGGCGGCCGAGGAGTCGGGGCGCGCCCTGCAGATCGACTTCCTGGACGACGCGGCCGTCCTCAGGATGCTCCGGCTCCGGTACTGGGACGAGATGAAGATGGGCCGCTCGGGGTGCGGCACGGCCTTCCTCATCCTCCCGGTGCCCCTGGTGCTGTTCGGCTACTGGGGCGGCTACGCCCAGTACTGGGAGTCCGCGAGCCGGCTGAACGCCTACTACGGCGTGTGGGCGCTCTCCGTCGTCGTATCGCTGCTGGTGCTCGCCCGCCGGGCCCGCCGCCAGTGGGGCGACCGGCCCCGGCAGAAGATCCGGGCGCGCGCCAAGGAGTACCGGCGCCTCGCCCACCTGGCCCGGGACCGGGGGGCCGACGTGCCGGACTTCTACCCGTACTACGGCCCGTACCCCTTCGCCGCGAACTTCCATCCGGACGCCGAGGAAATCGAACTCCCCCACGAGAAGTAGGGACGACGCAGTGAGCAGCATCACGAACACCGGCGCCGAGACCCCGTCCGCGTCCCCGTCCGCGTCCCCGTCCGCGTCGGCGTCCGCGTCGGCGTCCGCCGAGGCCGTGCCCGCGGCCCTCCCCTCCCAGGCCGCCGGGACCTCGCTCCGGGCCGCCGGACCCGACGAGGAGATACACGTCCGCTGGGTGATGCCGGAAGGATTCTTCGAGCTGCCCTTCGAGGCGGAGGACATCGACGACCTGGCCGAGAAGCTCGTGGAGCTCGGGCAGGCGGTCCTTCCCCACGCGGACTACGAGATCCAGGTGCACTGGGCCGCCATGATGGCCGCCGGCTACGACGACTTCGCGGAGGCCGGGGTCCAGTACGCCGGCTTCGTCATGACCGAGGTCGAAGAGGCCCGCTGCACCTCCACGGTCACCGTGTCCCTCATGGAGCTGGACGCGGGCGGCGCGAGCACGGGTGACAGTACGGTGCCGGAGCTCGCCCGCGCGCTCCGCGCCCTCGACAACGGGACGGTGGAGGAGATATCCCTCCCCTGCGGCCCCGCCGTCTCCGTCGTGGGGACGCGCAAGGCGATGGTGGACGGCGCGCTCACGGAGTCCGGGGCCCCCGAGCCGGTGTTCACCTCGTTCCTCCAGGTGCAGGTGCCCCTGACGAACGGCCTGGTGGTGGTCCTGGAGATGGGCACCCCGACCCCGGAGGGCTGGGACGTCTTCTCCTCCATGTTCGCGGGCGTGGTGAAGAGCCTGCGCTTCTTCGACTCGGACTCCACCCTCCTCGTGATGCCCTGATGAGCCTGTCGCAGCAGCCGGACGCTCAGGCACGGGACACCGAGGCGCCGGACACCCCGGCACCGGACAGGCAGGCGCCAGCCCCCCAGGCGCCGCCCGACGACTACCGCCTCCTCGTCCCCCGCGACTGGTTCCGCGTCGACCTGACCCACGAGCGGTGGCGCCCGCAGCTCAAGCTGTACGTCGACCGGCACACCGCCGGGAAGAACCCCTCGGCCGAGCTCCGCCAGGCCGTCTGGGTCAGCCTGCGCAACACCGCCGAGGCCGGGCTCGCGGACGGGGCCCTGGAGTTCTACCTCCGCTCCGAGGTGGATCCCGGGTCCGCCGAAGGGCAGGCGGGCCCGCCCGCCTCGCTGCTCGTCTCGCTGCTGCACACGCCGCCCGGCGCCTGCCCGGACCCGGCGGACCTCGCGATGACGCTGGCCGCGCGGGAGCCCCGTACGGAGGACGGCGGGGGGCGGGAGGCGTACGTCGTCCCCCTGCCCGCGGGCGAGGCGGTCCGGGCCGCGTCCGCCACGGCGCTGGACTACCACGTCGTCATGCCGGGCGGGGTCGGCTACCTGATGCTCGCCTTCGCCCTGCCGCTCAGCGGCACCGAGGGCCCGCTGGGCGGCCTCTGTGACGCCATCGCCCACTCACTGCGGTGGGTGTGACGGCGATGACGTTCCCGCGGCGGGGGCCCGCCCCCGAGGAACCGCCGGTGGTGCCCGTCGCGTGGGAGCGCGTACGGGACTTCGTGGTCGGCAACACCGAGCGGCCGGTCACCGCCAAGCGGCGCGAGGCCTCCTTCGGGCCGCTGGCCGTACGGGTCCCCAAGAACGGCAAGGACCTCCGGGTCTTCGCCCCCTGCGCGTACGTGGCCCACACGGGCCCGGACGGCGCGGACTACGCCCTGTACGCGGACCCGGAGCACACCCGCCGGCTCTGCGTCATCGACCGCCCGGGCACCGAGGCCGCCTCCGGCGAGCGGCACCACGAGGTCCGCGACGAGCGGGGCCGCCTGCTCGGCACGCTGCGCCGGATCCCGCCGCGCAGCCGCCCGTTCAAGCACACCTGGCGCATCGACCAGCCGGGCCACCCCACCGTCGTGGGCCGCAACGAGTGGGCGAGCGGCGACGCGAGGGCCTTCACCCTCCGCATGGTCGACAAGGGCTTCACGGCCGCCCTGAACGCGGTCACGAGCCTGGGCGCGGAGGGCGGCGACACCCGCGGCCGCCCGCGCACGCTGGAGTGGCACACGGCCGATTCCGGGGGCAGGGTCGTCATGATCTCGGAGGCCGGCGACCGCGTCACGGTCAAGTCCGACTGGCTGGACCGCCGTCTTGCTTTCGCTTTCGCCCTCGTAGGAGACCACTGAGACTGAACCGGGGCTCGGGCTCGGGCAGGTTCTCGAGATCCGGTTCTTCGAACTCGAAGTCGTCGGCAAGCGCCTGCACTCCTTGCACGAAGGCGTCGATCTCGGGCTCGGCGACGGCGAGTCTGCCGAGTTCGTTGGACGCCACGATTACCTGCAAATCGAGCCCGTGCTCCTCGTTGCGGAGGTTGTACCAGAGGTGCATCGCCATGTTGCCTTGCTCTGATTCCGCGTAGCCCCGCAGGCGGATTCCCTCGCCGAATCCCTCAGTGGAGAACGGTGCGATTTCGGGCGAATGGTCAAACTCTTTGGCGCTGCTCCACTCCCGAAGCGTGGAGTCACGGTCCCCCTTCGAAGCCCCGTACCAGACACGGGCCACCAGCGGAAAATCTTCCGGATCTTCGAAGTACAGGTAGTTCTCCAGCGGATCGTCGTCGACACCCTGTCGGTACGTCGTCAGCAGCCGAGCCAGCCGCGCGGTCGCCTCCTGGTCCTCCGGCATCCTGCGAAAGTGACGAAGACAGATGGCTTCAGATTCCGCCCACCGCTGTTCGTCGCTCCATGGCGTCTCGTCCCACGACCCCTTGGGTAGGTGCACCCAGCAGTCGTCGTCGTAACTGACGAAAACCCAGCCCATCGATTCCGCCTTCCTGTCGTTCTACTGCATCGCGTCGGACATACCCGTACCCCAGAGAATGCCGTCCTTAAAATCTCCGTAGGGCTCCACCCTCGGCTTGCCCTCCCAGATATCGCTCGGCGCGATCGCTTTGTCCGTCCAGTCGACGACCGTCCCGGCTGCGAACGCGTTGAAACCCAGGGAGCTGTTGCGCGCCACCGACTTCGCGGCAATGTCCGTGGCCTGGTCGCCTCCCCGCTTCGTTGCCTCATGGATAGCGAAGTTCTTCGCATGGGCTGCGGCGGGGTCGCCGCCCGCCTTGAAGGTCTGTCCCATCGTGGATGTCGGTGCATCCATCGCAACGCCCGGAGCCTTGACGGACTTCTTGAGCTTGTCCTGTCTCTTCTGGATCGCCTCCCGCGCCGCCTTCGTCGGGGCAGCACGTTTCTCAGCCTCCAGCGCCCGCATCCTCCGCGTATAGTCCGCCGACTGCCTCGCCGCCTTCGTCTGGCTCCGACCCGCGTCGACCGAGGCTTTCCTCGACGCGGCGACGCCCTTCTGGATCCCCTTCGCCGCCACCCGCCCCGCCCCGAAGGTCACCAGACCCACGCAGTCGTAGGCGACGTCGCCCCAGCCGCCATTGCCCGTCGCAGCCATGGCCACGTGGGCACCGGCAGTCACGAGCATGATCACCGTGCCGGCGGTCGCGGCGATCGAAGCCAGCTGGCCAAGGGCGGCGATGGCCGCCAGCGCCCCGATGCCCGGGAGGGCGACCACCATGATGATCAGCGCGACGATGGCGAGGATCGTGGCGATCCAGCCCAAGACTTCCAGCAGGATCTTGATGGCCTTGAGGTTGCGCTCGATCCAGTTGGCGCGGTTGCTCCACCAGCCGTCCTCGACCGCGTCGTCAACGATGTCGCGGATCTTGTCCGCGATGCGCTTCGAGTCCCTGCGGTAGCCCTCCACCGCCAAGCCGTTGCGCTTCCGCGCGCCCTCCAGCTTGGTGCGCGCGCCCTCCAGCTCCGTCTTCTTCGACGGCTCCAGGTCCTTCTCCGCCGTCTTCGCGGCCGCCGAGTCCGGGTCCTCGTTCCCGACCAAGGACCGGAAGCTGTCCTGGGCCTCCTTCGCCGACGTCAGCGCCGCCGCGGTCTCGCTCTGCGCGTGCTCCAGGCAGCCCGCCCACTCGCCCAACTTGGCGGAAACCTTCTCGTACCGGCCCGCCGACTTCTCCAGCTTGCCCTTCAGCTTGCCGGAGCCCTTCTTCAGCTCCTCGACGTACTTGCCCTTGAGCTCGTCCGTCCCCGATATGGCCTTCAGTCGGGTGATCTGCGCCCGGATCTGCTCACCCGTGGTCGCCATGTTCTTCGCGCCGGCCCGTACTCCGTCGGGATTGCCCGGCGTGGGATCGGACCCGGCTAACGGTCGCCAGTCCGCAGGTCGTCCAACGCCCATCCCCTGCCCACCCCTGCCACGTCGTCCCGGTCCCGCCCGGGCACGTCAGCGGCCCGGGCCCTGACAACGAGCCAACCAGCCTCGAAACTCCACGGTGTCAACCTTCGGCTCGATGTCGCCCCCCCAACGCAGCGGGGGCGGTGAGGGCCCAGTCGGCCCCACCGCCCCCTCGGGCAACGCAACTCGGGCAGCGCGACGGCGCGCCCGGAGTTCGACTCGGACTAGCGCTTCGCGGCCTTGCCCAGTTCGTCGTCGATCTGCTCGAACTTGTCCGCGGCCATGGTCAGGTAGTCGCCCATGCCGTCGAGGCCGTCGATGGTGTCCTTGGCGCCGCTCACGAACTCCTGGAAGTTCTCGTTGAACGCCTTCGAGGAGCTCTTGGTGACGTAGCCCGTGTCGACCAGGTTCTGGATGTACTTCTTCATGCCCATCAGGGCCTCGTTGATCTTCTCCTTCTCCTTGACGACGTGCTTGGCAGCACTCCGCATGTCCTCATATGTGACATCAAGGTCCTTCGCCATCAAACTCTCCCCATGGTTGGCGATTTGAACGGTGATCCGCTCACACGACTATGACGCCGAGCCTAGAGCGGCGGATGCAGATGCACAGCACCGGATTCCAAGAAGTGATCCGGTCCACCCCAACTCCCCGTTGCCCGTCCCTCCCGACCGGCGGCTAAAGTCCAGGGACCGCCTCGGTGTCCACAGTTGGCTGCCGCACATCCGGCAGCGGCATGCCGTGGGTGTAGGCGTAGGTGTTGGCGTAGGTGTAGGGGGAGAGCGTTCGTGCGTCTGACTCTGACTGTGGTCGATCCGTTCGGCGGGGTCTCGACCGATGTGGTCCTCGACGCCGACGAAGCCTCGACGGTGGGCGACGTCGCGCACGAGCTCACCCGCCAGGTCCAGGCCCGGGCCGCGGCCGCCTACGCCTCCGGATCCGGAGGCGGATCCCCGGACGGCGGCAGCGGCAGCGGCAGCAGCGGCGGGCAGGTCATTCCCATCGGAGCGCAGCGCCGGCCCGGCCAGGGTTACGCCCCCGCCGCCCCCCTCGTCTACGTCGACGGCAGCGCCGTCGACCCCGCCCTGGCGCTCTCCGCCTCCCCGCTGCGCGAGGGTGTCGTCGTCAGCCTCGGCGACCCCGCCGGATGCTGGCCCGGCGAGCCCGGCGGGCTCGTCGAGCTGCGCGTCGTCGGCGGCCCCGGCGCCGGCACCGTGCACCGGCTCGGTGTCGGGCGGTACGACATCGGCCGCGGCGCGGCCGCCGCGCTGCGCGTGGAGCGGGACCCGGAGCTGGCGGAGCGGGCGCTGACGCTGTCGGTGGCCATGGACGGGTCCTGCAAGGTGACCGTGCACGGCAAGGCCGCCGTCACCCTGGACGGGGCGGAGCCGGAGGACGAGGCCTGGCCGCTGGGCGTGCAGCTCGCCATCGGCAACAGCCTGCTGGAGCTGACCCGCTACACGCCGCCGGACGCCGCGCTGAAGTGGTCCGAGGACGGGGCCGCCTTCGACTACAACCGACCGCCGCGCCTGCGCCCGCCGGAGCGTACGACCAACTTCGCGCTCGCCTCGCGGCCGCGCGAGAACGAGGCCCGCCCGCTGCCCTGGCTGATGGCGGTCTTCCCGCTGGTGACGGCCGTCGTGATGGTGCTCGTCATGGGCCGCTGGTACTACATGATCATGGCCGTGCTGAGCCCGATCATCATCGTGGCCAACCACTTCATGGACAAGAAGCACGGCCGCAAATCGCACGCCAAGCTCCTGGAGGAGTGGGAGGAGCACAAGGCCCGCATCGAGAAGGACGCGCAGGAGGCCCTGGTCGCCGAGCGCACCGACCGGCGCCGCGCGATCCCCGACCCGGCCACCGTGCTGAACCTGGCGACCGGCCCCCGCACCCGGCTGTGGGAGCGCCGCCGCACCGACCCCGACCACCTGCTCATCCGGGTCGGCACCGGCCGGCTGCCCTCCGTCGTGGTCCTCGACGACCCGCAGCGCGACGAGCACCGCCGCAAGGTCACCTGGGACATCGAGGACGCCCCGGTCGCGCTGCCGCTGGCCACGCTCGGCGTGATCGGCATGGCCGGGCCGGGCGACTCCCCGCAGGCGCTCGGCCGTTGGGCGGTGGCCCAGGCCGCGACCCTGCACGGGCCCATGGACGTACAGGTCTACGTACTGACCGACGCCACCGCCGAGAAGGGCTGGGACTGGCTGCGCTGGCTCCCGCACACCCGCCCGTCCGGCGGGCAGGACGCCAACGTGCTGGTCGGGACCGACGCGGAGACCGTCGGCGCCCGGATCGGCGAGCTCACCCGGATCCTGGAGGCGCGCGTCGCGGCGGCCAAGGCGAACAGCGGCCGCGCCGCGTCCTTCGGCGATCCCGACGTGGTCGTCGTCTGGGACGGGTCGCGCCGGCTCCGTTCCATGCCGGGCGTGGTCCGGCTGCTGGCCGAGGGGCCCGGCGTACGGATGTACTCGATCTGCCTGGACTCCGAGGAAAGGTTCCTGCCCGGCGAGTGCCAGGCCGTGGCCATCGCCGAGCCCCTCGGCGCCGACGAGGACCCGCAGGGCTCCGCCCGCGAAGCCGGCGCAGCCGGCGCGGGCACCCCCGGCTCCCCGGGCACCCCCGGCGCCAAACCGCAGGGCGCCTTCCCCGCCTCCGGCGGCTTCCCCTCCTTCAGCGCCTGGCACCACACCCAGCCCGGCACGAAGGAGGCCGACGAGCCCCGCCTGCGGCTGCGCGTCGAGCAGGCGGGCGCCGCCCGCGCCCTCAGCGTGCGCCCCGACTTCGTCTCACCGTCCTGGGCCCTGCGCCTGGCCCGCAGCCTCTCGCCGCTGCGCGACGTCAGCGGCGAGACCGAGGACTCCGCCCTGCCCGGCTCCAGCCGGCTGCTGGACGTCCTCCAGCTGGAGCCGCCGACCGGCCCCGCCATCGCCGCCCGCTGGCGCAACAGCGGCCAGTCGACGATGGCCGTCATCGGCGAGTCCTACGACGGCCCCTTCGGCATCGACATCCGCCGCGACGGCCCGCACGGCCTGATCGCCGGAACCACCGGCTCCGGAAAGTCCGAGCTGCTCCAGACCATCGTGGCCGCCCTGGCCGTGGCCAACACCCCGGAGTCGATGACCTTCGTCCTCGTCGACTACAAGGGCGGCTCCGCCTTCAAGGACTGCGTCAAGCTCCCGCACACCGTCGGCATGGTGACCGACCTCGACGCCCACCTCGTCGAACGGGCCCTGGAATCCCTCGGCGCCGAGCTCAAGCGGCGCGAGCACATCCTCGCCGACGCCGACGCCAAGGACATCGAGGACTACCAGGACCTCGTGCGCCGCAACCCCGCGCACAAGCCCGTCCCCCGGCTCCTCATCGTCATCGACGAGTTCGCCTCCATGGTCCGCGACCTCCCCGACTTCGTCACCGGCCTCGTCAACATCGCCCAGCGCGGCCGCTCGCTGGGCATCCACCTGCTGCTCGCCACCCAGCGCCCCAGCGGCGTCGTCTCCCCCGAGATCCGGGCCAACACCAACCTCCGGATCGCGCTGCGCGTCACCGACGGCAGCGAGTCCTCCGACGTCATCGACTCGCCGGAGGCCGGGAACATCTCCAAGAACACCCCCGGCCGCGCCTACGTGCGCCTGGGCGCCTCTTCCCTCGTCCCCTTCCAGTCCGGTCGCGTCGGCGGACGGCGCCCCGGCGTCGCCGACCCGCAGCTCGCCGAGCCGTGGGCGGCCGTCCTGGGCTGGCAGGAGCTCGGCCGCGAGGCCCTCGTCAAACCGAAGAGCGCCGCCCGCGAGGACGAGGAGATCACCGACCTCAAGGTCCTCGTCGACGCCGTCCTCGAAGCCAACACCCAGCTCGCCATCCCCGCCCAGCACAGCCCCTGGCTGCCGCCCCTGGACGAGGCCCTGCTGCTGGACGCCATCCCCGTGCCCCGCGCCGCCGGCGCCCTGCCGCCCGCCCCGTACGGCATCGAGGACCTGCCCGCCGCCCAGGAACGCCGCCCGGTGGCCGTGGACTTCGCCGGCTTCGGCCACCTGCTGATCGCCGGATCCCCGCGCAGCGGCCGCTCCCAGGTGCTGCGCACCATCGCGGGCTCACTGGCCCGTACGCACTCCGTCGCCGACGTCCACCTGTACGGGATCGACTGCGGCAACGGCGCCCTGAACGCCCTGACCGCCCTCCCCCACTGCGGGGCCGTCATCGGCCGGGCCCAGACCGAGCGGGCCGTGCGCCTGATCAGCCGCCTCCAGGGCGAGCTCACCCGCCGCCAGGAGCTGCTCGCGGAGAAGGGCATCGCCGACATCGGCGAGCAGCGCGCCTCCGCCGCCGAGGAGGACCGGCTGCCGCACATCGTCGTCCTGCTCGACCGCTGGGAGGGCTGGCTGACCTCGCTCGGCGAGGTGGACCACGGCGATCTGACCGACCAGCTCACCATCGTCATGCGCGAGGGCGCCAGCGTCGGCATCCACCTCGTCATCACCGGTGACCGCCAGCTCGTCAACGGCCGGCTGAGCTCGCTCACCGAGGACAAGTTCGGCCTGCGCCTCGCGGACCGCTCGGACTTCTCGCTGCTGGGCATCCCCACGAAGAAGGTGCCCGACTCGATGGTGCCGGGCCGGGCGTTCCGCGCCGACACCGCCACCTCCGTCCAGTTCGCCCTGCTCGCCGAGGACTCCACCGGCCAGGGCCAGGCCGCCGCGCTCGGCGCGATCGGCGAGGGCGCCCGCGTACGGGATGCCGAGCTGGCGCGGACCCGCCGGCCGTTCCGGGTCGACGTGCTCCCGAGCCGGATCTCCTTCGCGGACGCCTGGGAGATGCGCGACACCGAGGCCGCCGCGTCCCCGTTCTGGGCCCTGGTGGGCATCGGCGGCGACGACCTGACGGGCATGGGCCCCGACCTGGCGGACGGGGTGCCCGCGTTCGTGATCGCCGGCCCGGCGAAGTCGGGCCGCAGCACGGTCCTGATGAACCTGGCCCGCACCTATCTCGCGCGGGGCATCCGGCTGGTGATCGCCGCCCCGCGCACCTCGCCGCTGCGTGCCCTGGAGGGGACGGAGGGGGTGCTGAAGGTGTTCACCGGCACCGAGTTCGAGAGCGAGGACCTGGAGGAGTTCACGGACACGGCGACGCCCGAACAGCCCGTGGCCGTCCTCGTCGACGACGCCGAGATGCTGCGCGACGTCGACGCGGGACCGGCCTTCAAGCGCATCGTCCAGCGCGGTGTGGACAACGGCCAGGCGCTGGTCCTCGCGGGCGACGAGGAGGACGTGTGCAGCGGCTTCAGCGGCTGGCAGGTCGAGGCGAAGAAGGCCCGGCGCGGAGTGCTGCTGTCGCCGCAGGAGTCCTCCAGCGGCGAGCTGATCGGCCTGCGCATCAGCCGCAGCATGGTCGGCGGCCCGGTGACCCCGGGCAAGGGCATGCTGCACCTCGGGGACGGCGAGGTCCGCTCGGTGGTCGTCCCGCAGTAGCGGGAGCGGTACGCCTCGGACCGCGCCCCGCGCGCACGCCCGCATTCCCCGCCGGGGGCGCCCCGGGCGCACCGCGGCGGACGGGAACGTGAAAGGAGAACGCATTCCCGGTAAACGGACGCATTCGCCTTTCCGCACCGCGGAAAGGCGAGAGCCATAAGACGCGCTAATACCCCGGGACGGTCGCCGCCAGAAGCTCTACGGTCACATCCGGCGCATAGCCCGTCGTCGGTCCCGTCCGCCGCGCGAATTCGCGTACGCCGGCCAGCTGGTCGGGTCCGAAGCGGAAGTCGAGCGTCGTGAAGTAGCGCTCCAGCAGTTCCGCGTCGAAGGCCTCCCAGCGGGCCGCCTGCTCGGCGACCTTGGTGACTTCCTCCAAGGACACGTCACGGGAGGCGAGGAAGGCCTCGTGGACCTTGCGGACGACGACCGGCTCGCGCTCCAGGTAGTCCTTGCGGGCGGCCCAGACGGCGAAGACGAACGGCAGTCCGGTCCACTCCTTCCACATCAGCCCGAGGTCGTGGACGGCGAGCCCGAGCCGGGGCGCGTCGTGCAGGGAGGCGCGCAGCGCGGCGTCGCCGATCAGCACCGCCGCGTCGGCCTCCTGCATCATCAGCCCCAGGTCGGGCGGGCAGGTGTAGTAGTCGGGCCGTACTCCGTACTGCTCCGCGAGCAGCAGTTGGGCGAGGCGTACGGACGTGCGGGAGGTCGAGCCGAGGGCGACGCGGGCGCCGTCCAGCTGGTCCAGGGGCACCTGCGAGACGATCACGCAGGACATGACGGGGCCGTCGCAGCCGACCGCGAGGTCGGGGAAGGCGACGAGCTCGTCGGCGTTGCGGAGGAACTCGACGAGGGTGATCGGCCCGATGTCCAGGCTGCCCCGGACGAGGCTGGCGCTGAGGTTCTCGGGGGTGTCCTTGGTCAGCTCCAGGTCCAGCAGAGTGCCGGTTCTGGCCAGCCCCCAGTAGAGAGGCAAGCAGTTCAGGAACTGAATGTGGCCGACACGGGGCCGGCTGCGATAGACGTCCACATCGCGAGACTAGCCCCCACGTCGGCGTCAGCCGTCTGGCGGGTCTCAAACGTCCGAGTGACGTGATCTTTCCCTCTGGTCTCGGCCGCAGGGTGCGTGCTAGGCTCGACGCAAGTTGCAGTTTGGTTTCCCTTGCAGTACGAGGCCTGCGGAGAATGTGACCCGCAGGCTTTTGTAGTTTTCAGACTTCTTAGCAGGTTCTGGAGCAGGGCGACCCTTTGGCCCATAGGAGGGCTCATGGCTACCGGAACCGTCAAGTGGTTCAACGCTGAAAAGGGCTTCGGCTTCATCGCCCAGGACGGCGGCGGCCCGGATGTCTTCGTCCACTACTCCGCGATCAACGCCGCTGGCTTCCGCTCCCTTGAGGAGAACCAGCTGGTGAACTTCGACGTCACCCAGGGTCCGAAGGGCCCGCAGGCGGAGAACGTCACCCCGGCCTAGTCGCCTGGGCCAACCAATCGCGGTTGGATATGCAGTACCCAAGGAGCCCTGTCTTCTCCGTGCGAGCGGAGTCGACGGGGCTCCTGCCTTTGCCCTGGCCGGGTCGTCTGACGGGGCTACGGCAGCGCCCCCCGGCACCACCGTTCGCACGGTGGTGCCGGGGGGCGCTTTGCCGTAGGCGGGGCCGGAGCCGGGGGCCCGGACGCGAGCCCGAGGCCCTTCGGGCCCGGGGCGGTCAGGCCTTCGGGGCCTCCGTGACGGTGATCTCCAGGAAGAGTTCGACCTTCTCCGAGATGCGGACGCGCAGGGTGTACTTGCCCGCGGCCACGCCCGTCGTCGCGAGGTCCGGCAGGGCGATCTTGCCGTCCGCCGCCGTCGCCGGCAGCTCCAGCTCGGTCAGCTTCCTGCCTTCCTTGTCCAGGAAGTACGGCGTCGCACCCGCCGCCGCCGGGTCCGCGGGGACCCACTTCCCGTCCGCGTCCTTCGTCCCGACACCGGCCGTGGCCTTCGCCCCGGCCGCCGGCTTGGCCTTCGCCGTCGCCAGGAACTCGATGCCCTTGACCGGGGTCCCGGTCACCGTGACGACCGCCTTGCCCGCGTCCGCGTCGCTGCGGACCAGCAGGTCCACCACGGCCGGGGTGACCGTGCCCGCGAACTTCACGGTGACCTCGCGCTGGGCGTCGTAGCCGGTCGCCCGCAGGACGAACCCGCCCGCCTTGCCGCCCGCCTTCAGCGCGGGGACCGTCACCAGGCCTTCGGCGTCGGTGTGCAGGACCGCGAAGTTCTTGCCGTCGGCCACGAAGAGGGTCCCGCCGGTGGTGTCCTCGTCGACCGACAGCACGATGATCTGGTCGGTGGCGGGCTTGCCGTCGCTGCGCACCGCCTTGACCTTCGGCGCCTGCGCGAAGACGGTCCCCGCCTCGGCCGTGAGCCCGGTGTCGCCGACCGCCTGCAGCTTGTCCAGGTGCGGGGTCGGAGTCGGGGTCGGCGTGGGCGTGGGCAGGCGGGGGCATGGGCAGGTCTCTGGGGGTGGCGGCAGCCGTCGTGGCGGCGGCCGCGGCACTGGTCTTCGCCTACGTGGCGGGGGCACCGCCCGCGGTGGTGTTCGCCGTCGGGGCGGGCGCGCTGAGCCTCCTGTGGCTGCTGCTCCTGCTCACGCTGCCCTGGAACCTGTACTTCCGCGCGCACGCGGTGCTCGCCGAGATCGCGGTGAGCCGTGAGAAGGGCATGGAGGTCTCCCCGGCCCGGGACGCCGAGGCCGCGCGCATCGCGCGCACGATGCTCCGGGTGGCGGTCGCGGGCCACGTCCTGACGGTGGCGGTCGTCCTCGCGGTCACGTGGGCGACGGGCGAGTTCACGGGCTACTGGTTCGCCGCGTTCTTCCTGCTGAGCACCTTCTTCCGGCCGGCCGGCGCGTACTTCGGCCAGCTCCGGCGGCGCCTGGGCAGCCTCCTGAAGGACGTCACCCACCCGCGGGACGACGTCGTCGAACTGCACGCCCGGCTGAACCGCGCCGAGGCCGGGACGCGGGCCCTGGAGGACAAGGCGGAGGAGCAGTACCGGGCCCTCGCCGAGCTGCGCCGCACCGTGGACGCGCTGGCCATGGGCTCGTACGAGCGGACCGAGGAGACGAACCGCAGGATCGCCGCGCTGGGCAGGGAGTTCGAGTCCACGGTGAACCGCCTCACCGACAACCAGGAGATCATCGCGGGCGTGAAGGCGTTCCTGCGCCTGCTGCGGTCCACCGACGCGGGCGTCCCGGCCGACCCGGCCGGCGGCGTCGCGGACCCCCGTTGACCCGCCTCAGCCGTTCGGGGCATCCGGCAGCGGGCTGCCGCGCGGCGTGGGCGGGCGATCCGCGGGTCCGGGACGACAGTGGTCGCAGACGGCGGTCTGCGGTGATCGTCACTGTCCGGAAAGGCGGTGCCCGGTGACCGTCAAGCCCGTTCCCGAGGGATATCCGCGGATCACTCCCTACCTCTGCGTCGACGGAGCCGCGGCGGCGATCGACTTCTACGTCTCCGTGCTGGGCGCGACCGAGCGGATGAGGATGCCCGCGCCCGACGGCAGGATCGGCCACGCCGAGCTGGAGTTGGGCAACTCCGTCATCATGCTCGCGGACGAGTACCCGGACCTCGGGTTCCGCTCGCCGAACACGGTGGGCGGCTCTCCGGTCACCCTGCACGTGTACGTCGAGGACGTGGACGCCGTCTTCGCCAAGGCCCTCGGCCTGGGCGCCACGCAGCTGTCGGCGGTCAAGGACGAGTTCTACGGCGACCGCACCGGGCAGTTCGAGGACCCCTTCGGCCACCGCTGGAACGTCGCGACGCACGTGGAGGACGTTCCGCCGCAGGAGATGGAGAGGCGGGCCGAGGAAGCCGCGCGGTCCCTGGGCTCCGCGCCGGACGCCGCACCGCCCCGGCCCGAGGCGTAAGAACTTCGTCATCAGGGCGGGCATGGCGCCCGGTGCCGCCTCCGCGTTGAATGCGGTGAGCGGACCGGTGGGCGGCCCGCCCGGAAGACGGAGACGCACGTGGCGGACAAGAAGCGGCGGGGCCGGGTGCGGGCCGGGGCACTGATCGCGGCGGTGGCGGCGCTGGGCATCGGCTCGTACTGGTTCCAGCCGTGGAAGCTGTGGCAGGACGAGACCGTCAGGGAGGCCCTGCCGAACGCCTCCCCGCCGAACGCGTCCCTGCCGAACGCGGCCCCGCCGAGCACGGCTCCGACCGGCACGGGCGTGACGCCCCCGGCCTCACGGCCGTCCCCGGCCGCCGGCGGGCCCTCCGACGCACCGGCGGGCCCGCGGACCCTCGCCCTGGGCACCCTGATCAGCCACGAGCACGCCACCACGGGCACGGCGAAGCTGCTCCTCCTCCCCGACGGCTCCCGTACCCTGCGCCTGGAGAACCTCGACACCAGCAACGGTCCCGACCTGCGGGTCTGGCTGACCGATGCCCCGGTCAAGGAGGGCGTGGCGGGCTGGTCGGTCTTCGACGACGGCAAGTACGTGAGCCTGGGCAAGCTCAAGGGCAACAAGGGCGACCAGAACTACGAGGTCCCGGCCGGCGTGGACCTGGCCGACTACAGCAGCGTCACCATCTGGTGCGACCGCTTCGACGTCTCCTTCGGCGCCGCGGCCCTGGGCCCGGCGTGACGCCGCCGGCGGCCCGCCGGGCTCCCGCCCTCCCCGTATGACGGAAGTCTTACGTGCGCGCGTGGGAGACCCCGCGGGGATCGCACGCTGCGTAACGTCCCGGGCATGCGCGTACTCGTCACCGGAGGAGCCGGGTTCATCGGCTCCCACATCGTCACCGCCCTCGAGGACCGCGGGCACGAACCCGTGGTCCTCGACGCCCTGCTGCCCGCCGCCCATCCCGGTACGCCACCGCTGCCCGGCGCCGAGTTCCTGCACGGGGACGTACGGGACGCCGGCGCGGTGCGGGCCGCATTGCGCGGGGTGGACGCCGTGTGCCACCAGGCGGCCATGGTCGGGCTCGGGAAGGACTTCGCCGACGCCCCGGAGTACGTCGCCTGCAACGACCTCGGGACGGCGGTGCTGCTGGCGGAGATGGCGGCCGCCGGCGTCCGGGAGCTCGTACTGGCCGGGTCGATGGTGGTCTACGGGGAGGGCCGGTACGAGTGCCCGCGCCACGGGGTGGTCCGCCCCGGGCCCCGGCTGACGGCGGATCTGGCCGCCGGCCGGTTCGAGCCGCGCTGCCCCGACTGCGGGGCCGAGCTCGCGCCGGGCCTGGTCGGCGAGGACGCGCCCACCGATCCGCGCAACGTGTACGCCACCACGAAGCTCGCCCAGGAGCACCTGGCGGCGGCCTGGGCCCGGTGCACGGAGGGCCGGGCGGTGTCGCTGCGCTACCACAACGTGTACGGGCCGGGCATGCCGCGCGACACCCCGTACGCCGGCGTCGCCTCCTTCTTCCGCTCCTCGCTCGCCCGGGGCCAGGCCCCCCAGGTCTTCGAAGACGGCGCGCAGCGGCGGGACTTCGTCCACGTCACGGACGTGGCCGCGGCGAACGCGGTGGCCCTGGAGGCCGTCGGCGCACGGGAGGCGGGCACGCTGACGGCTTACAACACCGGCAGCGGAGAACCGCACACGGTCGGAGAGATGGCCGCCGCGCTGGCCGCCGCGCACGGCGGCCCCGCCCCGGTGGTGACGGGCGGGTTCCGCCTCGGCGACGTCCGGCACATCACCGCCGACTCCGCCCGGCTGCGCCGCGAGCTGGGCTGGCGCCCGGAGGTCGGCTTCGCGGAGGGGATGGCCGCGTTCGCCCTGGCCGGGCAGCGCGCGTCGGCGGGCTCGGCGGGCTGAGCCCGGCGCGGGGCGCCGGCAGGGGCCCCGCGCCGGTACGGCCTACGCGGGGGCCGGGAGGGTCAGTTCGAAGCGGCAGCCACCGGGCACGTTGTGGACGTCCGCGTGCCCGGAGTGGGCTTCGACGATGCCCCGGACGATGGCCAGGCCGAGCCCCGCGCCCGAGGGGGGCGTGCGGGCCCGGGAGCCCCGCCAGCCGGTGTCGAACACCCTGGGCAGGTCCTCCTCGGGGATGCCGCCGCAGGCATCGGTGACGGACACCACGACCGCGTCCGCGCGGCGTTCGGCGGCGATCGCGACCGTGCCGTCGGCCGGGGTGTGGCGGATGGCGTTGACCAGCAGGTTGGACAGCACCCGGGTCATCTCCTTGCCGTCGACCTCCACCGGCAGCGGGGCCACGCTTCCGCCGGCCAGGCGCACCCCGTGTTCGCGGGCGAGGGCGTCCGCGCCGGCGAGCGCGTCGCCGACCAGGTCGTAGAGGGACATCCGGGTGGGTGCGAGGCAGAGGGCGCCCGCGTGGATGCGGGACAGCTCGAACAGGTCGGTGACCATGGAGTTGAGGCGGTCCACCTCGGCGCGCATCTGGTGGTGGTAGCGGGCCGGATCGGCCACCACGCCGTCCTCCAGCGCCTCCGACATCGCGCGCAGCCCGGCCAGTGGGGTCCGCAGATCGTGCGAGATCCAGGCCACCAGCTCGCGCCGCGAGGTCTCCAGGGCCCGCTCCCGTTCGCGCGAGGCCGCGAGCCGCTCACCGGTGAGGGCCAATTCGCGGCTCAGCGCCGCGAGTTCGGCGGGGGCGGGCACGACGGGAGCCGTGAAGGTGCCCTCCTCCCCGAAGTCCTTCGCCGCGGCCACGAGTTCCCGGCAGCGCCGCACGACCTGCCGGCCCAGCAGCAGCGCGGTGCCCAGGGACACGGCCGCGGCCATCGCGACGACCGTGGTCACCACGAAGAGGTCGTGGGAGGAGAGGAACATCGCCCATGCCACCGCGAGCGTCCCGGCGAGCATCGCGGACACGGCGACCGCCGCGACGACCGCGAGGGACACGGCGACGCTCCGGCGGCGCAGTATCCGCAGCGCGACGGCGCCGAGCAGCCCGGCGGCTCCCGCGCCGAGGAAGGCGTACAGGGCGATCAGCAGCAGGTCACGCACGGCCGTCCTCCCCACGGGCACCGGCCGCGCCCCCGGCCGGGCCGACCGGGCAGGGCCCCGCTTCGAAGCGGTATCCGGCGCCCCACACGGTCCGGATCAGCTGTGGATCGGCCGGATCCCGCTCGATCTTGGCCCGGAGCCTGCGGACGTGGACGGTGACGGTGGACAGGTCGCCGAAGTCCCAGCCCCAGACCTCGCGCATCAGCCGTTCCCGGTCGCAGACCTGGCCGGCGTGCCGGAGGAAGTGGACGAGGAGGTCGAACTCCCGCAGGGTGAGGGCCAGTTCCACTCCGTCCCGGGTCACCCGGCGGGCCGCCGGGTCCACCGTCAGACCGGCCGCCACGAGCAAGGGCTCGTCGGCCGGGGCCGCCGCGGCCGACCTGCGCAGGACCGACCGTACGCGCAGGACCAGTTCGCGCGGGCTGAAGGGCTTGGTCATGTAGTCGTCCGCACCGACTTCGAGGCCCAGGATCCGGTCGTCCTCGTCACCGCGCGCGGTGAGCATGACCACGGCCACGGGACGCCTTCCGTCCCCCTGCGCCCGCAGCCGACGGCAGACCTCCAGGCCGTCCATGCCGGGCAGCATCAGGTCGAGGACCACGAGGTCGGGCCGGTGCCTGGCGGCGGCCTCCAGCGCGGCCGGGCCGTCCGCGGCCCGGTGCACGGTGAATCCGGCCCGCTCCAGGTAGCCCGCCACGACTTCCGAGACGGTCGGATCGTCGTCGACCACGAGGACGCGGCCCGTGACGTCGCCGCGGGCCGGGCCGCGGTCGGTTTCGCTGCTGGATGCCATGCCTCCAGAGTGACACCGCGCCGCGCCGTGTGGACCCGGGCCCACTGCCGTGGGGCGCGGTGTCCGCGTTTCGTAAGGTCTTGCGGTGCCCTTCGCCGCCTTCCGGTTCCTACGGTGTGGAGGGTGACTCCTTCTGCTTGCCGTCCGCCCCTCGCGGACCTCGTACTGCCCTGTCTCGACGAGGCGGAAGCCCTTCCCTGGGTGCTGGCGCGGGTGCCCGCCGGGTGGCGGGCCGTCGTCGTCGACAACGGCTCCACCGACGGCTCGGCGGCCATCGCCCGCGCCCTCGGCGCCACCGTCGTGCACGAGACCCGGCGCGGCTTCGGCGCCGCCTGCCACGCCGGGCTGCTGGCCGCGCGCGCCGAACTGGTGTGCTTCTGCGACTGCGACGCCTCCATGGACCCCGGCCGGGCTACGACGACCCCTCGGCCGGATCCCGCTACTCCCTGCTGCGCCTGGTCCTGCCCGACTCCTGGGCCTTCCCCGCGCTGGTCGCCGTCCTCGCGGCCGTGTCCCTGTACGTGATGTGGCGCGGGGATCCGCGGCGGCCGTGGAGCGGCGCCCTGCTGGTCACCGGCTGGGCCTTCGCCCTCCTCACCCCCGGCTACCCCTGGTACGCGCTGCTCCTGATCGCGCTCGTCGCCCTGGACGGACGCTGGGAGTGGCTCGGCATCGCGCTCGCGGGCGCCGCGGTGTACGTCCTCGGCCCGACGGTCGGCTACCAGGCGGCCCTGAGCAGCACCGCGTACGGCTCAGCGGCCGCCCTCGTCCTGGTGACGGCCCCGGTCCGGCGGCGAGCCGCCGCACGGCACGCCGCTCCCGCGAGACGGACGGTCTAGGCTCGCCCACACCTTCGTCGCCCTCCGGACCGCCGCCCGTCCCGGCAGAGTGGGAGCCCGCCATGCCCGTGGAGCCCGTGTTCACCCACGTGTCGTCCGGTGGCGGCCAGCCGCCGTACGTCCTGGCCCAGCAGGCCCTGGCGCACGCCATCGCGGCCGGCGCCCTCGCGCCGGACCAGCGGCTGCCCTCCGAGCGGCACCTGTGCGAGCAGCTCGGGATCAGCCGCTCCACCCTGCGCCGCACCCTCAAGGCCCTGGAGGAGGACGGACTGGTCGAGTCCTCCGAGCGGCGCGGCTGGCGGGTGCGGCGGGTCGGTTTCAGCCACTCCGCGGACACCGCGGCCCTGGCCGGCTTCGGCGGGGTGAACCGGAGCCTGGGCCGCGCGGTCACCGCGCGCGTACTGGGCGCCCGTACCCGGCCGGCCGCCTCCGAGGAGGCCGAGCGGCTCCGGATCACCACCGGGGCCGAGCTGTTCGAGCTGCGCAGGCTGCGCTTCCTGGACGGCCTGCCGGTGTGCGTGACGCACGACCTCGTACCGCTCGCCGTCGCACCGGCCGTCGCGGGGGCGGACTTCACCACCGCCTCCCTCTTCGGCGTCCTGGCCGCCGCCGGGCACGTCCCCGTGGGCGCCCGGTACACGGCCCGCGCCGCCCTCGCCGACGCCGAGCAGGAGCGCCTGCTGGACCTGAGCGGCCCCTCGGCCGTCCTGAACACGCGCCGCCTGTCGCTCGACGCCGAGGGCGCTCCCTGCGCCGACACCCGGGAGACCTACCGGGGCGACCGCCACGAGGTACGACTGACCCTGGGGTGACCCTCGGCCGGCCGACCCTCGGCCGACTGACCCTCGACCGTCCCTGGCGGGCCCTTGGTCCACACTCTCGCGCCATCCGCCCTTTTTCACACCCGCGAGGTGGAATTGCACCGCCTTGGGGCGTATACCTGGAACCATCTGGTCTGCCTCTGGTATAGGCGGCCGGTCTGGGTGCCGCCCCGAGCCACCCACGTCCACGGCACCGCGCACGCAGGAGGAATCCGCCGATGAGTACGTCCACGACCCCGGCCCCGGACCTGTCGGTCGCACGGCGGCGCAGCACCGAGCTGGAAGGGCTGATCGCCGCCGATCCGGGCCGGTTCCGGGTGCTGACCGGCGACCGGCCGACGGGACGGCTGCACCTGGGGCACTACTTCGGCACCCTGCAGGGCCGGGTCAGACTCCAGGACCTGGGCGTGGACACCTTCGTGATCGTGGCCGACTACCAGGTCCTCACCGACCGGGACGTCGCCGAACACCTCGCCCGGCACGTCGAGGACCTCGTGCTCGACTACCTGGCGGCCGGGATCGACCCGGAGCGGTCCACGATCTTCACCCACAGCTCGCTGCCCGCCCTCAACCAGCTGCTGCTGCCCTTCCTCTCCCTGGTCTCCGTGGCGGAACTGCGCCGCAATCCGACCGTCAAGGACGAGATCGCCCACTCCCGGCAGGCATCGGTCAGCGGGCTGATGTTCACCTACCCGGTGCACCAGGCCGCCGACATCCTGTTCTGCAAGGCCGATCTGGTCCCCGTCGGGCAGGACCAGCTCCCCCACCTGGAAGTCACCCGCACCATCGCCCGCCGCTTCAACGACCGCTACGGCCAGGACGGTCCGGTCTTCCCGGAGCCCGACGCCCTGCTGTCCGCCGCTCCGCTGCTGCTCGGCACCGACGGCACCAAGATGAGCAAGTCGCGCGGGAACGCCATCGGTTTGTCGGCCACCGCCGACGAGACCGCCGCCCTGGTCAGGAGCGCCAAGACGGACGCGTCCCGGCGCATCACCTACGACCCGGCCACCCGCCCCGAGGTTTCCGGCCTCGTCCTGCTCGCCGCCCTGTGCCAGGAGCGGGACCCTCGGGCGGTCGCGGAGGAGATCGGCGACGGCGGCGCGGCGCAGCTGAAGAAGACGGTCACCGAAGCGGTCAACGACCGCTTCGCACCGCTGCGGGCGCGCCGCGCGGAGCTCGCGGCCGACCCCGACCACGTACGCGACGTGCTGCGCGCCGGCAACGAGCGGGCGGGCGCCGTCGCGGAGGCCACCCTCGCCGAGGTCCGGGCCGCCATGGGGATGGCGTACTGACGGCACCGGGCGCCGGCCCGGCCGGGTGGCCGAGGGGGCCCCGGGCTGCCGGCCGCCCCGCCCACCCGAGCCGACGGGCCCAGCGGCAGCGCTACGGGAAGAGGCCGTCCACGAGCTCCGTCAGCGCCGCCGTCAGCGCGGGAAGGCCGGGGCCGGCGGGGCCGCCCGGTTCGGTCATGTATGTGTCCCGGCGGATCTCGATCATCAGCGCGCCGACCCGGTCGTCCTTGCCGTAGTGCTCCAGCGGTACGTACGTGCCGGCGAAGGGGCTATCGAGCCCCGTGCCGCCGAATCGTTGACGAACTGCCACGGCGTGACGGCGGATCCCGCCGCGGCGGCCGCCGCGATGTCCGCGGTGTGGGAGTCGGTGATGTGGTCCAGCTCCCGCTCGAGCGCACGGTCGTCCAGCAGGATGCCGCGGCGGACGGGCTCCGGTACGAAGCGCGAGGAGTGCGGGACGTGCAGGATCACCGGCGACGCGGCCGCGCCGGGGAGGAGTCGGAAGGGTGCGTGGGCCTGGTCCATGCGTGGTTCCTCGGTGAGGGGGCTCCCGTCGGGGGCCGTGCGCGGCCCAAATCGACTGTACCGGCCCACCGTTCGAGGCCTGGGGGGAAGCGATCATTCCGATTGTGTCGGACCCCCCGCGACCCGCCGGTCTGGTACCGATATATCGATGCCCTAGTCAACTGTGCTGTCCGACAGGTGAGTTACCGACCAGAAGCCATGGAATGCCGCCCACCGTTCGGGTACGGTCCGTGACGTCGCCGCCACACCTTGGGCACAAGGCCCCATGGGACTAGCGGCACAAAGGACCCGACACCTGTTGACGACAGCGACCGAAGTCTTCACAGTCCGGCCGTACACCCCGCATTGCCAGGTGATCCACCATGAGGGCGATCACGCCGTCATAGGCATCTCACCAGGAAACAGCTACTTCTCGGCCCAGCGCGTCCTCGACCTCGCCCAATGGGGAATGCGCAACTTCCAGCAGGTCGACATCATCTACACCGACCTCCACGTGGCCGACATGTACGAGGCCCTGGGCTACGACCCGGACGAGGCCCGCCGCAAGGCGGTCAAGAACCTGCGCGGCGTCCGCGCCAAGGTCAACAACGCCGCCGCCGAGACCGACCCCACCGGCGTCCGGCTGCGCGCCCGTCCGATGTCGGCCCTCACCGACATCCCCGCGTACCGGGCCCTGCACAGCCACCTGACCAACCTGCTGGACAACGACCCGGAGTTCCGCACCACTTGCGACTCCCTGGTCGACAGCTTCCTCTCCTCCAAAGTCCTGGACGGAAAGGCGGCCACCACCCGGCAGCGCGAAGTCTGCCTGAAGTACGTCTGCGCGGAAGCGCCGCTCTTCCTCGACACGCCCGCCATCCTCGGCGTGCCGTCCTCCCTCAACTGCTACCACCAGCTCCTGCCGATGGCGGAACTGCTCTACTCACGCGGCTATGGTCTGCGCGCCTCGCGCAACCAGGGCCACGCCGTGATCACCCCCGCCGAAGGAGACCCCGATGCCCGCTGACACCCTTCTGGACTTCCCGTTCTCCGCACGCGGCGACCAGCTCCCCCACGAGATCGAGGAGCTCCGCGACGAGCCGGTCAAGCGGGTCCGCACGATAGCCGGGGACGAAGCCTGGCTCGTCTCGTCCTATCCGTTGGCGAAGCAGGTCCTCGAAGACCCCAGGTTCAGCCTGAAGGACACGTCGGCGCCCGGCGTACCCCGCCAGTACGCGCTGACGATCCCGCCCGAGGTCGTCAACAACATGGGCAACATCACGGGCGCCGGGCTGCGCAAGGCCGTCCTGAAGGCGATCAACCCGAAGACCGACGGGCTCACCGACTGGATGCGCGCCCACGCCTCCGAGCTGATCGACAGCCTCCTCGTGCACGGTGCGCCCGTCGATCTGCGCGGCCAGTTCACCAATCCGTACGCCGAGAACCTGCACTGCCGCATCCTCGGCATCCCCGAGGCCGATGCGCCGCGCCTGGCCGCCAGCCTCGACATCGCGTTCATGAACTCGGCCTGCCCCGTCACCGGCGCCAAGCTCAACTGGGACCGGGACATCGCCTACATGGTGGAGCGCCTCGACGACCCCTCCACCACGGGCCTCATCGCCGAGCTCGCCGCCCTGCGCAAGGACTCCCAGTACGACCACCTCACCGACGAGATGCTGGCCACGGTCGGCGTCACACTGTTCGGCGCCGGGGTCATCTCCACCATGGGGTTCCTGACGATGGCGATCGTCTCGCTCCTCCAGAACCCGGACGTGTGGCAGGAGCTGCGCGAGTCCCCGGAGCGGATCCCCGCCGCCGTGGACGAACTCCTGCGGGTCAACCTCTCCATCGCGGACGGTCTGCCCCGGCTCGCGCTCGAGGACCTCACCCTGGGCGACGTCGAGGTCAAGAAGGGCGAGCTCCTCCTCGTCCTGGTCGAGGCCGCCAACACCGACCCGGCCGTGTTCCCGGATCCCCACGCCTTCGACATCGACCGGGAAAACGCCGCCACGCACCTCTCCTTCGGCGGCGGCCAGCACTACTGCCCCGCCACCGCCCTCGGGAAGCGGCACACCGAGATCGCCATCGAGGTCCTCCTGGAGAAGATGCCCAACCTCCAGCTGGCGGTGCCGGTCGACCAGCTCGTCTGGCGCACCCGCTTCATGAAGCGCCTGCCCGAGCGGCTCCCCGTCCTCTGGTAGCAGGACCGCACCCGGTACGCCGACAGCCCCGGCCGGATGTTCCGGCCGGGGCTGTTCAGGGCGCCCTGCCCGGCCCTCGGGCCGGGGTCCGTCACAGGGCCTTGGCGAGGAAGGCGCGGGTGCGGGTGTGCCGCGGGGCGTCCAGGACGGCTTCGGGCGGACCCTGTTCCACGACGACCCCTTCGTCCATGAACACGACGGTGTCGGCGACCTCCCGGGCGAAGCCGATCTCGTGGGTCACCACGATCATGGTGGTTCCGGCGCGGGCCAGGTCCTTGATGACGTCCAGGACCTCGCCGACCAGTTCCGGATCGAGCGCCGAGGTCGGCTCGTCGAAGAGCAGCACCTTGGGCTCCAGCGCGAGCGCGCGGGCGATGGCCACGCGCTGCTGCTGCCCGCCGGACAGCTGCCGCGGGTAAGCGCCGGCCTTGTCGGCCAGGCCCACGCGCTCCAGCAGCCGCAGGGCCGCTTCCCGCGCCTCCCCCTTCGGCCGGCGCAGCGCGGAGACCGGGGCCTCGACCACGTTGTCCAGCACGGTGAGGTGCGGAAAGAGGTTGAAGTTCTGGAAGACGAAGCCGATGTGCGTGCGCTGCCTCAGGACCTCCTTCTCCTTGAGCTCGTAGAGCTTGCCCCGGGCGCCGCGGTAGCCGATGAGCTCGCCGTCGACACTGATCCAGCCGCGGTCGACCTTCTCCAAGTGGTTGATGGTGCGCAGGAGCGTGGACTTCCCCGAGCCCGACGGGCCGAGGATCACGGTGACTTCACCGGCGCGCACCCGCAGGTCGACGCCGCGCAGCACCTCCAGCGGCCCGAAGCTCTTGTGGACCGCGCGGACGTCGACCATGAAGTCGCTCACGTGTGCTCGGCCGGGTTGATCCGCGAGGTGTCGATCGCGGACGCGGTGGTTCCCCACTTCTGCAGGATCCGGGCGTAAGTACCGTTCTTGATGAGCTCGTTGACGGCTGCCTGGAAGGCCGGGGTCAGCGCCGAGCCCTTCTTGAAGGCGAAGCCGACGTCCAGCCGGTGGTACTCGCCGAGGAAGGTGGTCTGCGCGGCGGGCTGCGCCGCCTGGTAGCGCAGGCCGTTGATCGTCGACATGACGACGTCGATGCGGCCCTGCTGCAGGGCGGTGGTGACGGCCCCGGTCTCGGAGAAGACCTTGACCTCGTACGGCTTCTTGCCCGCCGTGGCGCACACGCCCTTCTGCGCGGTGAGGGTCTTCTCGAACGTCGTGCCCGCCCCGGTGCCGATGGTCAGCCCGCACAGCTGGGTGAGGTCGGAGACCTGCGTGGTGAGCGCGGTGTTGCCGGTCTTGACGGCGAAGCCCTGGCCGTCGTTGACGTAGGTGACGAAGTCGATGGTCTTCAGGCGTTCGGTGGTGACGCCGAAGTTGCCCGTGCCGAAGTCGTACTTGCCGCTGCCGAGGGCGGGGAGGATCGTCTCGAAGGAGGCGTCCTGCCGCTCCAGCCGCAGGCCGAGGACCTTGGCCGCCGCGTCGGCCACGTCGATGTCCTGGCCGGCGGGCGGCTTGTCCTGCCCGTTCGGGTAGTAGGCCGAGGGCGGGGCCCCGACGGAGCCGCCGACCCGCAGGGTGCCCGCCTTGCGGACCTCCGGCGGGAGCAGGGCGGCGATCGAGTCCACCGCCCGCACGCCGGCGACGGGGTCGTCGGCCGGGGCGGGCGAGACCTGGGCCCCCGCCACCGCCGGGGCTCCGCCGGAGGAGCCGCAGGCCGTCAGCGCCGACACGGGCAGCAGGGCGAGGAGGGCGGCGGTGCGCAGGCGGGTGCGGATCCCGTTCCCGGGGAGGTTCACAGCGGGGAGGCCTTTCCGTGGCGGGGCGTGGCGAGGAGCCCCACGCCCGACGCCCCACGCCCGACGCCCACGCCGAGGAGCAGAACCGCATGTCACTCAAGCCACTGACCAGCAGCGTCAAGGTCCTCGGCGCGCCGGGTGAGCGCCACGAGGAGATCCTGAGCCCCGAGGCCCTGGAGTTCATCGGACGGCTCGACGCCGCCTTCGCGGACCGCCGCCGGGAGATCCTCAAGGAGCGCCGCCGCCGCTCCGCCCACCTGGTCTCCGGATCGCCCCTGGACTTCCCCCGCACCACCGCCGCCGTCCGCGCCGACCCCGACTGGCGGGTGGCCCCGCCCGCACCGGGACTGGCCGACCGGCGGGTCGAGATCACCGGCCCGCCGGAGCGCCGGATGGCGGTCAACGCCCTGAACTCGGGGGCGAAGGTCTGGATGGCCGACTTCGAGGACGCCACCGCCCCGACCTGGGAGAACGTCATCGGCGGCCAGCTCAACCTGCTCGACGCCATCGAACGCCGCATCGACTTCACCACCCCCGAGGGCAAGGAGTACCGGCTCGGCGCGGACCTCGCGACCATCATGGTCCGCCCGCGCGGCTGGCACCTGACCGAGGAGCACCTGGAGATCGACGGCCGGCCCGTGTCCGCCTCGCTCGTGGACTTCGGCCTGTACTTCTTCCACTGCGCCCGGCGCCAGATCGACGCCGGGCACGGCCCGTACTTCTACCTCCCCAAACTGGAGAACCGGTACGAGGCCCGGCTGTGGAACGACATCTTCCTCTTCGCCCAGGACCTGCTGGACATCCCGCGGGGCACGGTCCGCGCGACCGTCCTCATCGAGACGATCACCGCCGCGTTCGAGATGGAGGAGATCCTCCACGAGCTGCGCGAACACAGCGCCGGACTGAACGCGGGCCGCTGGGACTACCTCTTCAGCCTGATCAAGACCTTCGGCCACCGCACCGACTTCCAGCTTCCCGACCGGGCCAAGGTCACCATGACCGCCCCGTTCATGCGGGCGTACACCGAACTCCTCGTCCGCACCTGCCACAAGCGGGGCGCCCACGCCATCGGCGGCATGGCGGCCCACGTCCCGAGCCGGGACGCGGGGGCCAACGCCGCCGCCCTGGCCAAGGTCCGCCTCGACAAGGAGCGCGAGGCCGAGGACGGCTTCGACGGCTCCTGGGTCGCCCATCCCGGGCTCGTCCCCGCCTGCCGCGAGACCTTCGACGGAGTCCTCGGGGACCGCCCGGACCAGCGGGAGCGCACCCGCGAAGACGTCGAGGTCACGGCCGCCGAGCTGCTGTCCGTCCGCCGGACCGCCGCCCCGCCGACCTCCGAGGGCATCCGCTCGAACGTCGCCGTGGCCCTGCGCTACTTCGACGCCTGGCTGCGCGGCAGCGGCGCCGTGGCCCTGAACGGGCTGATGGAGGACGCCGCCACCGCCGAGATCGCCCGGGTCCAGATCTGGCAGTGGCTCCGCCACGACCGGGTGGAGCGCGGGACCGTCATCGACCTCCTCGACACCGAATGCGCGGCCCTGGAGGCCGAGGACCCGCGGGCGCTCGCCCTCGAAGCACGGGAGGTCTTCGTGGACACCGCGCTCTCGGTCCACCTCCCCGCCTTCTTCACGCCCGAGGCCTACACCCGCCACCTCGTCCGCCGCACCGGCGTGCGGGTGAGCGCGTGAGCGCCCCCGCGGCGCCCGCCGGCATCCGGCGCGTCGGAGTCGTCGGCGGCGGCCAGATGGGCGCGGGCATCGCCGAGGTGTGCGCCCGCGCCGGACTCGACACCGTCGTCGCGGAAGCCGACGCGACCGCCGCCCGCGCCGCCGGCCGACGCGTGGCCGACTCCCTGGAGCGAGCCGTCCAGCGGGGCAAGCTCGACCGGATCTCCGCCGAGGACGCCCTGGCCCGGCTCGTCTTCACCGGAGACCTGGGGGACCTCGCCGACCGGCAGCTCGTCATCGAAGCCGTCACCGAGAACCCCGAGGCCAGGACGGAGGTCTTCACCCGCCTCGACAAGACCGTCGAGGACCCCGAAGCCATTTTGGCCACCAACACGTCCGCCATCCCGGTCATGCGGCTGGGCACGGCCACCGGACGCGCGGACCGGGTGGTGGGCCTGCACTTCTTCAACCCCGTCCCCGTGCTGCCGCTGGTCGAGGTCGTCCCCTCCCTCCACACGTCGGCGGACACCCTGGCCGCGGTCGAGGCCTTCGCCCGCGAGACGCTGGGCAAGACCACGGTCCGGTCCCAGGACCGGGCGGGCTTCGTCGTCAACGCCCTGCTGATCCCCTACCTCCTCTCGGCCGTTCGCATGGCCGAATCCGGGTTCGCGAGCGCAGCCGACGTGGACGCCGGCATGGAGCTGGGCTGCGCCCACCCGATGGGGCCGCTCAAGCTCGCCGACCTGATCGGACTGGACACGGTCGCGGCGATCGCCGAGTCGCTGTACGAGGAGTTCAAGGAACCGCTCTACGCCCCGCCCCCGCTGCTCCGGCGGATGGTGCAGGCGGGGTTGCTGGGCCGCAAGAGCGGCCGCGGGTTCCACACGTACGGCCGGGGCTGAGGGGCCCCGGCAGGTCTCCGCGCCGAGGGTGCGCCGGAGACGAGCGGACCCGGCGGGGGCGTGGCGAGTGGTGTCGCCGCACCCCCGCCGTGTCTGGGAACGACCGCCGTCATACGCACCGGGCCCGGACGGGTCTGGGAAGCGACGGCCGGCACCCTTCGCGTCTTCGGCCCCCACCGGGTGGACCGGGTCGACGTGGCCGCGTCCTGCTCCCTGCTGCACGTCCCGCTGGACGCCGATGCCGAGCGCGACATCGATCCGCAGATCCGGCGCCGGCTCGCCTTCGCCCGCCAGAAGACGGCCGAGGTCACCACGCCGGCCCGCGCGATCGCCCAGGGCGCCGACGCCATCGCGGCCGAACTGGCCGCCAACCGCGCCGACCTGGCCTGCCGGGCGCACTCCCCGATCACCCACGACCCGGCCGTCCGGGCCCGCGCCGCGGCGATCACCGGGGCCGACGGCCGCCGCGCCCGGCCCTACGCCGACCGAGCGGCCGCCCAGCGCACCCACCTCGGGCTCCCGCTGCTGCCCACCACGACCATCGGCTCGCTCCCGCAGACCGACGAACTGCGCGCGGCCCGCGCCGACCTGCGGGCCGGCCTCATCGACACCGCCGGGTACGAGGAGCGCATCGAGGACGAGATCCGCGAGGTCCTCGCCTTCCAGGAGGAGACCGGCATCGAGGTGCTCGTGCACGGCGAGCCCGAACGCAACGACATGGTCCAGTACTTCGCCGAGGAGCTGACGGGCTACCTCGCCACCCAGCACGGCTGGGTCCAGTCCTACGGCACCCGTTACGTGCGCCCGCCGGTCCTGGCCGGGGACATCTCCCGCCCCGATCCGATGACGCGCGCTGGACGGCGTACGCGCAGGCCCAGACGGCCAAGCCGGTCAAGGGCATGCTGACCGGCCCGGTCACCATGCTCGCCTGGTCCTTCGTACGCGACGAGGTCAACGACCTGGAGGCGGCCCGCTCGCACGTGCAGGTCGCCCGAGCGCTCGCCGCGCACGGCTACCCGCGCGAGGCCGGACCCGGCGTGTGGGACATCCACGCGCCGCGCGTCCCCTCGACCTCCGAGGCCGCGGCCCCTGCTGCGCGAGGGACTTGAGGCGATCCCGGCCGAACGGCTCTGGGTCAACCCCGACTGCGGCCTGAAGACCCGCGGTTAGAAGGCGGTCCAGGTGAAGGCGACCTTGTCGCCGGCCTTCAGCTTGAACTGGCAGCCGCCGACGGGCGTCGGGGTGCCGTTGACGGAGATGCTCCAGTAGGCGGAGCCGCCGCCGTTGACGTTCTTTATCGTGTCGACGGAGAAGTCGTCGAACGAGGCGTACCAGGTGCCGTCCCAGGTGAAGTGCTTCTTCTTGGCGGCGTCGTCCAGGGCGGCGGTCGGCGTGGGCACGGCGCTCGGGTTGGCCGAGCCGTTGGTGCCGTCGCACGTGTGGGTGCCGCCGGTGACCGTGGTCACGTCGTGGCCCTTGGTCTTGATCTTGCCCTTGAACAGCAGTCCGTTCGGACCCTGGACCGTGACGTTGACCTTGACCGGGGCGTTCGTGTTCGGGACCGGCCCGGCCTGGGCGACCGCGGGCGCCGTGGCGAGCGCGAGCCCCAGGACGGCCGAGGTGACGAGGGTGCGGCGGGCGAGGTTCGGGCGCATGAAGTGCCTTTCGGGCTGGGCCGGTTCACAGCGCGCGCCCGTCCGCCACGGCAACTGCCACCGGCGCCGGTGCCCGGAAGTGGCGGGCAGCGGCCGCCGGTGGGCCGGCGGCTCAAGGCTCCGCGCTGCAGACCATGGCAGTGGGAAGCGGTACGGACCGCGTGCTGGGCTCTCCGACTCGGAGCGCGGATGCGCCCCACACGGTTGCAGGTCAGCGCCGGATTCCCACCGACTTCCCCCAGGTCACACGGCGATTCAGTTGTCGCCCGTACGACCGGGCAGACGCATCGTACGTGGTGCGGACGGCCGCGTCACTGCTCCTGTGGAGGTTTGCCCTCCGCCGCGGACACCTCGACGAACTCCACCTGGCCCTTGGCGTTGAGGCGCAGGATCGGGACGGCCTTGTTGCGCGGATTGCCGTTGTTCTGGAAGGAGATGAACCCGCTGGCCCCGGCCACCTGCTGGGTGCCGTCCATCTGGTGGAACATCCGGGCCACCGCGTCGCCGACGACCTGGCCCTGCCAGCGCGCGGCCATCTGGATGCCGTGCGCCGCGGCGAGGACCGCGTCGTGGCCCATCAGGGCCCCGCCGTCCTCCCGGGGATCGTGCGGGAACCACTGGTCCAGCAGCCCGCCCGGCTGGAAGTTCTTCGCGGAGGGCGCGGACACCGCCTGCGGTGCCGAGCGGTACATGTCCGGGTGGGAGAGGCCGGTGTAGAGCACCTCGATGCCCGTCCCGGCGGCGCGGGCGAGCTGCTCGGCGCTCAGGTTGGTCGTGTCGTCCCCGGTGAACACGGTGAACCGCTGGTCGGTGCAGCTGCGGTTGGCGAGTGCGTCGAGGAAGCGGGTGAGGTGCAGGCCGCGGCCCGCGAAGTAGACGAGCTGGGGGCGCTGCTGGCACAACTGGCCCGGCATGTAGCGCAGTTCGTTCTGCCAGGCACTGCTGACGGAGGAGTCGTAGGTCATCCGCTCGGCGACGAGCCGGTGCTTGTCGCCGTCCTGGAACGCCTTGGTGAAGGCGGTGCCGAGGGTGGAGGCGTACAGGTCCCCCTGCGCCACGTCCTGGATGACGACGGCGGTGGAGACGCCGCGCCGTTTGAGGTAGCCGGCGCCCGCGTACGCCTCGTCCTCGTTGGTGGGGGCGATGCGCACGAAGCCGTTGATGTTCTGGATGTCCGTGGCGGTCAGGGTGGCGCCGACCATCGCGATCCCGTTCTCGGAGAGGCGCTTTATGGCCGCGAGGTTCTCGTCGGTGCTGGGACCGAGGCCGGTCACCGCGACGAGCCGGTCCGGGGAGTCCTTGCGGGCGATCAGCTCGTCGACGGTGTGCTTCCACTGCGTGGACTCGCTGCCCGGGTTGGCGATCAGCAGGCGGATCTTGGGGGTCGCGGCGAGGTCGCCCTGGTTGTGCCGGTACTGGGCGAGGTAGGCGCCCTGGAGTTCGTGGCGGACGCCCTCGGCGGAGTTGCTGTCCTCGGCGGTGGTGGTGAACGAGGTGAAGTAGGCGACGCTGACGTACGGTTCCTTGTCCGCGTTGGCGAGCACCCGGCGGTTCTCCGCCTCGATCTTCCCGCTGACGGAGTCGAGGTGCGGTGCGAAGACGTACGAGCCGTCGCTCACCCCGACGCACTCGTCGGCCGGGCCCTGCTCGACGACCCCGTCGGCGCACCTCGCCTGGCGTTCCTGCAACCAGCCGACGCCCACCCAGAGCGCCGCGGCCAGGGCGACGACCGCGGCCGTGGCGAGCGCGACGCGGCGTACGACGTGCAGGGGCCATTCGAGTCTGGGCATGTGCTCAGGCCTCCCAGCCGGCGGTCTGCGGATCGCGCCAGTGACGGTACCGCTCCGACTCGTTGAACAGGGCCACGATGTCGTTCCTCCGCAGTTGGGACAGCTGGGTGTAGCCGTCGGCGATGATGTCGCCCAGCCGCATGGCGGGGTCGGCGAGCGGATCGCTCCACACCCAGCGAGTGGTCACCAGGGTGTGGATCACGGACTCGGTGTCCACGACGCGCCCGGGCCGGCGCGGGACGAGCCGGCCGAGGAGCTCGAGGGGTCCGCCGTCGGCGGGGAGGCGGTTGGGAGCGGCGGTGATCGTGTCGAACTCCGAGATCCACTGCCCGGCCGGTACGGCGGCGAAGCGCCGGGTCAGGTGGGCGGTGACCTCCTCCGTCCTGCCGAGGGCGAGCTGGTGGTACATCTCCTGCACCGGCTTGCCCTCGTCGCGGTAGTACTCCGCGAGGAGCTCGTGCGCGGCGTCCCACCCGTCCGGGCGGGCGGCCAGCCGCCACAGGAGCAGCCGGCGCAGCCAGGGATGGAGTACGGGGACGACGGCGACGGGCCCGGTCAGCAGCCAGCGCGCGCGGACGTCGCCGAACAGGGAGTCGTCGGGGCTGAGCAGCCGGGTGGCGACGGAGAAGTCCCGGGCGGCGGCGCACTCGGCGAGGGCCGCGCGCCGGGTGGGGTCGAAATCGCGCAGGAGATGGCCGAGGGCGGTGTCGGCGAGGGTGGCCGAGTGCTCCCCGGTGCGCAGCGGCCGGTCGGGCAGGGTGCGCAGCCAGCGGTCCTGCTGGGGGCCCGAGTCCGGGGGCGGCCCGGCCTGGCGCAGCACGTCGAGGACTTGGTGGACGGCGCGCGGCAGCCCTCCGGTGAGCCGGTGCACGAAGGGGGTGAGCCGGGTCAGCGGGGCCAGGTCGCTGTTCCCGCCGAGCTGGAGCTCTATCCGGATCCGCACCTCGTCCAGGTTGAGGTCGCGCAGGCGCAACGGGTACCACCAGCTGTCCTCGCTGTCGCGGGGCGGCCGGTGGGTTCTCCAGTCGGCCAGGGAGGCACGGTCGGGGCCGCGCAGCTGCCAGGGCCAGGAGTCCCCGGTGGCCGGACCCCAGCGGGGCAGCCAGCGGTTGGAGCTGGCGACGACGGTCAGCGGGTCGCTGGCGTGCCCGGCCACGACCGTCTGGTCGTGCCGGGAGCGCAGCAGCAGGTCGAGGAAGCGGCGGCCGTACTCGGTGTGGGAGTTGTCCAGGAGCAGCAGGTAGGAGCGGGGCATGAAATTGCGGGCGGTGTTGCGCCGGAGGTCTTCGAGGAAGGCCGAGAAGAGGACGAGGTCGAGCCGCTCCTGCTCGTTCTCGTCCCCCTCGTGGCGCCAGAGGTTGAGCTCCACGAGGGCTTCCATGGGGTCCGCGCTTCGGGTCATGGGGTGGCGCCCGTACCACTGGGCCCCGGCCGTGAGCCGGTTGCCCAGTCTGCCGCCGAGCAGCCCGGGCATGGTGCGCCGGCCGCGCCGCAGGGCGTCCTGGAAGAGGGCGAGGGCGGCGCTGGAGGCGCCTTCGGGCATGCCGACCGCGCCCATGCCCACTTCGAAGAAGGCGGCCAGGTAGTCGCCGTGCCGGGCCTCGTTCTCCTCCTGGAACCGGTCGAGCTGCTGCTGCACCGCGCGCCGGCCCTCGGCGAGGCTGCGCATGCGCAGCTCCTGGTCGGAGGCGAGCAGGCCGAGGCTGAGCAGTGGGAAGTGGGAGCGGCCGTACCGGGGCAGCTTGCGTTCGAGCTGGCGGGCCAGGAGTCCGAGGGCGTAGCGCGGCAGCAGGGACTGGGCCCCGCCGAAGTTGACGAAGGCGAAGGGGTAGTCGGGCCCGAAGCGTTCCATGAGCGCGCTGTGCGCCTCGCTGGCTCCGCTGCCGGCCGGGCCGAGGAGCATGGTCAGGGGCCTTTCGGCCGCCGGGCTCTCCTTCAGGCACGAGTCGACCAGCGACAGGATGCCGCTGCGGCCCCGCAGGCCCATGCCCGTACCCGGCTCCATCACGTGTGATCCCCCCCAGGACAACGCTTCGAGGAGTAGAGCCTGCCATCCGGAGCCGGACTCAGACAGGGGTTTCCGCTCCTTGATTGGTTTTCGGGTCGCCGGCCGTCCGTCCCGCACGCGCGGTGCGGGTCGCCGGGTCTCCCCTCCGGGACGATACTGAAGGTCACGGTGCGTGGAGGCGACATGCGTGAACCGGAGGAGCGCGGCCCGAAGCCGGCCTCGGTGCCCGCCGGCGAGACGGCGGCGGTCGTACTGAACGCCGAAGGCGTGGTGATCGCCCGCTCGGAGTCGGCCGCGACCCTGCTGGAGTGCTCCCCGGGGCAGCTGTGCGCCCCCTTGCTGGAGCTCCTGTCGCGCGCCGGAACCGAGCCGGGACCGGCCGGGCGCCGTACGACGGGCACGACGCGTACGGCGGGCACGACCCGCACGACCCGCACGACCATCACCGGTGGTGAACACGCAGGTCAGAGCATCCCCCTGGACTGCACGCTCGTCCGGCTCACGGCCCACACCCGACGCGATCGCGACGCCGGGGCGCGGTGGCTCGTCCTGGTCGAACCGACGCGCACCCCGGCGGCGTCCGACGCGGCGGCGGCGGCGGTGGAGGCCGCCGCGTCCGACGCGGAGGGCCGCCGGACCGCGCTGTCCCACGCGGCCGCCGCGAGCATCGGGGCCTCCCTGGACGTGACGGACATGGCCCAGATCCTCGTGAACCTCCTCGTCCCCGACTTCGCCGACCTGGCGACCGTGGACCTCGCCGAGCCGGTGCTGGTGGGCGACGAGCCGCCGCACCACGACACCAGCGGGGAAGTCCGCCTGCGCCGGACCGCGACCGCGCAGAGCCCGGGGATCTCCGCGGAGGACCTCCTGCCCGTCGGAGAGGCGCTCCCGCCCGTCCCGGACGCCGAGGTCATGCGCCCCCTCATGGAGGGACGGCCGGTCCTGGTGCCCGACGTCGCCGTCCTGCGCGCGACGCTCGGGGTGGACCCCGAGACCCTGCGCCAGTTCGTCCCGAGCGGGGCCCACTCCTCCGTGGCGGTGCCGCTCTACGCACGGGGCCTGATCCTCGGCTGCGTCACGGTCTGGCGCAGCCAGCTGCCCGCCGCGTTCGACGAGGAGGACGCCGCCGTCCTGCACGACGTCGCCTCGAGGGCCGCCCTCGGCGTGGACAACGCGCGCCGCTACACGAAGGAGCACCGGTCGGTGGTGGCCCTGCAGCGAAGCCTGCTGCCGCACTCCGTCCTGAACACGGCGGCCGCCGACACCGCGGGGATCTACCAGCCGGCGGGCGGCGGCGCCGGGGTCGGCGGGGACTGGTTCGACGTGATCCCGCTGCCGTCCCTGCGCGTCGCGTTCGTCGTCGGCGACGTCGTCGGGCACGGACTCGAGGCCACCGCGGCCATGGCACGGCTGCGGACCGCCGTGCAGACCCTGGCCGACCTCGATCTGGATCCTGGGGAGCTGCTCACGCACCTGGACGACCTGGTGCTCGGCTTCTCCAACGAGCAGATGGCCGGCGAGTCCCGCGCGGAGCCCGCGGTGCTCGGAGCGACGTGCCTTTACGCCGTCTACGACCCGGTGACCAGGCGGTGCGCCGCCGCCACCGCGGGGCATCCGCCGCCGGCCCTGCTGCCACCGGGGGAGGAGCCGTTCTTCCTGGAGATGGTGCCGGGACCACCGCTGGGCGTCGGCGGCATGCCCTTCGAGGTGACGGAGTTCGAGGTGCGACCCGGCAGCCTGCTGGCGTTCTTCACGGACGGCCTCGTGGAGCGCCGCGGCGCTGACATCGAGGAGGGGCTCGAAAGACTCCGGAGCTCGCTCGCCGGCGCCGGCCCCGGCCGGCCCCTGGGCGAGATCAGCCAGGTCATCTGCGACAAGGTGCTGGACCCGGAGCCCACCGACGACGTCGCGCTGCTCCTCGCCCGCACCCGCGCGCTCTCGTCCGACCAGGTCGCCGAGTGGCAGATCGAAGCCGACCTGTCCCGCGTGGCGCACGCCCGCGAACTGGTGGTGGGCCAGCTGTCCGACTGGCAACTGGACGAACTGGGCTTCGTGACGGAGCTCGTCGCCAGCGAACTCGTCACCAACGCCATCCGCTACGCGGGCGGCCCGGTCGGGCTCCGGCTGATCCGCGACCGGGTGCTCGTCTGCGAGGTGTCCGACCCCAGCGGCACCCAGCCGCGCCTGCGCCGCGCACGGGAGACGGACGAGGGCGGGCGGGGCCTGGTCCTCGTCGCCCAGCTCACCGACCGCTGGGGCAGCCGGTTCACCCCCGACGGCAAGACCATCTGGACGGAGCAGGCGATGGACGGCACCCCGTAGGCTGAACCGTGGACTTCCGGCAGCTGACGTACTTCCTCGCCATCGTGGACCAGGGCGGCTTCAACCGCGCGGCCGCGGCACTCTACGTGTCGCAACCTTCCCTGTCCCAGGCCATCCAGGCCCTGGAGCGCGACCTCGGCGACACCCTGTTCCACCGGCTGGGCAGGAGGGTGGTCCTGACCGAGGCCGGCGGTGCACTGGTGCCACGGGCACGGGAGGCCCTGCACGCCCTGGAACTGGCCAGGGCCAGCGTCGGCGCCGTCAGCGAGCTGCGGGCCGGGCGCCTGGAGATCGCCGCGATGGCCTCACCCACGGTCGAACCCCTCAGCACCATGATCCGGCACTTCACCGAGCGTCATCCGGCGGTTTCGCTCAGCCTGCGCCTGGCCCTCACCCGCGAGGACGTGGTCGAGACGGTGCGCACGGGAGGCTGCGAACTGGGACTGCTGACCACCCCGGCGCCGCTGTCGAGCCGGGACGTCTTCGCGCACCACGTCGGAGACGACAGGCTCGTCCTGGTCACCCCGGCGGACGGCCCCTTCCCGGCCGGAACGGCGGTGCGGCGCGAGCAGCTCCAGGGGCAGCGGCTCATCGTCGGGCAGCGGGGGACCGGGATCCGCGCCTACGTCGACGACCTGGCGGAGCGCGGCATCGACATCCGCATCGCGGTGGAGAGCGAACACCGCATGGCCTTCCTGCCCCTGGTGCTCGGGGGCGTCGGACTCGCGGTGGTCACGGAGTCCTGGGCCGACCTGTCCAGGCGGGCCGGAGCCCTCGTCCTCGACCTGGAACCGGCCTCCCTCCAGCACAACGTCCTGGTCAGCCGCAAGGCGCGGCTGACGCCCGCCGCCCGCGCCTTCCTGGAGATCGCCGTCCCCGTCCCCGACCCATAGGAGCAGCCTATGAGGCACATCGGGGATACGTGTTGGACCCGGACGGCGCCCGGTTGCTGGAATGCGAGCCATGACCACGACGCACCACAGCATCGCCCTCATACCCGGTGACGGCATCGGCACCGAAGTCCTCCCGGCGGCACGGGAGGTCCTCGACACCCTCGGGCACCGCCACGGCATCACCTTCGCCTACGAGGAGTTCGACTGGTCCTGCGAGCGGTACCTGCGCCTCGGATCGATGATGCCCGAGGACGGTCTGGACCGGCTCCGCCGCCACGAGGCGATCCTGCTCGGCGCGGTCGGCCACCCGGGCGTGCCGGACCACGTGTCCCTGTGGGGGCTGCTCATCCCGATCCGCCGGGCCTTCGCCCAGTACGTCAACCTCCGCCCGATCCGCGTGTTCGACGGCCTGCCCAGCCCCGTGCGCGCGGCCGTGCCCGGCGAGGTGGACTTCGTGGTCGTACGGGAGAACACCGAGGGCGAGTACAGCGAGATCGGCGGCCGGATGAACCGCGGGCGTCCCGACGAGATGGCCGTGCAGCAAGCCGTGTTCACCCGGGCGGGAGTGACCCGGGTCCTCGACTACGCCTTCCGCCTCGCCGAACGGCGCGGCGGCCCCCTCACCTCGGCCACGAAGTCCAACGGCATCGTGCACACCATGCCGTTCTGGGACGAGCTGGTGGCCGAGCGTGCCGCCGCGCACCCCGCGGTCGAGTGGAACCAGGAGCACATCGACGCGCTGGCGGCCAAGTTCGTCCTCGACCCCGCCCGCTTCGACGTCGTCGTCGCCTCCAACCTGTTCGGGGACATCCTCAGCGACCTCGCGGCTGCGGTGGCCGGCGGCATCGGCATCGCACCGTCCGCCAACCTCAACCCGGAGGGCGAGCACCCCTCCATGTTCGAGCCGGTCCACGGCTCGGCCCCCGACATCGCCGGGCAGGGCATCGCCAATCCGATCGGCGCGATCTGGTCCGCCGCCATGATGCTCGACCACCTCGGCCACCCCGGGGCCGCGGCCGACATCACCGGCGCCATCGCCCGCGTGCTCGCCACCACCCCCGTGCGCACGCGCGACCTCGGCGGCCGCGCCTCCACCACCGAGTTCACCGCCGCCGTCCTGCGCCACCTCTGACGGGCGCCGGTCCCGCCGGTCCCGCCGAGACGGCCGGGAGAGGCCTGCCGGGCGAATAATCCGGTGCCCCGGCAGGCCGGGCTCATTACACTCGCCTTCATGCGCCGCAGCACATCACGGCGCGTCCGTCGCCGAGTTGGGGAAAGGGGAACCGGGCCATGTGCCGTCACCGCACCGCCGCCTTCGTTCCCCCCGCGCGCTACGACGTGATCCCGGTGTCCCGGATCGCACGGTGCCGGCCGCGCGGCCGCCACCGTATGCCCGTGACGCACGCCTGACCTCCGGGCTCCGCCCGCCGACCGCCCGCGCCCGCCGCCCGCCCGGCCCCGACACACAGGGGCCCGGCCGCGGCGCGCGTCCGGCGGTGCACGGCGCGGCCGCCTCCGGACGGCTCCCTTCCGGAGCCGCACCCCGGCCGTCAGGACCGACGACCGAAGCCATTTGAGTAAGATATTGTAATAAATATGATTATACGTAACTTATGATGTGAAAAGATAATATGTTTTTTTTTAACAGAGATGGGACCACAGAGATATACGCGGGGGAGATCGTCGGCAGCGTCAGGTGTGTAGAAGAGACAGGACCGGGGGCACGTTTCGGACAGTCCGGAACGGGCCTTGCCCTCCGGCACGGGACGGTTGTCGGCCTGATGCGTCAGAATTGGGGGCAGGGCCAGCGCACGCAATCCGAGGGGCACGAATGTCCGGACTGATCGATACCACGGAGATGTACCTCCGCACCATCCTCGAGCTGGAAGAGGAAGGTGTGGTCCCCATGCGCGCCCGCATCGCCGAGCGGCTCGACCAGAGCGGCCCGACGGTGAGCCAGACGGTGGCGCGGATGGAGCGCGACGGCCTGGTGGCCGTCGCGAGCGACCGGCACCTCGAGCTGACGGAGGAGGGCCGGCGGCTGGCGACGCGCGTGATGCGCAAGCACCGGCTCGCCGAGTGTCTGCTCGTCGACGTCATCGGCCTGGAGTGGGAGCACGTGCACGCCGAGGCCTGCCGCTGGGAGCACGTGATGAGCGAGGCCGTGGAGCGGCGGGTGCTGGAGCTGCTGCGCCACCCGACCGAGTCTCCGTACGGCAACCCGATCCCGGGCCTGGAGGAGCTGGGGGAGAAGGCCGAGGCGGATCCGTTCCTGGAGGAGGGCATGGTCAGCCTCTCGGAGCTCGACCCGGGCGTCGAGGGCAAGACCGTCGTCATCCGCCGGATCGGCGAGCCGATCCAGACGGACGCGCAGCTGATGTACACGCTGCGGCGGGCCGGCGTGCAGCCCGGCTCGGTGGTCAGCGTGACCGAGTCGCCGGGCGGAGTGCTCGTCGGCAGCGGTGGCGAGGCCGCGGAGCTGGAGGCGGAGGTCGCCTCCCACGTGTTCGTGGCCAAGCGCTGAGGACAGGAGCCGAGCTCGACCGAGTCGAGCTGACTGGAGCACCGAAGGCCCGAAACGCGTGCTGACGCACGCGCGTTCGACTGGGTCGCCTGTGCGAGCGAATCCGGCCGGTGTCGGTCGGTCTGGAGCGGTGCGGATCGGTATGGATGTGGATGGTCCCGGCGCCTTGCGGCGCCGGGACCAGTCCTCCCCTGTCTGACCTGGAGCCCCGAGCTCTCAAGGTCATCCCCTTCGGACCGTCTTCCCCGAGCGGCCCGCCTCCCTGTTGAAAGGATCTCCATCGGCAGCGGCGGCCAATCCTTGAGCAAGGTCACTCGAAAGAGCGGTGTTGTCGGTGAGAACCCCGTTTTCGAATGGGGGTTCGATACTGTGGCCGGGAGCGAAGGGGGTGCATCTGCGGTGGTACAGCGCTTCGATGTGACAGGGGCCGATGGCGTGCGCCTGGCCGCCTGGGAGTTCCGGGCAGCGGCCGCGGAGCCGCCGAGGGAGCCCGCGGAGCCGTCGAGGGAGCCCGCCGCCCTCTTACTCCACGGTCTGATGGGCCGCGCGTTCCACTGGGCCGGCACCGCCCGCTGGCTCTGCGCCAACCGTCGCGTCGTGGCCCTCGACCAGCGCGGGCACGGCCAGAGCGCCCGCCCGCCGGTCGGCTCCGGCGGCTCCGCCTCCTACGGCCGCGAAGCCTTCGTGGCCGATGCCGAAGCCGTCATCGAGCAGCTCGGCCTCGCCCCCGTGACCCTGATCGGCCACTCCATGGGCGCCCTCACCGCCTGGCAGCTCGCGGCCCGGCGCCCCGACCTCGTGGCGGCCCTGGTCATCTGCGACATGCGGGCGTCCGCCCTCGGGGAGGCCTCGCAGCAGGAGTGGGAGGACTGGTTCCGCCGCTGGCCCCTGCCCTTCCCCACGCAGGACGCGGCCCGCCGCTGGTTCGGCGAGGACGATCCGCGCGTGGAGCGCCCCGATCCCGGCCGGGGCGCGTTCTTCGCCGAAGTGATGCACGAGGCCGATGACGGCTGGCGCCCGCTGTTCTCGCGCAGCCAGATGCTGACCGCGCGCGAGACGTGGGTCCACGACGCGCACTGGGAGGAGCTCGCGCAGGTCCGCTGCCCGACCCTGGTCGTCCGCGGCCTGGACGGCGAACTGGGCCGCGCCGAGGCCCAGGAGATGGTCCGGGTCCTCCCGGCCGGCCAGTACGCGGAGATCCCGGACGCCGGCCACTACCTCCACTACGACCAGCCGACCGCCTGGCGCGAGGCCGTCGAGCCCTTCCTCGACGGCATCAAGACCTCGGCCTGAAGGCGGTCAGGAGAGCCGGTCAAGAGCCGGTCAGGAGCCGGTCAGGAGCCGGTCAGGAGCCGGTGTCCAGCAGCGCGAGCTGCTCCGCCGGGGCGAGCTCCCCGCCCGCCCTGAACGCGGCGGCGAAGGCCTCCGCGCCCAAGGCCACCCGGGCACGGGCCGCCGCCCGGTCGGAGTCGGTGCGCTCCGCCGCCGGGAGCGGGGTGCCCACCGAGGCGCGCAGGGCCTCGGCCGTGCCCAGGAGGGACGCCGCCCGGTCGGCCGGGAGGATGCCCGCCAGACCCTCCAGGGCCAGCGCGAGGGCCCGTGGGTCCCCCGTACGGCGGGCCGCCGCCAGGCCCTCGCGGTGCAGGGACTCCGCCGCGGCCGGGTCCGCCCGCAACTCCGCCGCGTAGCCCAGCTCCGCCAGGACCAGCGCCGCCCCGGAGTCCACCCCGAGCCGCCGGTTCCACGCGAGCCACGGCCGCAGCCGGGCCTCGGCGCCGTCCAGATCGCCGGCCCGCCGCGCGCCCAGCGCCAGCCCGAGCTCCGCGAACTGCTCCGCCGGCCGGTGGCACTGCTCCACCGCCAGCCGCAGGGCCCGCCCGTGCAACTCGGCCGCGCCCGCGAGATCGCCGGTCAGCAGCGCGATCCGCCCCTGCCGGGCCAGCCGGAACGAGGCGTGCGTCCACAACTCCAGCTCCTGCGCGTCCCGTACGCCGTCCTCGTGCAGCCGGGCCGCCGCCGCGTAGTCACCGGTCACCTCGGCGAGGATGCCCAGCTGCTCGGAAGCCTGCAGCTGCCCCCACCGGTCCCCGAGCTCGGCGAACATCGCCGCTGCCGCCTCCGCGTTGCGGCGCAGCTCCACGAGGTCGCCGTCGTAGAGCGCCCGCGTCGCGAGCGTGAGCAGCGCGACGGCCTCGCCCCACCGGTCGCCGGCCTCGTGGAACTGCCCGGGGAGCAGGGTGAGTTCGCCGCCCGGGCTACCGGACCCGAAGCCGCACCGCGCGTAGGCCAGCAGCCAGCGCCCCCGCAGGTCGGCCCCGGAGAAGTCCCGGTCCAGCAGGCTGTCGTCCCCGCCGAGCAGCGAGAAGGCGGCGTGCCGGACCGCCGAGCCCGCCGCCCCCGTGGCCTCGACGGCCTCCCTGACACGGCCGCGCAGGAACCAGTACCAGGTCTGCGCCTCGACCAGCCGCAGCCCCAGGGCGCCCGGCCCCGCGTGCTCCAGTGCGGCCCGGGTGTTGGGGCCCTCCCGGTCGAGCCGCCGCAGCCATTCGCCCTGCTCGGGCCCGTGCAGGCGCTCGGCCGCGCGCTCCGCGAGCCCGGTGTGGTACTCCGCGTGCCGCTGCCGGGTCGCCCAGGTCTCGCCGGCCGCGTCCAGCCGCTCCAGCCCGTACGCCGCCACCGACTCCAGCAGCCTCAGGCGCGAGTCCCCGTACGCCGAGGCCACCAGCGAGCAGTCCACCAGCCGCGTGACCAGGTCGAGGACCTCCTCGGCGGCCACCTCCCCGCCCGCGCACACCTCCTCGGCCGCCTCCAGCGTGAACCCGCCCGCGAACACCGACAGCCGGCGCAGCACCGTCGATTCCGCCGGGGACAGCAGCTCCCAGCTCCAGTCGATCACCGCGCGCAGCGTGCGCTGCCGGGCCGGGGCGTCCCGGCGCACCTGGTTGAGCAGCCGGAACCGGTCGTGGAGCCGCTCGGCCAGCGCCTCCACCCCGAGCACCCGCACCCGTGTGGCGGCCAGCTCCAGCGCGAGCGGGATGCCGTCCAGCCGGCGGCAGATGAGGGCGGCGGCCTCGGCGGTGGCGGGGCCGAGGGCGAAGCCGGGGGCGGCGGCCGCGGCGCGGGCCGCGAACAGCGCCACGGCCTGGGCCTCTTCGAGCGGTGCGACGGCTTGGAGCACCTCGCCCGAGAGTGCGAGCGGCTCCTGGCTGGTGGCGAGGATCCGCAGGCCGGGGGCGCGGCGCAGCAGCCGCTCGGCGAGGGCGGCGACGGCCGGGACGAGGTGTTCGCAGTTGTCGAGGACGAGCAGCGCCGTACGCCGCCGCAAGGCCTCGGCGAGCCGGTCCTCCAGGGCGCCGCCGCCCGCGTCGTCCTCGCGCACCCCGATCGCGGCGGCCACCGTGTCCGGGGTCAACGGGGCGGTCGTGCCCGCGAGTTCCACGAACCACACGCCGTCGGGGTACGCGTCCTCCAGCCGGGCCGCCGCGGCGAGCGCGAGCCGCGTCTTGCCGACGCCGCCGGGCCCGGTGAGCGTCACCAGCCGGCCGGCCCCGAGCGCCGCGCACACCCGGTCGACGGCGTCCTCGCGGCCCACCAGCGAGCTGACGGGGGCGGGCAGGTTCCCGCCCCGCGGCCGGCCGTCCGGGCCGCGCCAGCCGTCCGGGCCGCGCCACGCGTCCCGTCCCGCCCGGGCTGCCGGTCCGGCCTGGGCTGTCGGGTCCAGAGGCATCGCCGGGGTCACGGCCGCTGCCGGGCCCGACAGTTCGGGGTCCTGCCGCAGGATCGCCCCGTGGAGCGCGGCGAGCTCCGCCCCCGGGTCGATGCCGAGTTCCTCGGCGAACAGCTCGCGCAGTTCCCCGTAGACGGCGAGCGCCTCGCTCTGCCGGCCCGCGCGGTACAGGGCGCGCATCCGGCTGCCGCGCAGCCGCTGGCGCAGCGGGTACCGCTCGACCAGGCCCGCCAGCTCATCGGCCAGCGCCTGGTGTCCGCCGAGTTCGAGGCGGGCCTCGGCCAGGTCCTCGTACGCCGTGATCCGCTGCTCCTCCAGCCGGGCCGCCGCCGCCCGGGCGAACTCCGCGTCGCGGAAGTCGGCGTAGGCGTCGCCCCGCCACAGCCCGAGCGCCCCGGCCAGCAGCTCCGCCCTGGTGCCCGGCTCCGCCTCCGTGCGGGCGGCCGCCGCCAGCTCCGTGAACCGGGCCGCGTCCACGGAGGCGGCGGGCGCGTGCAGGGCGTAGCCCGCCGGACCGTACGTGACCAGGGCGCGGGCGCCCTCCTCGGCCGCGGCGAGGGTGCGGCGGAGCTGGGAGACCTTGGTCTGCAGGGTGTTGCCGGGGTTGCCCGGGGCGGCGCCGCCCGCATCGCCCCACAGGTCCTCGATCAGCCGGTCCACCGGCACGGGCCGCCCGTCGCGTACGAGGAGGGCGGCGAGCAGGGCCCGTACCTTCGGCTCCCGCACGGGGACCGGGGTCCCGTCATCGGTCCGCACGGTCACTGGCCCCAGCACCTCGAAACGCATGCGCCCCACGGTACTTCGGGCCCGTCAGAGGGGCGCGGGCGGACGGCCGGTGGCGCACGGGCGGCCCGTGCGTGACGCGTGCGCGGCCCGTGCGCGGCACTGGACAGGGTGTTCCTGTGACCGCGACCGAGCGGCCGCCACCGCCACCGCCACCGGAAGGAACAGTCGGATGACCAGCACCGAGACCGCCGCCGAGATCCGCGCCGCGATCCCCACCGGGACCGCCTCCGCGATCCCCGCCGAGATCCGCGCCGCGATCCCCGCCGAGACCGTCTCCCGTGAGATCCGCCTCGCCGCCCGCCCCGTCGGCGAGCCGGGCCGCCACCACTTCGACCTGGTCACCACCGAGGTCCCGGAGCCCGCCGAGGGACAGATCCTCGTCCGCAACACCTGGATGTCCGTGGACCCGTACATGCGCGGCCGGATGGACGACGCCCCCTCCTACATTCCGCCGTTCGCCCTCGGCACGGCCCTCGAAGGCAGCGCGATCGGCGAGGTCGTCGCCTCCCGCGCGGCCTCGGTGCCGGTCGGGGCGACCGTCTCGCACTTCCTCGGCTGGCGGGAGTACGCGGTCCTCGACGCGGCCGCCGCCACCGTCGTGGACCCCGCGATCGCCTCGCCGTCCTCGTACCTCGGCCCGCTGGGCACCACGGGTCTGACTGCGTACGCGGCGCTGACCCGCACCGCCCCGGTCAAGGAGGGGGACGTCGTCTTCGTCTCGGCGGCGGCGGGCGCGGTCGGCAGCGTCGCCGGGCAGCTGGCGCGGCGCCTGGGGGCCTCCCGGGTGATCGGCTCGGCGGGCGGTCCGATGAAGACGAGGAAACTGCTGGACGCGTTCGGCTACGACGCGGCCGTCGACCACCGCCGCGGCGACCTGCCCGGCCAGCTCGCGCAGGCGGCCCCCGAGGGCATCGACGTCTACCTCGACGCGGTCGGCGGGGACCACCTCCAGGCGGCCATCGGCGCGATGCGCCAGGGCGGCCGGATCGCCATGGTCGGCGCGATCAGCGGCTACAACGCCACCGCTCCGGCGGTGGGCCCGGACAACCTCTTCCGGGCCGCGGCCCGCGAGGTGACCCTGCGCGGGATGCTGGTCTCCAGCCATTTCGACCTGTTCCCGGAGTGGATCGGGCGGGCGGCGGGCTGGCTGGCGGACGGCAGCCTGCACGCGGAGGAGACCGTCGTGGACGGCATCGAGCACGCCGCGGAGGCCTTCCTGGGCATGATGCGCGGCGCGAACACCGGCAAGATGCTGGTCCGCCTGGCCCCCGCGGCCCCCGCGGCCGCCTCCGCCGCAACCGCCACCGCCGCCGGTACCCGGTGAGCGCCGCCCTGGTGGTCGTGGCCCACCCCCGCGCCGACTCGCTGACCGTCCAGTTGGCCCGCCGCGCCGTGGCCCGGCTGGAGGCCGAAGGCCATACGGTCGACCTGCTCGATCTGCACGCCGAGGGCTTCGACCCCCGGATGGGCCCCGAGGACGAGCCGGACTGGTCCGACCCGGACAAGGAGTACTCCGCCGAGACCCGGGCCCACATGGCCCGGATCGCCGCCGCCGACCTGCTCGTGGTGGTCTTCCCGCTCTGGTGGTTCGGCCTGCCGGCCCTCCTGAAGGGCTGGATCGACCGGGTCTGGAACAACGGCTTCGCCTACGGGCGCCCCCGCCCGGCCCTGAAGGGCAAGCGGATGGTCTGGATCCCACTGGTGAGCTACCCGCGGGCGAAGTTCGAGGAGTTGGGCTGGGACGGGCCGGTGGAGCGCCTGCTGCGGGTCGGCATCTCGGAGTACTGCGGCATCGAAGGGGCCACCGTCCACTTCGTCCACGACTCCCTGACCGCGGGCGCGTCGGCCCTCGCCGAGGCCGACGCCGCCCTGGCCCCGGCGCTGGCCCCGGCGTTGGCGCAGGCGTTGGCCCCGGCCCCGGCGTTGGCCCCGGGCGGTACCGCTTAGGCCGTCTCTTTCGGATCTTGTCGGCCGAGCCCGCGGCGTCTGGTGCCGTGCATGGCAAGGCGGAGGGGCGCTGCGTGTACTGGACGTACTCGGGCGTCCCGACAACGCGGCCAGGCGCGGTGCCGGGCGTCGCGGGCCCGGCAAGATCCGAAAGAGCCGGCCTAGCCCTTGCTGACCGCCACCAGGATCTCCGGGAGCTTGCGCGCCACCGTGGGGGCCGCGATGCGCAGGCCCGCCCAGGCGGCCAGCGTGCCCCAGGCCACGCCCAGGGGGAACAGGATCCAGCTGAGCGACTGCTGGTCCGTGACGCTGAGGTAGATGGTCAGGGCGATCACCGGGGCGCAGACCAGCGCCGAGGCGAACAGGCCGCCGACGATGCCCATCCACGCCAGGGCGCCCTGGCCGGGGGCGGCGTTCTTGAAGGCGCCGTCCGTCGGGATGGAGTACGGGAAGCGGGCCGAGGCCACGGCCCCCGTGCACAGCATCGAGCCGAGCAGGGCCAGGGCCAGGCCCAGGACGGCGAGGAAGCCGGGCCAGTCGTCGACCAGGGCGGCCGTCGCCGCCGTGACCAGCGCCGTGTAGGGCACGGTGACCAGCGCGAGGGCCAGGGCGCGGGCGCGCAGTTCCACGTACGCCTCGCGGGTGCTCGAAATGGTCTGCGCGACCATCCAGAACGCCGAGGTGTCCTGCCCGAACTGGTTGTACATCTGGGCGCCGATCATGCCCGAGCCGAAGCAGGCCAGGTAGAGCGAGCCGCTGCCCTGCAGGGCGTTGGCGACCGGGATGATCAGGCCGATCGCCAGGGCCGACACCCAGGCCGACTTGGTCTTCGGGTCGCGGACGATGTAGCGCAGCGTGCGCTGCATGGCCGCGCCCGTACGGTTGTCCGGCAGGAACGACCACACTCCGCGGGCGGTGGCGCCGGCTCCCGCCCCCCGGTCCTTCTTCGGCTTGGCCGCCGAGATCGTCGAACCGTCCGGGGTGACCATGAGTTTGGTCAGGCCGCGCTCCCAGAACCACAGCAGCAGGGCCAGGGCGGCGACGGTGACGGCCAGTTGGGCGGCCGCGACCGCGTACGCGCCCTCGCTGGCGGAGTCCACCATGCCGACGGCGGTCGCGGGCGGCAGCCAGCGGACGACGGCTTCGGCGGGCTCCAGCTTCTCCAGGCCGCCGTTCTGGAACAGTCGCTGGGCGGCGAAGTTCGCCACCTGCGCGCCCACGGCGATCAGCAGACCGCTGAGCAGGGCGAGGTCGCGCCCCTTGCGGCTGGTCAGCAGCCGTACGTTGGCCGTCGCCACCGCCCGGGCGAGCGCGACGCAGCAGAGCAGCAGGAGCGGCACGGCGAGTACGGCGGCCACCGCGCCCGCGGCGCCGTGGGCGAGGGCGATGGCCGAGCCGACGGCCAGGCACAGGGTGAACAGCGGCCCGATGCCGACGAGCGAGGAGGCCAGCAGGGCCCGTACGAGCGGACGCGGGCGCAGCGGCAGCATGACCAGCCGGCTCGGGTCGAGCGTCTCGTCCCCGGTGGGGAAGAACAGCGGCATGAACGTCCAGCCGAGGGCGAGGACCGCCGCGAGCAGGACGACGACCGAGCTCGCGTGCGCGTTGCCGCGCAGCAGGGCGAGGCTGAGCGTGACGAAGAAGGCGACGACGACGGCGAAGGCGAGGGCGCCGAAGTAGGCCGCCTTGCGCTTCGAGGAGCCCTTGAGGCCGTTGCGGAGGAGGGAGAGCTTGAGGCGGACGAAGACGGGGGTGAGGGAAACGGCCGGGACGGCCGAGGTGGCGCCGGTGCCGGTGCCGGTGGACGGCGGGGCCACGGCCGACGCCGTGCCCTGTCCCGTTCCCGGTCCCGCGGGTGCGGACGTGTTCATCGCAGGACCGCCCCGCTGCCCGTGCCGTTCGCGCCCGCGCCGCCGCCGAGCCAGTCCAGCGACTCGCCCGTGGCCCGGCCCTGCGCCCCGACCAGCTCCAGGAACGCGGCCTGCAGCGAGGGCGCGTCGCCCCGTACGTCGGCCAGCGGGCCCGCGGCCCGGATGCGGCCGGCGGCCATGACGGCCACCCAGTCGCACAGCGATTCGACGAGCTCCATGACGTGGGAGGAGAAGACGACCGTGGCCCCGGAGGAGGTGTAACGTTCCAGCACTCCGCGGATGGTCTGCGCGGACACCGGGTCGACGCCCTCGAACGGCTCGTCCAGGAACAGCACTTCGGGGTTGTGCAGCAGCGCGGCCGCCAGGCCGATCTTCTTCCGCATGCCGGTGGAGTAGTCGACGATCAGCTTGTTCTGCGAACCGGCCAGGTCCAGCACGTCCAGCAGCTGCGTGGCCCGGCTGTCCGCCTCGTGGCCCGGCAGCCCCCGCAGCCGGCCCATGTAGCCGAGCAGTTCGCGCCCCGAGAGCCGCTCGAAGAGCCGCAGCCCCTCCGGCAGCACGCCGATCCGGGACTTCACCTCGACCGGGTCCGCCCACACGTCGTGCCCTGCGACGATCACCCGGCCCATGTCCGGGCGCAGCAGCCCGGTCACCATCGACAGCGTGGTCGTCTTGCCGGCGCCGTTCGGCCCGACCAGGCCGATGAACTGCCCGGCGGGCAGCACCAGATCGATCCCCGCGACGGCCACCTGCTCACCGAACCGCTTCCACAGGCCTTCCACCCGCACGGCGGCCGCACCGGACGGCGCGGATCGCGCACCGCCACCCCTCGTACCGTCGGTCCCACCCGTCGCAACGCCCTGGTCCGGCATGCGCCCGCCTCTCGTTCTGTTCCCCGTGTACTGCTTCCTTCACCATAGGAGGGGGCCGGCGGGCGGGGCAGTTACGTATGTCATGAGTTTCCCGGCGGTTCCGTTCCGCCCGCCCCGGTGGGGAGGGCGGAACGGAACCGCCGGGGCAGGCCGCGGGACGGGCGGGTCAGCGCCCCGGGGCTACGCGCCCCGCCGGGTGCGCTCCGCCGCCGCCTCGCGGCCGCACGCGTACGCGAGCGCGTCGATCAGCTCCTCCACGTCCGGCAGCCACCGGTTCGCCGCCGTCGGCGGCTGCGCCCACTGCACCGACCCGCGCCCGCCGATGCGGGTCGGGGGCGCGGCGACGAACTCGCCCTCGCCCCGCGCGGCCAGGTCGAGTTGGGCCGGCTGCCAGCCGATCTTGCGAAGCAGGTCCGGCACCTTCGCCCCGGCGCCCGGCAGGACGAAGAACAGCATCCGGCCGGCCGGGGTGGCGATGACCGGCCCGAGGGTGCGCTGCATGCGCTGGAGCCGGGCGAGCGCCAGGAAGCCGGCCGCGTCCGGCACGTCGAGCGCGTCGAAGGTCCGGCCGGTCGGCAGCAGGATGGAGGCCTTCGGGTTCTTGCCCCAGAGCCGCCTGACCTGCACGGCGCTGCCGGAGGCGTGCGAGGTCCACTCCTTCACCGCGGGGTGCGCACCGGGGGCCGGGCAGTCGGCCGCCCCGCAGGAGCACCGCTCCCGCCCGTCGACGGACTCGAGCCAGGCGCCGGCGAAGACGTCCCAGTGCCGTTCTTCCGTGTACCGCACGGCATGGTCCAGCAGCGGCTCACTGCGCTGCAGGGGGACGGGCGCGGTCTCCGTGACTCCGATGGTCTTTTCCACGTGCAACACAACTCTTGCGGTCACCGGGGGTTACGGGCGTAAACCAGCCGGGGACGGGAGCATCGATCCTGCATACGGGGCGCATCGGTGCATCGCGGGGGGCGCGTGGGAGGCCGGGGCGCCGGAGGTGGGTAGCGACACGACGCAATGGGGAAGATTCCCCGCACATCAGGCGGGAAGTGATCAATCCATCGGTCACCCGCGGCCTCTGGGGGTTTTTCATGGCAGCCAGGCCTCTCGTCGCCCGCCAGCCGAACGAACGGCTGCAGGCGCTCATCCAGGAAGCCGGGTGCTCCAATGCCGGGCTCGCCCGGCGCGTCAACATGTGCGGGGCCGAGCACGGCCTCGACCTCCGCTACGACAAGACCTCCGTGGCCCGCTGGCTGCGCGGCCAGCAGCCGCGCGGCCGGGCCCCCGGCATCATCGCCGAGGCGCTCGGGCGCAAACTCGGCCGGACCGTCACCATCGACGAGATCGGCATGGCCAACGGCAAGAACCTCGCCTCCGGCGTCGGCCTGCAGTTCTCCCCGACCGTGGTCGGCGCGATCGAGCAGGTCTGCGAGCTGTGGCGCAGCGACGTCGGGCGCCGCGACTTCCTGTCCGGATCGAGCGTGGCCTCCTCCGCGCTGGTGGAGCCGAGCCGCGACTGGTTGATCACGGGTGCCGACGCGCAGGTCGCGCGCAGCGGCGGCTCGCGCGTGGGCATGTCGGACGTGGAGGCGGTCCAGGCGACCACCGAGGCCCTCAAGGACCTCGACCACCGCTTCGGCAGCGGGCACGTGCGGCCGGTGGTCGTGCACTACCTCAACTCGGTGGTGTCCGGGCTGATCGGCGGCTCGTACCGGGAGCCGGTGGGCCGCGCGCTGTTCGCGGCGGTCGCCCGGCTGACGGAGCTGGCGGGCTACATGGCCGTGGACACCGGCCAGCCGGGGCTCGCGCAGCGCTACTACATCCAGGCCCTGCGGCTGGCGCAGGCGGCCGGGGACCGTGCGTACGGGGGCTACGTCCTGGCCGCTTCGATGAGCCACCTCGCCGCCGAACTGGGCAATCCGCGGGAGATCGCGCAGCTGGCCCGGGCCGCGCAGGAGGGGACGAGAGGGCAGGTCACCCCGCGCGTGGAGGCGATGTTCTACGCGGCGGAGGCGCGGGGCCACGCGCTGCTGGGCGATGTCCGGGCCACGGCGGTGCTGTCCTCGCGGGCGGTGACCGCGCTGGAGCGGGCGGAGCCGGAGTCGGGCGACGACCCGGCGTGGATCCGGCACTTCGACCAGGCGTACCTGGCGGACGAACTGGCGCACTGCCACCGGGACCTGGGCCAGGCGGACGCGGCGGCGAGGCGGGCGGAGGAGGCGCTGCGGGAGCTACCGGCGACGAAGGCGCGGCGCCGCGCGATCGGCCTGCTGCTGCTGGCGGCGGCGCGGGTGCAGCAGCGGGAGGTCGAGGCCGCCTGCCAGACGGCCGCGCAGGCGGCGGACGCGCTGTCCGGGATCCGCTCGAACCGCGGGGCGGTGTACCTGGAGGACTTCCGCTCCCGGCTGGACCCCTACCGAGAGGAACCGGCGGTCCGCGAGTTCACGGCCCGCCTGGAACCGGTCTCCTGACCGGGGTCGGAATCCGGACCGGCTCCGGCCCGGCGGCCGTCCGGCGGCCGCTCGGGGAACGGTGGGGGGAGGCCGCCGGGTAGGGGAGGGCCTAGTCTCGTGGGCTCGGAGATGTGTAGAAGAGCCAGCCCGAGCCCGGGGAGACGGGCCGGCAGCGGCTGGCGGCCAGCCTGTGGCCGCCGCGGGTGAGCCGTGCCCAACTGATCGTCGCGGTGCTGCTGTTCGTCCTGGGGCTCGGTCTGGCCATTCAGGTACGGTCGAACAGCGACTCCAGCGCGCTGCGCGGTGCCCGCCAGGAGGACCTCGTACGGATCCTCGACGAGCTGGACGGGCGGACCAAGCGGCTGGAGGACGAGAAGCAGAAGCTCGAGGAGCAGCGCCGGGGGCTGGAGAGCAGCTCCAACCAGGCCGAGGAGGCCCGCAAGCAGACCGTCGAGAAGGAACGCCAACTCGGGATCCTGGCCGGAACGGTGGCGGCACAGGGGCCGGGGATCGTGTTGAAGATCGCGGACCCCAAGGGCCAGGTGCAGTCGGACAAGCTGCTGGACACGCTCCAGGAACTGCGGGCGGCCGGTGCCGAGGCGATCCAGATCAACGGGGTGCGCGTGGTGGCGGGCTCGTACTTCTCCGAGGAGGGCGGCGGGGTCGCGATCGACGGTAAGAAGATCACACAGCCTTATGAGTTCAAGGTGATCGGCAAGCCGCAGGACCTGGAGCCGGCGCTCAACATTCCAGGTGGCGTCGTGCAGTCGCTGGAGAAGGAACAGGCGGTGGTCACCGTCACACGACCGGCGAAGATCGTCGTGGATGCCTTGCGGGCTGCGAAGCAGCCTGACTACGCTCGGTCGTCATCGCCGTGAGGCGGGACGAGGAGCAGACCGGCTCACGCGGGCGAATGCCTGCGGGGGGTCGGCGCACCGAAGTCGCGGTGCGTGGTGGAAACTGTCTGATGGTTACGGACGTTGTAAGTATGTCCGGGTCGGCAGGTGTTGCATTCGGAGTTCGTCCTGCCCCACGGGCGGGTCTGTTTCGGTCAAGGGGAATCGCCCGTGAAGTTGTTTGAGAAGTTGTTCGGCAAGAAGAACCGCGAGGAAAGCGGTGCGGCCAGGCACCGCGCGGGGCACGGCGACGTGGAAGGGCAGGGCGACCGGCCGCTCTTCCGGGACGAGGTCGCGGGTGCGGGTGATAATTCGGGCGCACGGGGCGCGTCGGCTGTTGACCCTGCCGGTACCGGACGCATAGGTTTCGGTGAACCATCAACCTCAAGTACGGGTGGAGGGTTTGCGCCCGACCCGTATGCCACCAATGCCTCCGCGGGGCAGCCGCGGCGCGAGGAGCCGTCCATGTCGGCCGAGCAGGTTTGCAGCAGGTGCGGGCACCGCAGCGATGCGGCGAGCCGGTTCTGCTCCAACTGCGGGGCGCCGTTGCGGGCGGGTCTGACGCCGGAGCGTGCCTCGGAGACCACGTCCACCATCTCGATCTCGGGCCTCGAGGCCTACGAGGCCGAGGTGTCGGGACAGACGCACGTGTCGTCCTCGCTGTCCCCCGAGGCCCAGGCCGCGGTGGAGGCACTGCCCCCGGGTTCCGCCCTGCTCATCGTGCGGCGCGGCCCGAACTCCGGCAGCCGCTTCCTCTTGGACGGTGAGCTGACGACGGCCGGCCGGCACCCGCAGAGCGACATCTTCCTGGACGACGTCACCGTCTCCCGGCGCCATGTCGAATTCCGTCGGAGCCACGACGGCGGCTTCACCGTCGCCGATGTCGGCAGCCTCAACGGCACGTACGTGAACCGTGAACCGATCGACTCCGTCTCCCTCCACAACGGCGACGAAGTGCAGATCGGCAAGTACCGGCTGGTCTTCTACGCGAGCCTGCGGGGGCACTGACCCTTCAAGGGAAGGTCCCATGCTGCGTATCCCGGCAGGCGGTGCCGCCAAGAGCGGCACCGCCGGCACCGCCTCCCAGGCCGGGCGGCTGGTGAGCATCGGAACGGTGCTCACGATGCTGCGTGACGAGTTCCCCGAAGTCACGATCTCGAAGATCCGCTTCCTGGAGGCGGAGGGGCTCGTCGAGCCCCGGCGCACACCTTCCGGATACCGCAAGTTCGCCACCGGCGACGTCGAGCGCCTGGCCCACATCCTGCGGCTCCAGAGGGACCACTACCTCCCGTTGAAGGTCATCCGCGATCAGCTCGACGCGCTGGCCCGCGGCGAGCAGATCCGCATCCCGGCGCCCGCGGCGCACGGGGAGTCCGTCGATCCCGCGAGCCCCGTCGCCCTCTACGGCGAGGTGGGCCGCGAGCGGCCGACCGTGGCCAGGGTGGACCGGGCCGAGCTGATCGCCGCCGCCGACGTGGACGAGGTGCAACTCGTCGAGTGGGAGTCGTACGGGCTCCTCGCGGAGGTGCCGGGCGGCGGATTCGACGCCGAGGCGGTCACCGTGGCCCGTCTGGTGGCCGATCTCGGGCGATTCGGTCTGGAGCCGCGCCACCTGCGGGCGATGAAGGCCGCCGCCGACCGGGAGGCCGGGCTGGTCGAGCAGGTCGTCGCCCCGCTGCGCCGGCACCGCAATCCCCAGACCAGGGCGCATGCGGAAGCCACTTTGAAAGAGCTCGCGGGGCTCTCCGTACGGCTGCACGAGGCCCTCGTACAGACGGCTCTCGGGGTGCGGCTGGACTGACCAGGGGGGTCCCAGGGGGGAGTCCTCGCGGAGCCCGGGGGGAGCCCGACTACCCAAACCGGCCGGGCAGGTCCTAGGGTTGCTGTGTGAACGAGCTCGACGTTGTGGGTGTCCGGGTGGAAATGCCCTCGAACCAACCGATCGTGCTCCTGCGTGAAGTGGGAGGCGATCGGTACCTCCCCATCTGGATCGGACCAGGGGAGGCGACTGCCATCGCCTTCGCGCAGCAGGGCATGGCCCCTGCCCGACCGCTGACGCACGACCTTTTCAAGGACGTGCTGGAGGCGATCGGCGAGGAGCTCACCGAAGTCCGGATCACGGATCTGCGGGAGGGCGTCTTCTACGCGGAGCTGGTCTTCGCCAGCGGGGTCGAGGTGAGCGCGCGGCCGTCCGACGCCATAGCGCTCGCCCTGCGCACCGGGACGCCGATCTACGGCAGCGACGGCGTGCTGGACGACGCCGGAATCGCGATCCCGGACGAGCAGGAGGACGAGGTGGAGAAGTTCCGCGAGTTCCTCGACCAGATCTCGCCAGAGGACTTCGGTACGGGCCCGCAGTGAGGCGCGGAGCGCCTCCGCCTCCGGGATATTTCAGCCCATTCGAGTAGCCTTTCCCCACAATGGGGTACGGGAAACCACTCTCAGGGTGATTATCACTCGGCGTGCCGAGTGTGGCGATCGTTGACGCACCCCTGGTGACTGCCTACCTTCGAGATGGCAGGTCAAGGACGGAGGGTCGGCGTGAGAGTCACGGGCGACGGTACGACCGGGGGCATCCCCGCACGGAGTGACGGTGGGCCGTACCCGCTGCACGGTGGTGCGGGTGCGGTGAGCTCCGCGCGCCGTCAGCAGGAGCCCGGACCGGTCGGTCCGATGGGACCGGTGGGGTCCCAGGACGGCGCGGGCGGCGAGTCCGCACCCGAGCAGGTGGGCTACCGGGGGCCGACGGCGTGCGCCGCGGCGGGGATCACCTACCGGCAGCTCGACTACTGGGCGCGGACCGGGCTGGTGGAGCCGAGCGTGCGGCCCGCCTACGGGTCCGGCACGCAGCGCCTGTACAGCTTCCGGGACGTGGTGGTCCTCAAGATCGTCAAGCGCTTCCTGGACACCGGGGTGGCGCTGCAGAACATCCGCACCGCCGTGCAGCACCTGCGCGACCGGGGCTTCTCGGACCTTGAGCGCATGACGCTGATGAGCGACGGCGCGACCGTGTACGAGTGCACCTCCCCGGACCAGGTCGTGAGCCTGCTCCAGGGCGGTCAGGGAGTCTTCGGGATCGCCGTGGGCGTCGTGTGGCGCGACGTCGAGAAGGCGCTGTCGCAGCTGCACGGGGAGCGCGTGGACACGGGCGAGACGGTGGTCGGGCACAACCCGGCCGATGAGCTGGCCGCTCGGAGGAACCGGGCCGTCTGAGGCGGGAAGGGCCCTTGGACCCCCTTCGGGGCCGTCCCGGGCCCTTCCGGCCGTCGCCCCGGGGTTCGCAAACCGCCCGCCTCGGCGGCGGGTGGCGCCGGGCGGCCTCGGGTCGTTTGTCAGTGGCGTAGGGCAGCATCGGGGCTGTGAGAGCCGCGCCGACCATCCTGCACCTGGACATGGACGCCTTCTACGCCTCCGTGGAGCAGGCGTCGAAGCCGAGCCTGCGGGGCAAGGCGGTCATCGTCGGCGGGCTCGGACCGCGCGGGGTCGTCGCCACCGCCTCGTACGAGGCCAGGCGGTTCGGGGTGCACTCGGCGATGCCGATGGCCCAGGCGCGCCGCCTCTGCCCGAACGGCGCGTGCCTGATCCCGCGCTTCAGCCTGTACCGGGCGGTCAGCGACACGGTCATGGCCCTCCTGCGCGAGCTGTCCCCGCTCGTGGAGCCGCTCAGCCTGGACGAGGCCTTCGTGGACCTGGAGGCCGGCGGCGTCGCCTTCGACGCGCCGGGCGCGCGGGCCGTCGGGCAGCGGCTGCGGGCGGACATCACGGCCGCGACCGGGCTCAGCGGATCGGTGGGGCTGGCCGGATCCAAGATGCTGGCCAAGGTGGCCTCCGAGGAGGCCAAGCCGGCCGGGCTGCTGCTGATCGGGGTCGGCACGGAGCGCGAGCACCTCGCGCCGATGTCGGTGCGGACCCTGCCCGGCGTGGGGCCGGCCACCGGGGAGCACCTGCGGCGGGCCGGGATCACCACGGTGGGGGAGCTGGCGGAGGCCGGCGAGGACGAGCTGGTCCGGATGGTGGGGCGCTCGCACGGCGTCGGGCTGTACCGGATGGCCCTGGGGCTGGACGACCGGCCGGTGGTCGCCGAGCGCGACGCGAAATCCGTGTCGGTCGAGGACACCTTCGATGTGGACCTGCACGACCGGGTGCGGATCAGGGGCGAGGTGCAGCGGCTCGCGGACCGGTGCGTGGAGCGGCTGCGGGCCTCCGGGCACTCGGGGCGGACCATCGTGCTCAAGGTGCGGCGCTACGACTTCTCCACGCTCACCCGCTCCGAGACCCTGCGGGGGCCGACGGACGACCCGAGGGTGGTCCGGGAGGCGGCCGCGCGGCTGCTGGAGGCGGTGGACACCACGGGCGGGGTCCGGCTGCTGGGAGTGGGCGTGACGGGGCTGGCGGACTACACGCAGGAGGACCTCTTCGCCTTCGCGCTGGCCGCCGAGGGGGAGGACGGGGAAACCGGGGGCGCTGGGCCGGACGGGGTCGGTGGGGCCGCTGGGGCCGCCGAGACGGGTGCGGTGCCCGAGGCCGCCGGAACGCAAGACGCGCCGCCGCCCGGCGCGGCCGCGGGGGCGGTCGTGGGGGCGGACGGGACGACAGGGACCCCCCGGGGTCAGGGCGCGGAGCCGGGCCAGGGCCAGGGCTCAGACCAGGGCCAGGGCTCAGACCAGGGCCAGGGCCAGGGTCAGGGCGGCGCGGGGTCCGCGGCCGAGCCCGAGGCCGCTCCCGGGCGGCGCTGGCCGGCCGGCTGCGACGTCCGGCACGCGGTGCACGGACCCGGGTGGGTCCAGGGCAGCGGAGTCGGGCGGGTGACCGTACGGTTCGAACAGCCCGGGTCCGAGCCGGGCCGGGTGCGGACGTTCCTGGTGGACGACCCCGAACTGGAGCCGTCCGATCCGCTGCCGCTGGTGGGTACGGTCTAGGTTTCGCCGCCCGCCACGTGGCCGAAGTCGCGGTGGAACTCGCTGGGGAGGGTCACGTCCAGGCCGTAGTGGTGGTAAAGCTGCAGCTCCTGTTCGGGGGAGAGGTGGCGGCCGACGCCGAAGTCGGGGGCGTCCCTGATGAGGGAGCGCTCGAAGGGCACCCGCAGGGTCTCGCCGACCATCTCGCTGGGCTCCAGGGGGACGAAGGCGTCCCGGCTGAAGAGGCCGGTCCGTACGGCGGCCCATTCGGGGACGCCCGTGGCATCGTCGAGGTAGACCTCGTCGACGGTGCCGATCTTGGTGCCATTGCGGTCGAACGCCTTGCGGCCGATCAGGCTCCGCGGATCGATGTCTGTCTGCACGGTCCGGTCCCTCCATTGGAGCGCACTCATCCGTAATGACTACAAAAGTGCATTTCCGGAGAGGGGGCCACTCGAGGGAGGGGGCCAGATCCTCGCTGGTAGGCTGGGTGACGGCTGTTGACCCTGTGCGGGAGAGTCCTCCGAGTGAGTTCGACGGAGGCGCCGAAGGAGCAAATCCTCCCCGGAATCTCTCAGGCATACGTACCGCACGTGGTGAGGCCACTCTGGAAAGCAGGACGGGTACCGGGCGCGCAGTGCCGGTTCCCTCCTCACCGACGGTGAAAGCCGGACCTCGCGAGCGATCCTCGAGCGGCCCGGTGAAGCTCTCAGGTTGTGATGACAGAGGGGGAGGCCGTCCGGGTGCCCGCGCCGTGGTGCCCCTCGCAGGTCGTACGACCAGGAGGCCTCCGTACATGACCGCCAACCGCATTCCGCTCTCCCAGCTGGAGCGAGGCATCCCCTTCGAGCAGCGCCACATCGGCCCGGATGCCGAGGCGCAGGCGAAGATGCTCGCCCACGTGGGCTACGGCTCCCTGGACGAGCTCACCGCCGCCGCGGTACCGGATGTGATCAAGACCACTGCCGCGCTGAACCTGCCCGAGGCGCGGACCGAGGCCGAGGTGCTCGCCGAGCTGCGTCAGCTCGCCGACCGCAACCAGGTCCTCTCCTCCATGATCGGCCTGGGTTACTACGGCACCTTCACGCCGCCGGTGATCCTGCGCAACGTCATGGAGAACCCCGCCTGGTATACGGCCTACACGCCGTACCAGCCGGAGATCTCCCAGGGCCGCCTCGAGGCCCTGCTCAACTTCCAGACCGTCGTCGCCGAGCTGACCGGCCTGCCGACCTCGGGCGCCTCCCTGCTCGACGAGGGCACCGCCGCCGCCGAGGCCATGACGCTGGCCCGCCGGGTGGGCAAGGCCAAGGGGAACGTCTTCCTCATCGACGCCGACGCGCTGCCGCAGACCATCGCGGTGATCGAGACCCGCGCCGAGCCGATCGGCATCGAGGTCGTCGTCGCCGACCTGTCCGAGGGCATCCCGGCCGAGATCGCCGAGCGCGGCGTCTACGGCGTGCTCCTGCAGTACCCGGGCGCCTCCGGCGCGGTCCGCGCGATCAAGCCGGTCATCGACCAGGCCCACGGGCTCGGCGCGATCGTCGCCGTCTCCGCCGACCTGCTCGCCCTGACCCTACTGACCTCGCCGGGCGAGCTGGGCGCGGACATCGCGGTGGGCACCACCCAGCGCTTCGGCGTCCCGATGGGCTTCGGCGGACCGCACGCCGGCTACATGGCCGTCCAGGCCAAGCACGCCCGCTCGCTCCCCGGCCGCCTCGTCGGCGTCTCCGTCGACGCGGACGGGAACAAGGCCTACCGGCTGGCGCTGCAGACCCGTGAGCAGCACATCCGCCGTGAGAAGGCCACCAGCAACATCTGCACGGCGCAGGTGCTGCTCGCCGTGATGGCCGGCATGTACGCCGTCTACCACGGCCCGGACGGCCTGCGGACGATCGCCCGCCGCACGCACCGCTACGCCGCCCTGCTCGCCGCCGGTCTGACGGCCGGCGGGGTCGAGATCGTGCACGGCTCCTACTTCGACACCGTCACCGCCCGGGTCCCGGGCCGCGCCGCCGAGGTCGTGGCCGCGGCCCGCGAGGGCGGGGTCAACCTCTTCCAGGTGGACGCCGACCTGGTCTCCGTCGCCTGCGACGAGACCACCCTGCGCGCCGACGTCGAGGCCGTCTGGACCGCCTTCGGGGTCACCGCCGACCTGGAGGCCCTCGACGCCACCGCGGCCGACGCGCTTCCCGAGGCGCTGCTGCGCGAGGACGCGTACCTGACCCACCCGGTCTTCCACCAGCACCGCAGCGAGACCGCGATGCTGCGCTACCTGCGCAAGCTCTCGGACAAGGACTACGCGCTGGACCGCGGCATGATCCCGCTGGGCTCCTGCACCATGAAGCTCAACGCGACCACCGAGATGGAGCCGGTCACCTGGCCCGAATTCGGCCAGCTGCACCCGTTCGCCCCGGTCGACCAGGCCGAGGGGTACCTCACGCTCATCACCGAGCTGGAGGAACGTCTCTGCGAGGTGACCGGCTACGACAAGGTCTCCATTCAGCCCAACGCCGGCTCCCAGGGTGAGCTCGCCGGCCTGCTGGCCGTCCGCGCCTACCACCGGGCGAACGGCGACGAGCAGCGGACCGTCTGCCTCATCCCGTCCTCCGCGCACGGCACCAACGCCGCCAGCGCCGTGATGGCCGGCATGAAGGTCGTCGTCGTCAAGACCGCCGACGACGGCGAGGTGGACGCGGACGACCTGCGCGCCAAGATCGAGCAGTACCGCGACGAGCTCGCCGTGCTGATGATCACCTACCCCTCCACGCACGGTGTGTTCGAGGAGCACGTCGCCGACATCTGCGCCCAGGTGCACGACGTCGGCGGCCAGGTCTACGTGGACGGCGCCAACCTCAACGCCCTGGTGGGCCTGGCCAAGCCGGGCCACTTCGGCGGCGACGTCTCGCACCTGAACCTGCACAAGACCTTCTGCATCCCGCACGGCGGCGGCGGCCCGGGCGTCGGCCCGGTCGGTGTCCGGGCGCACCTGGCCCCGTACCTGCCCAACCACCCGCTGCAGCCGACCGCCGGTCCCGAGACGGGCGTCGGCCCGATCTCGGCCGCTCCGTGGGGCTCGGCCGGCATCCTGCCGATCTCCTGGTCGTACGTGCGCCTGATGGGCGGCGAGGGCCTCAAGCGCGCCACCCAGGTGGCGGTGCTCGGCGCGAACTACATCGCCAAGCGGCTGGAGCCGCACTACCCGGTGCTCTACACCGGCCCGGGCAACCTGGTCGCGCACGAGTGCATCATCGACATGCGGCCCCTGTCGAAGGCGACGGGCGTCAGCATCGACGACATCGCCAAGCGCCTGATCGACTACGGGTTCCACGCGCCGACCATGTCCTTCCCGGTCGCCGGCACGCTCATGATCGAGCCGACGGAGTCCGAGGACCTCGCCGAGATCGACCGCTTCTGCGACGCGATGATCGCCATCCGCGCCGAGATCGAGCGGGTCGCGGGCGGCGAGTGGCCGGTGGACGACAACCCGCTGGCCAACTCCCCGCACACGGCGGCGGCGCTGGGCGGCGAGTGGAACCACCCGTACAGCCGCGACGAGGCCGTCTTCCCGGGTGGGGTTTCGGCCGCGGAGAAGTACTGGCCGCCGGTGCGCCGCATCGACGGTGCCTTCGGCGACCGGAACCTCGTGTGTTCCTGCCCGCCGCTGGACGAGTACGACAACTGATCCGCCGTCCGTCCGCGTGACGTGACGAAGGGGCCGGCCCGGGAGGTGTTCCTCCCGGGCCGGCCCCTTCGTTTGCGGTCTGGCCGGCAGCCTAGGCCGCCTTCATCACCTGCGTCGCCGCGAGCGGGCGGTGCGGAGCGATGATCTGGCCGTCAGGCAGCAGCTCACCGGTGTCCTCGAAGAGCAGGACGCCGTTGCACAGCAGGCTCCAGCCCTGTTCCGGGTGCACGGCCACGGGGTGCGCGGCCTCCCGGTCGGCGGAGTCGGCGGACGGGCATGCTGGCTTGTGCTGGCACATGGATGCGTTCTTTCGCTGCGGTGTGGTCTGCTGTGTGCTGCGGCTCGATGCGGTGTTCATGGCCGCCCCCCGTATAGACGACTTGGCTCGGTCAGGGTCCCAGTGTTCCCCCACGGCACGGTGTCCGGAGGGATTTCCCGGTAGCTGTCCTCATAGATTGATGACGCATCACCCGTGCGGGCGGTTCAAGTCAACTCCCCTGTCATTTCGGATGGTTCGCAGGGGGCCCGAGTGGGCTAGGCCGAATGGGCAGTTCCGGCCACGGGGCCCGATCAGGCGGCCGGGGCCGCCATCGAGGGCGGGACCGGGGGCGCCGCCGAGGGCTTGAGCCGGTGGGTCATCACGGGCAGCAGTTCGGACACCGGGTGCGGCCGGTAGGCGGCGATGCCCGGCGGGGCGGGCGCCAGCGGGACGAGCAGGTCGGCGGCGGCCGGCAGTCCGGCGGAGGCGTCGGCGCCCACCGATCCGTGCAGCCACAGCGTCAGCATGTACAGCTCCGGTACGGACAGCAGCCGCGGCTGGTAGTTCTTGCCGAGCGACTCGGCCTGGCGCAGTGCGCGTTCGGTGGCGGCGACGTAGGGGCCCTCGAAGAAGTGGGAGAAGGCCCACCCGTCGGGTGTCAACCGGGTGTCGGCCGCCGCGACGTAGCGGTCCCCGCTGCGGATCAGGAACCGCCAGCCGGTCAGCCGGGTGCGCGGCGGCCTGCCGCCCGCGGTCAGGCCGGAGATGTTCAGCCGGTCCAGGACGTGGACGGGCAGCGGCAGTTCGGCTGTCATCGGACCCTGCAGGGCGCGCAGGGCCGGGGTGTGCGCCTCATTGACGGCGCTGGGAGAACCGAGGGCCGCGAGGACGCTGCGCAGGGCGGGCGCGGGAGCCGGAGGGACATGCAGCGGCATGGTGGGTCGCCTCTCACTTGGGAGACCGGTGGAACGGGGGCGGGGTGCGGGTGCGGGACGGCGCTGTCGCATTCTGGGGCCAGAGGGGGGCTGAGGGGCAATGGCCGCGCGCCAACTCTCTGCCTCGTTTGCGGAGTTTATACGACATGTGTTCACGCAGTGTTTCGAGTAGCTGTCCCGCCTATTGCCGACAAGACGCTTACCGGTCCCTCTGACATGGCATTCATGCCCGGTGCGCGCAAAAATGCCGCGCTGACCTCGGAGGTTACCGGACGGGGGCTCGGCTGGAAAGCATCGGTTATCCGGAACCGGCAAAGTCGACGCGGTAATTGCGTACAGCCGCTTGCCAGGCGAATGTGCCAAAGCGCCTGTCGGCCAAACCGGCGCGCGCTCCTCGCCAGTCACGCCCCTCCCGCGTTATCGATCACTCCGCCGGGGCATCATCGACCGTAAACGCGCGCCTGGGTGACGGATCTTTCCACGCCGACCAGGCCCACTCGAGGAGGGAAGCTTCGATGGGGGAGAAGGTCGTGGCGGGCGGATTCGACCTGTCCGATCGGCAACGGTACCGGAGGAAGCTTCACGAGTGCCTGGAGGTACTGGAGCGGCTTCTGGCGGAGAAGAGGTTCGATCGGCCCAAGAACATGATGGGGCTGGAGATCGAGCTGAATCTCGCGGGTGCCGACGGGTTGCCGAGAATGGTGAATGCCCAGGTGCTCGAACGGATTGCCAGCCCTGATTTCCAAACGGAACTCGGAATGTTCAACCTGGAGGTGAACGTACTCCCGCACCGGCTCGGCGGCCGGGTATTCGACCAGCTCGCCGAGGAACTGAGCGCGGGTCTCGGCTATGCCCACCGGCAGGCCGTGGAGATCGACGCCGGCGTGGTGATGATCGGAATCCTGCCGACGATCTCCCGCGCGGACCTGGTCACCGCCAACCTCTCGGCGGTGGACCGCTACTCGCTGCTGAACGAGCAGATCCTGACGATGCGCGGCGAGGACTTCACGCTGGACATCGACGGTGTCGAGCGGCTGACCTGGACCTCCGGGTCGATCGTGCCGGAGGCCGCCTGCACCTCCGTACAACTGCACCTGCAGGTGACACCGGCCCGGTTCGCGGACGTGTGGAACGCGGCACAGGCGGTGGCCGCCGTACAGATAGCCGTCGGCGCCAACTCGCCGTTCCTGTTCGGCCGGGAGCTGTGGCGGGAGTCGCGGCCGCCGCTCTTCCAGCAGGCCACCGACACCCGGCCGCCCGAGCTCCAGGCGCAGGGGGTGCGGCCGCGCACCTGGTTCGGCGAGCGGTGGGTGGATTCGGCGTACGAGCTCTTCGCCGAGAACGTCCGCTACTTCCCGGCCCTGCTGCCGATCTGCGACGAGGAGGAGCCGCTGCGCGTGCTCGCCGAGGGCGGGGTGCCGAGCCTGCAGGAGCTGGTGCTGCACAACGGCACCGTCTACCGCTGGAACCGGCCCGTGTACGGGGTCGCCGACGGGGTGCCGCACCTGCGCGTGGAGAACCGGGTGCTGCCCGCCGGGCCGACGGTGGCCGACGTGGTCGCCAACGCGGCCTTCTACTACGGGCTGGTGCGGACCCTCGCGGACGAACCGCGCCCGGTGTGGAGCCGGCTGCCCTTCGCGGAGGCCGAGGCCAACTTCGACGCGGCCTGCCGCTACGGCATCGAGGCCCGGCTGCGCTGGCCGCGCCGGGGCCGGGGCGGGGGGCTGGCGAGCGTGCCGGCGGTACGGCTGGTGCTGGACGAGCTGCTGCCGATGGCCGCCGCGGGCCTGGACGCGTGGGGGATCGAGCCCGCCGACCGGGACCACTACCTCGGGATCATCGAGGAGCGATGTCGGCGCCGGGTGAACGGGGCGACCTGGCAGGTGGAGACCTACCACCGGGCGCGCGCCGCCGGGCTGGAGCGGGACGCGGCGCTGGCGGCGACCACGCGCCGCTACAGCGAACTGATGCACAAGGGCGAACCCGTGCACACCTGGCCGGTCGGCATCGCGGAGGCGGAGGTGGGCGCCGCGACGGCGGCGCAGGGCTGAGCGGGAGCGGGCTCTTATACACATCCGACGCTGCCGACGCCCCACCCAGTGAAACGTTCGGTGGCCGCCGGATCACTAGCGTGGCCCTGCACGCGGCGGAGGAGGATCTCGTCGCCGCCTGCATGCGGCGGCGCGGCTTCACCTACCGCCCCCAGCCGCTGGCCACGGGCAACCGCATCGCCGACGCGAATCCTTACGGGCTGCTCGCCGTCGCGCAGGCGGTCGACGACGGGTACGGCATCACGAGCACGGCGCTGGCCGTGCGGCCGCAGGAGGACGCCAACGCCGGCGAGAGCGCGAACGACCGCTGGAAGGAGGCCCTGCTGGGCACGCCCGCGCACCGCGTGGACCTGAAGATGCCGTTGGGGCGGCAGTTCTTCTACCACTCGGACTCCTGCGTCAGCGACGCCAAGTCCGGCCTGTTCGGGCCGGATTGCCACAGGCTCTACAACACCTTCCAGGTCCTCGCCGACGCCCTGGTAGACAAGGTCCGGGCCGACGGCCGCCATGTGGAGGCGCAGGGTGCCTGGAGTGCGTGCGTGAAGGACGCGGGAGCGGACGCGGGCACGCTGGTGCTGTGACCGGGAAGGTCCGCCGGGTAGGACCCGGCCGGGATCCACGCGGTCGCCGGCGTCGAGCTGAAGCTGTCGAAGGCGGGCGCCGATTGCCAGGTCAGGGCCGGCCGCGCCGCTGCCGTCGCGGCGGCGCAGGGCGATGCCGAGCAGACGCTGGGCGCCGACCACGCGAACGATCTCGCCGCGCTGCGGACCGTACGGCAGAAGGCGCTGGCGCGGGCGGAGGCGGAGGCGGACCGGGCAACGGTCCGGCCGTGACGTCGGTGTCCGGCCACGGCGTCGCTGCACGGTCATCCGGCCGAAGTGGAGCCGGACCGGGCAAGAGACGGCCTACGCGCCGGGCGGTCCGCTGTCGCTGTCGCCGCCGAGGACGTTGCCGATGTGGGCCGCGAGCGAGGACCGCAGGGCCTCGGGCGTCATGTTCCGCTCGTCGATCAGGTGCGCGACGAGGTCGGCGCGGATGGCGGCCAGCAGGGCGTGGGCGGTGAAGTCCGCGGCCCGCACTCCGGGCACCTGCTCCAGTGCGGTACGGAGGGTCTCGTGCCACCAGCCGTAGTGCCCGGCCCGGTAGGGGCTGCTGAGCCCGGCGTCCTCCGCTGCCGACATCAGGTTCCGGTTCTCGATCTTGAAGCGCAGCGAGGCGTCGAGGAGGTCCAGCACCCGCTGCCGCGGTGCGCGGTCGGCGGCGTCCCGTGCTTCCCGTACGGCTTGCCGGAGCGGTTCGAGGCGGGAGGCGATCACGGCGCCGATCAGGCCGGCGCGGTCGCCGAAGCGGCGGAACAGCGTGCCCTTGCCCACGCCCGCGGCCGCGGCGATCTCGTCCATCGACACGCTGTGGGGGCTGCTGCTGGCGGCGAAGAGGGCGTCGGCCGCGGCCAGGACGGCTTCTCGGTTGCGCAGGGCGTCGGCGCGTTCTGTGCGCTGGGCCACGGATCCTCCTCGGTCTTCGGCCTGTCCCGGCCCCCGGGAATGGTATGCGGTGGGCTCCCGGCCCGGACGGGTCGCCGCCGCTTCACGACAGCTCCCGCTCGGCGAACGCGCGGAACGTGCCCGGCGGCCGGCCGGTGAGGCGCTCGACCGCGTCCGAGGTGCGGTCCTCGGCCCCCTCGGCGATGGCGCGGTCCATGCCGGCCAGCAGGGTGGCGAACTCCAGCGGTATCTCGGCCGCCCAGCGGTCGCGCAGCTGCTCGAAGGTCAGCTGCCGGTGCACCACGGGCCGCCCGGTGGCCTCGGTGATGATCGCGGCCACGTCGGAGTAGCTCAGCGTCTGCGGCCCGGTCAGGATCAGGTCGGTGTCGGGGGCCCGGTCGTCGGCCAGCGCGCGCACGGCGACGGCGGCGATGTCCTCGGCGTCGACGAACCCGATGCGGCCCTCTCCCGAGGCCGACATGACGGCGCCCTCGGCACGGATGCTGCGCCCGTGGGGGGTGGAGGCGGTGAAGTTCTGCATGAACCAGGAGGGCCGCAACACCGCCCACTGCCCGAACAGGCCGGGCAGGGCCTGGTGGACCTGTCCCACCGCCGGACCGCCCGCGGGGATCGCCGACGAGCTGAGCAGCACCGCCCGGCGCACGCCCGCCGTCCGCGCCCGGTGGAGGAACGGCAGCATGACGGAGGCCGGGTCCGGAGAGCCGACGGGCGGGACGAGGTAGGCGCGCTCGACGCCGTCGAGGGCCCCGTCCCAGGTCGAGGGCTCGTTCCAGTCGAAGAGGACGCCCTGCCCGCCCGCCACGGGGGTGGCGCGTCGGCCGGCGGCCTTGACGCGGTGGCCCTCGGCTGACAGCCCGGCGGCGACCCGGCGGCCGGTGGTGCCGGTGGCCCCGATGACCAGGGTGGTGGGGGTGTTCATGGTCAAGTCTTCCGTTCCGCTCGAAGGCGCGGCCGCCCTTCCCTGAAGGGACACCCGACCGAAAACGGACCGTTGGTCCGCATGGAGTGGACCATACGGACTGGCGGTCCGTTTAGCAAGGATCAAGGATGGGGCGGCCGGGGGCGGAGGCGGGCCGCGAGGACGGCGACGTCGTCCTCGGCGTGCCGTGCGTCGAGTCCCCGGCAGGCGGCGTCCACCACGTCCGACACCCCGGCCCCGGCGGCCATGCGCAGTGCCGCGAGCCGGGCCAGGGAGGTGTCGATGTCCTCGCCACGGCGTTCCACCAGCCCGTCGGTGTAGAGCAGGACGGTCTGGTCCTCGGTGAACGGCAGGGCGACGGCGTCGTATCCGCCGACACCGGTGCCCAGCGGCGGGCCGACGGGCACCTCCAGCAGTCGGCCCCGGCCGTCGGCGGCGGCGAAGACGGCGGGCGGCAGGTGTCCCGCGCTGGCGTACACGGCCGTACCGCGAGCGGGATCGACGCGGACGATGAGGCAGGTCGCGGGGCGGCGGTCGCCGTCCGCCGCGGACAGGGCGTCCAGCTGGCGGAGCACCCGGTGCGGGGCGAGATCCGTGGAGGCGACCTCGCGCAGCAGGGTGCGGTAGGCGTTCATGTCGACGGCCGCCTCCAGGCCGTGGCCCATGACGTCTCCGACCACCAGCAGGGTCCGGCCGAAGTGCAGCCGGACGGTTTCGAACCAGTCGCCGCCGACCAGGGAGCGGGACCCGAGCGGCAGGTAGCGGCTGGCGACCTCCAGGTTCGGGTGCGGCCGGCCCGGTTCGGCCACCAGCGCGCGTTGGAGGTCGAGTGCGATCCGCTCGGTCGCGGCCAGCCGCCGTGCGTGGCCGATGTGCACGCACGCGAGGCGCGCCGCGAAGCGCAGCGTCGCCGTCTCGTGGTCGCTGAAGCCGCCGTGCGCTTGCTCCCTGACCGCGAGGAGCCTTCCGTAGGGCTCGCCCCGGCCGATCAGCGGCACCGAGACGAGGTGCGGCGAACCCCCTGAGCCACGGCCGGTACGGGCCTGCGCGGGATGCCCCTCGTCCGGGGCGCGGGCCTCGGGGGCGATCTCGGCGGGGATCTCGGCGGGGATCTCGGCGGGGAGGCCGTCCAGGAGGTCCGTCGCGCCGGCCGCGGCCACCCGTTCGTTCCTGCCGCCGTGGCCGGCCAGCTCCACGGCCGCTGCGTCGCACAGGTTCCGGAACGCGAAGCCCGCCAGCTCCCGCCAGGTCACCCGCTCGTCGAAGGACGTCCCGATCCGCTCGAGGGCCTCTTCCATCGCGCGCAGGCGATCCTCCGAGCCGCCTTCCGAGCCATCCCGTTCCGGCACGACGCCTCCCAGCACACTCCTTTCACCAGCGTATGGCTTGACCGCGGACGAGGAGTCGGCGACTCGTGGCCGGGCGGCCTCGCCGGAGGCGTTGACAGTCAAAAGTGTGAGTGGTTGAGTACTCACATGAAGAACGAACGACCCCGCAAGCTGTCCACCGCCGAGGAGCGCCGTGAGACGGTGCTGCGCACCGCCATCGGCGCCTTCGCGGCGCGCGGCTACTGGGGCACCACCACGACCGAGGTGGCGAAGGCGGCCGGCATCTCGCAGGCGTACGTCTACCGCTTGTTCCCCAGCAAGGAACTGCTGTTCACCGCGGTGGTCGAGCACTGCTTCCTGCAGGTCCGAGCCAGTCTGGAGCGGGCGGCCGCCGAGGCGAAGGGGAGCTCCGCCGAGGTGGTGCTGGAGGCCATGGGGGACTCGTACGCGCTGCTGATCAGCGACAACGACCTGATGTTGATCCAGCTGCACGCCCAGGCCGCGGCCGTCTCCGAGCCGGCCGTGCGGGAGGCGGTCCAGCGGGGCTACGCCCGGCTGGTGGAGTACGTCCGCGGCGCCTCCGGCGGCACCGACGAGCAGGTCCAGCAGTTCTTCGCGCTCGGCATGCTGTGCCACCTCATCGTCTCGATGCGGGCCGACGAGGTGGACGCCCCCTGGATCCGCACACTGTCCGCGGGCATCACGCACTACTGACGCCGGGCCCGGCCGGACGGCTGGGCTTATCGGCGGGGCTTGTCGGCGGGGCATACGGCCCGCCGTTTCTTGGCAGTCAAATGTGAGTGGTTAGCCACTCACTCATTCAACACATGCACTCGTGCACGTCACCCGAGAGGAAGAGCAGCCATGTTCACCATCGACGAGACCGCTCCCGTCATCGTCCGCCTGTCCACCCTGATCGACGCCCCGCTGGAGCGGGTCTGGGCCCTGCACGCCGACATCGACGCCTGGCCGAGCTGGAACGCCGACGTCGACCAGGCCGAGCTCGACGGCCCGCTGCTGCCGGGCAACTCCTTCAGCTGGAAGACGCACGGACTGGACATCACCTCCACCGTCCGCGAGATCGTCCCCGGTGAGCGGCTGGTCTGGGGCGGCCCGGCCGGCGGCATCGAGGGCGTCCACGTGTGGACCTTCGAGCGGACCGGCGGCCAGGTGCGCGTCAGCACCGAGGAGTCCTGGAGCGGAGCCCCTGTCGACGCCGCGGCCGCCGAGCTCGGCCAGGCCCTGCGCGACTCCCTGACCGCCTGGCTCGCCGCCCTCAAGGCCCGCGCCGAGCGGACCGGCTGACGCCCGGCGCCCCACGGCGTCGCCCGCCCGCCGCGGCCGTGGCCGTTGCCATCGCCCCGCCCATCACCACCGCCACGGCATCCGGCTGCGCGAGGGCCGCGCCGAGTGGTACCGCAACCGCTGGGTGCGCACCCCCGCCCTGGAGGGCGCCCCGTACCTGACCGAGCACGGCCCCGATCTGACGGCCGGCACCGCCGGCACCCACGACTTCGACGGCAAGCTGCGCGGTGCGATGACCGCGCATCCGAAGACCGACCCGGCCACCGGCGAACTGCACCTCTTCGGCTCCTCGCCGTTCCCGCCGCACCTCACGCACCACGTGTCCGATGCCGAGGGGCAGCTCACCCACAGTGCCGACGTACCGGGGGCGACCGCCTCCCTCAAGCACGATTTCGCCCTCACCCGCAACCACGTGGTCTTCATCGAGGGGACGGTCACCTTCGACCCCGCCGAGCACTCCGGCATCCCCTACGGCTGGAACGACGCGCAGCCGGCCCGGATCGGCGTCATGCCCCGAGGCCCGGCTCTCCTGGAACTGGTGGGTCTGCGCCCCCGGCCGCGGTACCGAGCCCAACACCCGCTCCCACAACCGCCGATGGGTCGTCGACGTGGCCGCCGGCCGCGTCGACGAGCAGACCCTCGATGACCTGGCCATCGAATTCACCGCGCTCAACGAGGAGTTCATCGGCACCGAGCACCGCTACCAGTACGCGGTCTCGTTCCCCGACCAGGACGGCCGTGGTCGTCCCCTCCTGGTCCTGGACGCGTCCGGCCTCGACCGGATCGCCGCGGTCCACCTCCCTCGCCAGGTCGCCGACGGCATCCACGGCTCCTGGATCCCCGACAGCGCCCTCGACGGCTCCGACCGCTGACGGGTGTCGCCTGGAGGCCCGGGGAGGCCGAGTCCCCGGTGTGGCGTGACGGGGCGCCGGGAGGTCCACTGTGAAAGCGTGTGCACTCGTGAGGGTCGGGTAAGCGCGCCGAATCGACCCACAGAGCCGGGCAGGAAGGCATTCGACATGGCGGAGAGCCACCACCAGATCCTGTTGATCACGTTCGCGAAGGCGCAGGCCGCCCGGGCGGCCTACGAGGACGCCGTCGGCCTGCCGGGGCTCCGGCAGGCCGCCGTGCTGGAACGGTCGGCCGAAGGACTGCTCGACGTACCGGAGAGCCACGTCTCGGGCGCGGGAGTCCCCACCGCGGGCGCGGGTCTGGCCGGCGGTCTCCTGGGGCTGGTGGGCGGCCCCATCGGCGTCTTCCTCGGCGCGGCCGCCGGGGTGGCCCTGGGCGGCGCGGCGGAGGACCTGCGGATGCAGGAGGGCGGTGCGGGCATGATCATGCTGAGCAGCCGGGTGGAGGACGGAGCCGCCCTGCTCATCGTCGACCTGCGCGAGTCCGAGCCGGAGCCCGCCGACGAGCTCGCCCGGCGGCACGGCGGAACCCTGGAACGGCTGAGGGCGAAGGAGTTCGCCGCGCAGGTGCGCGCCGCCGAGCAGGCGGCCGGCGGTTAGGCCGTCCGGCCGACTCCTGAGCGACGGTCGGGGGCGAACCCGACCCCCTTGGGGTCGGGTTCGCCCCCGGCCGGGTTCCCGACCGGTGCCGCGGCCCTGCTCGGCGCGGGGGAGGATATCGTGACGTGGGGGCCGGATAGGCCTCCTTGACGGCGATCCCGATCATGACGAGGCGCCGAGCGGTGTGGTGTCGGAACGAGGGGGAGGAACCGATGGGCACGGCCGACGAGGGATGGCAGTGGCCCGACGAGGCCAGTGTCGACAACGCGAGGACGACGCTGCTGCGGCTCCTCGCCCGGTCGGGGGTTCCTTCGGATGACGCGCGGGAACTGATCGGGCTCCTCGAGGCCGGCGCACTGGCCCTCGCGTACGAGGAGCTGAGCGGCGGCGGCCGCACCGCGCCGGGGGACAAGGGCGAGGCGTACGAGTCGGGCTGGCTCGACGGCGCCGGGGACCTTTTGACGGAGCTCGGCGCGGTCACCGAGCGGACCCTGCTCCAGGTCGTGAGCCCGGACGGGGAGCAGAGCCCGGCCGGGGAGCACCCGCGGGCCGGGCGCATGGAGGTGGAGCGGGCGCAAGTGGCGCTCACGCCCCTCTACCTGTCGTTCACCGCGGTCTCGGAGCTGGATCCGGAGGCGACCGACGAAGTGCTCGGGGCCGTCCTCGCCACGATGAGCCCCCGCCAGCGCGCCCGGTACGCCGGGCGGCTGACGGAGTTCGCCGCCGCCCACCGGTCCCGGCTGGAGCGGCTGTTCGCGGCGTTCGGACCGGGCAGCGCCATCGCGGTGCACGGCCGCTTCTCGCTCGTCCACTCCGTCGCGAGCATCGCCGTGCTGGAGCGGCTCGTCGTCGCGCCGCAGGCGCTGCGGGAGGAGTGGGACGCGGCGGAGCTGCCGCCTGCGTGGCTGGACGGACTGATGACCGCCTGGAACGCCCCGGCCTGACGGTCCGACCGGGTCGCCGAGCCGCCGGGTGCGGCGCGAGTCAGCGCGGGGCGAGCGTCCCGGCGGATTCCGGGTCCTGGGCCGACACCGACACCGGGACCGGGGTCGGGGTCCTCGGGCCGCGGGTGTGCCGAACTCACGGGTGACGTCGTTGAGTGCGGAGGCGACGCCCTGGCGCTCACGCGGCAGGGAGCCGGTGACGGCCTCGGTGGACGGCGTCATCGCCAGGCCCGTGCCGACGCCCATGGCGAGCATGCCGGGAAGGACCGACGGGTAGCCGCCGCCGACGGAGACGGTGCCGGCCATGAGGGCCGGGCCGGCGCCGGCCGGCAGGATGCCGGCGGCCATGGTCGGGCGTGCGCCGGCGCGCGCGGCGGTCGGGTCGGGAGCCGACGCGAGTGTGTGCCCGGCGTGCGTCAGGCGGTGGCGGCGGCGCTCACGCCTGCGGTGAGGGCGGCGACGGCCGCGTCGGCGTCGGCCATCGCGAGGAGGGCGTTGATCTGCGCGCCGGCCAGGGCGCCGGCCGCGGCGGAGGCCCCGACCTGGGCGGTGGGGTCGGTGGCGTTGCCGGCCACCCACACCCCCGGCACGCCGGTGCTGCCGCCCGCGCCGGAGGCGAAGCGCCGGCCGCCGCCGGGCAGGTCCTCCATGGGCAGGGCCAGGCCCGCCAGGCCCTCGGTCCGGGCCCGCATCGTGGTGGCGACCGCGAGGACGCGGCGGGCGACGACCTGCCCGTCGGCCAGGCGCACACCGGCGATGGCGCCGTCCTGGTCCTCCACCACCGCCACCACCCCATCGGCCGGGGTGTCGACGACGCGGATGCCGCGAGCGGCGAAGCGCGCACGGGTCTCGGCATCCAGCCCGGTGCCGCGCGTGAAGTAGACGAGGTCGTCGGTGAGCTGGCGGAACAGCAGGGCGTGGTGGACCGAGGCGGGGCCGGTGGCGAGGACGCCGATCGGCTCGTCGCGCACCTCCCAGCCGTGGCAGTACGGGCAGTGGACCACGCCGCCGCCCCAGTGCCCGGCCAGCCCCGGTACCTCGGGCAGCACATCGCGCAGGCCGGTGGCCACCAGCAGGCGGCGCGCCGTCAGGGTGCGGCCGTCGGCCAGGGTGACGCTGAAGCGCAGGTCGCCGTCGGCGGTCGGCCCGGCAGGCTCGGCGGCGGTGACCTCGCCGGAGACGATGAGGCCGCCGTAGCGGCGCACTTCCTCGCGGCCCCGCCCGTACAGTTCGGCGGGCGGGGTGCCGTCCAGGCCGAGCAGGCCGTGCACGCCCTGGGCGGGCGCGTTGCGCGGGGTGCCGCTGTCGATCACGACGACCGAGCGGCGGGAGCGGGCGAGCATCAGCGCGCCGTTCAGCCCCGCGGCGCCGCCGCCGATCACCACGGCGTCGACGGTTGCGTTCGGCAGCGGGTCGGTCCCGTAGGCGGCAGTGGTGGTGTTCATGTCGTCGGACTCCTTCTTCCGTGCCGGCCCCGGTGGGCTTGGGCCGTCTGCACACGACGCTAACCCGGACTTGCAGCACGGGCATACGATGTTGCGCATGACGCAAGAAGACGGTGATCTGGACAGCCTGGTACGCAAGCGGATCCGCGCCCTGCGCGTGGCCCAGGGCTGGTCCCTGGAGGAGCTGGCCGTGCGGGCCCGGCTCAGCCAGTCCACGCTCAGCCGGATCGAGAACGGCCAGCGCCGCCTGGCGCTCGACAGCCTCGTCACCCTCGCCCGCGCGCTGGACACCACCTTGGACCAGCTCGTCGAGACCGCGGCCGACGACGTCGTCACGAGTCCGGTGATCGACGGCGCCCACGGGCTGATGCGCTGGCCGGTGAAGGGCGACCCGGGCATGACCGTCGTCCGCCAGCGCATGACCGAGCCGCCGCCGGACAACCCCGCCCGCATGCGGGCGCACCCCGGGCGCGAATGGCTCGTGGTCCTGTCCGGTACGGCGATCCTGCTGCTGGGGCACCGCCGGTTGCGCATCGAGACCAACCAGGCGGCCGAGTTCCCCACGATGATGCCGCACGCGATCGGGGCGGAAGGGGGGCCGTGCGAGATCCTGGGCATCTTCGACCGTGATGCCCGGCGCGGCCACCAGCGCGACAGCGGTGGCGGTGGCGGTGGCGGTGGCGCAGGCAGGGACGGTGATCCCCGGGGGTCGGACGACCATTGAGGGCGCGGAGGCGCGGAGGCGCGTCCCGTGAACCGCTGACCGCTGACCGCCGACCGCTGATCCGTGCGGGCGCGTCTTGCGCGTCCGGCAGCCCGCTCGACCATCTCCTTGCGTAACTGGCAACCCGTCGTGCTCCCAGCGCATGAGCGCCTTACGGTGGATCCATGACCCACGCACACCACGCCCAGCACGCAGACGCCCAGCTCGGACACGCCCAGCTCGGACACGCCCAGCTCGGACACACTCCGCACGGACACGCCCAGCACGGGAATCCCGAGCACGGCCACCACCAGCACGAGGACGAAGGGCAGGGCCAGGCGGAGATCCTCGACCTGGACGCGGAGGTCCTCGGCGAGCACATCGCCGCCATCACCGCGTGGCTGCCCCTGCAGGTGGCCCCGCGCCGCATCGTGGATCTGGGCTGCGGGACGGGAGCCGGCACCTTCGCCCTGCTCGACCGCTTCCCCGACGCCCACGTCACCGCCGTCGACTCCTCGGCCGGGCACCTCCAGCGCCTGCGGGAGAAGGCGTGCGCCCGGGGCGTGGACGATCGCGTCCGTACCGTGCGGGCAGACCTCGACGCCGCCGAGTGGCCCGACCTCGGCACGCCGGACCTGGTGTGGGCCTCGGCCTCGATGCACCACATGGCAGACCCCGACCGCGCCCTGCGCCAGGTCCGCGAACTGCTCGCCCCGGGCGGCCTGTTCGCCGTCGTGGAGCTGGCCGGCTTCCCGCGCTTCCTGCCGGAGGGCGCCCCGGAGGAGCGGCCCGGACTGGAAGAGCGCTGCCACACGGCGAGCGACGGCCACCACGCCGAGCACGTTCCCCACCGCGGCGCCGACTGGGGGCCGAAGCTCACCGGCGCCGGATTCACCCTCGACGGCGAACGCGTGGTCACCGTGGACATCGACGGCGCGCACAACGAGGCGGTCGCCGCGTACGCCCTCGGCAGCCTGCGGCGCCTGCGCCTCAGCGTCGCCGACGCCCTCGCGCCCGAAGACCTCACGGCGCTCGACCGGCTGCTCGACACCGACGGACCCCAGAGCGTCCTGCGCCGCGAAGACCTCGTCGTACGGACGGAGCGCACGGTCTGGGCGGCACGCCGCGGCAATTGATCCGAGACGCACCCTCGACAGGGTCCAGGGTGACTCCACCGGCTGGTCCGTACGCCCGGGCGTCCGGACAACGTACGCGGAGGCAGGGGGAGTTCGTGGATTCATTGCGGCCCGGTGACCCGTCGGAGATCGGCTGCTACCGTCTGCTGGCCCGGCTCGGCGAGGGAGGCATGGGCGAGGTGTTCCTGGCCCGGACGGCGTCCGGCCGGCCGCTCGCCCTGAAGACCGTGCACCGGGAGCTGAGCCGGGATCGGGACTTCGCCGACCGCTTCGCACGGGAGATACGCGCCAACGACCGCGTACGTTCCGCGTGGACGGTCTCCGTGGTGGATTTCAGCGCCCCGGGGTCGTCCCAGCACTAGCGACGGAGTACGTCGCCGCGCCGTCGCTGGGCGACTGGGTGCACCGGCGCGGGCCGCTGGCCACCCCGGCCGTGGTGTGCCTGGCCCGGGAGCTGGCTGCCCGCGCTCGTGGCGGTACGGGCGGCGGGTGTGGTCCACCGCGACATCAAGCCGGCGAACGTACTGCTCGGCCGGGGGCGGCCGTTCCTCATCGGCTTCGGCATCGCCCGCGCCGTGCGCGACCCGCGCCACACCCAGACGGGAACGGTCATCGGCACGCCCGGCTACCTCGCGCCCGAGCAGGCGACCGGAGCGGTGGCCGCGGCGCCGGCGGACGTGTTCTCGCTCGCCGCGGTACTCGTCTACGCGGCGACCGGCCGCAGCCCCTTCCTGGCCCGTGGCGAGCAGCTGGAACTCCCCGGCCTCCTGTACCGGATCGTCCACGAGGAGCCCCTCCTCGACGGCGTTCCGCACGAGCTCCTCGCCCTGGTGGGGGAGTGCCTCGCCAAGGATCCGGACCGGCGCCCGACCGCCGAGGAGGTGCTCGCGCGGGTCGGTGCCGCGGGGGAGGAGTGGAGCGGGGCGGTGTCACCGGACCTGGTGGCGGACGTGGCCGACCGGGAGGCAGCCCTTCGGGGGACCCTGGCCGAACCCCGGCCGCCCGCCCGGCCGTTCGCCCCGGCAGCCGCCCCGCCGCAGCCGTCCTTCGGGCCCGTTCCCGTGGCGCCGATGCCCCCTTCGACGGCTCCCGGGACTCCGCTGCCCCACCCCGCTCCCGCCGGGCGTCGACGTCCGCACCTGGTGCTGGGCGCCGCCGTCCTCGCCGCGGCCGTCACCTTCGCGCTCACCACGCCCTGGGCCGGTACGTGGACCGGCGTCGGACCCGGCACCCCGGACGCGGACGGAGTCACCCGGGCGAGGACGGGCAGGTTCTCCGTCACGGTCGCGCTGAACCGAGGGGCCGTGGGCGACCTCGTGGGCCGGCAGGTCAGCGAGGTGACGGAGGTCGCCACCGGACGCAACCTGGGGTGGACGGAGGCCCTCGCACTACGGCAGGTGAGCGGGGACAGGGCGGTCTTCGCGGCGGCGACCAGCCATCCGACCGACCCCGCGGCCACCTTCGACTGCCCGAAGGGCAACCTCTACGTGCTGACCCTGGCGGCGCCCGGCCGGCCGGCGCTGGAGACGGAAGGAGCCCGGTCGGCGGGCGCCCCCGAGGCCCTGACCCGCAGCCGCTGAGCCGGGGCCCGGGTCGGGCCGGAGGTGACGTACCGGACCGGGCCCGCGCCGACGGCGGCGCATCATCCGGCCGTGACGGGCCAGAAGCGCCCTCATGAAGCGAAGTTGCGGTTCCTCCGTGCGCGACGCCTGGCCGCTCCTGCTCCTTCCCGTCCAGGCGGCCCTGATGGTCGGCCTGGGACGGCTGGTCACCGGGCCGGCCTCCCGGCACTGGCCGCTGTCGGCCGAGGGATCGTCCGGCCGCGCCCTGGAGGAGCGCCGCGCCGCGGCCGCCACCGGGGTCTCGGGGTGGATCTCCGCGCTCGCCGGTACGCAGGCCGTCGTCGGCCCTGGCTCTTACCCGCCTCTGACGCTGCCGACGAGCTACCCGCGTGGCTCGGGGAGGGGCGCGCGTCCCGCCAGCTGGTCGGGGGTGAGCCGGCCGGCCGCCGCGCTGAGGATCAGCGGATTCCCGGCAGCCTCGCGCCGCAGCTCCTCCCGTACGGCGGGAGCGGCTCGGCCGTCGGTCAGCCGGTCGATGAGGGTGGTGGCGGCGCGGTCACCGAGCGGGCCGAGCCGTAGCCGGTCGAGCCCGCCCAAGTGGCCGTCGCTCGCCTGAGGTTGGCCTTCGGTGAGTAGTGCGGAGACCCTGCGGCCGGGTTCGAGTCGACGGGCGGCGAAACCGAGCGCCGCCCGTGAGTCGCGGTCCCAGAGATGGGCGTCGTCGACGCAGACCAGCAGTGGACGGCGCGCTCCGAGGGTGCGGAGCAGGTCGAGGAGCGCGGTGGGCGCGAGGTCGGCGCGCAGGGCGTCGGAGGCCTCCGGGGGGAGCGGGCCGGGGGCCGAGCAGAGCAGCGCGTGCAGACCGCTGTAGGGCAGCGGCCGTTCGGCGGGCGCGGCGCGGGCGTACAGGACGGGCCCGTCGCGGTAGCCGTCCATGGCGTGCCGCACGAGGGCGGTCCGGCCGAGTCCGGGCGGGGCGCTGAGTACGAGCGTGCTGCCGTGCCCGTGTCTCAGGTGGCTCAACAGGGTGTCCAGAGCGGCCAGTTCGCTGTCCCGGCCGTACAGCGGGAGCGGTTTGCGCACGGTCGTCGATGAGGTCACGGCCGTGTACGTTACTTCCGCGTAACCGGGCCCGGAAGCCTCGTGTCAGCCCGTGACGCGGCGGCCGCGGACGTACTGGACCGGCTCCCAACGGGATGCGCCGTCCGCTGTGCGGGAACACAGGCCGCTCCCTCGTACGGCCGTCGCCCACGGCTCCACGCGTTTCCGCGCGGAGCCGTGGGCGACCGGACCGTCGGGTGTCAGAAGGTGTCAGAAGGTGTCAGGACGCGTGAGGAAGCGTCAGGAGGTGTGCGGGCAGGTGCCGCGGTACTCCTCGACGGTCAGGCTCGGGCGCGGCAGCGGGCAGAGGAACTGCTCGTAGCGGGTGTCGTTGTCGATGAACCGCTTCAGCCAGGAGAGGCTGTACTTGGCGATGGTCGTGTTCGAGGTGTTCGGTGTGGTGTGCGTGGCGCCGTTGAGCTCCAGGTACGCCTTGTCGAGGGTGCCGGGCAGCGAGGTGTAGAAGGGCTCCGAGTGCGTGGCGACGGGGGCGATGGTGTCCCCGTCGGCGCCCACCACCAGCGTGGGCGTCCGTACCCCGGACCACGTCTTGTCGGTGTTCCATCCGGTCAGCGGGATCGCCGCCTGCAGCGACGGGCGGGCCCTGGCGGCCTCCAGGGCGCCGCCTCCGCCCATCGAGTGGCCCATGACGCCGAGCCGCGTGCTGTCGACCCGGCCGCGGACGGCGCTGCTCCCGGTCAGGTAGTCGAGCGCCGCGAGGAGCTGCTCGCCCCGGCTCGCGGGCTGGTCGTAGCGAGAGTTGGTGTCGATCGTGAAGACGACGAACCCCTGTGAGGCGAGGCGGGGGCCGAGCCAGGCGATGCTGGACTGGCCGGCGGTGAAACCGGGCGATACGGCGATGGCTCCGAAGGTGCCGTCCGCGGTGGAGGTCGGGTAGTAGATGGTGCCGCCGCCGAAGCCCGAGACGCTCAGCGAGGAGACGCTGGTCTGGCTGACGGAGTAGGAGCCGCGGGAGGCCTCGATGCTCGCGACGGTGGGGGCGGGACCGCGTTCGTACGGGTTGTCGGCGGCGTGGGCGCCGGGCATCAGCGCGGTGAACAGGGTGGTGGTCAGGAGGGCTGAGGCCAGACCCGTCCGGACCGTGCGCGAACGGCCCGTCGCGGTGGGCCGGCGGCGCGGGAAGAGGGGGAGGTGTCGCACGGGGGTCCTCTCGGCTGTGGGGGAGCCACGCCGGCGGGGGATCGAGGACCGCGGTCCTCGGCTGCCGGGTGTACCGGGTGGCTGCCGCCGGGGGAATCGGCGGTAGGAACACGGTGGTGGTGGACCCGGTGCGCACGCATCGGCAAGTTCACCGGTTCTCTCCGGCGGGAGCCGCGCGTCGGGCACCGGCGGCACGGCTTCTACCCGGCGGCGGGAACCGGTCGGTTGCCGCCCAGCCGGGCACGAGTCAGATGGTCGGCCTGCTCCGACAAGCGCGCGCGCCGTTCCGGGTCCTCGGACCACTCGAGTTCCCCGCGAAGCGCCAGCTCGGTACGCATCACCGTCGCCCGGGGAACCGGCACCCGCTGCCCCGGCTTCTCCGTGAAGGGCTGCAGCTCCGACGCCGCCGCCCGGGCCTCCCGTGACGTGCAGCGGCGGAGCGAGAGGAATACCAGGGCAAGCCACTCGGACGGTACTTTTACGATGGAATCGGTCATAAGAAGGCAACGACCGGGGGCAACCTTGGTGACGGGTACCGCGCCACCAATCTGCAGGCGCGCGTGCTCGAACCCGTGCCCGTGCCCGCGCTCACAGGCCCCGGCGGCTGAGGGCGTCGACTTCCGCGTAGCCGGGGATGCCGGTGGGCAACGCGCCGCCGTCGCGTACCGCGAGGGCCGTGGTGACCGCGGCGTGCAGGGACGCGCGGAAGAGCAGGGAGCCGGTGCTGACACGGCGCACGCCCAGGTCGGCCAGGCGGCGCAGGCCGAGGGCGGGGTCGTACAACACGTTGACGGGCAGCGGCAGGGCGGCCGTCACGGCGGCGATGTCCTTCTCTTCGGCCATGCCGGGCACGAAGATCCCGTCGGCGCCCGAGTCCGCGTACCGCCGCGCGCGCTCCAGCGTCGCGGGCACCGAGGCGTCGGCGCCCGACCAGTAGGTGTCCGTACGGGCGTTGACGAAGACCGCGGGCGCCCGGTGCTTCACGACCCGGATCAACTCCGCCAGCGTCAGGGGGTCGGCCAGCCGGTCACCGCGGCCGTCCTCGATGTTGATCCCGGCGACGCCCAGGCCGGCGAGCTCGGACACGAGGTCGCCCACCTCTCCCGGATCGCTGCTGAAACCGGCCTCGATGTCGACGGTGACCGGACACCGCAACCGGACCAGCCTCGCCGCCAGCGCGAGGGTCTCCTCGCGGGCCAGTCCCGCGGCGTCCGGCAGCCCGCTGCTCGCGGCCACGCCGAGGCTGGTCGTGCCCACGGCGGCGAACCCGGCGTCGGCCAGCGCCGCGCCCGAGGCGAAGTCCCAGGCGTTGGGCAGCAGCAGCGGCCCGTCCGCGTGGTGCAGCGCGTGGAAGTCGGTACTCAACGGATCTCCTCCTCACCCGGACCGCCGACGGGCGGCTGCCCGCGGCGCACTTCGGCGAGGGACCGGCGCTGCGCCCCCCGGTCGTCGAAGTTCGAGGGCGACAGCCAGGACTCCAGGGCCCGCTTGTTCGCGGGCCACTCGGTGTCGATCACGGAGTACCAGGCGGTGTCCCGGTTGCGGCCCTTGTAGACGACGGCCTGCCGGAAGACGCCCTCGAAGGTGAAGCCCAGGCGCTGAGCCGTCGTGCGCGAAGGGGTGTTGAGGCTGTCGCACTTCCACTCGTAGCGCCGGTAGCCGAGGTCGTCGAACACGTACCGCATGGCCAGGAACTGCGCCTCGGTCGAGACCGGGCTGCGCTTCATCAGCGGCGAGAACATCACGTTGCCGACCTCGACGACGCCGTGGTCCGGATCCTGGCGCATCAGCGAGAGCGTGCCGACCGCGGTGCCCCGGCCGAGGTCGATCACCGCGTAATGCCGCGGGTCACTGCCGGCCGCCGCCTCTTCGGCGTAGCGGTGGTAGGCCCGCGCGTCCGTGAACGGCCCGGTGAACATGTACGTCCAGTCCCGCGGGTCGGGCCCGCTGGAGTAGGCCGCGTGCAGCTCGGCGGCGTGCCGGTCCGCGTCCAGCGGCTCGAGCCGGCAGTACGCGCCGCCGAGCGTGACCGCGGCGGGCAGCGGACGCCGTGACCAGTGGGGCACCGGTTCACCGACACGCTGGCCGTACTCGTTGAGACGCAAGGGCATGTTCTGTTCTCTCCTGGCTGGGGCCTGCCGGGGGCCGGCCGGGCGGCTCACCAGCGTACGGGTAGCTCCCGTACGCCGCGGATCAGCATTCCGGGGACCCATGGCAGCGTCTCGTCCTCGGCGTCGCGGGCCAGGCCGGGGAAGCGCTCCAGCAGGGAGCGCAGCGCGATGCGGCCCTCCATGCGGGCCAGCGGCGCGCCCAGGCAGTGGTGCAGTCCGTGGCCGAAGGCGATGTGGCCGCGGGCGTCGCGGTGGATGTCGAAGCGGCCCGCGTCCTCGAAGCGGGCCGGATCGCGGTCCGCGTCGGCCATGGAGATCAGCACGGTGGAGCCCGCCGGGATCACCACCCCGCCCATCTCCACGTCCTCCAGCGCGAGTCGCTCGGTGGAGTTCTCGACCGGCCCGTCGTGGCGCAGCATCTCCTCGAGCGCGCCGTCCAGCAGGCCGTCGAGGTCCGCGCGCAGTGCGGCGAACTGCTCGGGGTGGTCGAACAGGGCGCGCAGGCCGTTGCCGATCATGTTGACGGTGGTCTCGTGCCCGGCGATGAGCAGCAGGACGCTCATGCCGATCAGCTCGTCCGCGCCGAGCCGGTCGCCGCCCTCGTCGACGGCGTGGATCATTCCGCTGAGCAGGTCCTGGCCGGGGGCGGCGCGCTTGGCCTCGATGAGTCCGCTCAGGTACTGGGGCATCTGCGCGTACGCGGCGCCCTCGGCCTCGGGGCTGGTCGGAGCGACCATCTCGTTGGACCAGGAGCGGAAGGCCTCGCGGTCCAGCTCCGGGACGCCGAGCAGCTCGCAGATGACCGTCATCGGGAGCGGGAAGGCGAAGGCGTCGACGAGGTCGCCCCGGCGCCGCGGGTCGGCCTCCATCGCGTCGAGCAGTTCGTCGGTGATCTGCTGGATGCGCGGCGCCAGGGCCGCTATGCGGCGCGGGGTGAACTCGCGGGATACCAGGCGGCGCAGCCGGGTGTGGTCCGGCGGGTCGGCCATCAGCATGTGTGCGAGCGCGGGGTGGTCCTGGTCGGCGTTGATGATCTGGCCGACGGTGCCGGAACGGCGCCAGTCCCGGCTCAGCCGTGGATCGTTGAAGGCCGCGCGGCAGGCGTCGTGCCCGACGACCAGCCAGGTCTCCCGGCCGCCGGGTGCGCGCACGTGGTGGACGGGCCCCTGTGCACGGAGCTTCGCGTAGACCGGGTACGGGTCGCGCACGAAGTCCGGGCTGATGTCCAGTAAATCGACGATGGCGGGCTGGTGCGTCATGTTTCGTTCCCCCTGAATCGAGCATGCCTTGCGACGTTGTCCGTCGGCACGTCAATTCTCCATGCTAGCCGCGGCGATGCCGGGCAGGTCAGCCGGGGGATGACGGCTCAGCAGCGGCTCAGCAGCTGCTCAGTAGCTGCTCAGTAGCGGTCGGCGGCGATGAGCGGCCCGTAGTGGCGGCCGGGGATGGGGCGGTGGAGGTCGCCGAAGAATCCGTATCCCGGACGGCGTTCGTTGGAGGCGTGGGCGTCGTTCACCAGGGTCCGCAGGTTGCGCGCCGGGGTGGAGGCGCCGCAGCGGTGGGTGTGGACGCACAGGGCGAGGACGCCGGCGACCACCGGGGAGGCGAAGCTGGTGCCCAAAGCGACGGCATGGTGGGCGGGGAGGGGGAAGTTGCTCTCCATGCACACGCCCGGGGCCGCGAGCGTGTGGCGGCTTCCCGTCGTAGTCGGCGATCGCGGTGGCGGTGATCACGCCGGCGTCATCGGCGACCCTGACGGACCACAGCGGTGTCCCCGGTGCCACCCCGACCAGCCCCTGACCGTCATCACGGGCGCCGATGATCCCGGCGACCAGGCTGCCGTGCCCGTTGTGGTCTTCGAGGCTGAGGCCCGGTACGACGGGGCTGCCGCTGAGGCAGTCCACCCCGCCGGGCACGTCGAGGTCCGGGACGTCGGCCGCGACTCCGCCTTCGAACACGGCGACCTTGACGTCGACGGAGCCCTTGCCGTCGCCCGAGCGGGTGGAGGAGCGGTCGGCGCGGATCCGGTCCAGGTACAGCGGTTGGCACTGGCGGTCCACGGGGGAGGCCTGGCAGTCGAAGGCCGTCACGGGCGGGCGCGGCGGGAGGCGCGGTAGGTGCGCTGCGAGGAGACGAAGCGGACCTACGGGTCCTTGGCCAGGGCGGTGGCCTGGGACGGGGTCATGGTCGCCGCGTAGCCGTGCACGGCGCGCGTGTGGACGGACGTCATCGTCCAGCCCGCGCTCCGCATCTGACTCCTCGCGGTGGCCGCCGGGCTCGCCACCGAGTCCTTGAGGACCACGATGTATCCCCGGCCCTCGGCTGCCGCCGCACCGTGGACGGGAATGCCGGACAGGCCCAAGGCAGCCGTCGCCGTCGCCGTCGCCGTCACCGTCGCCGACGGCGTCCGCGTCGGCCGGCCCCGGCCGGCGTCACTGCATGTTCTGCACGTGCGGATGATCGTACGAAGCCGTGCACACGTACAGCTGCATGCTGTAGCCGCGGCCGATGTCGAGCTGCGTGGCGTGCGCCGGGCCGAGGGAGTGCAGACCGTCGTAGCCGGCGTCCTCGACCGGCCGCCAGCTGCCGCTGCCGCCGTCCCACTCGCTGCCGTCGATGGTGAGCAGCGGCCGGACGTCGGCGCCGCACTCGGGGCAGGCCATGGGGAAGGGGTCGGAGAAGCTCCACGGCGCGTGGCCGCCGACCTTGCAGCCCGGGGCCACGCAGAGGTCGTACTGGTAGGCGACGGCGTGCTCGTCCTCCCAGGCCTCGATCCGACGGGCCAGCTCCTCGCCCAGCTCGTGAGGGGCCGGGTATTCGGTCACCGTCTCGGGGTGCAGCACGCAGGGTTCGGGCAGGTAGGTGTCGCTGCCCACGACCGGCGGCCGCGGGGCGGCGCCGAGCGGATCGGTGACATCGGCGGCGGTCCGCCAGCGCAGTGCGGCCCGGGGCAGGTGATCCTCGTGGTGGTCGAACGCGCACCACAGCACCTGCAGCAGATCGGTGCCGTCCGGGCGCGGCAGACCGGGCATGTCGGCGGCGTAGAACTGGGCCACCGGCACCATCGGGACCGGGCCGTCGAGGGGGATCCGCGACCCCGTGCCGGCGCGGTCGACCGTCGCGCGTTCCTCCGCGCTCAGCAGGTCGGCGTCCTTCTCCCTGGGGCGACGCCATGCCTCGGCGAGAATCCGCCGCCGCAGCCGTACGTCCTCGGGCGCCAGGCCGTGCTGCGAGGGGCCGCGGTGTTCCGGGCACGTGGGCCATGGTTCCCGTGCCGGCCACAGCAGGGGACCGCCGATGGAGCTGTCCGCTGCCGTCGGTGCGCCGGCGCGCGGATGCAGCCGTAGAGCGGTGCGGGCCAGTGGTGCGAGCTCGGGGAAGTGCGCTGTCACGTCGACCGGGCGGGGCGGAGTGGTGCGGGCCATGCGCGAGAGCCTACGTCCCGCCTTCGGCGGCCCCTGCGTGCAGGGGGGTGCAGGGGGTGCGGGCGCTCTGGCGGGCGTGGGGCGAAGCGTCATTTATGCTTCAGGGCGGCCGCGGGACGGTGGCTCGTCGCCGTACGCGGCGACTGCGGAGCGGTCCGGCCGGTCGAGGCGGGTGTCCCGCGTCGGGGCCCTGGGTCCGGACGGGGGCCACGTGACGCTGATCATGAAGATCTCGGGAATCGAGTGACCGCCGACGCGCGTCTCAGTGGTGTGGGGCACCCAGCCCCACCGCCCGCGAACAGAAGACCCCCAGGGAGAAGTGAGGTATGGCAGTGATCTGCGTCGGAGGCATGATCGGGATCGGCAAGACGAGCGTGGCCGAGCTCCTCGCCAAGGAGCTGGGCAGCGAAGTCTTCTACGAGAGCGTGGACGACAACCCGATCCTTCCGCTCTTCTACACGGCGAGCCCCGAGGAGATCCAGGCCAAGCGGTACCCCTTCCTGCTCCAGCTCTACTTCCTGCAGACGCGGTTCGCCTCGATCAAGGAGGCGTACCGGCAGGGCGACAACGTCCTGGACCGGTCCATCTACGAGGACTGGTACTTCGCCAAGGTCAATCACGACCTGGGCCGGATCAGCTCCCTCGAGATGGGGGTGTACGAGGGGCTGCTGGGCGAGATGATGCGCGAGATCGACGGCCTGCCGTACCGCAAGGCACCCGATCTCATGGTCTACCTCAAGGCCGACTTCGAGACGGTGCTGCACCGCATCGGGCTGCGGGGCCGTGACTTCGAGCAGGACGAGAGCCTCGTCGCGTACTACCGGACGCTCTGGTCCGGCTACGACGACTGGGTGCACAAGCACTACTCGGCCAGCGACGTCCTCGTCGTCGACATGAACCACACGGATGTGGTGAACAACCCCGAGGACGCGGCCCGCGTGGTGCGGGAGGTCAAGGACGCGTTGGCGGCGGGCAGGCTCCGGGCTTCCTCCTGACGGTCCCGGGTGCCGGGCCGGCCGCCGGGGATCGGCGGCCGGCCCACCCCGGTGTCACTGGTCCTGGATGCGCCGGAAGGGCCGGTCGGCCTCCAGCTCGAACGCGATCTCCAGCAGCTTCCGCTCGCCGCCGGGGCGGGCGGCGAACATGACCCCGATGGGCAGGCCGTCCGTCGTGCTCGCGGCGGGCACCGAGATGGACGGAGTGCCGACGACGTTGTCGACCGGGGTGAACGCCACGTACGCGAGGATCCGCTCGATCAGCTTCGCGTAGGGAACGGCCGGGCTGAGGTGGCCGATCGGCGGCGTGGTGTGGGCGAGCACGGGCGACATCACGAGGTCGAGCCCGCGGAAGGACGCCGCATACGCCTCCTTCGTACGCTTCAACCGCCGCACCACGCCGGGGGTACGCCGCCAGTTCCGCAGGTACTCCTCGCGCAGCCCCTGGCTGAGGCCGTCCATGCGACGGCGGTCGAAGTCGGCGCCGAGGGTCCGGCCCGTGACGCCGAGGAGGAAGGACATCATCCCCCAGTAGGTGAGGAAGTCGTCGGTGAAGCTCGGGTCCATGCCCAACTCCACCGGCTCCACGGTGTGTCCGAGCCGTCCGAGGGTCGCCGCGGTCTCCAAGACCGCCGCCCGGGTGGAGGCGTCGGAGTGGACACCGTTCGGCGAGTCCAGCACGAACCCGATGCGCAGCCGTCGCTCCGAGGGGCCTTCGACCAGGCCGACGGGCGCCAGCTCGGGGCTCCGCCGGTACGACTCCGCGGCGGCGAGGAACGCGGCGGCGTCCCGCACGGAACGGCTCACGATTCCGTCGGAGATGATGTCGATCGGCAGCGGGCGGCTCAGGGCGCTCCCCACGACGCGGCCACGGCTCGGCTTGAGGCCGACGAGTCCGCAGCAGGCGGCGGGTATCCGGATCGAGCCGCCTCCGTCGTTGGCGTGCGCGATCGGCACGGCACCGGCCGCGACCAGCGCCGCGCTGCCGCCCGACGAACCGCCCGCCGAGTAGCCCGTGTGCCAGGGGTTGCGGACCGGCTCCGCGCCGTCGTACTCGGTGGTCGGACTGAACCCGAACTCGGGCAGCCGGGTCTTGCCCAGGACCGTGACGCCGCTGCTCAGGAACTGCCGGGTGAACGGCGCGTGCCGCGCGGCCGACCGCGGCCGGAAGGCGGCGCTGCCGTGGCCCGTGGGCAGTCCCTGGTAGTCGGTGTTGTCCTTGACGAAGGTCGGCACTCCGGCGAAGGCGCCGCCCGTTCCGGCGGGGTGCGCCGGGCCGTCGACGTGCACCTGGACCGCGCGCAGCCGCGCGTCGACCGCCCGCACCCGCTCCCCGGCGTCCCGGGCGGCCTCGGCGGGGGAGACGTCGCCCCGCCGGATCGCCGCGGCGAGACCGACGGCGTCGTGCTCTCCCAGGGCGTCGTCCCGGAACGCGTGCACGATGGCCTGTTCGTCGAAATTCGTCACTGCTGCCTCAGCCCCCGCGGTGTGGATGGTCGCCCGCCATCATTCCCTACCGTCGGGTAACACGCGAGGAGTTCGCCCGGAGTTCGCCCGTTCATTCGAGCCGTCGCCGATGCCGCGTGAGCAAGAGGACCTTGCGGACGCGCCTCTTGCGGACGCGCCGCTTGCAGGCGCGCCTCTTACGGGCGCGCCGTGAAGACCGCCTCCGCGAACTCCGTGACCTCGGTGAAGCCGAGCCGGCGGTAGAGGCCGACGGCGGTGGCGTTGTCCGCACGGACGTTGAGCCCGATGTGATCCACGCTCTTCCCCAGCCGACGGCACAGCTCGGCGACGCAGGCGCCGCCCGCACCCTGCCCGCGCACCCGCGGATGCGTGGCGACGTTCCCGATCGCGGCGACCCGGTACGCGGCCGAGTGGACGTGTACGCCCGCCACGGCGACCAGGCGGCCGGCCTGCCGGGCACCGACGTACTGGCCGGTGTCGAGCATCCGGTGGTCGAACCAGTTGCCCGGGTACGCCTGCTCGAACAGTTCGAGCAGTTCCGGCAGATCCTCCCGGCCCAGCGGGGCCGGGAGCCACGGTCCGACCGGGTGCCGCTCGGCCAGGTCGGGCTCGGTCAGCGCCATCCGCAGCAAGGTGCCGTGCGGCTGTACGGCGTACGCGGACTCCAGCACCTTCCCGGCGCTCCCGGTCAGGTGCGCGAAGAAGCGCCGGGGGAGTACGGGCAGCAGCGCCCCGGCCAGATCCTCCAGGGCGGAGGCCTGCCCCGGGCGGGTGAAGCCGAGCAGCGTCGGGATGTCGCCGACCGAGTACAGCAGCGCCACCGGGCCGTCCTCGGAGACCGTGTACCAGCTGGTGTGGGACCACAGCAGGTCGTCGAGGTCGCCGAGTTCCATCAGGTGCATCGCCGGATCCCGTTCGAAGCGGGCGGCCAGGGCGGATCGGTCGTGGAGGCTGCGTAGGATCACCCGCCCAGAATACGGTGACGCCCCATCCGGTTCGGCGGCGAGGTGCGACCGGCGGCCGGGGCCGGACTGTCGTGGTGCAGACTGGCGACCGAACCCGCACGACATCCGGTGTGCGGGTGTATCGGCGCTGGTCACCGTGGGGGGACGAACATGGCGGCACTCGGTCTTGTCTTGTCCTTCGTGATCTTCGGCCTGCTGATCCTGGCCGGGTGCGTCGCCATCGCGTACTTCAGGCCACGGGAAGAGCGGGCCGGCTGCCTCCTCGTGTCAGGGAGCCTGTTCCTGCTGTGCGCGTTCTTGACGGCCTGGTTCCTCATCGCCGCGAACACGGCATGATCCTCGGCCGTGGGCGTACGGCACCGCGTCCCGGGGTCCGCGGGCGCCACGGTGTCACCCTCATGGCCCTGACCCCGGGCCGTGCGCAGGCGCTAGTCATAGGGACATGAGCAACGAAAATGCACCCCCCGACCCCCTGAAGGCGAAGCACCGCGCGATGTGGGCGCTGGGGGACTACCCCTCCGTGGCGACGAACGTCGTCCACGGGCTCGGTGGCCAGCTGGTGCGGGCGTGCGGAATCCGGCAGGGCGACCGGGTGCTCGATGTCGCGGCCGGCTCCGGCAACGCGGCCATCCCCGCGGCCCTCCTGGGCGCCGACGTCATCGCCTCCGACCTCACGCCCGAGCTCCTGGAGGCCGGACGCCACCTCGCGGAGGCGTCAGCGGCCCGGCTGGACTGGCGGGAAGCGGACGCGGAAGCCCTGCCCTTCGCGGACGGCGAGTTCGACACGGTGATGTCCTGCGTCGGCGTCATGTTCGCGCCGCACCACCAGCAGGCGGCCGACGAACTGGTCCGGGTCTGTCGGCCGGGCGGCACCATCGGCCTGATCAACTGGACCCCCGAGGGGTTCATCGGGCAGATGTTCGCCACGATGCGTCCCTACGCTCCCCCGCCGCCGCCCGGTGTCCAGCCGCCGCCCCTGTGGGGCGACCCGGAACACGTGCACTCCCTGCTCGGGGACCGCGTGATCGACGTCGACGCCCGGCGGCAGCCGTTGCGCGTGGACCGGTTCGCGCGGCCGGAGGAGTTCCGGGAGTACTTCAAGGCCTGCTACGGGCCGACCATCGCCACGTACCGCTTCATCGCCGAGGACCCCGAGCGGGTGGCCGCCCTCGATGCGGCCCTCGACGACCTGGTCGCACGGCACCTCGTCGACGGAGCCATGGACTGGGAGTACCTCCTGGTCACGGCCCATCGGGCCGACAAGCCCGCGTAGTCCGGCTGCTGATCACGCGGGTCCCCGCCACCTCGGGGGCCCGCGCGATCACGCCTGGTGCTGGTGTTGCTCGTGCTGCCCGGAGGGGGCGGGGTGGGGGCGGGCGTGCGAGCGGAAGGTGCGCCGGTAGGTGTCCGGCGGGACGCCGACGGTCCGGTGGAAGTGCCGGCGCAGGGTGGTGGACGTGCCCATGCCGGTGGCCGTGGCGATGGTGTCGATGGTGGCGTCGGTGGTCTCCAACAACTCCTGGGCGTGGCGGATGCGCTGGGTGTGCAGCCACTGCAGCGGGGTGGTGCCGGTGAGCGACTTGAAGTGGCGGCCCAGATGCCGCGAGCTCATCCGTGCCTGCCGGGCCAGGTCCTCCACGGTGAGGGGTTCGTCCAGCCGCTGGAGTGCCCAGGGGAAGAGGTCGGAGAGGGGGCTGTCGCGCATCCACGTCTGACGCGGCTGACGATCTACCATCTCGGAAATGTGTATAAGAGCCAGTCACCCACCCGACCGAGCCCCGGCGGGGATGCGCCTAGTCCGAGAGGCCTGCCAGGTCGCGGAGGCGGCGGGCCTGGGCCGCGCGCTCCGCCGCGCGCTGGTCGTCGTACGTGCGCGAGCCCGCGTCCCGGAGCAGCGCCTTGACCTCGATCACCGCGTCCCGCGGCGGAGCCAGCAGCGCCGTGGTGAGGTCCTGGACCGCCGCGTCGAGTTCCCCGGCCGGGACGACCAGGTTCGCGAGACCCACCCGCTCGGCCTCCTCGGCGTGCACGAAGCGGCCCGTCGCGCAGATCTCGAGCGCGCGGGCATAGCCGACCAGCGAGGTCAGCGGCTGGGTGCCCCCGAGGTCGGGGACCAGGCCCAGCCCGGTCTCGCGCATGGCGAACTGCACGTCGTCCGCGACGACGCGCAGATCGCACGCGAGGGCAAGCTGGAATCCGGCACCGATCGCGTGCCCCTGAACCGCGGCCACGGAGATGATGTCGTTGCGCCGCCACCAGGTGAATGCCTCCTGGTACTCGGCGATGGTGGAGTCGAGCAGTTCCTGCGAACCGCGCGCCAGGTCAAGGAAGGACGGCTCGCCCTCGAAGCCTTCGGGGGTGAATGCCTGCCGGTCGAGCCCTGCGGAGAAGGACTTGCCTTCGCCGCGCAGCACGACGACCCGGACGGTGCCCGGCAACGACCGTCCGGCCTCCGTCAACGCCCGCCAGAGCGCGGGGGATTGAGCGTTTCGCTTGGCCGGATTGGTCAATGTCACCGTGGCGACCGTCTCGTCGACGGTGAGCCGTACGCCGTCCTTGTCGAGCAGAGCCATCTGTATGCCTCCGGTGGGTTGTGCGGTCGGTCGGCCGTGATCTCGGCCTAAGTGACTGCACAGTAACCACCCGGCCGGCCATGGAGCCGACCGGGGGTCACCGAAGGACGGTGGAGCTGGAACCGTGAAGCTGAATACGGAAAAACCCTTGGAACCAAACGGAACCGATGGTCAGGCCGTAGCCGCCTTCTTGCCGCGCGTCGCGCCACCGCGACCACGCAGCGTGACTCCGGACTCGCTGAGCATCCGATGGACGAATCCGTAGGACCGGCCGGTAGATTCGGCCAGCGCCCGGATACTCGCACCGGAGTCGTACTGCTTCTTCAGGTCTGCCGCGAGCTTGTCGCGCGCGGCGCCGGTTACCCGGCTGCCCTTCTTCAGAGTTTCGGCCACCCGTGCCTCCTCATGGGAAGTGCGCTCTGGACTTCTCATGATCACCCCTCCCCGCCTTCCTGGCCACCCATTCAGCAAGGTCGGTACGACGGCATTTCTCGCGCGGTGGACACACGAGCAGAACGGAATCTTCTCTTCCGCTGCATGACCTCCGTCACATTTCTGCGCCCTCCGGATGAATCACCAGGTCAGGGGCCGGACCGGGAAAACAAAAGACCCCGGTCTCGCATCCGTGAGGGTGCGGCCGGGGCCGTTGTCGAGCGCGGGGCGGTACGAGACCGTCTCACTCAGATGATGGATCACGCCTGAGCCGAATGATCCATAAGGAACTGGATCACCCCGGCGCGGACGGGGAAGCGGGAGACGAGCGGAGTCCCGAGCGGCTCAGGCGAGCGACACGAGGTCCCGGTAGTCCGGGCCCCACAGGTCCTCGACGCCGTCCGGGAGCAAGATGATCCGCTCCGGCTCCAGCGCCTCGACGGCGCCCTCGTCGTGCGTGACGAGGATGACGGCGCCCTTGTACGTCCGCAGCGCGCCCAGGATCTCCTCGCGGCTCGCCGGGTCGAGGTTGTTCGTGGGCTCGTCGAGCAGCAGCACGTTCGCCGAGGAGACGACCAGGGTGGCCAGGGCGAGGCGGGTCTTCTCGCCGCCGGACAGGACGCCGGCCGGCTTGTCCACGTCGTCGCCGGAGAAGAGGAAGGAGCCGAGCGTCTTGCGTACGGCGACCAGGTCCAGGTCCGGCGCCGAGGAGCGCATGTTCTCCAGGACGCTCCGCTCCGGGTCCAGGGTCTCGTGCTCCTGGGCGTAGTAGCCGAGCTTGAGGCCGTGGCCGGGGACGACCGTGCCGGTGTCGGGCTTCTCGGTGCCCGAGAGCAGGCGCAGCAGCGTGGTCTTGCCGGCGCCGTTGAGGCCGAGGATGACGACGCGGGAGCCCTTGTCGATGGCCAGGTCGACGTCGGTGAAGATCTCCAGCGAGCCGTAGGACTTCGACAGGCCCTCGGCGGTCAGCGGGGTCTTGCCGCAGGGCGCCGGGTCCGGGAAGCGCAGCTTGGCGACCTTGTCGGAGACCCGGACGGCGTCCAGGCCGGCGAGCAGCCGGTCGGCGCGCTTGGCCATGTTCTGCGCGGCGACCGTCTTGGTGGCCTTGGCGCGCATCTTGTCGGCCTGCGAGTTCAGCGCCGCGGCCTTCTTCTCCGCGTTCTGGCGCTCGCGCTTGCGGCGCTTCTCGTCGGCCTCGCGCTGCTGCTGGTAGAGCTTCCAGCCCATGTTGTAGACGTCGATCTGGGCGCGGTTGGCGTCCAGGTAGAAGACCTTGTTGACGACCGTCTCGACCAGGTCGACGTCGTGGGAGATCACGATGAAGCCGCCGCGGTAGTTCTTCAGGTAGTCGCGCAGCCACACGATCGAGTCGGCGTCGAGGTGGTTGGTCGGCTCGTCGAGGAGCAGGGTGTCGGCGTCCGAGAAGAGGATCCGGGCGAGCTCGACGCGGCGGCGCTGACCGCCGGAGAGGGTGTGCAGCGGCTGGCCGAGCACCCGGTCGGGCAGGCCGAGGGCGGCCGAGATGGTCGCGGCCTCGGACTCGGCGGCGTAACCGCCCTTGGTGAGGAACTCGGTCTCCTGGCGCTCGTACTGGCGCAGCGCCTTCTCGCGGGTGGCGCCGGCGCCGGAGGAGATGCGCTCCTCGTTCATCCGCATCTTCTTGAGCAGGACGTCGAGGCCGCGCGCGGAGAGGATCCGGTCGCTGGCCAGGACGTCGAGGTCGCCGGTGCGGGGGTCCTGCGGGAGGTAGCCGACCTCGCCCGAGCGGGCGATGCTGCCGCCGGCCGGCGTTCCCTCGCCCGCGAGGCACTTGGTGAGGGTGGTCTTGCCGGCTCCGTTGCGGCCGACGAGGCCGATCCGGTCGCCCTTGGCGATGCGGAAGGAAGCGTTCTCGATGAGGATGCGGGCGCCGGCGCGCAGCTCGATGCCGGTGGCGGTGATCACGGAAATACTCCAGGGCGGGTCGGGACGGCGGAAGGGGGGCAGGACGCGATGCTTCGACGCCGCTAATCCGCGAGGAGATTTGCCATGGGAGTCATTCTACCGGGGCTGCGCAACTACTTTCCGGGCCGTCCGCCCCGCCCCGTGTCCCCCGTTCGGCCCAGGGGCCGCGCCGCCCGGCCGAAGGGCGTATCAGGATGAACGGGTTGATACTCGCCGCAGGGGCGGACGCGGACACGAGCCCCCTTGCCTCACGATTGGAGGGCGGTGCGGGATGCAGTTCGACGACAACGCCAATCTGGACACTTCCGAGGTCAAGGATGTGCGCGGCAGCCGCATCCCGGGCGGGCGGGCCACGATCGGCGGCGGCATCGTGGGTTTCATCGCCCTCGTCATGGGCCTGCTCTTCGGGGTGGGTCCCGAGCAGCTGGGCCTGTCCGACGGAAGTCCGGAGCCCGCGTCGAGCTCGAATTCCGCGGCCCAGGTGCAGCAGACCTGCAAGACCGGGCAGGACGCGAACGCGCGCGAGGACTGCCGGCTGGTGGCGGTGATCAACAGCACCCAGGACTTCTGGAAGCAGGAGTTCGCCCGCCGCGGCGCCCAGTACAGCCCGGCCCAGACCGTGTTCTTCACCGGGAAGGTGGGCACCGCCTGCGGCGCGGCCACCTCCGCGGTCGGCCCGTTCTACTGCCCCGGCGACCGGCAGGTCTATCTGGACCTCGGCTTCTTCAACGAGCTGCGCACCAAGTTCGGCGCGAGCGGCGGCCCCTTCGCCCAGGCGTACGTGGTGGCCCACGAGTACGGGCACCACATCCAGAACCTGACGGGCACCCTGCAGAAGGCCCAGGACGGCCGGCAGGGCGCGAACAGCAACGCCGTACGCGTCGAGCTGCAGGCCGACTGCTACGCCGGGGTGTGGGCGCACAACGCGACGAAGACCCCGGACGAGTCCACCGGCAAGCCGCTGATCACCAGCCTGACCGACCAGGACATCAAGGACGGCCTGGACGCGGCCGCCGCGGTGGGCGACGACCGGATCCAGGAGAAGTTCCAGGGCCGGGTGACCCCGGAGTCCTGGACGCACGGCAGCGCCGAGCAGCGCCAGCAGTGGTTCTACCAGGGCTACCGCACGGGCGACATGGCCCAGTGCAACACCTTCCGCTGACTTCCCCCGGCGCCTGCCATGCTGTGACGCGGATCTCCGTCCACGCACGGCTCACGAGGGAGTGATCGCCATGGCAGGCGTTCCGTCCATCTGTCCGACACTGCTCTACACCGACGCCAAGGCCGCCATCCAGCAGCTGACCGAGGCCTTCGGCTTCACCCAGGTCGCGGCGTACGAAGGGGAGGACGGGTCCGTGACGCACGCGGAGCTGTCCTACGGGAACGGCATGGTCATGCTCGGCAGCAAGGGCCGCGGCGGCGCCTTCGACAAGGCCATGGAGGCGGCGGGCCCGGCCGGGGTCTACGTCGTCGTCGACGACGTGGACGCCCACCACCGGCGGGCCGTCGAGCACGGCGTGGAGATCCTGATGGAGCCGGCCGACCAGGACTACGGCTCGCGGGACTACATGGCCCGTGACGCCGGGGGCAACGTGTGGAGCTTCGGTACGTACGCGCCGCAGGTCTGACCCGCGGCGCGCACGCCCGTACGTCTCCCCCGGGCGCTACGCGCCGCCGGTGTGCACCTGGAAGGCGGCCCGGCGGACGGCTTTGGCCAGGGCCGGGTCGGGGTGCGCGGCCGCCAGCGCGACCAGCACCTGCACGGTGCGGGGATGGCCGACCGCCCGGACCTCGTCCAGCAGCCGCGGGACCGTGGTCCGCACGGCCGAGTCGAGGTGGCGGGCGAGCAGGTCGGCCTCGCCGTGGTCGGCGATGGCCGCCGCCGTGTCCACCCAGAGCCAGGTCTGCTCCTCGGCGGTGAGCACGTCCTGCGCCTCGTCGGGGTCGACGCCGTCGTGCACGGCGAGCCAGAGCAGGGCGTAGGGGCGCAGCGTCGGCTCGCGGGTGGCCGCGCGGACGTCGGGCTCGGCGGGGGCCCCCACCACGCGCAGCGCCTCGAAGGCGAGCCCGCGCAGCAGGGCGTCCTCGCCGCGGGCCGCGTGCAGCAGCTCGGAGACGGCGTGGCCGACGGGCCGGGCGGCCAGCCAGGCCTGGTACTCGGCGCGGGCCGGGCCCGGGGTGAGCCGGGCGCAGCCGTGGAGCATGGCGGCGGCGGACTGCTCGATGTTCCCGGCCGGGCTCTGCGCGGCGACGCAGATCTGCTCCAGCTTGACCCAGACGGCCCAGCTCCCGAGCGGGGTGAGCGCGGCCCGGGCGGGGCCGAGGGTGACGGCGTCGACGGCGGCGAGTCCGCCGAGCGCCCAGCGCAGCAGCCGGGCGAGCGGCACGGGGGGCGCGGCCGGCGCGGGGTCGGCAGGCACGGAGTCGGCAGGCACGGAGTCGGCCGGCGCGGGGTCGGCCTGCCCCGGATCGGCCCCGCCGGCGGCCGCCGGGTTCGCGGTGGCCTCGTACGGGACTTCGCACCGCTCGTCGCGCAGTTCGTCGACACGCTGCCCGAGCAGGTCCAGCAGGTCGGGGACGGTCACGGGACCGGCCGAGAGCTGGAGCAGGGAGAGCAGCTGGGGCATGGCCTCGACGACCTCGGCGACGGCCGCGGGGGCGATGTCGGCGGGGGCGGGGTGGACCAGCGACCAGGCGTCGAAGAGGGCGACCCAGCCGCGCAGCACGGCGGTGTCGTCCCGGTCCCAGGCGCGCAGGCGCCAGCCGGGGCGGGCATGGCCGCCGTGCACCTCGACCAGCCCCGAGAGCCGGGCGCGGTCCCAGCCGACCCGGATCTGGCCCGGCGTCAGGCGCAGCTGTGCGGCGGCGCGTTCGACGTCGTCGGCGGGCAGTGCGCCCGTCGGGGCGGGCCTGCCGCCGTCTCCGGCGCCGAGGTTGAGCTCGGCCCAGCGGGCGAGCCGTACGGCGTCGGCGAGCGAGGCGCGGGCCCTGTTCGCGAGGTCGGCCGTGGCGGGGGTACCCGCCGGAGGCCTGGGGGTGGTCCGGGTTCGCCGGTCGGTCACCGCCTTGCGGGCCGTGACAACGGACCGCGGTGAGACGAGGCGGAGTCTGGAGTCGCGAGCCAACTGCTCATCAGGCTTTCGGGACGTCACGTGAGCAGTCTCGCCCGTCACCGGCCGAAAGCCCAAACGGAACCGGCCATTGCCACAAGAGGCCGGGTGGACAGACCGCAACAAACCACCCATCACGCCCCCTGCGACCCACCCGCTCCGGTCGTTTGACGGACGTTGCCGGGCGGTTGCCGGGCGGTTGCCGGACGGTCCGTCACCCGGTGCGCGTACGGCGCCCTACATGAGAGGGGTCAGGAAGCGGCGCAGGGCCTCCTCGTATCCGGCCGGGTCGGCGTTCCACATCGCCCCGTGCGCGGCTCCGGGAACGGTCCGCAGGGTCACCAGGTCGGGGCGGGCGGCGGCGAGCCGGCGGGAGGGCTCCCAGGGGGCGAGCGCGTCGTCGGGGCCGTGGAAGACCAGCACGGGGATCTTCAGCGCGGCCGGATCCGCGCCCGGGGCCCGGCGGTCGGCGCGCAGGCCCGCGCGCCCCTCCGCGGCCTTGACGGCGAAGGGGAGCAGCGGGGCCGGGGTGCGGCGCGCGGCGGCCAGCGCGCGCAGGGTGGCGTGCCAGTCCAGCACGGGCGAGTCGAGGACCAGCCCGGCGATCCGAGAGGCCAGCGCCGAGCGCTCGGCCGCGTGCAGGGCCATGGTGGCGCCGGTGGACCAGCCGTGCAGGACGACGCGGCGGGCTCCGTAGCGCAGGGCGTAGCGGATGGCCGCGTCGAGGTCGCGCCATTCGGACTCGCCGAGGTGGCCGAGGCCGTCCGGGGAGGCGGGGGCGCCGAGGTCTCCGCGGTAGGCGAGGTCCAGGACGGGCAGCCGGTGGCGGTGGAGGAAGGGCATGACCACCATCGGGTGCTCCCGGGTGGCGCCGAGCCCGTGGACGGTGATCACCCAGGTGTCCCGGGCCGCGGGGACGAACCAGGCGGGCAGTGCCCCGAGCTCGCCGGGGACGTCCACGTCGGCGTGGTCCAGCCCGAGGGCGGAGCCGGGGTTCCCCAGGTGGACCTGGGGGGTGAGGGTGACGCGGGTGCCGGGGTCGAGGCTGCCGTGGGTGACGGCGACGAGCCGGCGCACCACGGTGTCGGGCCCGTGCGGAGCGTCCGGGAGGACGGGCCCGACCACGGCGTGCACCCCGGGCCCGGTGAGCCCGTAGGTGCCGGGGCGCAGGGAGGTCAGGGAGCGGGTCAGCTCGACCCGTCCGGCGGCGGTGGAGTGGACGCTGAGCAGGGGGCTGCCGGGGAGCGGGCGGCCCGGCTCGGTCCGCAGGGCCGCGTCGGCGGCGCAGCGGCCCGCCAGGGCGGCGGCGGTGAGGGCTGCCGCGCCGGCGCCGAGCAAGGTCGTGGTGACGGCCGCTGCCGTCGCTGTAGCGGTGCGCACCGCTCCAGTGTCGAGGCGGATGCGGCGGCGGGCCACCGGAGGAGATCGTTCCGGCCGAGGACGCGCGCGGCGCCGGCCGCTCCCCGCGCATCCGCGCGCGACGATCCGGAGGCGGCCGGGCCGGAGCCCCTCGGGACGGCCCGGGGGCGTGATCTGGGTCTCTTCCGGAGCCCCGCCCGCACGGGGCGGCGTACCGGAAGTCCCACCGGCGGGAGTGCGGGCACCCTGCCGTGACATGCGTTAATCGACATATCAACTCCGATACCGGGACGAAGGTCCCGATCCGGTGTCGGAGTGATACACCGCGCCGCCCCTGCCAGTTCACCTTCCGTTCATCCAGGTTGCCTACGGTCCACGAACCACTGACGTCAAACAGAAGCCTGGGTAAATGGAGCACATAACGCTTCTCCTCGGGATCGTGATCATCACCGCTCTCGTGTTCGATTTCACGAACGGTTTTCACGACACGGCCAACGCGATGGCCACCACCATCTCGACCGGCGCCCTCAAGCCCAAGACCGCGGTGGCCATGTCCGCCGTGCTCAACCTCGTCGGCGCGTTCATGTCCGTGGAGGTCGCCAAGACGATCTCCAAGGGACTCGTCAACGAGGAAGGCATCCAGCCGGAGGTCATCTTCGCCGCACTGGTCGGCGCGATCCTCTGGAACCTCGTCACCTGGCTGGTCGGACTGCCCTCCAGTTCCTCCCACGCCCTGATGGGCGGCCTGATCGGCGCAGCGGTCGCCTCCGCCGGCATGGGAGCGGTCAACGGCAGCGTCGTCGTCACCAAGGTGCTGATCCCCGCGATCGCCGCTCCGCTCGTCGCCGGCATGGCCGCGTACCTGGCCACGAAGGTCACGTACAAGGTCGGCAAGGGCATGGGCGAGAAGACCTCGGCCAAGGGCTACCGCTCCGGGCAGATCGCTTCCGCCGGTCTCGTCTCGCTCGCGCACGGCACCAACGACGCGCAGAAGACGATGGGCATCATCACCCTGGCGCTCGTCGCCGGCGGCGCCATCGCCCCCGGCTCCAACCCGCCGGTGTGGGTCATCGTCTCCGCCGGCCTGGCCATCGCGATGGGCACCTACCTGGGCGGCTGGCGCATCATCCGCACCATGGGCAGCGGCCTGACCGACCTGCAGCCGCAGCAGGGCTTCGCCGCCCAGACCTCGGCCGCCAGCGTCATCCTGGCCTCCTCCTCGCTCGGCTTCTCCCTCTCCACCACCCACGCCTGCTCCGGCGCCGTCATGGGCTCGGGTCTGGGGCGCAAGGGCGGCGTGGTCCGCTGGTCCACCGCCTCCCGGATGTTCATGGCCTGGGGCCTGACCCTGCCGGCCGCCGCGCTGGTCGCGGCCGGTGCCGAGCTGGTCATGCGGGCCGGGGACATCGGCGTCGCCGCCGTCACGGTCTTCCTGGTCGGCTCCTGCGTCGCCATCTGGTTCATCTCCCGCCGCCAGGTCGTCGACCACACCAACGTCAACGAGGTGTCGCCCGCCGGCGCCGAGGAGGCGGGCGTCGTCACCACCGCGATCGCGGCGGTCACCGTCCCGCCGACCGCCGCCGCCACCGCCGGCAGCACCGCCGCGGTGACGGACGAGGAACTCAAGGCCACCATCCCGGCCGCGACGACGACCCCCGCGGCCCCGGCCGCGGCGCTCTGACCCCGAGAACGACAGAGGATTCAGCGGTATGAAGATCGACTGGGAAGCACTCGGCTCCGTCTTCGGAGTCAGCCTCTCCGCCACCGTCGCCCTCGTGACCCTGTTCACCCTGGGTCTGATGGGGCTCTCCAAGCACGAGGCCGCCACCGAGCAGGGAGGCGCCGCCACCCTGGCCCGCAGCGGTGCGTACGCCTGCTTCGCGCTCTGCGCGGCGGCCGTGGCCTACGGGATCTACCTGATCGTCGCCTGAGGCACCGGGCACGGCCTGCGAAGGCCGGTGTGCGGGTTCGTGGTCAGGTACGTGTGCAGGTTCGTGTGAAGGTTCACGTCAAGGTTCGTGTGAAGGCTCCCTCCGGGTTCGTCCCGGGGGGAGCTTTCACGTGCCCGGCGCCGCTTCCCCCGCCGCCCCGCCGCAGGTCAACGGCGAGTTGACGGGCATTCGCGCTGCGTGGTGGACTGCCCGAGCCATCACGGCGGCATGGAGAGGAAGTCCGGTGCGAATCCGGCGCGGTCCCGCCACTGTCACCGGAGCACTCGGGCCTCGGGCCGAGCGCGACCGGGAGCCAGGAACTCTCGCCGCCGGACACGTCGAACCAGGGCGCGGACCCTGAGTGAGGACATACCTGCCACCATGCGTGCCGACCGCGTCTTCGCGTACGGCGCCACGGCCGGCCTGATCGGCGACCGGATCCTCGGGGATCCGCGCCGAGGGCATCCCGTGGCCGCCTTCGGACGACCCGCCGCCGCGGTCGAACGCGCCCTGTGGCGCGACGACCGCGCGCGGGGCGCCCTGCACACCCTGGTGTGCGCCGGGGGCGCGGCCGCGATCGGCGCGCTGGGCGCCCGCGCCGTGCGCTCCCGGCCCGCCGCCGCCCGCGTCGCCCTCACCGCCGCCGCCACCTGGGCCGTCGTGGGCGGCACCTCGCTGGGCCGGGAGGCCCGCGCCATCGGCGGCGCGCTCGCCGCCGGGAACACCGAGGCGGCCCGGGCCCGGCTGCCCCACCTGTGCGGACGCGACCCGCAGGCCCTGGACGAGCAGCAGATGGCCCGCGCGGTCGTCGAGTCGGTCGCCGAGAACACCTCCGACGCGGTGGTCGGGGCCCTGGTGTGGGGCGCCGTCGCCGGCGTCCCCGGGCTGCTGGCCTTCCGCGCCGTGAACACCCTGGACGCGATGGTCGGCCACAAGTCGCCCCGCCACCTGCGCTACGGCTGGGCCTCGGCCCGGCTCGACGACGTCGCGGGCTGGCCGGGCGCCCGGCTGACGGCGCTGGCCGCCGTCCTGGCCGGTCCCGACCGGCGGGGAGCCGTACGGGCCTGGCGCGCGGACGCGGCCAAGCACCCGAGCCCGAACGCCGGGCCCGTGGAGTCCTCCTTCGCCGGGGCGCTCGGCGTACGGCTGGGCGGGACCCTGGCGTACGCGGGCCGGGTAGAACACCGGGCCGTGCTGAACGGCGGGACCGGGCGGCCCGTGGAGGTCGCGGACATCGAACGCGCGGTGCGGCTGTCGCGCCAGGTGACGTGGGTGGCGCTGGGGGCCTGTGTGGCCGCCCGGACCCTGGCCGCCGGCATCTCCCGTACAGGAAAGGGGCGCGCATGAGCGGCGCGAAGCGCGGCGGGGGGCTCCTCGTCGCCGGTACGACGTCCGACGCGGGCAAGAGCGTGGTCACGGCGGGCATCTGCCGCTGGCTGGCGCGCAGCGGGGTGAAGGTGGCCCCCTTCAAGGCGCAGAACATGTCGCTGAACTCCTTCGTGACGAGGGAGGGCGCCGAGATCGGGCGCGCGCAGGCCATGCAGGCCCAGGCCGCCCGCGTGGAGCCGACCGCGCTGATGAACCCGGTACTGCTCAAGCCCGGCAGCGACCGCAGCAGCCAGGTGGTGCTGCTGGGCAAGCCGGTGGGCGAGATGAGCGCCCGCGGCTACCACGGGGGGCGCCAGGAGCAGCTGCTCGGCATCGTCACGGACTGCCTGGAGCAGTTGCGGGGCACGTATGACGCCGTGATCTGCGAGGGGGCGGGCAGCCCGGCCGAGATCAACCTGCGCCGGACCGACATCGTGAACATGGGCATCGCGCGGGCCGCGCGGTTCCCTGTGGTCGTGGTCGGCGACATCGACCGCGGCGGGGTCTTCGCGTCGTTCTTCGGCACGACCGCGCTGCTGTCGCCCGAGGACCAGTCGCTGATCGCGGGGTACATGGTCAACAAGTTCCGCGGCGACGTCACCCTGCTGGAACCGGGCATGGAGATGCTGCGGGGCCTGACCGGGCGGGCGACGTACGGGGTGCTGCCCTTCCAGCACGGGCTGGGCATCGACGAGGAGGACGGCCTGCGGGTCTCTCTGCGGGGCGCGGTACGGGAATCCGTGGTCGCCCCGCCCGTGGGCGAGGACGTGCTGCGGGTCGCGGTGTGCGCGGTGCCGCTGATGTCGAACTTCACGGACGTCGACGCGCTCGCGGCGGAGCCGGGAGTGGTCGTGCGGTTCGTGGACCGCGCCGAGGAACTGGTCGACGCGGACCTCGTCGTCGTGCCGGGCACCCGGGGCACGGTGAAGGCCCTCGCCTGGCTGCGCGAGCGCGGGCTGGCGGACGCGCTGGCCCGGCGGGCCGCGGAGGGGCGGCCGGTGCTGGGCATCTGCGGCGGGTTCCAGGTGCTCGGCGAGCACATCGAGGACGAGGTCGAGTCGAAGGCCGGCTCCGTGCCGGGGCTCGGCCTGCTGCCCGTACGCGTGCGCTTCGAGCGGGAGAAGACCCTGGCGCGGCCGGTCGGCTCGGCGCTGGGCGAGCCCGTGGAGGGGTACGAGATCCACCACGGGGTCGCCGAGGTCCTGGGCGGGACCCCCTTCCTGGACGGGTGCCGGGTCGGTTCGGTGTGGGGCACGCACTGGCACGGCTCGCTGGAGTCGGACGGCTTCCGCCGGGCGTTCCTGCGCGAGGTCGCCGCCGCGGCCGGCCGCCGGTTCGTGCCCGCGCCGGACACCTCCTTCGCCACCCTGCGGGAGGAGCAGCTGGACCTGCTCGGCGACCTGGTCGAGGAGCACGCGGACACGGACGCCCTGCTCCGCCTGATCGAGACCGGAGCCCCCTCGGGCCTCCCCTTCCTCCCTCCGGGCGCCCCGTGACGCCCCCGTCCCCGCGGGGGCCGTCCCCGACCCGATGTCCAGCCCCGCCGGCGCTCGAGGCGCGGGGTTCGGGCGGGGTCCGCAGGACGTCCTCGAGGACGGTGGTCTTGCCCGCGCCCCAGGGGCCGGCGAGCGCGACCCGCCCTTCGCGGTCGAGCGCTTCCACGGCGCGGGCGGTCGCCGCCGCGGCCGCGCGCGGAGCCCCGGTGACCGGCGGGGTGGTGTCGAACTCCGTGTCCGGCCTCACGCAGGGGCCCCGTAGGGCGCCGCGGAGCGGGATGGAACGGCCGCGGCGGCGGGGCCGGGCGCGGGGGCGCCGACCCCGGTCTGCGTACGTACGTACTCGCGCACGAGGAGCTGCGCCGCGCGGCCGTGCACGCCCTCGGGGACGCCGAACTCGCCGGCTACGAGGCCAGGCTGCACGCCTGGGCCGACGGCTACCGGGACAAGGGCTGGCCGGAGGAGACGCCGGACTACCTCCTGACCGGGTACACCCGCCTGGCCCAGCACGGGGCGGACCCCAAGCGGCCGGCGGCCCTCGTCCTCGACCCGCGGCGCCAGCTCCGGCTCGTCGACCGCTCCGGCATGGACCTCGCGCTCTCGGACCTCGACCTGGCCGCGGCCGCCGCCACGGACGACACCCCGCGCAGCCTCTCCCTACGGGCGGGCGCCGCCGTATCGCGGGAGCTCCTCCTCCGGCACTCCGGGACCCTGCCGCCCTCCATGTCCCGTGCGCTCGCCCGGCTCGGAGACGCCCGCCGGGCAAGATCGCTGGCCCTCGCGTCCCCCTTCGCCTCCGCCAAGGCGGCGGCACTGGCCGACGTGGCCCGGGTACTGGCGGGCACCGGACACGAACGGGCCCCGGAGACCGCACGGGAGGCTGCGACGTGGGCACGTGCGGCAGGCCGACAGACCCGTTCCCCGGGCGGAGACCTCGACGGGACGGAGTCGGCGGCCGCTGCCCGAGCAGCTGTCGCCCTGATCGCGACACGGCAGGTGGAAGCCGGTGTGGAACTGCTCCGCGCGACGCGGGGAGTGGGCACGGAGCAGTACGAAGCACGGGCGGAGGCGGTCCGCCTCCTGCGACCGGACCACCCGGCGCCGGCGACGGAACTCCTCGACGGCATGGAGGAACAGGCAGAGGACCTGGCGGACCTGGCGGACGGCCACGGCCACGGCACCGGCTATTGCACCCGCTTCGACTACGGCTCCCGCCTCGGTGAAGACCGGGCCGCCCCGGTCCAGTTCTGGGCGATCCTGGCGGCCGCTGCCCCGGAGCGTGCGGACCGGATCCACGACGGCATCCTCGGCCATGCCCGGGCCGTGTGGGCCGGTGCGCCGACGCTCGAGAACATCGACGTCCTGGCGCTCGCGGCTTCGGCCCTGGCGGTTGCCCGCCCGGAAGAGGCCGCGGCCCTCGCCCGGACGGGCGGCCAATACCTCCGGTCGATGGTCGGCCGGGCCGGATCGGGGTCGACGGCGGACCTCCCTTATGCCTACCTCTCCTTCGGAAGGACATTCGAGAGGCTCATGAGGGCGCTCGCCGACACCGGAGTTCCGACGGACCAGAGGCAACGGCTTTACGACGTGCTGCCCGAGCACTTCCGTGCCTGCCTGACTTCGTCCGACGCCACCCCCTTCGGTGGTGACGCGGCGACCGCGGGCGGGACGGGTTCAGGTGACGAAGCCGTCGGCCGTGCCGGCTTCGAGGACTCCGGGTCGTCCGGGTGGTGGGTGGCGGAGAAACTGGCGCGTGACGCCTTTCGGCTGGCGGAACTGGGCCGGGTCCACGAGGCGAAGCACCGTCTGGACGAGGCCCTCACCGTGCTGCGCGGGGCTTCCGGTCCCGAGGCGAGCAGTCCGCCCGCGATCTCCTGGCTGCCCGCACTGGCGGGCGCACTCGTACGGGTCGGCCGCCACGCGGACGCCGACGAACTCGCCGCCGGACTGACGCCTCCCGCCGAAGGCGCACTGGCCCTCGCCGCCGTGTCGCTGGCGTACGGGGATTCGGGGCGCGGGACGGACGCGCGGAGGCATGCCCACGAGGCGGCTCGGGCAGCGCGGGCCGCCCTGGGCACGGCCGATGACTACGCCACGGCCTATCGGGCCTCCCGCGCGTGGGCCTCCGCTGCGCAAGCGCTGGCCTGGGCAGGGGAGGGCGACGCCGCGGTGGAGCTCTTCGAGGAGGCAGAGCCCTGGAGGCGTGGACGGAAGGGCATGGGGCGCAGCGAGGCCCGGGAGGCGCGCACCGCCGTCGCCACAGGGGTCGCCGCTCACGATCCGGCCCTTGCCGCGGGCCTGGTCGACGAGGAGCGGGAGCGCCTGCTCGCCTCATGGCGGCCGCCGCGCGGATCGGCCGGCTCCCGCCTGGCCGACCTCGCCGAGCTCCTGCCCGCCGCAGCTGCGGCCGCGGCCGTATCCGTATCGGAGGAACCCTGCCTGGAGCGCCTCCACGACGCGATCCGCGGAGCCCTCGCCTACACGACCGAGCCGCCGCAGACCTGGCGGGAGGAAACCGTCCTCGTGCACGCCCTGCTGCGGATCGGATCCGGGACGGACCCGGCCCCCCAGCTGGACTGGCTGGACCGGACCATGCGGGCCCGCCACCCGGAACGCTTTCCGGCGGCCGGGCTCGCGGTGGTCCACGCGCTGCGGGGCGACACCTCCGAGGCCTGGCGGACAGCCGACCGGCTGCGGGCTCCGGAGCACCGGTCAGCCGCGTTCGCGGCCGTCGCGGGCCACCTCGCCCGTGCACCGGCCCGGGTGCCCCCTTCCCAGTACCCCGCGGATCCCGACCGGTTCACCCACGTGGTCCGCGCCCTCGCCCTCGCCCTGGCCGCCTCGCCGCACACTCCCGCGGACAAGGAGGCGGCTTCCAGGTTCGCGCGGCAGTCACTGGAGGGCGCCGACACCGACTGGCACCACGCCCTGGCGGTACTGGCAGCGCTCGCGCCGGAAGCGGTCGTACGCGTCCGGGACATCGCCTTCGCCCACCTCCGCACCGGGACTCCGGTGTGAGCTCCACGAAGCCGGCGTGCTCGGCGATCAGCGGATGGCGGGGGGCACTGCGGGTCGCCGAGTCAGTACGGCGGGGCTTCGCTGTATTCACCTGGGGCCCATTCGCCTCCCCGGGAAGCGCGTTCGGCCCTGAGCCGGGCGTAACGCTCGCGGGCCGCAACGTCGGCTACGTTCTCCAGATCGCCGGTTTCGTGACCCCATGCCTTCAGCGCGTCCAGGACTCGGTCCCGGTTGTGGCGATCAGTGCTGGTGGCCAGCAGGCGGCGGGCGTGATCGACCAGCTCGCCCCGCTGCTCGGCGAGAAGGGGGTGCTCTGCGAGGGGGATGGCGGCGACGAGGGCTGCATCGCGTGCGTCTGCGCTCTCGTGGCCGAGGAAGGGCTGGACGGCGGAGAAGAGCGCCGGCCGCAGGTTCCGGAACGCTCGCATCTCCTCGTACTCGAGGAGGAACTGATCGCCGTAGTGACGCTCGCCGAGGGCGACGCACTCGTCGTCCGCATCGTAGGCGGTGGCGCTGAGCCAGGCCAGCAGCCTCACGAGAGTCGGGCGACGCGTCGGCACAGCGGAGTCGGGGTCGAAGTCACCCGCTGTGATGTCCGGTTGGTTGAGGATGGCCGCGACGTAGAGTGCCACGGGCACGGTGGCCTCGTAGAAGGTGTTCTGGTGGGTCACTTCTTCGAGCACGTTCTTCGCGGCGTCTTCCCTGACGGCCGGATCGGGGTCGAGGAAGCGTGCCAATGCCGCCGGCAGGGATTCGCCCGTCCCGCACGCAGTGGCCAGGGACGCCCAATCCGTACCGTCGAGGAACTCTTGATGGTGCGGTAGCCCGTCGGGGCCGGGCTTTCCCGTCTGCCCGCGGTTCTTGGTCACAGGCAGAGGATATGGCGTCGCTGAGTTGGCATGCGCATGGTTGTCACGCGTACGGGCGGCGGTCTTCGCGCAGCGACGGTCAGGTCCGGACGCGCGCCCGGCCGGGGCGGTGGTGTTCGGCCCCCGCCGTACAGGTCGGGCGGATCGGCTGACACCGTCCTACGGCGGTGACGATGATGCTCGGCATGCGCAGACAGACCCCGCCGGACGCAGATGCCTGGGCCTCCGCCCCCGACCCGCTGCCGGCCTTGGCCGAACAAGAACTGGCGTTCCATCAGCGCCGCGGTGACGCCGCGCGGCGCGCGCACCGCGCGATCGAACTCGGCGCACTGGCCAGTGCGTCCGTGACGGTGGTGGAGGCAGGCCTGCACGCCCCGGCATGGGTGACGACGATCGTTGCCGGGGGTGCCCTGTTCTGCACCGGGTTCCGCCAGGTCTTCGCCCCCGGCCCCCGCTGGGTGTTGGCGGCCCAGGCCCGTGAGTCCCTGCGCCGCGCGGTCAACGATGCCACGAAGGGGCGCCGCCCACGTGGTTTCCCACGCGGGCGACGCCCCTTGCCGGGACGCGTCCGGATCAGCTCACCGTGCGGTCTTCGAGCCGAGTTCGCCGGGCTTCTTCGGCACCCACGGGTGCACGGCGGTGGCCTCCTCGGGGGCGGGCTCACCCATGGTCACGCGCCAGACGTCCTTGCCGTCCACACTGGTGGCCCGGACCTGGATCTGCTTGATCTGGCCGGTCTCGTGCAGGTAGAGCACGACCTCCTGCCGGAGCGAGCCCTCGTCGTAGAACTCCGCGGTCACCTTGCCCCGGGCTCCCTTGCCGAATGCCGCGATCCAGTTCTCGGCGGTCTTCTCGGGGACGCCCTCGTCCTCCTTGTCGGCCACCAGCGACGCCAGCTCGCCGACCTTGCCGTCGGCGATGCGCCACACCACCTGCTGGGTGATGCCCAAGGATCCCGTGGACGGGTATCCGACCACGGCGAGCGGCGGGTGGCTGCCGTAGTCACCGGCGTACGCCACGTCTTCGGCATCGTAGGCCGAGGAGCAGGCGGTCAGCATGCCGACGGCCATCGCGGAGAGGGCCACGGCCCGCAAGGCCGGTCCTGGCCTCATCGAGACCTCGGCCGGAGCGCGCCGACCTCGACGATCGGATTGGGGCCGGTGCTGTTCCGAGCCATGATCCCCTGGAGCGTGTCGTGGGCGCTGTAGCCGTGCTGGGCAACACTGACGACGCCCTGGTTGTTGCCGGTCACGACCGCCGCGTGGTTGTACACACCGTTGTCCTTCTTCCAGGTGAAGAACAGGATGTCTCCAGGGCGAAGATTGTACGCCCGGTTGACGTAGCCGGGCTGGCGGTAGCTGAACAGGTGCTGGAACAGGTTCTGGGCCCCTGACCAGGTGTGGCTGTTCTTCTTCCACGACGTCCAGGAGGTGTTCCGCCACCAGGCGCGGTCCTGCCAGTAGGCATAGTGGCGCATCTTCATGCCGCCACCGTTGTAGAGGGCCTTCGACACGAAGTTGGTGCAGTCGTTTCTGCCGTAGTCCCTCGGGATCTTGCCGGCGTTGTTCCAGGCCCAGCTTCCGGTACCCGAACCGTTGACGTAGGCGGCCGTGAGGGCGCCGGCCGGGGAGGAGCCCGGCACGGGGAACCCGTCCGCGCCCAAGAGGATGGTCTCCGCGTCACCGGTCGGCATGCCCGTGGTGTCGGCCGGTGTGGCGGCCACCTGGGTTCCCGCCGCAGCCGTGGGGGACAGCTTCTGCCCCGCCTCGCTGTCGTCGGATTCGCTCTCGAGCCTCACGGTCCCGCCCGAGACGTTGAACACGAACCGCTTGGCCCGCCGGTCCTCCGACACCTCGTCGACGCCGTTGACCCGCAGGGTCATCGTCTGGATCACAGTGCTTCGAACCAGCACGCGGTCGGTTCCGCCCGGGGCGACCATGGTGTCCGTCAGAGCTGAACTGGCACCCACGTACGACTGGCTTTGCGTTCCCAGCGCCACGAGCCCCCCGATGAGGGAGGCTTCCTGCACGTCGAGGACCGCTCCGAAGACCGCGCCGTGCGCGGACTCGGCCGCCGCCTCGGCCGTGGTGGCACTGACCCCCGTGGTGACCTTGTTGCGGGCGGTCAAGTAGGCCTGGACGTAGTCCTTGTACGGCGTGGTCCCACCGGCCACGGAGACGCCCTGAGCCAGTGCGGAACGGGACACCGGGCCGCTGCCGACGGCATTCTTCGCCGTCACCGAGACCCGGTGGGAGGTCGCGTTGTTCAGCCCGGAGAAGACGGCGCGCAGCGCCGTGCCCTCCCAGCTGCCCACCACCGTGCCGTCGCTCTTCTCGGCCTTGGCCACGTACGTGACGTCACCGGTCGCCCCGCTGTCGAGCGGGGGGTTCCAGGTGGCGAGCAGGCCGGTGTCACCCGGGGTGGTGGCGATGTCGCCGACCACGCCGGGAGCGGTCGGCGGCAGGTACTCGACCGTCAGCTGGGGACGCAGGGCGGTGTCCGCCGCCGTACCCGAGTGGTACGAGGCTCCGGCCACCGTGCCGGGGGCGGTGAGGGCCAGTCCCTCGTTGCCGCCGCGGTCGAGCCAGGACTGCACCAGCATGCCGAAGTCGACCTCGGACAGCGCGAGGTCCGAGACGTAGCTTTCGGTGCCCGCGGCCGTGAGGAGGTCCTTGCCGCTCTGCGCCGCGGTCCACGGCGTGGACAGCTCGAACGCCTCCGGCTTCTGCGCCTCACACGGCGCGGTGCAGTTGGCGCGGATCAGCGACAGCTTGGCGGAGGTGACGCGCGCCCCCTTCGGCAGCGCGGTGAGGTCCGCCTTCAGATGGGTGGCCCACAGGTGGCCGTCAGCGGCGCCGACCCGGAGCTGACCGTTCGGCGGCGTGGCGCAGCCGGGCGCGTCACAGTCGGTGGCCGTCGTCACGCCCGTGAGCGCGGTGCCCTTGATGACCAGGGACTGCGTGGCAGGCATGGGCGGCATCGGCTGGAGGCGGACGGTCAGGCTCTGCTCCGCCGACCAGGGCGAGCACCCGACGCTGTCACAGGCCCGTACGGACCAGCGGTAGCTCGCGCCGTCCGCCAGTTTGCCGTCCGGGATCTCCAGGGCGGCCCGGTTGCCGCTCTCCACCCACACGGGAGGCAGCGGAAGACCGGGGATCGGATTCCCGGCCGCGGCCTTGAGCGAGAACTCCGCGCTCACGCGGGTCTGTGCCGGGGTCGTGACGACCGCGGACAGGATCGGCGTCAGGGTCTGCTGCGCACCGGCTTGCACGTCCTGCGGGGCGTCGGGCAGCGGGCTGACGGTGAAGGTCGTCCAGTTGGACCACGGGGACCAGCTGTTGCTGTAGTGCGTTCCGTCGTACGGGGAGGTGCGGAACCGGTACGTGTGCCCGTGCTGGAGCACGCCCGCCGGTACGACGATCGAGGCGGGAGTGCCGGCCGGGACGTACGGCGACACCATCGTGTTTCCGACCTGCGCGTTCGTGGCGGCGTCGAAGATCTGGAAGGTGCCGTTGACCGTGTCGCCGTCCTTGTCCGCGAACGTGTCGCGCAGGGTCGGCGTCGTCGTGTCGACGCGCCATGCCGGGGTCTTGTCCTGGACGAACGGAGGTCCGGCCTCCTGCTTCGTCCCGGTCTGCGGACGGTAGTTGTAGGTCACCGTCAGCTTGGGCGGGTTGGAGGTGGCGTTCGCGGAGTTGACGCGCTTCCACTGCCCGACGACCGCCTCCGACGAGGCCTGCAGACCCATGCTGGACAGCGGCGCCTTCGCGGACGCCCACGTCTGCACGAGGGTGGTCACGTCGGCGTTGATCCAGCCGTCGGGTGCCGCGGCACAGCCGGGGTTGCCGCGGGTCTGGGTGGACGTGGCGTACTTGGTGGTCATGGCCGGCTGGTTCGTCCAGCGCGACGCGGTGCTCGGGGTGCCGGAGCTCCAGACCTCCCACGGCTGCGCGCTGCAGTCGACGTTGGCGGAGTGGAAGTTCCACAGGCTCAGGCTCGCGCTGGACACGAGCGCGTCCGCGATGGGCGCGGTGTTCCAGGTGATGAAGGAACGTGCGGTGCGGAACGTGCCGTTCGCGTTCTTCGTACCCGGGTTGCCGAGGTCGAGTTCGGTGTCGTTGGACCAGTCGATCGTCTCCCCCTGCTGGACGTAGGTGTCGAAGACGCTGCCCAGCGAGGAGGTGGAGGGGTCCACCGTCACGGGGTACTTGGTGGCCGGGTCCGCGAGGAACTTGGCGTCGGGCGTGACGACGAGGTCGACCGTGCCCTTGCCCTGGACCACCTTCATCGCGACGGGGACCTTGCGGGTGTGCTCACCGGAGACGGGGTCGACGGTGGAGTCCCACATCACCGGCGTCGGCATGACCGCGGTCTTGCGCGTCTTGCGGTCGGTGAACTGGACGCTGCCGTCGGCCTGCTGTTCCACCTTCAGGCCCTTGGCCGTCAGCGGCAGCGTGTACGAGTAGGTGTCGGAGGCCGGCCGCTGCTTCAGCTCGACGAACTGCTCGAAGCCGCTGCGGGTTGCCTCGACGACCACGTCACCGCCGTTCACGGCGTTGGTGTACACGGCGCGGGCCCCGTCGAGGTCGGGGGACGGCAGCGCGCCCTTCCACTTGAGGGTGATCTGCTGGTCCCCCTCGCCCAGGGTGGCCAGATCGGTGCTGGTGTAGTTCACCGCGGGCGCTGCCGCCGGGGCGGCCTTGGCCATGCGCGGGATGCTGCCCGCGGCCAGCTTCAGGCCCTGCGGATGGGCCTTGGACGCCACCGAACCGTCCGAGCCGCGCCCCAGGGTCACATCGACGCCGCGCCAGCCGCGCACCTGCTGGTCGTAGAACCGGATCGGCCCGGCGGCCACTTCGGTCGTGAGCGTGCCGTTCGGGTTCACCCACGTCGTGGCGGTCTCGGACCGCTCCGACACCGCCTCCACACGGTGGCCGGCGGTACGGGCGGCCACCCGGGCGCGCGCGATGTCGACGGCTTCGGTCACCTTGCCGGGCTTCGTCGCGGGCGTCGGCGCCGGCGCCGCACCTGCCACGTTGGAGCTCTGGATCAGTGTGGCGGTCACGATGAGTGCCGCCCCGCCCGCTATCCAGTGCGAGGTCCCCCAGGGGCCTCTCCCACGGCGGCGTGCCGTGGAGAAACGAGTAGCCATACTTCCTCGGTCTTGTCGATGGAGTATCAAAACTTGATACGAAAGGAGCAACATAGCCCCCTGACCAGGCAGTTCTGACTCGCAATCGGACAAGAGGGACACAATGCGCGCCGCAGTGACCCACTCGTGATGTGTCACTTAGCTGTCACTGGACGAGGGCCGTCTCCGCACCACCGAGACGAGGCCCGCCTCCTCGCCATCGAACAACGAGGTGACGCTCCGCGTTCAGCGGCCGGCTCGGTCGTTCCTGGTCTTGCGCAGGCCGAAGACGGCGGCGCCGAGGATGAGGACCGCGCTGCCGGAGATGACCGTGCTCGCGGGCAGGGCGAAGGCGAGGGCCGCACAGCCGGCCAGGCCGATCACGGGGACGAGGCGGCCGGGCCGGCCTTCCTCTTCGGTGAGGGTCCAGGCGGAGGCGTTGGCGATGGCGTAGTAGGCCAGGACGCCGCAGGAGGAGAAGCCGATCGCGCCGCGTACGTCGGTGGTCGCGGCGAGCAGGGCGACGACGGCGCCGACGGCCAGTTCGGCGTGGTGGGGAACACCGAAGCGCGGGTGTACGGCGGCCAGGGTGTGCGGAAGGTGGCGGTCGCGGGCCATGGCCAGGGTGGTGCGGGAGACCCCGAGGATCAGCGCGAGCAGTGAGCCGAGTGCGGCGACGGCGCCGCCCGCGCGGACGATCGGCACCAGCCAGTCGGCGCCCGCGGCGCGTGCGGCGTCCGGCAGCAGGGCGGTGGCGTTCGCCAACCCGCCGGGGCCCAGGACGGTCAGGGCGGCGACGGCGACGAGGGCGTAGACGCCGAGGGTGACGCCGAGGGCGATCGGGATGGCGCGCGGGATGGTGCGGGCGGGGTTGCGGACTTCCTCGCCGAGGGTGGCGATGCGGGCGTAGCCGGCGAAGGCGAAGAACGACAGGCCCGCGGCTTGGAGTACCCCGCCGACGGTGGCGTCCGCGCCGATGTCCAACCGGGCGGTGTCCGAGCCGACCGAGGCCAGGGCGGTGACGACCACGGCGGCGAGCACGGCCAGGACGACCGCGACGATGACGCGGGTCAGGAGGGCGGATTCTGCACCCCGGCGTAGTTCACGGCGGTGAGCGCCACCACGGCGGCCACGGCCACCGCGTGGGCCTGCCCGGGCCAGAGATACGTGCCGACGGTGAGGGCCATCGCCGCGCAGGAGGCGGTCTTGCCGACCACGAATGCCCAGCCGGCCAGGTGGCCCCAGAAGTCGCCCAGGCGTTCGCGGCCGTAGACGTAGGTGCCGCCGGACTGCGGGTAACGGGCGGCCAGTCGCGCCGAGGACGTCGCGTTGCAGTAGGCCACGACCGCGGCCAGGGCCAGGGCGAGCAGCAGCCCGGAACCGGCGGCGCCGGCCGCCGGGCCGAGCGCCGCGAAGATCCCGGCCCCGATCATGGAGCCCAGGCCGATCACCACGGCGTCGGACACCCCCAGCCGGCGCTCCATCCCACCCGCGCCCGGCAGGGCTCTCCCCGCGCTCATCACTTGCTCGCCCTCGGACCGGCCTTCGAACCAGGCGCACCGTAGCCGACGGAGATGTCCCGCCGGGCTGCCCCGGAGCGTCGGTCGTGCTTCGATGTAATGACCTCCCGGGGGCCCGGGTCACCGGCGCTGCCCGGCGGGGGCTGCGGCCACCGGTCCCGGTATGACGGGCGGTCGTGAGATCGCGGCTGCGAACGGGCCGGTCGGTTACGCGCTCAGCAAGGCCGCCAAGCCCACCGCGCGCAACTGCAGGTCAGGGTGGGTCCGCTCGGCCTGTACCTGGGACGGGATCTCCTACTGGTGGACGTTCACCGGCATCCCGGGACCACCCGGGCGGAGCTGGTCAAGCGCCTGGGTTTCGAGCAGCCCACCATTGCCAAAGCGATCACCCGCATGGAACGGACCGGGTTCGTGGAACGCGCCGCGGACCCTGGCGACCGACGCGTGACCCGGCTGCGGCTGACCGCACAAGGCGAAGCCGTGGTCCAAGACGTCATCGACGCCTGGGCGGACGCCGACAGGGCCTCCACCACCGGACTCACCGACGCGGAGACCCGTGAGCTCACCCGGCTCCTGCACAAGATCCGCGACAAGCGTCCGTGAACGCGGTCAACGACACCACAGGGGGAACAGATGGACCTGGGATCGGCAGGCAGGGCCGTACTCGTCACCGGCGCCAGTTCGGGCCTCGGCAGAGCCACCGCGCTGGCGTTCGCGGACGAGAAGGCCCACATCGCCGTCGGCTATCACACCAACCGCCGCGCTGCCGAGGAGGTCGCCGCCCTGGCGGAAGAGCGCGGTGCCCGCGCGATCTGCGGCAACTCGACCTCGGCCGGCCCGACTCGCTGAAGGATGCGGTCGAGCACGCCCGCCGGGAGCTCGGCCCGATCAACGCCCTGGTCAACTGTGCGTTGCAGTGGCCGGGATGGCCCGACCCCGGTGAACTCTTCGAGACCGCGCCACCCGAACGGTTCACCTCATCGCTGGCCGCCAACCTGACCGGCCCCTACCTCCTCGCCCGTGCTGTCGTGGCTGACAGGCGTGCACTGCACTGGGGCCGCATCGTCAACGTCTCCACCGGCCTGGTCGAGGACGGCTTCCCCCACAGCGCCCCCTACATCGCCGCCAAGTCGGGGCCGCACGGACTGACCCGCGCCATGTCCCGCGAACCGGCCGCCGAAGGCATCCTCACCAACGTGGTCATGCCCGGCTTCACACCCGCCGACAACAGCTCCCGGCCCAGCTCCTCGAGAAGGCCGGCGGCGGCGCCGCAACCCAGAGCGTCACCCACCCCGACGATGTCGCCCGCATGATCGTCTTCCCCTGCTCCGCCGCCAACACCAACACCACCGGCGAAGCCATCAGGACCGACGGACACTTCCTCAGCCCGACCTGACAGGTGTCGTGCGCACAGTAGATGTCAGTGGCGCGCAGAGTTGTGTCAGCGGGACGGTCCGCAGCCCATGGAAGGGGCTGCGGTGCGTATGCCGGGTGCCTGAACTCCGCGGTCCGTCAGGTTGGACGGCACCGTGGCGAAACGACCCAAGACGAAGAAGAAGCGACCTTCCTTCGGCATACCGAGGGAGATCATCCTGCTGACGGGGCAAGATGTGTGGCCCTACACGTTCAGCGCTGATGACTCGGGTGGCGGATGCGGCAAGGTCCCGATGCCCGCCGACGCGGCCCTTGAGGACGTACAGACGGCGATCTTCACGCACCTTGCGGACCACACCCGCACACTCCACGGCGTTGAGATCGACGTGGAATGGTCCTCCCTGACGCCGGATGATCCGGGTGGAGCTCCGACGCCGAGGTGCGACGCGATGGTGGTGACGGACTCCTTCGCGTCGCGGCGCCGCAGGGCGACGGCGAGCACGTCGCCGTCGGCAGCCGGCGGGCGGCCGCCGTGCTTGCCGTTCGCGGCGGCGGTGTCCAGGCCGACGAGGGTCCGTTCGTGGATGAACTCCCGCTCGACCTCGGCCATCGCGGCGAACACCACGAAGAGGACCTTGCCCGCGCTGTGCGGGTCGTAGGTGCCGGCGAGGTGTGCGCGCTGTCCTTCACTTATAAGGGACACCCCCCCTCACACCCCTGCGCTCGCCACCCTCGACCCCCTGCCGGATCCGCTCCCGGCAGGAGCTACCTTCGTACCGATCACCAGGACGGGGGGACGGGTTCATGGACGAGCGGCTCGAAGCCGAGGGCGAGGTGGCGGTCGCCCGCCTCAGCATCGACGGCGGGGACCTGCGGCACGCGGCGCGGCATCTGGGCGACGCGCTGGCCGCCGATCCCCGGCACCCCGACGCCTACGCGGCCCTGGCCGAGCTGGCCGCGGCCGCCGGCGGCCACGCGGCCGCTCTGGAACTGTTCGCCGACGACGCCTTCACCGGCTCGGTGGCTTGCGTCGCCCAACTGCACGCCGCCGCCGGCCAATGGGAGCCGGCCCTCGGCGCCCTCGCGGCGGTGCTGGGCGCCGAGCCCGACCGCCCGTGGGCGGTGGTCTCCTGGCTGGCCGACCCCGCGCTTCCCGGCCGACTGTCGCCCGCGGCCGTCGCGCAGGCCGTCGCGAGGCTGTCGCGCACCCTGCCCGATCCGCTGCCGCCCCGACTGCGGGAACCCGTAAGGCCGTTCTACTCGCTGGTCAGGGCCGTCACCGCCGCCCACCCCGGGGATTCGCTGCTGCACGCGATGGCCTCCACGCTCGCCCGGCGCTTCGGTGACGCCGCCGATGCCGTCGCATGGGCCGAGCGCGCCCGACAGCTCGAACCCGGACACGCACAGGCCGTCGTCCTCGGCTCCGCGCTGCACGCCGCCGGACGCTCCGCCGAAGCCCTGGCCGTGTGGGAGGCGGAGATCGCCCGCGACCCCTCGGGGGTGGACCTGTACGTCGACGTCGCCGAGCTCCACGGGAAGACCGGCCGGCCCGCCGAGGGCCTCGTCTGGCTCGAGCGCGCACTGGCCCTGGAACCCGACCACCCCAAGGCCGCACCCGCCGGGCACGCCCTGCGCCACGCCGTCGACGGGGGCACGGCGCACCTGCTGGCCCTCTCCGACCACCTGCGGGCCCATCCCGACCACGGCTACGCCGCCCACCTCCTGGACGGGCTCTGCGAGGACGAGCCGTGGCTCGGACACGTGCACCCGGCGTACGAGGCGAGCGTCAACGTGCTGCACCAGATGCTCGCCCGGCCCGGCACCGCCCGCGACCACGGGATCGAGCTGCTCTCCTCCGCCCTGGAGCCGCCCAGCACCCGCCTCGCCCTGACCATGGGATTCCCGCGCGCGACGGTCGACTACCAGTCCGTTCCCTCTCCCGATCCCCGCATCCCGCAGTACCAAGTCAGCACCGTTCTCTGGGAGTTCCACGGCCCGGAGGGGCGGGCCGCCCGCCCCTCGGTCGGCGCGCCTTCGGCCGAAGCCTCGGAACTGCTGCGGCAGGTGGCCGCGTTGGGCTGGCCTTCGCCCGGAGCCGCGTACGACCACGCCGTACGGCTGGCCGGGCTGTCCGCCGAGGACCTGCTGGCCCTGTGCGTGCACCCGCCGCTGCCCCTGGAGGACGAACAGGGAGCCCGTCTACTGGGCGGGCAGCCCGAGATGTGGGTCCGGGCGGTGCAGGTCTTCGCCTGCCTGGGGCTGGCCCACCACCGCGCGGACGAGCCCTGGCCCACGTCCCGCCGCAGGGCCCTGCTCGTCGACCTGCTCTTCGGTCCCGAGGACTGGACCAACGAGGCCGCCGGTTTCGCCCTCCTCGCCATAGCCTGGGCCGACCCCACCACCCGCGAGGACATCGGGGCCCGCCTGGTCGACCGCCTGCTGCACGTGGGCAAGGCCTGGCGGGAGCGCGACGCGACGATCCTCGCCTCGCTCTCCCGCCTCGTCCTGGCCTGCCCGTGGCTGCCCGAGACCTTCCTCAGCCTGGCCGGGGAGATGCTGAAGGCGGCCACCGACTTCCACTCCAGGCCGGCGGAGGACGCCGCGGAGCGCCAGGCGGACATCATGGCCGAGCTCGACGCGCGACGTGCGCCGGGCGCGGGTGCCGCGCGCGTCCCGAAGCCCCGGTCGCTCCTGAACCGCCTCTTCGGCCGGGCCCGCTGATCCCGCTCCCCGGCCGGCCGGTACCTGCCGGCCGGCCCGGGGCGGACCGTCCGCGGTGCTGCGACCGGCCGCTACATGGCGGAGCGCAGCATGCCCGCCGTCCTGGCCATGGCGGCCCTCGTCGGCTCGTCGACGGCCGTCCGCGCGGCGTCCTCCAGGAGCAGGGCGGCCGCCTGGAGCAGCCCGACGTGGACCGGGACGGTCTGCAGGCCGGTCAGTGCCGCCATCGCCTGGTCGGTGGCGCTCTGCGGGATGAGGGTGCTGACGCCGCGTCCGATGCCGCGTTCACGTGGGCCCTGCGCTGGTGTGGTCACCCGGCGATTCTCCATGATTCGGATACCGCTCGGCATCCGCGACGATCGGGTCCTACCGGCGCTTTGACCCGCAATACGGGGCACCGGCCACTCGCCGGACCGGTCAGGCGGTGCCCTGCGCGAAGGGGCCGGACGCGGTGAAGGCGAGCCGGGCGAAGCGTTCGCCGATCCGGCGGTGGGTGGCGGCGTCCGGGTGGAGCTCGTCGGGCAGCGGCAGGGCCGCGGAGTCGGCCTCGCCGTAGAGCTCGCGGCCGTCGACGTAGTACAGGTTCGGGTCGGTGGCGCCACGCTGTCCGACGATCCGGGCCAGCTCCTCGCGGATGACGCGCAGGGTCAGTTTCCCGCTCGCGCGCTCCGCCGGGTCGCCGGTGGCCACGAACCGGAGCCGTCCGGCGCTCAGCGCGGTCATGTCCGGGGCGCTGGGGCCGGGCGTGTCCTCGTGGATGGGGCACAGGATGGGCGAGAGGACCAGCAGCGGAGTGGCGGGGTGGCCTTCGCGGATGGTGTCGAGGAACCCGTGGACGGCGGGGGCGAAGGCGCGCAGCCGCATCAGGTCGGTGTTGACCAGATTGATGCCGATCTTGACGCTGACCAGGTCGGCGGGGGTGTCGCGCAAGGTACGGGCGGTGAACGGGTCGAGCAGCGCGCTGCCGCCCAGGCCCAGGTTGATCAGCTCCACGCCGCCGAGGGAGGCGGCGAGCGCGGGCCACGTGGTGCTGGGGCTCGCGGCGTCGGAGCCGTGGCTGATCGAACTGCCGTGGTGCAGCCACACCTTGCGGCCCCGGTCCGGTGCGGGCTCGACCGGGGCGTCCGTGCGCAGGGCCACGAGTTCGGTGGTCTCGTTGTGCGGCAGCCAGATCTCGACGTCCTTGGCGCCCTCGGGCAGTCCGCTGAAGGCAAGGGTGCCGGGCGGTCCGGGCCGGTGTTCGGCGGACCCGGTGGCCATGTCGATGACCAGGGTGTTGCCGCCGGCCACAGAGGCCTGGCCGGCCGGGCGGCCGCCGACGAGGAGGTCGTACACGCCGTCCGGCCGGGGCGGGGCGCCGACGTAGGCGCGCTTGGTGGGCAGCGTGTCCAGTTCGACGGCGGTGGCGCGGGTGCGGAAGACCAGCCGGACTCCGGAGGGCTGGGACTCCACCATGGCCAACTGCGGGTCCGCGCACTGGGCGCGGGCCCACGCGGGCAGCCGGTGCGGCAGCAGGCCGTGCTCGGTCTCCTCCAGTTCGAGGGCGCCGCGCACGAGGTCCGGGGTGATGGGCGTGGTGATCCAGTGGTGCGGGGTGTGCATCGGTTCAGCCTGCCACACCCCGGGCCCGGCCCCGGTCGAATACGACCGGGGCCGGGCCCGCGTGGGGGCGGGTCAGGGGTTGGGGCCGCGTGGGGCGGTCGGGAGTTGGGCCCGAGTGGGGGCCGGTCAGCAGTTCTTGACCGCGTAGACGGGCGTCCAGTCATAGGCGAGCTGGCCGCCTCCGGGCTGGAACCGCTTCAGCTCCCCGCCCCCGCTGCCGTAGAAGAAGGACCAGACCCCGCCGGTCTGGTTGTCGAAGTAGAACCCGCCGCCGTTCCAGTTCGACACCGAGTAGCGGTGACAGGCGTCCAGGTAGAAGATCTTCCAGTCCGAACTCGTCGGGTCCCAGACGAGGGTGCACAGGTTCCCGCTGGCGCAGCCGTAGCCGCCGCCCGGCGGTACGTGGCCGCTGGGGGCGTACGGCGAGATGCCCGGGGAGGCGGCGGCCAGGGCCGCCGAACGGTCGGCGGCCGCCGGGGCGGCCGGGGCGGTCAGGACGACGCGGGCCGCAGCCGTGCTCTGCTCCGAGGGTGCGGCCGCCTGGGCCGGGGCGGTGGTGAAGGCCGCTGCGCACAGCATCGCGCAGACGCCGGCCGTGCCGAGGATGGATCGCTTGACGCGCATCGTGAAACCCCTTGTCAGAGCGGTGTGATGTGCCTCAAGGCTCTCGGAGGAGCCGGCCGGGCGGAACCTCGCACGAACGAGGGTGAGCGGGTGCGAGGGTGAGCGGGTGCGAGGGTGCGAGGTGCTGCCAGGGCGGTCAGCAGCTCGGGACCCAGGCGTGGGAGCGCGGGCTCTCCCCTCCGCCGAGGTTCGTCCTGGTGCGCACCTTCACGCAGCCCAGCAACTGCCGCTCGCCGGCCTGCCCGTAGTAGCGGACGTCGACCTTGGCCGCTCCCTCGGCGAGGTCGAAGCCGTTGTTGTAGACCGAGCGCGGAGCGCCGCTCGCCGCCCACGGGCAAGGGGCCGGCGCATCGGTCCAGTCGGTGTCGCCGTCGACCCAGGAGCACATCTCGCCCCGGCCGTCCTCCCGCGCGAAGAAGCAGACGGCGCCGCGCCGGCACCTGTCGTAGCCCGTCGTCCCGTCGCCCGCGAGGGGCAGCAGTCCCGAGCCCCAGACGACCCCGAGGCCCGCGAGTGCGCCGGCCGCGGCCGCGGCGGCGATCAGGGCGCGGCGCCGTCGTCGCGGGAGCGGGCTCCGCGGACCCCGGCCTTGAGCGTCCGGGCCCTGCGGAACCGGGTCCTGCGGAACCGGGCCCTGCGGGACCGGGTCGCGCGGGGCCGGTGGCGCGTACGTCCCTTCGGCGCGGGCCGTCGCCGCCGCCCGCGCCCGGCACAGCAGTGACGCCGCGGTGTGCCGGACCCGGTCCTCGTGCCTCCGGGCCAGGCAGTCGTGGACGATGTCCCGCCAGGGTGCGGGCAGTTCGGGCGAGAGGCGCAGCTCCTCCTCGCCCCTGGCGTAGCGCAGCGCGGCGTCCCGGCGGGCCGCCGGCGTACCGCCGGGCAGCGGCAGCGTGCCGGTGAGGACGACGTGGGCCAGGACGCCGAAGGCCCAGATGTCGGCCGTCGGACGGATCTTCGTCCCGCGTTCGCCGACCTCCGACCAGAGCAGGTCCGGCGGGGTGTAGTCGGGTGTCGCGAAGGCCGCCGCGTACGCGTGGGTGCCCTCCAGCTCCGCCGCCATGTTGAAGTCGCCGAGCCGCGCCGAGCCGTCGGGCATCAGGAGCACGTTCCCGGGCTTGAGGTCTCCGTGCACCCAGCCCGCCCGGTGCAGTTGGTCGAGTCCCTCGCAGACCTGGGCGAGGAGCACGGGCCCCGCGGGCGGCACGCCGCCGGCGAGCAGGGTGTCGAGGGACCCCGCGGCCTCCTCCAGGACCAGGACGGTGGCGCCGTCGAGTTCGGGGCGGTCCGGATCGTCGACCGTGAGCACCTCGTACATCCGGATCAGGCGGGGCGTCCGCACCCGGCGCAGCACCTCGGTCTCGCGCGCGGCGAGCTCTCCCAGGTGGCGCAGCTGGCGCGGGGTCGAGGTGCCCGTCGGTAGGACCTTGAGCGCTGCCCGGCCGGGCAGTCCCGGTTCGGGTACGGCGCGCAGGGCCGCGTACACGCTGCCGAAGGCGCCGGATCCCAGGAGGCGGCCGGCGACCCAGGGGCCGACCCGGTAGCCCCGCGGGACCGCGAGGGCGCCCGGTCGGCCCGCCCGCCCGGTCAACGCCCGCCACCGGTCGCGGGGGTCGGCAGGGCCGCCAGATCGTCCTCGCCGACGAGGTCGAAGCGCAGGGCCAGCGAGACGAGGGTCTCCTTCTTGCCGACCAGTCGCGGTCCCGGATCCGCCGTGTCCGGGCCCGGCTTGAGGCGGAGCTTGACCGCGAGGTAGTCGATGTTCCACTGGACGGCGGCGCGGTTCGCGGCCGTCCAGTGCGGCTTCAGCCGTTCGACGACCTGCTCGACGGTGGGCAGCGGCGCGTGCGGTTCGCCGCGCAGCCGGGACTCGCAGAGCGCGGTGAGGACCAGGAAGTACCGGCTGGAGCGGTCGAGCGGGAAGGCGAGTACGGTCGGGTCCCCGCCGGGGTCGCCGGGCTCGTTCCGGTCGGCGTAGTCGTGGCGCGGTGCCCAGACGTCCAGGGTGAGGAGCTCGGATCCGGCCGGCAGGACGATCCGGGCGAACTCGAACGGGACGGGTGCGGCGAGCCGCCCGGGTGCGATCTTGATGTGTTCGCCGGCGCCCTCGGGGTTCTCCACCACGTAGGTCGACGAGCGGCTGAGGTTGCTGAGCGACCAGTGCGTGCCGCTGGCGGCGATCTCCCCCGCCGAGCGCGAGATGCCGGCGTGCGGTAGGCGCAGGCAGCCGTCGCCCTCGCCGCCGCGGCCGAACCGGAGGGTCTGCCCCGGTGCCAGGCGGATCTGTGCGGCCGGGGACATGGTGGGCCCCGGAACCACGATGATGCTGTACACGCTGTTTCCTTCCCCCAGAGTGCCGGGGGAAGGTTAGCCAGCGGAATCAATCAGTCCTGTAACGGCGGCCCGTGCTCAGCACTCGCCGCGCCACCGGAAGCTCTGGATCGTCCGGCCTCCGGCGGGCAGGTTCCCGCGTCCCTCCTGCGGGCCGAAGTGCAGGCAGGCGCCGCCGCCCTCCCGGAAGGCGACCTGTACGTGGTCGTAACCCGGGTCGGCCGTACCGTTGTTGAAGAAGGACTTGCGCAGCCCGCAGGTGCTGTTCGGTTCGTTCCCGGCGGAGCGGCAGACGGTGCCGGTCCCGTCGGTGCCCGAGTAGAAGCAGACGTATCCGGACGGGCAGTCCTGCCAAGCGGGCGGCGTACCGGTGCAGTTGCGGCTGGTGACGCTCATCCAGTCCTTCGAGGCACCGGTGTATTCGACGCCGTCGAAGTGGACGGGCACCCGGTGGCTCTCGTCGGTGAAGTCGCCGCCGGTGGCCAAGTACCGCTGCTCGTAGTGCAGGTGGGCCCAGCCCGAGGCCCCCGAGGTGCCGATCCGGCCGATCCGGGTGGACGGCTGGACGGCGTCGCCCTTCTTGACGTAGGCCGCCGGGTCGTCCTTCAGGTGGTAGTACGCCGTGAACCAGCCGTTGCCGTGGCTGATCTGAATGGTGTTGCCCGAGCCGTTGTTCCAGTAGGTGGCGGACACCGTGCCGGCGGCGGACGCCAGGACGGGCAGGCCGTCGGATCCGGTGTTGCCCTCCACCACGATGTCCAGCGCGGGGTTGTGGGCCCAGGTGTGCATCTCCCATGTCGTGCCGCACGGGAAGGGCAGTTGGAACGGCGGCTTCGCCGCGGTCGCGGCGGCCCCGCCCCCGGCCGCCGTACCGGCGGCCGCGACGGGCGCTCCCGCCAGTACGAGCCCCGCCACGCACATCAGCACCACGGCCCGCAGTCTGCGCACATACCGCAGCATGTCTTCCCCTCCCCGTTCACACGGACCCCGCCCGGCCGGACGACGCCCAGCGCCATGGTCGGGGGCGGGAGCCGATCGCGAAACCTCGCACGCACGAGGGTGCGGGCTCCGACTCAGGCCGTCTCCTTCGGATCGTGCCGGGCCCCTCCCAGCAGGACGGCCGTCAGGCGGCGGATCGTCTCGCCGGCGGGCTGCGCGGTCTCCGCGTGCTGCGCGGGTCCGGGGCCTCCCGTCAGCAGCAGGTGGTGGACGGTGCCGATGAGTGCGAGGGAGAGGGTGGCGGCGTCGGCGTCCGGTGCGATCCGGCCCCCCAGCCGCTCCGCCTCCAGGTAGGCGGTGACCGATTCCTGCATGGCGGCGAACCCCGGCGAGCCGGACTCCAGCGCCCGCCGGGTGTGGAGCGAGGCTCCGGGGCGGGTCATGGCCAGGCCGGCGATCGCGGGGTCCAGGGAGTTCAGCAGGGCGAGCGCCACCTCGGCGAGGTTCCCCTCGACGGTGCCGCGCCCCGCCTTGGAGGCCAGCTCTTCGGCGAAGCGCGCGCTGCGCGCGAACCGGTCCAGGACCAGCTCCGCGACGAACTCGTCGATGCCGGAGAAGTGGGTGTGCAGCACCCCCTTGGCGCACTCGGCCTCGGCCGTGACCGCCCGGCTGGTCAGGGCGGCCGCGCCGTCGCGGGCGACGACCCGTTCCGCGGCCGCGAACAGCCGTTCGCGCAGGTCGGGAATAGCCACTCCACGCGGTGACATAAGACCTCTCTCCGAAATTCCGATGCCGATTGCCGGTGACCGGTGACCGGTGACCGATTGCCAGTATGGGCGCATGCCCATACTCTTTGGGCACTTGCCCATTCTAAGTGCGGAGGAACCCGGTGGAACACATGGCCAACACCGAACAGGCGCGGGCGTGGAACGGATACGAGGGCACGCAGTGGGCCCTGAACCAGGACCGCTGGGACGCCGTCAACGACGGCTTCAACGGACCCCTGCTCGACGCCGCCGCCATCGGCACGCACGAGCACGTACTGGACGTCGGCTGCGGAGCCGGCCGCACGACGCGCCTGGCCGGCCGCCGGGCCGCCGAAGGGCGGGCCACCGGCCTGGACCTGTCCGCCCCCCTGCTGGAGCGCGCCCGCGGGAGCGCCCGCGACGAGGGGCCGGCCAACGTGTCCTTCACCCAGGGCGACGCCCAGAGCCATCCGTTCGCACCGGGCGGCTTCGACGTGGCGATCAGCCGGTACGGCGTGATGTTCTTCGCCGACCCGGTGGCCGCCTTCGCCAACATCGCGGGCGCGCTGCGCCCGGGCGGACGCCTGGTCTTCGTCTGTCCGGCGGAAGCCGACGGCAACGAGTGGCTCCAGGCCCTCGCCGCGCTGCGCGGCATCCTGCCCGTCGGCGAGTTCGGCGCCCCGGGGTCCCCCGGGATGTTCTCGCTCGCCGATCCCGAGCGCACCCTGCGGGTCCTGTCCGCCGCCGGTTTCGAGGCGGCCCGGGCGGTACGCGTCCACGCGGACGGGGTGTGGGGACGCGACGCCGAGGACGCGGCCGGGTTCCTGCTGGGCTCCGGCCCCGGCCGGCACCTGCTCGACCAGGTCGGGCCCGAGGAGCAGCGGCTGGCCCGCCGGACCCTCACCGACGCGCTGCGCCCGCACGAGAGGAACGGCTCCGTCCTGCTGCGCAGTTCCTCGTGGCTGGTCACCGCCGGCCGGCCGGCGCGCTGAGGCCCGGGGCCCGGGGCCCGGGGCCCGTCGCCCGGGGCCCGTCGCCGAAGCGGCGCGCCCCGGCCCCGGGATCCGGGGTGCCCGTCGGTCGGGGCCCCGGTCAGTCGGAGTCCGGCGCGGGAGGCGTGCCCGGCCCGACCTCATCGTCCGGGGCCGCGGACCGGGCCGCGGACGGGGGCTCGGACCGCCACCGTTCCAGGGCCGCCACCTGCCCCAGCTCGCCCTCCACCCGGCTGCGCTCGGCGTCCGTGAGCTCGATGGCCCGCAGCTCAGCCGCCCACTCCTCGATCCGCTCCACCTCGTCCAGGGCGGTGGCCAGTTCCATCAGCGTGGCCAGGGCCAGCGCCCGCTCCACCCCGGCGGCGTCCGCCCCGTGGCGGCGAAGGCCCGAGGTGACCGCGCGGAACGCGGCCCGGTCGTCGCCCTTGAACTCGCGCAGGACGCGTGCGTTGTCCAGCGCCTTGGCCAGCCCCGTCAGCTTCTTCGAACCGCCGTACTCCAGTTCCTCCGGCTCGTCGCGCTGGATGAAGATGACCGAGTTGCCGGACGGGTCGACCAGCGTGAAGCGGGACGCCCCGGGCCGGTGGCGCGTGATGCGCGGCCGCCCGGACGACAGCACCTTGCCGTAGGCCCGGCGCATGGCCTCGGTGAAGGCCGCGTGGTAGGGCGCCACCGCGTCCACCAGGACGAGGCAGCCGCCGACGTCCTCGTTCGCCGGGTCCGCGCCCGAGGCCGGCTTGGTGAAGTGCAGCGCGAACCCGCTCCACTCCACCACCAGGTACACGTAGGGCCTGGTCTGTTCGTAGGTGACTTCGAACCCGAGGGCCCGGTAGAACGCCAGGGTCTCTTCCGGGGACGCGCACGCCAGCATGGGCACCGTCGTCTCGTTCGCCCGCACCACGGCCTCGCTCAAGGACTTCCCGCCTTCCGTCAGCAGCGGACCCTGCCCGCGCCCGCCGCACGATCCTGGCACGCGGGACGGCGGCAGCGGGGCGGCAGCAGCAGCCGGAAACCGCTACGGCATCAGTTGGTACTGCGGGAAGTTGCCCGGCAGGCGTTCGCTCTCGGGGCCGTCGGTCACGGCGTGGACGAGGAGTTCCCCGCCGACGAAGGCGCCGCGCCAGGACGCGCCGAAGCCGCCGAACAGCTCTTCCCGGTCGCCCCGCGAACGCGGCTTGCCGTGCCCGATCTTGAAGGCGCGGATCTGCGGTGCGAGCCGGTCGAAGGTGGTCGGATCGTCCGTGGAGAGCGTGGCGACCAGGGCTCCGTTGGAGGCGTTCATCGCGGCCAGGAGCTCGGCCTCGGTGTCGACGAGGACGATGCTGTCGACGGGGCCGAAGGGCTCCGCGTGGTAGAGCGGCGAGGAGGCCGGCGGGCTGAGGAGCGCGAGCGGGGCCACGTACGCCGAGGTGTCCTGGCCGGGCAGGAAGCGGCCGGGGTCCAGGGACCCGCGGTAGAGCGGCACGGCGCCCCGCTCGACGGCCTCGGCAGCGTGGTCGGTGAGCTCCTTCGCCTTGGCCGCGTTGATGAGGGGGCCGAAGTCCAGCTCGGGCAGCGGGTCGTCCGGGTGGGCGACCGCGAGCGGATGCCCCGTACGGACGGACGCGACGGCCGGCAGGTACGCGCCGAGGAAGGCGTCGAAGGCGGTGCGCTGGACAACGAAGCGGGGGTAGGCGGTGCAGCGCTGCTTCCCGTAGTCGAAGAGCTTGGGGATGACCGCTCCCAGGGCCGCCCAGTCCGTGTGCTCCCAGATGCCCCACGTGTTGAGTCCCTCTTGTTCGAGGATGTGGCGCTTGCCCAGGTCGGTGACGGCGGTCGCGATGCGGGCACCGGCGTCCCGGCCGCCGACGAAGGAGACGCAGCCGATCTCGGGCGAGCGGACCAGGGCCTCGGAGAGCTCGCCGCCGCTGCCGCTGATCAAGGTCACCGGGATGCCCTCGCGGTGGATCAGCGCGCAGGCCAGGGTGAGGCAGGCGAGACCGCCGTCGGTGGGGGTCTTGGCGATGACGGCGTTGCCCGCGAGTGCCTGCACGAGCATCGCGTGCACCAGCACCGACATGGGGTAGTTCCAGCTGGCGATGTTGGAGACGGGACCCCCGAGCGGTGTCCGGCCCGCCAGCATCGCCTCGATGTGCTCCGCGTACCAGCGCACGCCCTCGATGGCCCGGTCCACATCGGCCCGGGCCAGGCGCCAGGGCTTGCCGATCTCCCAGACGAGGAACAGGGAGAGCAGCTCGCGGTGTTCGGTCAGGGTGTCCAGGGCCGCGCTGACGCGCGCGCGGCGTTCGGGGAGCGGTACGTGGCGCCAGGCGCGGTGCTGGTCGAGGCTCGCCCGCACGGCCCGGGTGGCCACGGAGGAGTCCAGGCGCGGCGGGCCCGCGACGGAGCTGCCGTCGACGGGGCTGGTTGCGGGCAGCGCGCGGCCGTCGGAATGCCAGGAGCCGCCCCAGAGGTTCAGGACGCGGTCCTCCTGGAAGGCCTCGGGGGCCACGGCCAGGGCGCGCTGCCAGGCATCGAGCCAGGCCGTGCCGGGCTTGAGGGCGAGGGCGGGGTGTGCCATCTGCGGTTCTCCGCTCGGTCGGTGGGCGGAACACGGGGTGGACCGCGTACGGCCGCACGTGCGGGGTGACGCCGTGCGGGGTGACGCCGTGCGGGCCCGGGCGGACTCGTGGTCCGACGGTACGTACTGTCGGACCGCACGAACGGTTTCCCCGCTCGACGGCGGGTCGACGGACTGCCCCCCGTCGGATCCTCGTGCTCAGCCGACCCCGGGGGCGTCCGCGACGCGGCCGGTCACCAGCAGGTCGCCGTCCGGGGTGCGGCGCGCGAGGCGGCCCGTGCGGAAGTAGCCGTCGGCGGTGAAGGCGCGGGCGTCGCGGGCGGGCGCCCGGTAGTAGCCGCGCGGGGTGTGCGGACCGCGGACGAGGAGTTCGCCGGGCTCCCCCTCGGGCAGGTCCTTGCCGTCGGCGTCGACGATGCGCACCTCCTCGTCGACCGAGAGCGGGCGGCCCTGCGTGCCCAGGACGGTCCCGGCCGGATCGTCGGGCCGGGTGAGGATGAGCGGCCCCTCGGCCATGGCGAAGACCCGCTGCAGGCCCGAACCCAGTGCGGGGCCCACCCGTTCGGCGGTCGCCCGGCTCAAGGACGCACCGCCGATCTGCACGAGCCGCAGACTGCCCAGGTCGGGCCCGGGTCCGGACGCGGACCCGGGCCCACCCTCGCCCGCCGCCCCCGACCTCCGCCTGCCCCAGCAGTCGATCCGCACACCGACCCCCGCGGCCGCTCCCTCACCGCCGAGCTCGTCGCCCGCTCGGGCCTCGCCCCCGCCGTCTGGCTCCGGCACCTCTTCGCCGCCCTCCTCCCGCCGCTGCTGCGCTTCCTCTACCGCTACGGGACCGTCTTCTCCCCGCACGGGGAGAACGCCGTCGTGATCTTCGACGAGCAGGACGTCCCGGTCCGGCTCGCGGTCAAGGACTTCGTGGACGACGTCAACCTCTGCGCCGAGCCGCTGCCCGAGCCGGCCGCCATGCCCAACGAGGTCCGCGCGGTGCTGCTCACCGAGCCCGCGGACTTCCTGCCGCAGTTCATCCACTCCGGGCTGTTCGTCGGCGTCTTCCGCTACCTCTCCGTCCTCTGCGAGGACCGCCTCGGCGTCCCGGAGGACACCTTCCGGTCCCTCGTACGGGCGGAGATCCTGCGCCACCACGCCCGCTTCCCGGAGCTCAAGGAGCGCTACGCGCTCTTCGACCTCCTCGGCGAACGCATCGGCCGGCTCTGCCTCAACAGGAACCGCCTCTACGAGGACGGCTACCGCGACCGCCCCGACCGCCCGCACGCCGTGCAGCACGGAACCGTGCCGAACCCCTTGTACCGGCGTTGATCCCCCGTCCGTGCGGCCGCTGTCGGTGGCGCCCCGTAGGGTTGGCACTGCTATGACGAAGCCCTCCCTCCCCGACCTGCTGCACGCCGCCGTCTCCGCCGTCGGCGGCACGGAGCGCCCCGGCCAGGTGGCCATGGCCGAAGCCGTCGCCGAAGCGATCGACGGCAACTCCCACCGCCTCATCCAGGCCGGTACCGGTACCGGCAAGTCCCTCGGCTACCTGGTGCCGGCCCTCGCGCACGGCGAGCGCGTGGTCGTCGCCACGGCGACGCTGGCCCTTCAGCGCCAGCTCGTCGAGCGCGACCTGCCCCGGACGGTGGAGGCGCTGCATCCGCAGCTCCACCGCCGCCCGCAGTTCGCCATGCTCAAGGGCCGCTCCAACTACCTGTGCCTGCACCGCCTGCACGAGGGCGCCCCGCAGGACGAGGAGGAGGGCCTCTTCGACCAGTTCGAGGCGGCCGCCCCCACCAGCAAGCTGGGCCAGGACCTGCTGCGCCTGCGCGACTGGGCGGACGAGACCGAGACCGGCGACCGCGACGACCTGACCCCGGGCGTCTCCGACAAGGCCTGGTCGCAGATCTCCGTGTCCTCCCGCGAGTGCCTGGGCGCGACGAAGTGCGCGTACGGAGCCGAGTGCTTCGCGGAGGCCGCCCGTGAGCGGGCCAAGCTCGCGGACGTCGTCGTCACCAACCACGCGCTCCTCGCCATCGACGCGATCGAGGGCGCGCCCGTGCTCCCGCAGCACGAGGTGCTGATCGTCGACGAGGCCCACGAGCTGGTCTCCCGGGTGACCGGAGTCGCCACCGGCGAGCTCACCCCCGGCCAGGTCAACCGCGCCGTGAAGCGGTCGGCGAAGCTGGTCGACGAGAAGACCGCCGACTCCCTGCAGACGGCCTCCGAGACCTTCGAGCGCGTCATGGAGCTGGCGCTCCCCGGCCGCTTGGAGGAGATCCCGGAGGACCTCGGCTATGCGCTGATGGCCCTGCGGGACGCCTCGCGCAGTGTGATCTCGGCGATCGGCACCACCCGCGACAAGTCCGTCCACGACGAGGACGCCGTGCGCAAGCAGGCCCTCGCCGCCGTGGAGAGCGTGCACGGGGTGGCGGAGCGGATCATGGCCGGCTCCGAGTACGACGTCGTCTGGTACGAGCGACACGACCGCTTCGGCGCCACCCTCCGGGTCGCTCCGCTCTCGGTCTCTGGCCTGCTGCGCGAGAAGCTGTTCGAGGACCGCTCGGTGGTCCTGACCTCGGCCACCCTCAAGCTCGGCGGCGATTTCAACGGCGTCGCGGCGTCGATGGGCCTGTCCCCGGAAGGCGTCGAAGGCGACGACGTACCTCAGTGGAAGGGCCTGGACGTCGGCTCGCCGTTCGACTACCCGAAGCAGGGCATCCTCTACGTCGCCAAGCACCTGGCCACCCCCGGCCGCGAGGGCACCCGCGGCGACATGATGGACGAGCTCGCCGAACTGATCGAGGCGGCCGGCGGCCGCACCCTCGGACTGTTCTCCTCCATGCGCGGCGCCAAGGCGGCCGCCGAGGAGCTGCGCGGCCGGCTCGACAACCCGATCCTGCTGCAGGGCGAGGAGACGCTCGGCGAGCTGATCAAGAACTTCGCGGCCGATCCGAAGACCTGCCTGTTCGGCACCCTGTCGCTCTGGCAGGGCGTGGACGTGCCCGGGCCGAGCTGCCAGCTGGTGGTCATGGACCGGATCCCGTTCCCGCGCCCCGACGACCCGCTGATGAGCGCCCGGCAGAAGTCGGTCGAGGAGCGCGGCGGCAACGGCTTCATGTCCGTCGCGGCGACGCACGCGGCGCTGCTCATGGCCCAGGGCGCCGGCCGGCTCGTTCGGGCCACCGGCGACAAGGGCGTCGTCGCGGTACTGGACCCCCGGCTGGCCACGGCCCGGTACGGGAGCTTCCTGCGGGCCACGCTGCCGGACTTCTGGTACACCACGGACCGCAACCAGGCCCGCCGCTCGCTCGCCGCGATCGACGCGGCCGCGCAAGCCGAGGGCAAGTAGACGCAGCCCAAGTGGACGCGGCCCAAGCACGCGCAAGGCAAGCACGCGCAAGGCAAGCACGCGCAAGGCAACCAGGTGCAGGGCAGAAGGCACAAAGCAGCTCCGGGACCGGCGCAGTGGGTCCCGGAGCTGGATGGGGGCGCGGGGAGGTCAGACCCGGCGCAGTACGGCGACGACCTTGCCCAGGATGGTGGCCTCGTCGCCGGGGATCGGCTGGTACGCGGCGTTGTGCGGGAGCAGCCAGACATGGCCGTCCTCGCGCTTGAACCGCTTGACCGTGGCCTCGCCGTCGAGCATGGCTGCGACGATGTCGCCGTTCTCCGCGACCGGCTGGCGACGGACCGTGACCCAGTCGCCGTCACAGATCGCGGCTTCGATCATCGAGTCGCCGACGACCTTGAGGCAGAACAGTTCGCCGTCACCGACCAGCTGGCGGGGGAGCGGGAACACGTCCTCCACCGACTCCTCGGCGAGGATCGGGCCACCGGCCGCGATCCGGCCGACCAGGGGCACGTACGAGGCGGCGGGCTTGCCCGTGGTGTCGGTGGGCTGCGAGCTGGGCTGGTCGGACCCGCGCACCTCGTAGGCCCGCGGGCGGTGCGGATCGCGGCGCAGGAAGCCCTTGCGCTCCAGGGCCATCAGCTGGTGCGCCACCGACGACGTGCTGGACAGGCCGACCGCCTGGCCGATCTCCCGCATCGACGGCGGGTAGCCGCGCCGCTGCACCGAGTCGCGAATGACCTCGATGACCCTGCGCTGCCGGTCCGTGAGTCCGGAGCTGTCGGCGCGGATGCCTGGAGGTCGCCCTGGCATCGAGCGTGCGGGGCGTACGGGCTCCGCCTCCGGGTTCAGGCTTGCGTCATTCATGGCATGCACCGGCTCGAGTCGGCTCTGGGAGCGGTTCTGGGCAGTGATGGTGGCACTGTCTGCGGTGGTGGTCACGTCGGCCCCTCTCGAAATGTTCTCCCTAGCTGGACAACGGTAGTTGCTTTCGAAAGGTTGCGCCAAACACACGTTCGAGTGAAAAAACGCAGATCACCCGGCGTGGTCATACCTGGGGGTGTATGGCTGGCCGTCGGGCCATCCGGACCGAACGCGGGTTCGGCTTCGGGGCCACGGCTTACGGTACCCTTCCGGGTCGGGTCGCCACCGTCCGGGTTCGCGCCCAGTGTGGCACCGAGAGGCCTTGTATCCGGCCATCGGACGCTGCGACACGCGGAGCGCCGTAAATCCACCACAACCCAAGATCTAGTGGTTGGATGAGCGCTGCCACCCAGAAGTTGTGGTCCTCGGTCTGCCGAGGGTCTCGGCATCGCATATGCTTGTGGCTGCTTCCCGAGCCCCCCGACAGAGCTTCGCCTCTGCCGTTCAGGGGTCTCGCGAGGTGATTCAGTCGTGCCAAGAGGAGGGTGAGGGAACCATGCACTGCCCCTTCTGCAGGCACCCCGACAGCCGTGTCGTCGACAGTCGGACCACCGACGACGGCACGTCGATCCGCCGGCGCCGCCAGTGCCCCGACTGCTCCCGTCGCTTCACGACGGTGGAGACGGCCTCGCTGATGGTGATCAAGCGCAGCGGGGTGACCGAACCCTTCAGCCGTACCAAGGTCATCTCCGGCGTGCGCAAGGCGTGCCAGGGGCGGCCGGTCACCGAGGACGCCCTCGCCAAGCTCGGCCAGCGGGTCGAGGAGGCGTTGCGCGCCACCGGTAGCGCCGAGCTGACCACCCACGACGTGGGTCTGGCCATACTCGGCCCGTTGCAGGAGCTCGACCTGGTCGCGTACCTCCGGTTCGCGTCCGTTTACAAGGCGTTCGACACACTCGAAGACTTCGAGACCGCCATCACGGAACTCCGTGTGCCGCGGTCTCACCCCGAAGAGTGCGAGCCCGGTGGGACCGTTCCGGTCCCCGTGCCCGCCTCCGCCGCCGACTGACCGGACAGCCCGCACCGCGCTGCACGCGCATCGCGGAGCGGCCGGCCGGTACGGCGAAGAGACGTAGATACAAGACACAGCACCGTGCCGCGGAATAGCGCTGGCACTTTAGGGCGTTTTGCCCGCATTGGGAGGAACGGCATGACAGAGACGGCGAGCAGCTCGGCACGAGGTTCCCGCTCCAAGGGAACCAAGACTGCCAAGAGCGGCCTGCGTATCGAGCGCATCCACACCACCCCGGGCGTGCACCCGTACGACGAGGTGACCTGGGCGCGCCGCGACGTCGTCATGACCAACTGGCGCGACGGCTCGGTCAACTTCGAGCAGCGTGGCGTCGAGTTCCCCGACTTCTGGTCGGTGAACGCGGTCAACATCGTGACCAGCAAGTACTTCCGGGGCGCGGTCGGCACCCCGCAGCGCGAGACCGGTCTGAAGCAGCTCATCGACCGGATCGTGAAGACCTACACCAAGGCCGGCGAGGACTTCGACTACTTCACGTCGCCCGCCGACGCGGAGATCTTCGAGCACGAGCTGACCTACGCGCTCCTGCACCAGATCTTCAGCTTCAACTCGCCGGTGTGGTTCAACGTCGGCACGGCCCAGCCGCAGCAGGTCTCCGCCTGCTTCATCCTCGCCGTCGACGACTCCATGGAGTCGATCCTCGACTGGTACAAGGAAGAGGGCATGATCTTCAAGGGCGGCTCCGGCGCCGGCCTGAACCTCTCCCGCATCCGGTCCTCCAAGGAGCTCCTCTCCTCCGGCGGCAACGCCTCCGGTCCGGTCTCCTTCATGCGCGGCGCCGACGCGTCCGCCGGAACGATCAAGTCGGGCGGCGCCACCCGCCGCGCGGCCAAGATGGTCGTCCTGGACGTGGACCACCCGGACGTCGAGGACTTCATCGCGACCAAGGTGAAGGAAGAGGAGAAGATCCGCGCCCTGCGCGACGCGGGCTTCGACATGGACCTGGGCGGCGACGACATCACGTCCGTCCAGTACCAGAACGCCAACAACTCCGTCCGCGTGAACGACGAGTTCATGACGGCCGTCGAGAACGGCACCGAATTCGGCCTGCGCGCCCGCATGACCGGCGAGGTCATCGAGACGGTCGACGCCAAGTCGCTCTTCCGCAAGCTCGCCGAGGCCGCTTGGGCCTGCGCCGACCCGGGCATCCAGTACGACGGTGTGATCAACAACTGGCACACCTGCCCCGAGTCCGGCCGCATCACCGCGTCCAACCCCTGCAGCGAGTACATGCACCTGGACAACACGTCCTGCAACCTCGCCTCGCTCAACCTCATGAAGTTCCTGAACGACGATGGCAAGGGCAACCAGTCCTTCGACGCCGAGCGCTTCGCCAAGGTCGTCGAGCTGGTCATCACCGCGATGGACATCTCCATCTGCTTCGCGGACTTCCCGACGCAGAAGATCGGCGAGAACACCCGCGCCTTCCGCCAGCTGGGCATCGGCTACGCCAACCTCGGCGCCCTGCTGATGGCCACCGGGCACGCGTACGACTCGGACGGCGGCCGCACCCTCGCCGCCTCGATCACCTCGCTGATGACCGGTACCGCGTACAAGCGCTCCGCCGAGCTGGCCGCGATCGTCGGCCCGTACGACGGCTACGCCCGCAACGCCGAGTCGCACAAGCGCGTCATGAAGCAGCACGCCGACGCCAACGCCGTCGCGCCGCGCACCGAGGACCTGGACAACATCATCTGGGCCGCGGCCACCGAGGCCTGGCAGGACGTGATCCACCTCGGCGAGAAGAACGGCTTCCGCAACTCGCAGGCCTCCGTCCTCGCGCCCACCGGCACCATCGGTCTCGCGATGTCCTGTGACACCACCGGTGTCGAGCCGGACCTGGCCCTGGTCAAGTTCAAGAAGCTCGTCGGCGGCGGCTCGATGCAGATCGTCAACGGCACCGTGCCGCAGGCCCTGCGCCGCATGGGCTACCAGGAAGAGCAGATCGAGGCGATCGTCGCCCACATCGCCGAGCACGGCGTGGTCGTCGACGCCCCGGGCCTGAAGCAGGAGCACTACTCGGTCTTCGACTGCGCGATGGGCGAGCGCTCCATCTCCGCGATGGGCCACGTCCGCATGATGGCCGCGATCCAGCCCTGGATCTCCGGCGCGATCTCCAAGACGGTCAACATGCCGGAGACGGCGACCGTCGAGGAGATCGAGGAGATCTACTTCGAGGCGTGGAAGCTGGGCGTCAAGGCGCTCGCGATCTACCGCGACAACTGCAAGGTCGGCCAGCCCCTCTCCGCGAAGAAGAAGGAAGAGGAGAAGGTGGAGGTCACCGCCAAGGCGGAGGACACCATCCGGACGGCCGTCGAGAAGGTCATCGAGTACCGCCCGGTCCGCAAGCGCCTTCCGAAGGGCCGCCCGGGGATCACCACGTCCTTCACGGTCGGTGGCGCCGAGGGCTACATGACCGCGAACTCCTACCCGGACGACGGTCTCGGCGAGGTCTTCCTGAAGATGTCCAAGCAGGGTTCGACCCTCGCGGGCATGATGGACGCCTTCTCGATCGCGGTCTCGGTCGGTCTGCAGTACGGCGTCCCGCTGGAGACGTACGTCGCGAAGTTCACGAACATGCGCTTCGAGCCGGCCGGTATGACGGACGACCCGGACGTGCGGATGGCGCAGTCGATCGTCGACTACATCTTCCGCCGCGTGGCGCTCGACTTCCTGCCCTTCGAGACCCGCTCGGCCCTCGGCATCCACTCCGCCGAGGAGCGTCAGCGCCACCTCGACACGGGCTCCTACGAGCCCCTCGAGGAGGAGCTCGACACCGAGTCCCTGACCCTGTCGGCCCCCGTGGCCCCGCTGGTCGCGGTCCCGGCCGCCCCGGCCCCGAAGCCGGTCGCGGTCGCCCAGGTCCCGGCCCCCAAGACGGCGCACTCCAACGCCGAACTGGTCGAGATGCAGCTCGGCGTCTCCGCCGACGCCCCGCTCTGCTTCTCCTGCGGCACGAAGATGCAGCGCGCCGGCTCCTGCTACATCTGCGAGGGCTGCGGCTCCACCAGCGGCTGCAGCTGACACCGGGCGCGGGCCCGTCGGGCGCCACGTCCGACGTAGCCCGCGCAGGCGGCTGACCAGCAGTGCACGAAGGGGACCGGCCGAAGGCCGGTCCCCTTCGCCGTGCGCCGGAGCCCCCGCGCACGTCCGTACACATCCGTACGCGGCTCAGTGCGGGAAGGTCCGGGCCGGCCGGGTGGTGATCTCGTCACGGAAGATCGCGATCTGCGAGCTCACCTGGCGCATCAGGTGGGTTTCCTCGATCCGGTCGAGGTAGAGGCAGCGGGCGGCCAGGCCGGTCAGTTCGAAGGTGAAGCAGAGCGACATCAACGGGTTCACGAAGAGCTCGCCGCCCCGGGTCCGGTCGGTGAAGCGGACGTCCCCGAAGGAGCCGCGGACGGCCGCGGCGATCGAGCCGTTCACGATGCTCGGGCGCTCCGGGGTGTGGTCCTGCGCGTGGGCCACGGCGTCGAGGTACAGCGCGCCCTCCCGGGTGGCGCGGGATATCGAGAACGCGCCGAGGTACGCGCCGTCCCGCTCCAGCGCCGCGATGTTCTCCAGTACCAGCGCGTGGTTCACCCCGTGGTACGCGTCCACGCCGAAGCCGACCGAGACGACCAGGCGCTCGGCCACGTCGTCCAGCGCGGCCAGCGCCGCCACGCTGGCCAGGTCCTCCTCGGGCGTGCCGAGGCCCGCCTCGTCGCCGCGCATCAGGATGTCGGTGCCCCCGTCGACCAGGACCACCGCGTCGATGCGGTGCAGGTCGATCAGCGTCCGGTAGGCGGCCCGCAGGGGCTGCACGCCGACCTGGGGGAAGGCGTACACCGTGGACGGGTATCCGTGGATCTTCAGCCACCGGGCCAAGGTCCGCTCCGGGAAGTACGGCTGGTGCGGCGCGGAGAGCGGGGTGACGGCGGCGAGGTCGGGGGCCACCCAGTGGTCGAGCGGGAGGCCGGCGAGCGCGCTGAAGGAGAGGTTGGCCAGGTACACCTCCTTGCCCTGGTGCAGGAGGGAGAGGGCGATGGGGAGCCCGGAGTAGATGTCGAAGCCGCCGCCGGCGCCGGCGACGAGGATCCGTTCGCACGGGGCCAAGCGGTCGAAGATAGGGGTGGTGTGCAGGGCCGTCATGCCGATCATTGTGTGGGGCGGTACCACCGGGGCGCTCCGTGTTTTTCGTGAAGCGCAGAGCGGGGAAGCCATGTGGAGCGGTGACGAGCTGGACCTGGACGCCTATCTGGCGAGGATCGGCTGGGACGGTGGGGAACTCCGGGCGGACCTGGCGACGTTGAAGGCAGTACACCGGGCCCACACCGGTGCGATCACCTTCGAGAGTCTGGACGTGCTGCTCGGCCGCCCCATCGAGCTGGAGGTCAAGGCGATCGAGGGGAAGCTCGTGCACGCCGGCCGCGGCGGCTACTGCTACGAGCAGAACACGCTGCTGGCCGCCGTCCTGGAGCGGATCGGCTTCGAGGTCTCCGGGCGCGGCGCCCGCAACCGCACCCGGGGGGATTCCCTGCTCGCGGTGACGCACGCGATGCTCGTCGTCACGGTGGACGGGGAACCCTGGCTCTGCGACGCCGGGTTCGGCTGGCAGACGCCGCGCGAGCCCGTGCCGCTGTCGCGCCCCGGCACCGAAGCGCGGCAGGGGGAGTGGGTGTTCCGCGTCCGGGAGGAGGCGGACGGAGTCCTCGTGCTCTGCGTGTCGCGCGAGGGCACCTGGCGCGACCTGTACGCCTTCTCGCCGCAGCCCTACCACCCCGTCGACTACGTGGTCCTGAACCACTACACCTCCTCGCACCCCCGCTCCGCCTTCGTCGGCCAGGTCATCGTCCAGCGCCCGGGCGACTCCGCTCGGGTGGCCCTCGTGGGCCGGGAGCTCACGCGGCTGCGGCCCGACGGGCGGGTTGAGCGGCGGGAAGTCGCCTCGGACGGGCTGCTCGCCCTGCTCGACCGGGAGTTCGGGCTTCGGCTGCCCGAGCGGGACGCGTCCGAACTCCTGCGGATGTACCGCGCCGGGGACTGACCCGGGCCCCGCCGGGACCGTACGATGGCGCAGTGCTGGTCAAGTGGATTCGCTGCACGGTGACGGACCGACGCGGGTTCGAGCGCGGGCAGCGCAAATGGGCGGGGCTGCCTGGCGAACCCGGATTCCGGGGACAGGGCGGCGGCTGGAGCCGGGGCCGGCAGGGGGTGGCGCATGTTTTCGCGTTCTGGGAGAGCCGCTCCTTCTACGACTCCTTCATGGCCCGCTCGCACGACAGGCTGGCCGCTTCCCAGAACGGCACCTACACCGACGCGCGGGTCACGCTCTTCGACCACCGCTTCGATGTGAAGACGGGCTTCGAGCCCCGCTTCACCGACGCCGACGTCGTCCGGGTCGCCCACACACGGGTGCGCGAGGGCCGGGTCGACCACTTCGCCCTCATGCAGGAGAAGGTGTGGAACCCGGCCATGGCAGGCTCGCCCGGCATGGTCCGGGGCCTCTTCGGCGAGGCTCCCGGCCGGGAGTTCCTGGTGCTGTCGATGTGGCACGCGGCGGCCGAGCACGGCAAGTACCGCCAGGAGCGCGTGGAGCGGCTCTCCCTGCGCGCCCAGATCCAGGCCGACGTGGAGGCCCTCACGGGAGACGTCGTCGACCTCGAGCCCTCCTGGACGGTCTGACCGCGGGCAGACCGGTCCGACAAGCCGACTGTATGGTCGCCGTCCGGCCGACCGGCGTGCCCCGGTCGGCGTGCCCGCTGATGGCCGAATAGGGTCGTGGGATGGTTCGACCACGGCGCATCGTCCTTGTCCGACACGGGGAATCGGAGGGGAACGCCGATGACACGGTGTACGAGCGGGAGCCCGACCACGCCCTGAGGCTGACCCGCGCCGGCCGCGAGCAGGCCGCGGAGGCCGGCGTCCGGCTCCGGGAGCTCTTCGGCGGCGAGCACGTCAGCGCGTACGTCTCCCCGTACCGCCGGACCCTGCAGACCTTCCGGGAGCTGCGGCTGGACCCGGCGCGCGTCCGGATGCGCGAGGAGCCGAGGCTGCGCGAGCAGGACTGGGGCAACTGGCAGGAGCGGGAAGACGTACGGCTGCAGAAGGCGTACCGGGACGCGTACGGCCACTTCTTCTACCGCTTCGCGCAGGGGGAGTCGGGCGCGGACGTCTACGACCGGGTCGGGGCCTTCCTGGAGAGCCTCTACCGCAGCTTCGAAGCCGAGGACCACCCGGAGAACGTCCTGCTGGTGACGCACGGTCTGACGATGAGACTGTTCTGCATGCGCTGGTTCCATTGGTCCGTGGCCGAGTTCGAAGCCCTCTCCAACCCCGGGAACGGCGAATACCGGGTCCTGCTGCTCGGACCCGACGGGCGGTACCGGATGGACCGCCCGTTTGAGCGGTGGACCACAGCCGAGCCCTACGACCTGGACGGCTAGAGTGAAGCGCGATGACCTCTGACTCCTCTTCCGAAAGGCGCTACGCACGCGCCATGGCCAGCCTTCGAGGCCTGGCCCTGGGTGACGCCCTGGGCTCCCAGTACTTCGTCCCCGTGAACTACCCGCTGCTCAAGCGGCGCGAGCTGCCCGCCGGAACCGATCCGTGGCAGTGGACGGACGACACCGAGATGGCCTGCTCGGTGGTGGCCGTACTCGCCGGGCACGGACGGGTCGACCAGGACGCGCTGGCCGCCTCCTTCGCCCACCACCACGACTTCGACCGCGGCTACGGGCCCGCCGTGAACCGGATGCTGCGCCTGATCCGCGAGGGCGCGGACTGGCGCACGCTCGCCGCCGAACTGTTCAACGGGCAGGGCTCGTGGGGCAACGGCGCGGCCATGCGGGTCGCCCCGCTGGGTGCCTGGTACGCCGACGACCCGGAGCAGGCCACCCACCAGGCGGAGATCTCCGCCTACACCACCCACCAGCACCGCGAAGCGGTGTGCGGGGCGATGGCCGTGGCCGCCGCGGCCGCTCTGGCCGCCGCTCCGGACGGGCCGCCGAAGGCCGCCGACCTGCTGGACGGGGTCATCGCGCTGGTTCCGCGCAGCGCGGTGGGTGCCGGTCTGCGCAGGGCGCGCGGCATGCTGGACTACGACGACGCGACGACCGTCGCGGCCGTCCTGGGCTGCGGGCGGCGCACCAGCGCCCACGACACCGTGCCCTTCGCCCTGTGGTCGGCGGCGCGGAGCCTGGACGATTACGAGCGGGCCTTCTGGACCACAGCCCAGGTCGGCGGCGACGTGGACACCACCTGCGCGATCGTCGGCGGGGTGCTGGGCGCGCGCGGGGACGCGGTGCTCCCGCAGGCCTGGCTGGCACGGACCGAGGCCCTGCCTGCCTGGCTGCCGGACATCTCCTGACCGGCCGGTCGCCGTCGCGGTCACCGCTGGTGTGGCCGGGGCTCGGAGCTGGGGAGATGTCCCGATCCGATTGTCACGGTCCTGACACAGAGCTCTTTTGATCCTGTTCAAAACATCCCTCCACCGGCCTACTCTGTCCGCTGCGCCGCCCCCACTGGGAAGCCGGGGGCGGCTGGACAGGGGAGGGAAGCGATGTCGGACAACACCGGCAGGAGCACCGGCGGGAACGCCGGCGAGAGTGCGGGCGGCCAGGGCGGCCAGGGCGGCCAGGGCGGCCAGGGCGACGGGGGTGCCGCTGCCGGCGCCGCCGAGAGCGCCGCACAGCAGGCCGCAGCCGCAGCCGCGCCCGCGCCCGCCGCGGGAGCGGGGCAGGGTCCGGGCCCGGGCGATGCCGCCGGGCTGTCCCGTATACACATCTCCGAGCCCCGGGGGCCGGGGTCAGGCCGGGTGCCCGCCGCCGAGGTTCCACGCCTCGATGTCGCGGTAGTGGATCGCTCCCGGACCGCGGCCGATGTTGCTGCCGACCAGGTGCAGGCGCTCCGTCGGCCACGGCCGGCCGGTGAACCCGGCCAGTCCGGCGGCGGCCTCCACGGCGGAAGAGGCATCGTTCCGGCGGGCGCGGGCCAACGTCAGATGGGGGCGCAGCGGCCGGTCCTCGAAGGGGATGCCGCACTCCTTGACCACGGCGCGCACGTCCGTGGCGAGCAGGTGCAGCCCGTCCACGTCACCGTCGATCCCGCTCCACAGCACCCGCTCGCCGAAGTGCCCGCCGCCGCGCAGGCCCAGTCGTACGGGCCCGCGCGCCGCCGCGAGCTCCGCCAGCGGAGGCTGCAGCAGCGAGGCGGCCCCGACCGGGAGTTCGCCGAGGAACGCGAGCGTGATGTGCCAGTCCTCGATGCGGTTCCACCGCATGTGCGGGTACGCCTCGTAGGCGGGGCGGAGCGCTCGCGCCAGTTCGTCCTTCGCTTCGTCGGGCGGGGCGAGGGCGACGAAGAGGCGAACGGTCGCGGGCTGGATCTGTTCGTTCACAAGAGCCTTCGTACAGTGCGCCGGACGGTCCGGTCGCCTTCGGCCGGTACGCGCGGTGCTCGCGCCCGGCTCAGACGTAGTGCGCGGTGTCGTGCACGTCGCCGAACCGCGGAAAGATCTTCTCCACGGTGAAGTCGTGCTCGTCGGCGGCGAACCCGGACATGGCGTCGGCGACGAACTCCAGCTCGTAGCCGTGATCGCTCGCGGCCCGCGCGGTGGACTCGACCCCCATCGTGGTGACCAGTCCGGCGAGCACCAGCGTGTCCACGCCGAGACCGCGCAGTCGGTCGTCCAGGCCGGTGCCGTGGAACGCGCCGACGGTGCGCTTGACGATCACGACGTCCCCGGGCTGGACCAGACCGTCGGCGAAGCCGCTGCCCGGAGGCTGCTCGCTCACGCCGGGCCGCTCCACCCGAACCGCCACCACCGGCCGGCCGGCCGCCCTGAACGCCTCGGCGAGCAGGCGACAGCGGTCCAGGACCCGCTCACCTGAGTGCGGTGCCACGGGCAGGGCGATGATGCGGGGCATCAGGTCGACGAGGATCAGTGCGGACGTCACGGAGGCGATCATAGGACAGGGCCCGGGGCCGCCCCTCCTCAGCCCGCGTGGTCGCGGATGACCTCCCGGGCCAGTACGGCCCGGGCCGGGGCCAGTTCGCCGGCCACCGCGGCCGCGCGCGCGGCGGCGTACGGGACCTGCGGTGCGAAGGGGCCGTGCACCGCGGCGCACCGGCGGCGCAGGTGGGTCGGCGGGTGCGTGGCATCGACGCTGTGCCCGCGCAGGGCCGCGACCCGCCGCAGGCGCTCGTACTCGTGCTCCGGCATGTCGGCGAAGTTCGCGGCGAGCCGCTCCCACAACCCGTCCTCGGGCCGCCCGCCGTCCGCGCGCCCGTCCCGTCCGCCCAGCCTGACCTTGGTCCGGGCACCCACTGACTCCCGCCGCAGGAAGTCCCCGACGGACCCGCACACCAAGAGCCGGTCCATCAGCGCCGCGGCCGCCTCCGTGGAGCCGGCCCGGGCCGCACTCCGGTCGGCCAGGTACTCCGCGCGCTGCGACTGGCGCAGGGTCAGGTGGTCCAGGAGCGTCAGCAGCCCGAAGACGGTCCACCGGGGCAGCCACATCAGCACGGCCATGATCCGGTCCACGAGCCCGCTGTGCGGGAGGGGCGTCAGGACGTAGTTCCACATGGCCAGGGCGCGCAGCGCGTCGTCCATGAAGGCGCCCCGGCGGGTGTCCCCGTTGGCGAAGTGGCCCAGCTCGTGACCGAGCAGGGCCACCCGCTCGTGGGGCGAGAGGATCTCCCACAGCCCGAGGCCGATGGTGAGGAGCCGCCGCGCCCTCAGGCCGTAGTTCGTGACCGAGGCGTTGGCGTCGGTGTCGACCACCACCACGTGCACGCCGGTCGTCCCGACGACATCCGCGACGTCGTCGATCAGCGCGAAGAGCTCCGGCGCGTCCGCCCGGTACAGCACGGGCCCGTCCTTCGGGAGGCGCGGGCGCCGCGGCCGCATCAGCCAAGCCAGGCCCAGCATCAGCGCGCCGATCGCCGGCAGGATCCCGGCGCCCCAGCCCAGGAGCAGCAGCAGGACCCCCGCCACCGCGAGGAACACGGTCACGCCGTTCACGAGCAGGGCGATCCCGAACGCCACGACCGTATTCGCGTCGTGCTTCACGGGTCCGAAGGCCTCGCCGGACCGGCGGGAGGCGCTGGACTGGCCTGACTCGCCGGACCGCTCCATCTCGGCCGCGAGCTGCTCCCCGTGCTTCCGGGCCATCCGCCGCCGGGCGGCGGCGATCCGGCCGCCCTCCGGATCGGGCGCACCCGGATCCACGTTCCAGTCGCAGGCCGCGCACCAGACGACGTACCGCTCGTCGACGGGCACGCCCGCCCCGCACTCCGGACATGACCGGACGGCACGTCGCACCAGGTCACCGATTGTTTCCACGATCCCGTTCCCCCCGCGCGGACCACCGTGCTCCGCGGTCCCGGAAGGATAGAGGGGGCCCGGCCGAGGACCGTGGGCGGGTGGCTCCCTGATCGGCATCCGGACAGCCGACCGCAAACCTTTCCGGTCACAGCCCTAGCGGCGCGGGAGGACGTCGGACCGGCCGGGTAGCGCTCCTTGCCTCGGGCGGAGCGGCACCCGGGCCCGCTGGCGCCGGACGTGCCGGGTGCGCACGGCGGCGTAGAGCGCGGCGGTGGCCAGGCCGGCGGCGCACCAGACGACGAGGATCACCGCGAGGGTGGTGAGGAGGGCCATCAGAACTCCTCCGGGGGTGAGACGGCGGGGCCGGCGGCGGGCAGTCCGCCGACGGGAGAACGGCAGGCAGGGCGTTCCGGTTTCGCCCGGAGCGCCATCGAAATGGAGCGGAACTCACCGCCCTGCCTGTCGCGTTCCCGTTGCGGGGGCTCCTCACACGCGCCGGGGGGCACCGCTCCGTCGGAACGCGAGCCCCCGTACACCATCGTCCGACGTCAGCATCTCCCTTACCCGGTGGCCGTGTTGACGATGTGACGGATGATGGCCGCGGCCTCGCCCGGATGCCGCTCCAGCCAGTCGTCGAGGTGTTCGCGGACGGCATCCCGGACGCAGTCGCCCGCTTCGGCGTTGCGGAGCCTGCTCCTGGTGGATCCCTCGAAGACGGGATCGGCGAGTGTGACGGAGACGACCGCGACCAGTCCTCCGCGGACCTCCTCGGCGGTGAGCTCCCGGGCGGGCTCACCGTCGTCCGCGGGCAGCAGCCGCTGCCGGCGCGCGTGGTCGTTGAGGACGGCCGTGAGCGAGGTGAGGAAGCCCTCCTCGTGGGCGCCGCCCTCGAGGGTGCGGGTGCTGTTCGCGAACGTGCGGATCTCCTGCCGCGGCCCGGTGTTCCACTGCAGGGCGACCTGTGCGCGGACCGTCCCGTCCCCGCTCTCCGACGCGAAGCCGATGGCGGGGGAGTGGACGGGGGCCACGGGGTAGGGGTTGAGGTGGGTGACGAACTTCCGGAGGCCGTCCTCGTGCCGGAACCGGACCGGGCGCTCCGGGCGCTCGTCGGTCAGCGAGACGGCCAGGCCCGCGTTGAGGAAGGCCAGCTCGCGCAAGCGCTCCGTCAGCGTGGCGAACGAGTACCGCGTGGTCTCGAAGATGCCCGCGTCGGGCCGGAACACGATCGTGGTGCCGTGCCCGGTCGTCGCCTCGTGCCGCGTCAAGGGCGCGAGCGCGACGCCCCGCTCGTACTCCTGCGTCCAGCGGAAGCCGTCGCGCCGGACCTCGACCGAGAGGCGGTCCGACAGCGCGTTGACCACGCACATGCCCAGGCCGCTGAGGCCGCCGGAGACATGGTGGCGGGAGCGGGGCCCGGAGCCGAAGGACAGCTCGGTCAGTACGAGTTCGACGGCCGACCTGCCGGTGGACTCCTCCGGTTCCACGGGCAGGCCCCGCCCGTTGTCCGCGACGCGCATGCCGCCGTCCGCGGTGATCGTGACGTCGATCGCGTCGGCGTGGCCGGCCACGTGCTCGTCGACGGCGTACCCGACGACCTCGTACACCAGCTGGTGCAGGCCGCGTTCGCCGATCGAGCCGATGTACATGCCGGGGCGCCTGCGGATCGACTCGCGGGCTTCCAGGATCTGGATCTGACTGCCGTCGTACGCGATCTGGTTCCCGTCCGCGGGCCGACTGGGGTTGTCGGACTCGGTCATGAAGCACCCTCCCTGGGCCGTCCTGGGCACGTCGGCGGGCGGAGGTCGCCGCAGCGGCCGACGCTGCTCGCGCGGCCTCCCCCCGTGTGCGCCCATCCTAGGGATTGGGAGGTGAACGCGCAGGTCAGAGCGGGTGTGGCAGGGTCCCAGGCGGCCGTGTCCAGGGCTTTTTCGAGACGGCCGGTCCGGGGGTCGGCGCGGGGGGCCGGAGCGGCGCGAAGGCCCCGCCGAAGGCACCCCGGGGGGCTTCCTCGGCGGGGCCCGGGGGTCTTTTCCCGCGTGTTTTCCGGATCGGACCCGACTCGTCGGCCCCGGAGGGGAGTTGAGGCGACCCTCCCGTTCGCGACCGCCGCCGGTCAGTGCGGAAGATCGACCGACAGGTACGGGGACAGCGCCCGCAGGAAGTCCGGCGCGTCGAAGATCGCGCCGGCCGAGGCCACACCGGTGGTCCGCGTCCGCCCGTCCAGGACGCGCTCGACGGCCTCCACCACCAGGGGTGCGGTGACCGCGTAGATGTCCTGGCCGCGGGCCGTCGCCCGCCGCTCCACGCCCCGCGAGCGGACCAGGACGTCGACGACGAAGAGCTGGTCCGACCTGCCCAGGGAATCGACCGCCTCCGGCGCCGGGGTGTCCTGCCCGGCCAAGTCCCGCGCGGCCTCGACGGCCATGTAGGTGCGCACATCGGGCACGTGCACGTGGCTGGGCACGGTGACGACATCGGCCATGGTGAACTCCGCGATCACCGCGCGGCGGCCCAGCGGCTCCGGGAAGTCCCAGTCCTGCTCGCGCAGTTCGTCGTCGTGGTACTCCAGCGCACCGTCCGCGAACCGCACCCTGCGGCCCGCACGGCGCTCGTGGGACACGGCGCCGGCCGTTCGGGTGCCCGGTGTGGGACGCCAGCTGTTCAGCCCGTACGCGACGTGCACCTCGTCCGCGGCGGTCCAGTCACCCATCGCCGCGGCGACCAGCAGGTCGCCCAGGCCGCCGAAGAAGGCCATCGCCGGCACCACGGGCGTGCCCGACCTCAGGGCCGCCGCCGCGTGGTCGGCGAACATCGCCGCGTTCGCCTCGATCTCCGCCGCGACGTCGAGGTACGGGATGCCCGCGCGCAGGGCCGCCTCGACGACGGGTCCTCCCGTCAGCGCGAACGGCCCGGCGCAGTTGATGACGGCCGCGGCACGGGCCAGGGCGCGGTCCAGGGAGCCGGGGTCGTCCACGGAGGCCGGCCGCACGACCACTCCCGGCCACTCGGCCGCCAGTAGCTCCAACCGCGCCGCGTCGCGGCCCGAGATCACGGTGGTGATGCCGCGCCTGCGGAGCTCCTCGACGATGAAGCGACCGGTGTGCCCCGTCGCGCCGTAAACCACCACTGCAGCCGTCGTGCTCATCGTTTTCCCCGTTCTCGGTGTCCTGATGAGTCCAGTCTCACCGTGGGCCGGGTCCGAACGTGATGGTCCGGAACGACATCACTCGCACAGTTTCGGACATGCCCGCCGGTCTCCCTGTCGGTCTCCCTGTCGGTCTGCCCGTCGGTCTGCCCGCCCGTCTGCCCGCCGGCCGTCGCGGGCGGCCGGGCCCGCCCGTCTCAGACCTGGTCGGGATGCGGGGCGGGTGCGTACACCGGGTCGGCGGGAGCGGCCGACGCGATCAGGACCGCCGCGAGGTCCTCCTTGCGCATCCGCTGGTCGACGTACAACAGGGCCAGGGCCAGCTGCGGGAAGCCGTACTGGAACACCATGCTGACCGTGGTGCCGACCAGCACGGAGACCACGTACACGACGACTCCGGCGATCAGTGAGCCGACGTCCGGGTTCTCGCCGCTCACGTCGCCGAAGTAGGGGATGAGCCCCACCATGCCGACGAGGCCGAACGGCATCTGGATGAAGTACCCCACGGCCGCCGCCACGATGTACGCGAGCATCGTGTTGCCGAACACCCGCCACCAGCCGTCCTTGACCAGCTGGGAGGAGCGCCGCAGGGCGGCGACCGGGCCGAGCCCCTCGCACACCGCGGCGGCGGGCGCGAGGCTGAGCCGCGTCATGAGCCAGATCGAGAGGGGCAGGCAGGGCAAGAGGCCCAGCAGCAAGACGAACAGGGCGGCCGGCGGGCCGGAATGGGCCGGGGCCGTGATGATCAGCGGGATGCAGATCGCGTAGAGCGCGAGCATCGGCCCGCCCGCGATCAGCCCGGTGAGCAAGAGGGTCCCGAGCACCGACGGCAGCCGGGACCACGAGCGGCGCCACATGACGCCGAAGGTCGTCGGGCGGCCGAGCACGGCCTCCTGTACCACGGCGGGACACAGGGCGCTGGTCACCGCGGCGCTCAGGGTCATCGTGACCAGCAGGAGCACGCCGGCCGGTGCGAAGGCCAGCAGCAGCGCCGCCCACGCCCCACCGCCGGATTCCCCCGGCGCGAGGTCCGCGACGTCGGAGAAGCGGCTCCGCGCGGCCACGACGGTGAGGACGATCGCGGCGGCCACGAGCAGGAGTCCGATTCCCTGCGCCGCGAACATCACGCCGACCAGGGTCTTCCAGTGGCGGCGGAAGGTCGAGAACGCGCCGCCGAGTATCTCGCCCGTGGCGAGCGGCTGCAGCGGTATGACGCCCGGCTTCGGCGCGGACGGCGGCATCCAGCCGCCTCCCCACTGCGGCGTGGGCTGTCCCGGGTGCTGTCCCCACCCCGTGTTGTGCGACATCGCTGTACTCCCCCTCGAATGAAGGGACACGGTAACCCCTTCCGGCCTGCGCTTCGCAGCGGCGCGGGGCTGCGCGCACGCGAAAGCGCCCCGCATCGGTGTGATGCGGGGCGCTCCGGTGGCGTGGGGTCAGGAAGCCACGATGTTCTCGGCCTGGGGGCCCTTCTGGCCCTGGGTGACGTCGAAGGTCACCTTCTGGCCCTCCTGGAGCTCCCGGAAGCCGGTGGCGGCGATGTTGCTGTAGTGCGCGAAGACGTCGGGACCGCCGCCGTCCTGCTCGATGAAGCCGAAGCCCTTTTCGGCGTTGAACCACTTCACGATGCCAGTTGCCATCGCTGTCTCCTTCTCGGGTGCGCCCGTGCTCACCCAAGGGTGTGCGTCGTGCGGTGTCGATTGTTCGCGGTGGCCGGCGGCCACCGGCGGACCGCTGCGCCACGGTGGTGGCGTGGGTCCGCCAGACCGGCCCCGAGCAGCCCGCATGACGGAAGGTACGAGGCCGGACACCCCCTGCGATACATGTATATAGGCCAGCCACTCGATGTGATGGCTGAAAATCGACCATTGACGGTTCTGTGTGCGGATCGGTGCCCGGTACCGCGAGGGGCGGTTCCGGCCAATCTCACGGGCGGGCCTTCTCGCTCCCGGCCGACGCGGGGACCCGTCCCGGCCACTTCCCGCCCCCGCGCGGCAGGAGGAACGGGGTCGCCAGGAGAAGCAGGCCGGCGACGCCGATCGCGGCGCGGGCGCCGGTGACCGAGGCCAGGACCCCGAAGAGGGCCGTCAGCGCGGCGGTCGCGCCGCTGCCGGTGATCTTCCAGGCCACCAGGACGCGCCCGACCCGCTCGGCCGGAACCCGCTGGAGGCGCTCGGTCGCGAACAGCGGGTTGAACACGCCGATGCACGTGATCAGGACCAGTTCGACGGCGACGACCAGGACCATGCCGGCGGTCCCGGGAACGACGAAGAACAGGCCGACGGGCCACAGGGCGCGCAGGACCCCGGAGGTGGTCAGGACGCGCCGGCGCCCGTAGCGGGCCTCCAGCCGCGGGGCGAGGCGGGCGCCGATGAACCCGCCGGTGCAGGCCAGGCCGAACACGAGTCCGTACTGCCACGCCGACCAGCCCAGGTCGTGCAGCAGCAGAACGGCCAGCAGCGGTTCCGTGGCCATGATCAGTGCGTTGACGGCCACGGTGTTCCAGAACAGCGGGCGCAGCCGCCGGTCTTCGTGGATGAACTTCCAGCCCTTGACCAGGTCCGAAGCCCGGAACCGCGCGGGCTCGGCCCGCTCGGGGGCGGCCTCCTTCTCCCGGATCGCGCCGATCCCGAGCGCGGACAGCAGGAAGCCGGCGGCGTTGGCGAGCACGGTGACCGCAGGGCCCAGCAGGCTGATGGCCGCCCCGCCCAGGGTCGGGCCGACGGCCGTGGCGGTCCAGGCGGTCGACTCGAAGCGGCCGTTGGCCACCAGCAGCTGGTCCGGGCGCACGAGCTGCTTGAGGTAGGCGCCGCCGGCGGCGGCGAACGCGATGTTCGCCGCCGCGCTGACCACGGCGACGACCAGCAGCTGGGTGTAGGTCAGCCGGCCGGCGAAGTACGCCGCCGGGACCGTCAGCAGGGCGCCGAACCGCACCAGGTCGGCGGCGATCATGACGGGCTTCTTCCGCCGGACCTCGACCCACGGGCCGAGCGGGAGCGCGAGGAGCGAGCCGACCGCCAGAGCCGCGGCGGGAAGCGCCGACACCGCGGCCGGGCCGACGTGCAGCACCTGGATCGCGATCAGGGGGAACGCGCCGAACCCCAGGAAGGTGCCGGCCGTGGAGGCGGCGAACGCCGACCACAACCAGCCGAACGACCGTCCGAGATCTTGCCGTGCCACGAAGATCCTTATACGTCGTCCCAGGCCATCGCGCTCATCCGCCAGCCGGCGGGCGTGCGGACGAACTGCGTGGTTTTGCGGCCGGAGCCCTCGAACCACTCGCCGTCGAGGAAGCCGGACTTACCGTACTCGCTGAACCGGTGGGCGACCGTGCCGAAGACCTCGGTCCGCTCGGAGACCTCCCACTCGGAGAACTCGGTCAGCGTCCCGTCCGTGAGGATCTTCTCCCGGGGCTCGACGAACGCGTCGAGGTCGTAGACCACGGGCTCGCCGCCGACGTTCTTGATGATCGTTCCCTGCGGAATGAACACCTCGCGGACGGCTTCGAGGTTCGGCCGGCCGCCGCCGGTGTTGGCGAACGCGCCGAGGAAGGTGCGCATGAGCCGGTCGAGCTCGGCCTTGGCGACCCGGTGCGCCGCTTCCGCCGGCACCTCGCCCGTCGCCGCGTCCGCCTTCTCGTCCGCCTTCTCGTCCGTCTTGGCGTCCGTCTTGGCGTCCGCCGCGGGTGACCACTCCTCGGACAGGACCGACCAGATCTCGGTGTCGTGCCGTACGCCCCGGTACGAGGTCCGCTGTCGCAGCACACCGTCACGGGTCATCCCGAGCCTGCGCGCGGCCTCGACGCTGCGGGTGTTGCCCGACGAGACCCACCATTCGACCCGGCTCATCCCGCGTTCCCCGAAGGCCCAGCCGATCAGCTCCCGGCACGCCCGGGTCACCAGCCCCCGGCCCTCGCCCGCGGCCTCCAGCCAGCAGCCGATCTCGCACACCCCGGCGGCGGCGTCGAACTGCGTGAACATCACGCCGCCGACCAGCGTGCCGTCCAGCCAGATCCCGTAGATCCGGGCGCCGTCCGCGGCCTGCCGGTCGGCGTACCGCTGGAGTACGGCGGTGGCGGACGGGAGGTCGGTGCTGAACGTCGCCCACGGTATCCAGGGGTCCACGGAGGGCCGGGCGCGGTCCATGTGGGCGAGGAACTCCCGCGCGTGCGAGGGCTCCAGGGGGCGGAGGCGGGCGTTTTCGCCGATCGGCAGTGTGAACACGGATACCTCGATCCTCAGTGCGTAACAAGCGTTCGGTATGTAAGGTAGCAGCATGCCACCCCCCGCACCCGGAGATCGTGAAGCCCGCCGCGAGGACGTGTCCCAGGCGGTCTGGCACGTACTCGCCGACAAGGGCTTCGGCGGCCTGACCCTGCGCGCCGTCGCCGCCGCGATGAACGTCTCGACCGGGATGCTCATGCACTACTTCCCGACCAAGCGGGCCCTGATCGCGCACGCCCTGGACCTGCTGGAGAAGCGCACCGCGCAACGCCCCCGTCGCGCCCGCCCCACCGAGGGCCTGGCCGCCGTACGGGCCGTGCTGCTGGACATCCTGCCGCTGACCCCGGACGACACCGCCCGCAACCGCATCTGGGTCAGCTCCTGGGACCTGGCCCTGGCCGATGACGGCCTGGCCGCCGACCAGGCCGACCGCTACACCCGGATGCGCTCGGCGATCCGCCCGCACTTCGAAGCCGCGCTCGGCCTGGGCGAGCTCCCCGAGACCGCCGATCCCGAACAACTCGCCGCCACCGCCGTCGCGTTCACCCACGGACTCGTGGTCCAGGCCCTCTTCGACCCCGGCCGCTTCCCCGAGGACGTACAGACCGCCATGGTCGACGGGTTCCTCGCCTCGACGCGGACGCCGCTGCGCTGACCGCTGCGCTGACGCGGCCGGCCCCGGACCCGAGGTCGGGGGGTCCTGGTCAGCGCCGGTGCGCCGCTACGCCCCGCCGGGCGAGCTCAGTTCACCCGTCCGCGCCACGCCCCCGTACCAGCGCGCGCTCGACTTGGGCGTGCGCTCCAGCGTCGCGAAGTCGACGTGGACGGCCCCGAACCGCTTCGCGTACCCGTACGACCACTCGAAGTTGTCGAGCAGCGACCAGAGGAAGTAGCCGTGTACGTCCACCCCCGCGCCGATCGCCCGGTGCACGGCGTCCAGGTGCGCGTGGACGTACGCGGCGCGCTCCGGATCGTGGACCGTGCCGTCCGGACCGACCTCGTCCTCGTACGCCGCCCCGTTCTCGCTGATGACGAGCGGCAGGCCGGGATACCGGGCCGCGGTCCGGGTCAGCAGCTCGTACAGCGAGTCCGGGGCGACCGGCCAGCCCATCGCCGTGCGCGCGCCCGCCGCGCGGTGGAAGGCGACGTCGTCGGCGCCCGGCCAGGGGGAGTGCTCGCTGCTTCCGTGCCCGTCGTCCCGCGGCCGCTCCGTGCCCGCCGCGACGTGTGAAACGACCGTCGGCGTGTAGTAGTTGACGGCGAGCAGGTCCAGGGGCTGGCGGATCGCGGCGGTGTCGCCGTCCCGGACGAAGGACCAGTCGGTCAGGTGCGCCGTGTCCGCGAACAGGTCCCGCGGGTAGGCGCCCTCCAGCATCGGGCCCAGCCAGATCCGGTTGCCGACGGCGTCGATCCGCCGGGCCGCCTCCCGGTCCTCGGGCGAAGGGGTCAGGGGGCGGACCTCGTGGAGGTTGAGGGAGACCGCCAGCTGGCCGCCCCCCGGCAGCGCGGCCCGCAGGGCCTGCGCGGCGAGGCCGTGACCGAGGTTGAGGTGGTGCGCCGCGCGCAGGGCGGCGACCGGGTCGGTGCGGCCCGGGGCGTGGACCCCGGAGCCGTAGCCGAGGAACGCGCTGCACCAGGGCTCGTTGAGCGTGGTCCAGCGCCGCACCCGGTCTCCGAGGGCGTCCGCGACGAGGCCCGCGTACTCGGCGAACCGCTCCGCGGTCGAACGCTCCGGCCAGCCGCCCGCGTCCTCCAACTCCTGCGGCAGGTCCCAGTGGTAGAGGGTGAGGGCGGGTTCGATGCCGGCGGCGAGCAGTTCGTCGACGAGCCGGCGGTAGAAGTCCAGGCCCCGTTGGACGACAGGGCCCCGGCCGGTCGGCTGGACGCGGGACCAGGAGACGGAGAACCGGTAGGCATTGAGGCCGAGTTCGGACATCAGTCGGACGTCTTCGCGGAACCGGTGGTAGTGGTCCACCGCCACGTCACCGGTATGGCCTTCGAAGACCTTGCCGGGGGTGTGCGAGAAGGTGTCCCAGATGGAGGGGGTCCGGCCGTCCTCCCGCGCGGCTCCCTCGATCTGGTACGCGGCGGTGGCCGCGCCCCACAGGAAGTCGGACGGGAAGGTACGGACGGCGGCGAGTGGCCGGGTCTCGGACGCGGTCATATGAGAGCGCTCCCAACGCGAGTGCGGATGATGGTGCGGTACGGATGATGGTGCGGTACGGATGGTGGTGCGGTACGGATGGTGGTGCGGTACGGACGGGGGACGAGCGGGCCGGTCAGTTCTTGACGGCGCCGGCGGTGATGCCGCCCACGATGTGCTTGCCGAGGACGGCGAAGACCAGGAGCAGCGGCAGCGTGGAGATGAGCGCGCCGGTGAGCACGACGGCCTGGTCGACGGTGGGCCGGAGGGGCTACCGGAATCGGCGCCGGTACTCGGCGGGAGTGGTCCCCAGCCGACGCTGGAAGGAGCGGTGCAAGGTCTCCACCGAGCCCAGGCCGCTGGCCGCGGCGATGTCCGGCAGGCTCCCGTCGCTCTCCTCCAGCAGGCGGCGGGCGGATTCGAGGCGGGCGGATTCCACGTAGGCGGCCGGCGTGCCATCGGTGCGCAGCCGGAACAGCCGGGAGAAGTGGCGCACGCTCAGGTGCAGCCGTGCGGCCAGGGCCTCCGCGGTGAGGTCCTCGGTGAGATGGTCGGCGATCCACACGCGCAGGTCGTCGATGCGGTCGCCCGCAGTGGCCGGGGCGGAAAGCGGAACGCTGAACTGGCTCTGCCCGCCGGAACGCTTGACGTACATGACCATCATCCGTGCGGTGGCCAGGGCAACGGCCTGGCCGTGGTCCTCGGCGACCATAGCCAGCGCCATGTCCATCCCCGAGGTGACACCCGCGCAGGTCCACACGCTCCCGGATCGGATGAAGATGGGGTCCGGATCGACGGTCACCCGCGGATGGTCGGCGGCCAGCCGTGCGGCGGTGAGCCAGTGGGTCGTGGCGGACAGGCCGTCCAGCAGGCCCGCCGCGGCCAGCAGATGGGCTCCCGCGCAGATCGACCCGGTCCTGCGCGCAGGAGGCGCCGCTTCACGCAGCCAGTCGGTGACCTCGCTGTCGATCACCGGCTCCACCCCGTCGCCGACCAGGTTGACCGCGCCGGCCACGAGCAGGGTGTCGACCCGGCCGTGCACCTCGTCGAGGGCCAGGTCCGCCAGCAGCCGGACGCCGCTGGACGTGGCCACCGGCCCGCCGTCGGCCGTGGCGATCTGGACGAGATAGCCGGGGCGGGCGGTGCCGGCGACCCGTGTGGCAACCGAGAAAACCTCGGCCGGGCCGGTGACGTCCAGCAGTTCGGTACCGGGGAAGGCCACGATGACGACTTTGTGCGGTGCGGGCATGTGCAGATCATTTCGCCCCGCCGGTAGTGGCCGCAATGACGAGGTTCTGTCAGATCCGGCCATCTCGAAGTCGTGTTTCGATGGCCAGGGCGACTTCTGATCGACCATGCGCAGACCGTACGCGGGCACGGCTGACAGCGGACGAAAGGCCCCTCGCCGTGGTGGGCCGACAAGAACGGTCAGCGCGGCCAACGGGAATGCCCGAGGGCCACCGGCAGCACAGGCTGCGCCGGCGACGCGGCCTACTGCTGTGCGGCTTCGGCCGTGGTGTAGGAGGAGGCGAAGGTGAACGCGTGCGGGGAGGGCCCGTGCGCCCGCAGGTCCGCCAGCCGCTCCAGGGCCTCGTCCACGGTCGGGAGGTGCCCGGCGGGGACCCACCAGAGCACCATGTGCGCCTCGACGTGCCGTTCGAACCATTCGCGGCGCCGCCGCATCACCTCCAAGTGCCCGCTGCGGTAGGCGAAGTCCCAGAGGGCCTCCTGGGTCTCCCACACCGACAGGTTGACGATGACGTCCTCACCCGCCGGGCGCAGGCCGGTGGCATCGGCCGAGTCCTCCTCCACGAGCCGCCATACGAAGCCGGGCGTTCCGTCGGCGGCGGCGTTGACCGGGGCGAGCATCTCGACGAACGGCGCCACGCGCGGGTCGTCGAGGGGGTGACGGAGCGTCGCGACATTGAGTTGGGCGAGGTGCGCGGGATGTGCGGGATGCACGGATGCGGTCATGGACTCATCCCAGCACGACCAGCTTTTCTATGTCAATCCCCATTGTTTTTAGAAGCCTCGACCACCACGCAGCATTCGCCCGGCCGGGCGTCCATGCGGGCGCGGACGGGACCGTCCGCGCCGAGCAGTCCTTCCAACAGTGCGAGGTTCATGCCGCATACGAGCGGCGGGAAGCGCTCGGCGACGGCATGGAAGGGACAGTTGCGCATACGGACGACAGGTGCGGCCGCCCCGGCCGCCCCCTCGGAGCCTTCGGCCCCTTCGACGTTCTCGGTACCCCCGACGCCCTCGGTACCCCCGACTCCTTCCAGGTGCGGTTCGTATCCGCGGGCGGCCAGCATCTTCACGGCCTCTTCAAGGTCGCCACAGGGCTCCGCGTGGCCGCGCAGGGCCTCACCCCGGCTCCGCGCGGCCGCGCGGAGCCCGACGTCGAGCCCGGCCTGCTCGGCGGCCTCGGCGAGCAGCTCGGCGACGGTGCGGTAGTCGCGGGCGGGCAGCGACACCGCCCATTCGGCCCGCGCCCGCGTGTACACCTTCGCGGGACGACCCGCCCCCGGACCCGAGCGGCCCGTCAGCCGGCGGCTACCGCTCTCCAGCAGTCCGGCCTCAGTCAGCTTGTCCAGATGGTGCGCGGCGAGCGTGCGCGCCACCCCGGCCGCCTCGGCGGCCTCGTTGCGGCCGACCTCACGGCCCTGCGCCGCCACGTACTCATACAGGCGGCGCCGCACCGGATCCTGCAACACCGCGATCGCGTCAATGTCCTCCACCCGGCCATTCTACGAACAACACAGATTGGAGATAGAAAGGCGGGCCGGCCCCGGCAAGTGCGCAGTGCATCCCTCGGTCGCACTGCTGTGACTGAGCGGCCTACTTGGCCCGATCGGCCAACTGCGCCGCTCAGCCCACGCCGCAGCGGTTCTTGCCCCGCACGACCGATGCCGGGCTGTTGCTGTGCTCGTGTCCCGAGCGGGGGACGAGGACACAGCGCAGGGCCGGCACCGTCACTCGAGGCGCCTGATCGGCTTTCCGAGCAGTTCGGTCAGCTCCGCGTCGACGGCCGCGATCAGCGTCGGCCCCCAAATGGTCAGTGTCTGTTCCCAGGGGTGGCCGAAGGTGCCCAGGCGCAGGTCGTCGGTGAGGTGGAGATAGTAGTCGCCGTTGGGATAGGTGCCTTTGCCGGGCCGGGGCGGCCGTCCGGGGATGTCGGTGCGGCGGGGGTCGTAGCGGTAGCCGTCGTGATTCCAGTCGAGCCAGTGGACGAACTCCCCGGGCTCGGTGGCGGTGAGCAGTCCGCGCTGGACGATCGCGTCGAGCCGTTCGGGGAGGTCCGGGACGATCCGGTGGTGGGAGTGCAGGTTCCAGACCGCGGAGGGAACGGGATCGGTGATCGCGGGCCGGTAGGTGGTGCTTGGCTTGAAGTCGAAGTCCGCGTAGAAGCGGTCCCACAGGGGACCGTCGTCGTGGAGCCAGTCGAGGAACTGTGCGGGGCGGGTGGTCTCGTGGCTGCCGGGCGGGCCCCAGTGGTAGGAGCGGACGGTGGCAGCCTCGGTGAAACCGGCTTCCAAGAGGCTCTCGCGCAGGGAGCCGTCGGCTTCGGCGAGCAGGGGGTGCCCGAGCCAACTCTGTCGCCGCCATCGGTCGGTGACGGCTTTGACGAAGGCAGGATCGTTGCTGGTGAAGCCGCCGATGAGGGTGAAGGGGATTTCGTCGCCGTGCGCCCAGGCGACCTCGGTGACGATCCCATCCTCCAACAGGACCTCGATGAGAACGTCACCCTCGTCGGAGGAGCCGTCCGCGATCATCTCTGCGTAGGGTGCGGCGTGCGGACCGGGGGAGCCCACGGCGATCGCCCATGTCTGCTCGGCCTGGCCCGGGACCCGGTACAGGTCGTGCACCCCCTCCTGGGGCTCCATCCCGTCGGACCGCTCGCCGGGCAAAGGGGCGGCGATCAGCACGGAGCGCTCCCAGCCCGGGGCGAACCCCGCCGCTGTCAGCTCCTGTCCCAGGTCCGGCGGGTCGTGCCCGTAGACCTTCCACTCGATCGGCTCACTGCGTTCCGCGAAGACCTCCTGCTGGCGGCGCACCACTGCGGCGGTGTCCGTACCGGGGACGAGGGGGGCGTGCTCAGCGGTGCCGTGCGTGCCGTAGTGCCGGCGCGCGACAGGCCCGTCGGCCTCAACGACCACCCCGACCGGATGCCACGCGGGAACCCGCCCCCGCAGCCCCTCGTACATCGCCCACCATTCACCCATGCCCATGATCAGGAGCCTAGACGGGCCCACACGGGCCAACCAGAACGCTCAGGGGCCAACTGCAGCGCTAAGTCAAGTCACAACGGGCGGCTGTGACTTAGCGCTCTAGTCGGCCCGTCCAGCCAGATAGGCGCTCAGTACTCGGTAGAGCTGATCCACACCGTCCCATAGGGTCGGTCCGTGATGATCAAAGTGGGCGAACCGCGCAGCCTCGGCCTTCCTGCTCCCGAGGCGCGGTTGCGCTTCGGGACGGAACTGCAGGAGCTCGGCGGCGGGCCGCGGCGCCGCTTGCTGATGGTGGACGACGAGCCCGCCTTCGAGCTCAGCTTCTACTGCGGCACGTGCCCGCTCCTGTTCCGCCGGCTGGAGACGGCGAGGGAGAAGCTGTCCCTGGAGAGCATGCAGCAACGGCTCACCGGAGCGCTGGACGATCCGGACGACGGCGGCGTGATCGATGCGTTCGGTGCCTTGCTACCGGAAGGCGAGTACCTTCCGCTGCTCCTGGACGTGGAACCCCGGCTGGTCTTCCCCGGCAAGGAGGGCGACTACTTCAGCGGCGAGCAGGTCACGGCGTGGGGAATCGATCAGTTCTGGGGGCTCCCGGAGTACCCTCACACCCCGTACTACCGGACCTTCGAGACCGCCGTCGATGCGGACGCCCACCTCTACGAGTTCGTCGTGCCCATGGTTCCCCCGACCTGGAACGTGAGAGCGTGCGTCGAGGAGTACGTCGCACTCATGGAGCGGGGAACGGTCCCCACGGCGGTGGCGATCTCCACGCTGGACGTCTGCCAGTCCGCCCTCGGCCTGGCAGATGACCCTGCCGCGCACTGGGGCCTGACCCACTTCCTGCTCGACGGCCACCACAAACTGGAGGCCGCCGCCACGGCCGGCCGGCCGGTGCGGCTCCTCTCGCTGCTGACCTTGGGTGAAAGCCTGGCCGGAGCCGAAGACGCCGCCCGGCTGCCCGCCCTGCGCACCCGCCCCCGCTCGGCCCGAGTGACCGGATAGTCGGCCCGCCTAGACAAATTCGTGCTCGAAAGCGGTGTGCACGGACTGGTGCGTCGGGCCAGGCCGGCCATTCCGCTGGGACTGAAGCGCAGGCCCAGGTCGTAGTCCTCCACGTGCTGGATGACGGCAGCGTCGAGGGCGGAGGGCGTGGATCCGCCCATCGCGTCCCGCGTCCGGGGGTCTCGGGAGCGCCGTGCCAGGGGAGAGGGCGGGTGGCCAGGACATACGTTCTGCTGCCCGGCCTCGGCTAGCAGCCGGTGGCGGGCGAGGCCGGCGCGCGCGGGCGCGGGCGCGGGTGTGGGCGGATTGCCGGATTCGGTGAAAGCGCGCGGTAGGAGGGGGCCGTGCGCATAGAGTCCCAGAGTCCCAGTTCGGGAAACTTGCTCCCTGCGCTTGCGGGGATGGTCCCTGGTTGTCGGCGCCGGCCCCGTTGAGGGTGAACTGCTCCCCGCGCTTGCGGGGGATGACCCGTACCAGTGCCAGAGAGCGGCCCGTGACGTGCTCTGCGCCCTGCGCCCCGCAGGGATGACCCCGCTCTCATCGCCGCCGGCAGATCCGTGGCGTACGCCTCTCCGCATCGGCGGGGGATGAACCCGGGTTGGTGGTGCCGTACTCCACACCCGCCCATTGCGCCCCGCGCCCGCGGGGACGCCCACCGACCCGTGTCTGCGCCGGTCCGTGGACAATCGCATGACGCACGAACTGGGGTGGGGGAGCGTGGCGGCAGTGCAGCGTGAGGTAGGCGAGGCGGGCGCGGTCCTGTGGGCCGAGCGGCTGTTCCGGAAGAAGGTCAAGCCCGGGCTGGACGTGCCCGAGCCGCGCGGGCCGGTGGCGACGCGCATGGCCGTCGAGCGGTTCGGCGAGCTGTACGCCGACATCGAGGGGGTCGTGCAGGAGTCCCTCGAGGGGGCACGCGCGGTGGCGAAACAGCTGTCCAGCGACCGCCTCCAGGGCCTGTCCGAAGTCGTACAGAACGCCGAGGACCTCGGAGCGCGCGAGGTCCGCGTCATGATCACCGGCGGGGAACTGCTGCTGGCCCACGACGGTGACCCCGTACGCCTGCGCGACGTCATGCCGCTCTCCATGCCCTGGGTGACCAGCAAGGCCGCCGACGCCCGGGCCACCGGCCGGTTCGGCATCGGCCTGATGACGCTCTACGTGTTCTCGCCCTGGATCGAGGTGCACAGCGGGCACTACGGGCTGCGGATCGCGGAATCGGGGCTGGCCTGGGCCCCGCCCCGGAAGTTCCCGCCCGCCTTGGTGGCCGATGCCGATGCCGATGCCGATGCCGACGACGGCAGCCGCAGTCGCAGTAGCAGCCGCCCCGGCGCCCGCCGCGCCTGGACCGTCTTCCGGATCCCCCTGAAGACCCGGCGCCTTGACCCGTCCGACATGGACGCGTGGCTGCGGTCCTGGGGCCACGAGGCCCTGCTCTTCCTCCGCAGCGTTTCCCGCGTGACCCACCTCGACGCGAAGGGCCGGGTACGCCAGGGCCTCGGCCTGGAGCGGGTCCCGGACGTCGGTTTCACCGCCGAGATCGCGGGCCACGACGTCGACGTGGCCGTATCGCAGGTACGCGACGCCGACGGCCTCCACTGGCAGGTCTGCCGTGCCACCGTGGCCACACCGCCCGGCGTCGCCCCCCTGCGCAAGGCCGCGGCCGAGACCATCGACCTCGGCGTCGCCGTACCGGTCGCCGCGAAGGGACCCGCCGGTCACATCGGCCAACTCGGCCACATCGGCCCACTCGGTCAACTCGGTCACATCCACGTCGGTCTCCCCGTGACCGGGCTCGGGCTTCCCCTGCGCCTGCACGCGCCGTTCGACCCGCTGCCCAACCGGCAGGGCCTGTCGGAGACCGACTGGAACGACGCACTCGTTCCCCGGGTCGCGGACCTCTGGGCCGCGGCGCTGGTGGACCGCTTCCGCCGCGACCCTGCCACGGCGTGGCACATGCTGCCCCTGCCGCCGGCCTCCGGGGCGGGGCGTGCCGCCGACAGCCGTGCCGCCGACAGCCGTGAGGGCGCGGCCGTGGTCACCGCGCTGGAGCAAGCGGTACTGGCACGCTCGCGCACGCAGGTGTGCGCCCGGATGACCGTCGAGGTTCCCGGCCGGGGCCCGATGCCCCTGGGGGAGCTGGCCCTCGAGGTGGAGTCCCTGACCGGCGTGCTCTCCGAAGCCGACGTCGAACGGGTGGTGCACCGTCCCGCCTTGCCGCTCGCCGCGCGTGACAACGTCGGCCGCTACCGGGCGGTCCTCTCGGACTGGAGGGCACACGGTGGAAGTGACACGCGCCCAGCACCGCGCGAGGTCGACATCCGGGACGCGATGGTCCTTTTGCGCGACCGTGATCGCCCGCTGGAGTCGGTGGTCGAGCTGGCCGCCGTGGGCGTCTCCTACAGCCCGGCCGCCCTGCGTCTCGCCCACTTCACCTGGCTGGCCGACGATTCCGGCGCACGCCACCAGCCACCGGGCGAGTCCGACCTGCGGATGTTCACCGACGGCCGCGGCGGCCTCGCGGCCGGGCTCGGCTTCGCGCACGTCCTGCATCCCGTCTTCCTCGCCGACACCCCGGCCGCCGCCGCGGTCCGGCACTGGCTGCGCGCGAAGGCCGCCCTCCTGACCGAGGACGACCCGGCCGCCGTCCTGCGCCGGCTGTCCGACTACGGACGTACGCGCGTCGGCGCGGCCCTCTCCCTCACCGACGGGCAACTGGTCCAGCTCAAGGACGCCTTCGACAAGGTCTCGGACAACGACCGGCGGAGCCTCGGCCCCGGCGTGGGCCGGGCCGTCCTGCTCAAGGCCCGCCGGTACGACAAAGCAGGGACGCCGGAAGAGGGCGAAGCCATGCCCTCCCAGGCCTACCTCCCGCCGGGCATCGACGGCACCGACCGCCTCGAGAGCTTCGCCCACGCGGCGGGATCCACCCCCGGCCTGTGGTGGATCCGCCCCCGCTACCACCAAGTGCTGCGCTCCTCCGGAGCCTCCGGAGCCTCCGGAGCCTCCGGGGGCCTGAGCCCGCACGCCTTCCTGCGCCTCCTCGGAGCCGAGGGCGCGCCACGGCTCCGCGAGCACCCGGAGCAGACCATCCGCCTCAACCGGAAGGCTCTGCCGCTGCACGTTCCCGGAACGCCCCCCGCGCGCACCCAGGCCATGGCCGGGAGCGAGTACACGCTCGACGACATGACGAGCCCGGACCTGGCCGCGGTCGCGCGCGGCATCGCCGCCGACCCGGACCCCGTCGTACGCAGGCAGCGGGCGATCGCGCTGATCCACGTCCTCGCCCGTTCCTGGGCAACCCGGTTCTCCGGCCACGAGCGGGTGAAGCACGGAGACGCCTACCGCGTCTGGAGCCTGAAGCCGGCCATTTCAGCCTTCTGGCTTTGGAAGTTGCGTGAGATCCCCTGGCTCGACAACGACCAGGGCCAGGCCACGGCGCCGGGCGAAGGCCTGCGCCTGCGGACGACGGGCACGACGGCCGTCTACGGCGCCGACCCCGCGGGCTTCCTGCACCGCGACGTCCAACGGGCCGTCGGCCGCCGCGCCGACGTCCTGCGCGCCCTGGACATCGGCGGCGAGCCGACCATCGGCGACATCCTGGCGCACCTGCGCAAGCACCGTGAGGCGGAGCGCGCGGGAGGCGCGCGCGACACGGCCGGGGCCCGCATCCTGTACGAGGCCCTGGCAGAACGGATGGCCACACCGGCCACGCCCACGTCCACCACGACGGCTTCCTCCTCCACCTCCGCCACCTCCTCCACACTCCCGGACGGCGTAGCACCGGCCGCCCTCGTACGCGCCTTCGCGGCGGGAGACGGCCTCGTCCTCACCGCGGTCGGCTGGCGCAGGCCGGCCCAGTGCCTGCGCGGCACACCGCTCTTCGGCCGGCTCCGTGCCTTCGCGCCCACCGTCCGGGGCGGCGAGGCGCTGTGGAAGGCCGTGGGGGTGCGGGAGCCGGCCGCCGACGACGCCGTCGGCGTCATCAGGGAATTGGCTCCCGCGACGGCCTCGGAGCGGACGGTCGAGCCCTCGTCCGCCGACCAGACCGTGCTGCTGCAGTCACTCCAGTTCCTCCAGCACCTCGCGGCCGACGATCCGGTCGGGCTGGCGGGGCAACGGCTCGACCGGCTGCCGCTGTGGACCACCCGGGGGTGGGTCACCCAGCGCCCGGTGTACGCGGTCGAGGACGAGGCGGTGGCCGCGGGCCTCGCGGCGGTACGCGCGCCGGCCATCGCGATCTGGCACCCGGGCGCGGAACTCGAGCACTTCCGGGAGCTGCTGCCCCGCCTGCGCGTCGCCTGCCTGGGGAGCGAAGAGGTACGGCCGTCCGTGCCGAGGGGCGGCGGTGACCCCGCGCCCCGGGCCACGGCACTGGTCGCCGCCGCCGTCGGCCACCTCCACGAGGATCTGCAGCGCAACGACCCCGCGGCGGCCCGCGAGATCCTGGGCTCCTGGGAGGAACTGGCCGCCGTCACCGTCCGCGTGGACCCCGACCTGACCTGTACGGTCACCTTCCCCGCGCCGAGGACCGGAGCGCTCGCACCCACCCCGGCCGAGGTGCCCGTGGACCTGGCGGTCGACTGGCAGGCGGGCCCCCTCTCCCCCCACTACACCCTCTACACCCGCGACCTCGCCCTCCTCGGACGCCCGGGCACCGGGCGGGCCCTGGCCGCGGGCTTCCGCGGACACCGCCGGGCGGTCGCCCAGGCATGGGGCGAGGCCTGGGAGAAGGCCACCGCGGGCCTGGACACGACGCGGATCGTCCGGGCCGAGGACCTGGCCCGCGAGGAGGAAGCGGCCGCCCTGGCGGTACGGGCCCAGCGCCTCGCGGCGTTCCAACAGGAGACGGCCGAGGCCGCAGAGGGCAAGCAGCCCAAGTCGCCACCACAGGCCGGCGGCGCGACGAGCCGCCCGACGGCCGCCCCCGCCGCCCCGGCGAACGGCACCACAGGGCGGCGCCTGGTCAACACGGACGAACTGCACGTCGTACGCGACCGGGTCCAGCTCACCCCGCGCCGCACCCACCCTTCCCCGCCCTCGACGACCGCACCGGCCCGCCCCACGCTCTCCGAGCCCCGCGCGACCCCGGCACCACCGCGCCAGCGGAGCGCGCCGGTGTTCTACACGCCGGTGGACCAGGAGGATGCCGCGATGACCGTCGTGCGCAAGATCCTGGCCGGGGACGACGAACGACTGCGCGACCTGCGGACGCAACGGGGTCTGGGCGCGGACGCGGTGGACGAACTGGGCCGGTTCTACGAGGTGAAGTCCGTCCGCAACAAAGAACGGGACTCCGTCACGGTGACGCCGCACGAGTGGGAGCGGGCCAGGACGGAGAAGGACTTCTTCCTGGTGGTGGTCTCGGGCCTGGACTCGGAGTCGGAACAGACGGTGGCCCGCTTCATCCTCGACCCGTACGAGGAACTCACGGCCCGCCCCAGCCCGAACATCATCCTGAGCGGCATCCGCGCCTGCCAGAGCCTCTACTTCCCCCTGAAACCGGGGCAGGAGTGACCATGCCGGGCGGCCGGACCGCCGGCCCGGAAAGACGGCCCGGCGCAGCCTGCTCTGCGTCGAACTGGACCAGAGGGAACTCGACCACGGCCGGGCGCGAGGTCAGGCAGTGCCGGCCCGATGCCCCCGGTGCCCCGTCCGCGCCCGGACGGCCGGATCCGTGTCCTGGGCGACGGCCCGGGCGAGCAGGGTCAGTGCGGCCCGCGAGGGCGAGTCCGCCTCCGCGGTGGCAACCACGATGCCGGGTCCCGGCCCGTGGCTCAGGGTCTGCTGAACGACGGTCAGCGGGCCGACCAGCGGGTGCCGCATCCCGTAGGTGGCGACGGTGCACGCCTTGACCCGGTGGTCGGCCCACATCGAGGAGAACTCGGCGCTCTTGGCACTCAGTTCACCCAGCAGCGCGTGCAACGCGGTGTCCTGCGGGTGCTGGGCCGCCACCAGGCGCAGGTTCCCCACCACCGCCCTGGCCTTGCTCGGCCAGTCCGCGTACAGCTCGCGGGTGTGGCAGTCGAGGAACACCAGTGCGGCCATGTTGGGACGCTGCCCCGGCAGGTCCGGGGCGTCGCGGTCCAGGTGCCCGGCGAACAGCGCGTGACCCGGGCGGTTCCACGCCAGTACGTCACCGCGCAGGCCGAGCACGATCGCGGGAACGTCCGCCAGCGCGTCCAGCAACTGGGCCGTCGCCGCCGGCACGCGCTCCGGCGCGGGCCGCCGGCCCCGGCCCCGAGTACGCCGCCTGTCCGCGCGGACCAGGTCGTGCAGGTACCGCCGCTCGGAGTCGTCCAGCCGCAGAGCCCCGGCGATCGCGTCCAGCACCTCGGACGACGCGCTCAGCGACTGCCCCTGCTCCAGCCGGGTGTAGTAGGAGGCGCTCACCCCCGCCAGCAGCGCCAACTCCTCGCGCCGAAGCCCCGGCACACGCCGACGCTCCCCGTAGGTGGGCACCCCGACATCCTCCGGACGCAGCTGGGAGCGCCGTGCCTGCAGGAAGTCCCCGAGCTGCGTTTTTCCGGTCATGGACCCGAGTATGCGCCGACCCGAACCCCGCAGCCTGCCCCAGCTGTGGATAGGCACCGGCGGGTCTGGCTCCCTGGCGGGACCGGTGATGACGTGGGCGGAGCAGACCCGTCCCGGGCCCATCCCGAACGCACCCAGGAGGACGCCTTGAGCGCCACCACCAGCGAACACGACCTCTTCGAGGCCCTGCACGCACCGGCCTTCGCCTTCACCAGACGCGCATGGGTCGATGCCGCACCCGCCCGGGTCTACGACCTGGTCACCGACGTGTCCGCGATCGGCCGCTGGAGCCCCAACGCGACCGACGTCACGTTCGACGAGGGCGCCGGCCCTCGGGTCGGCGCCTGGTTCAGCGGCCGCAATCGGAAGGACGGCAGGGAATGGACCACCCGCTCCCAGGTCGTACGGGCCGACCCCGGCAACGCCTTCACCTTCGTGGTCGGCGGAGCCGAAGCCGGCATCGTGCAGTGGAGCTGGACCTTCCGCTCCCAGGGACGCGGAACCGTCGTCGAGCAGGCACCCCGACTGCCCCCGGCACCCCGACTGCCCGGACCACCCAGCGTCCCCGGCCGCCCGGGACCGCTCGCGGGCACCCGCCCCCCGAAGGGCGGGTGCCCGCGAGCGGTCCGGTCCCCGGCAGGGGCAGGGCCTACCGCGCGCCCGCCGAAGCGTGCGCCGCCGGGGCGGAAGCCGCGGGCAGCTGCGCCCCGATCCCCGCGGAGCCGAGCTGGGCCTCCATGTCGTCGAGGGCGCCGCGCACCGCAGCGATCCGCAGGAGGAGCTCGTCGGCGACGTCCACCTCCGCTTCCGCCCGCTGCGCGGCCCGCTGGCTCTGCTCCTCCATCTCCCGTGCCTCCTCCAGGGCGTTGAGGACCACGCCGATCAGCACGTTGAGCAGGACGAAGGAGGCCAGGAGCACGTAGGAGGCGTAGTAGACGATGCTCAAGGGGGACACCGCGAGCCCGGCGTACACGGCGTCCCCGAGCCCTTCGAGCGTCATCAGGAGGAACAGGGTCAGCCCGGCCCGGCCGATCGAGCCGTAGTGGGCGGGGTCGTGGCCGGAGAAGCAGATCCACCCGATCATCGCGTACACGTAGAGGATCAGGGCGCCCACGAACAGGAAGCTCACGGTGCCGGGCAGGCTCCGGCCCACGGCCACCAGGAGGACCCGCAGCTGGGGCATGAACCGTGCCGTGCGCAGGACGCGGGCGAGTCGCAACAGCCGCAGCAGGGTGGTGTTCTCCCGCAGGAACGGGATGAAGGCCGAGGAGACGACCAGCAGGTCGAAGAGGTTCCAGGGGTCGCGGAAGAAAGCTTTCGGCCGGTCGGCGTGCGCCGCCAGGCGGATCACCATCTCCAGGGTGAAGGCGACCAGGCAGAAGTGCTCGGTCATCCCGAGGAGCCGGCTGTACTCGGCGGACAGTCCGCTGTACGTCTCGACGCCCAGGAGTGCCGCGTTGAAGAGGATCACCGCGAAAACGGCGAGCGAGAACGCGGGGGCCTCGCACACGTCTCGGCAGTGCGCGGCCAGCCTTCCACGCCTGGTGTCCACCGCGGTCGGGTCGGTCATCGTGCTCCCTCGTACGGGCCGCCGGCCGCCCCGGTCCACACGCGCCGACGTGGCCCGCGACGGAAGACGAGGCTGCCGAGGCGGTGTTCATGTTCCGCGTCGTGTAACGCCGGACGGCGCGAATCGAGACGCCCTGGCGCACGACATCGCCCGATCGGGTACACGGTGCTCCGCGCCCGGTCGATACCCGGGTCTGAGCCCAGGTCAGCGCCCGGGCAGGCACCCCGGTCCGCGCACGGCCGTCGGCCGTTCGGGGGCGCCGTCGCGGAGGATGGGCCCATGACGAATCGTGACGGTGCGACGGCGCAGGCATGGGCCGCGCTGGGCGGGGCGGACGGACTGGCCGGACGGGTGTCCTACCGGGGCGCGAACGGCCTGGGCGACGGGCCGCTGCCCGTGCGGGAGCTGGCCCGCGCCACGGTCGGCGCGTGCACGCTGGCCGCGGCGGAACTGGCCGCCGTACGGGCGGGGGGCGATCCCGGCGACGTGGCGGCCCAGGTGGTCGACGAAGGCGCCGTGGCCACGGCGTTCGTCAGCGAGCGGCACCTGCTGGTGGCGGGTCGGGCACCGGTGGTCTTCGCGCCGCTGTCCGGCTTCTGGCGGGCGGCCGACGGGTGGGTGCGGACGCACGCCAACTACCCGCACCACGAGGCCGCGCTGGTACGGGCCCTGGGCGCGGGGACGCCGCGGGGCGTGGCGCGCGAGATCTCCCGGCGGACGGCGGTGGTCGTCCAGGAGGCGGTGTACGCGGCGGGCGGGCTGGCCGTGGCCGTGGCCCGGGAGTACGGGGAGCCGCAGCCGCTGGTGGAGTCGTGGGCGTCCGGCGGGCGCGGCCGGGAACTGGGCGGGAGCGCGAACGGGCCGCCCATGGCGGGAGTACGGGTGCTGGACCTGACCCGGGTCATCGCCGGACCGGTGGCCACCCGGACGCTCGGGCTGCTGGGCGCGGACGTGCTGCGGATCGACGCGCCGGAGCCGGCGGAGTCCGACGACGCGTACGCGGACACCGGCTTCGGGAAGCGCTCGACGCTGCTCGACCTGCGCGCGGCCCGGGACCGGGAGGTGTTCGAGGGGCTGCTCGCCGGCGCCGACGCGGTGGTGACGGGCTACCGTCCGGGGGCGCTGGCCCGGTACGGGCTGGACGCGCGGGAGCTGCTGGCGCGACGGCCGGACCTGGTGGTGGCGGAGCTCTGCGCGTGGGGGTGGCGCGGTGCCTGGGCCGGGCGCCGGGGCTTCGACTCGCTCGTGCAGGCGGGGTACGGGATCTCCGCCGCCTGCGGTGACGGGGACGGGCCCGGGGTGCTGCCCGCGCAGGCCCTGGACCACGGGACGGGGTACCTGGTGGCGGCCGGTGTCCTGCGGGCCCTCGCGGACGGCGGCGGCCGGGGGCTGCGGTTCTCGCTGGCCGGGACGGCCTCGTGGCTGGTCCGCGAGGTGCCGGGGGCCGCCGCCGCGGTCCCGGGCCCCCCGATGTCCGCGGCCGCCGTGCCCGGTGGTGGGCCGGAGCCGTGGCTGCGCGAGACCGCCTCGGGATACGGGCCCCTGCGGCACGCGGTGTCCCCGCTCGGGGGCGCGACGTGGGGCCGGGGACCCTCCCGGTGGGGGACCGACCGGCCCGGCTGGCTCTGACTCGGAGCCGCCGACAGCGGGAGGAGGCCGAGGGGGCCAGGGGGCCCCGGCCGGGGTACCGGCCGGGGCCCCGCCGGGGTGGCAGCACTAGAAGTAGACGTTCCAGGTGACGCTGACCGAGGAGGACTTGCCCGCGGCGTCCGTCACCGTGAGGGTGCTGCTGCCGAAGCCCCAGGTGGTGGGGGTGCCCGAGACGGCCCCGGTGGCCGGGTTCAGGCTCAGGCCGGCCGGCAGGCCGGTGGCCTTGAAGGCGTACGGCTTGGTGCCCCCGGTGGCCTGGAGGTTCAGGCTGACCGGCTTGCCGATGTAGACGACCTGGTTGCCGGGGCTCTGCAGGACGGGGCCGGTGCCCGTGACGGTGGTGACCGTCCACGAGAACGTGGCGGAGCCGGTCTTGCCGGCGCTGTCGGTGGCGGTGACGGTCACGGTGGAGGTTCCGGCCGTGGTGGCGGCGCCGGTGATCGCGCCGGTCGAGGAGCCGATGGTCAGGCCGGCCGGGAGGCCGGTCGCGGACCAGGTGTAGGGGGCGGTGCCGCCGGTGGCCTTGACGGTGAGGTCGGCCGGGGCGCCGACGGCCGAGCTCTGGCTGCCGGGGTTGGTCACGGACGGGGCGGTGCCCGCCGTGGTGATGGTCCAGGAGAAGCCGGCCGAACCGGTCTTGCCGGCGCTGTCGGTGGCGGTGACGGTCACGGTGGAGGTTCCGGCTGTGGTCGGGGTACCGGTGATCGTGCCGGTCGAGGAGGCGATGGTCAGGCCGGCCGGGAGACCGGTCGCGGACCAGGTGTAGGGGGCGGTGCCGCCCTCGGCGCTGTTCTTCAGCTCGACGATCCGGGCGCCGATGACGCCGCTCTGGGCCGACACCGCGGAGACGGTGACGTTGCCCGGCTGCGGGGTGGAGGTGAGCAGGGTCAGCTTGAACCGGGTCAGGGCCTCGATCACGGGCTGGAAGATGGTGAACTTCTCACCGCTGCCCGAGGTGCAGGTGGCGCTGCCGCCGCCGGAGTGGAGGCCGACGGCCTTCCCGCCGGTCGCGGTCACGTAGGAGCCGCCCGAGTCGCCGCCCGCCGAGCAGGCGTTGGAGTACGAGAGGCCGTCGATGACCACGTTGCCGTAGTCCACGCTCTGGTTGACCTTCGTGACCTCGCCGCAGCGCATGCCGGTGGTCTGCCCGGAGCGGCATATCGCGGTGCCGACGACGGCCTCGGCCGAACCGGTGACCGTGATGGCCGCATGCGACCCGTCGCCCGCGACCGTGGGGGCGAGGTTCCAGCCCGCCTGGTCCACGTCGACGACGCCCATGTCGCCCTCCTGGGCGTTGACGCTGCTCTTGCCGTCCTTGTTGGACGTGCCCACGCGGGTCCCGTCCTTGCCGTACGCGGGCTGGTTGACGTCGTTGGTGCAGTGCCCGGCGGTCAGGAAGGTCTTGGCCCCTCCGGCGGTGCGGGTGGCCGGGAAGCCGATGGAACACGGGCTCTCGGTGCCCGGCACCCACTTCTCGCCGCCAACGGCGTCGGCCTGCTGGACCGGGCTCTGGGCGGTCTCGCTCACGTGGACGATGTCGCCCAGGGCGGCGATGCGGGCCGTGAAGGCATCGGTGGACGCGTCGCTAGCCGCCCGGTTCACGGTGATGTCGATGCGGTTGTTGCGGGTGTCGGGACCCCACGAGACCACCCCGGCCACGCCGGAGCCGATCTCGCGCGTCACCGTCCGGGCCGCGCCGCCCAGTTCGGCCGAGCCGTACCGGGCCTGCCGGGCGACGGCGCCCGCGTCCCGGACCAGCGCCGCGTCCGCGGCGTTGGAGACGGAAGCGTTCAGCCGCCCCGTGGAGGCGTCGAACCACATGCCCGCCACACGGTCACCGACCCGGCCCCGGATGAGGGTGGCCGCCCGGCCGGCGGCAGCCTCGTCGGCGACGCGGTCGCGCACCTGGTCGGCGGAGAGGTGGAGATCGCGCTGCATGGCCCGGAGGATTTCCGGGGACACGGAAGGCCCGGGCCGCTCGGCCTGCGTGGCGTGCGCGGGCAGGGAGCCCAGGGCGCCGAGCGCCACGACGGCCGTGACCGAGGCGGCCGCAACGGAGCGCCACAGAGGCCTGTTTGACAGATTTCGCACGGAAATCCCTTCATGGGGGGCATACCGGAGGCGTAGGCCGGTAGGGATGCACGTCCCGTGGGGGAGCACGGGACTCTTCTCGTCCCCTCGGAGCCCGCATTCGGGGGAGCCGCGGATGTGCGCTCCGGGGTGGCCAACAGAGTGGTCCCGGGCCGGTGTCGGGAGCATCGGAGGAATCCCTTGCAGCCCCGGTCTCTTGCCGGGCCTGCCCCGGTCTCTTGCCGGGCGCGCTCCGGTCTCTTGCCGGGCCCGCCCCGGGCTCGCCCGGGCCTTCCCCGGTCGCGCCGGCCGGGGAAGGCCCGGCACGGAGCACGGCGGGCCGTCCGGGCCGCGGCCCCCGCTCCTCCCGTGGAGGACCGCGGTGCGCCGGGTCTGCCACCCCGCACCCGGAGCGCGGACGGCCCGCCGTCGCACCACCATCGCCGGGACCGGCACCCCTTGGCATCAGGGGAAACCCTTGATCCCGCGGACCGGCCGCCCCGGCCGTTGTCTCCCGCTCCGCGGCCGCCTACGGTGCCCCTTCGTGAGGCCAGACACGGAGTTCGACACCACCCCGCCGGTCACCGGGGGTCCGCGCGCGGCCGCGGCGGCGACCGCCCGCGCCGTGGAAGCGCTCGACCGCGAAGGGCGGGTCGCGCTCGCCGGCCCCTGGGGCGCGGGCAAGACCACCGTCCTCGAGGACGTCCTGCGGACCCCGTCCGCCGGGGCCGGGCGGACGGCGCTGCGCGTCACCACGGTCGAAGGCGACCGGGAACACGTCTTCGGCGCGCTCGCCCAAATGCTGTCCCACTGCGGCCCGGCCGACTTCGGCTCGCTGTCGCGCGGTCAGGGCCAGGTGGTCGACCGGCTGCTGCACCGCGGCTCCGGCGAACCGCTCGCCGCCTCCGAGCAGTTGCCCGCCCGGCTCGCGGTGACCGCCCTGCTCTCCTCGGGCCGGTGGATCCTGGCCGTGGACGGGGCCCAGTGGCTCGATCCGGCCAGCGCCGACGTCCTCGGCTACGCCCTGCGCACCCTGGCGGCCCCCGGACTCACCGCGATCGTCACCGAACGCGTCCAGGGGCGGGCGCAGGCCGCGGCCCGCCTGCTCGGCGGGCACCCCGCCCAGGTCGACGTGGACCCGCTCGACGCCGAGGAGACGGCCGCCCTGCTCGGCGCGCACGGTCTGCCCACCCGCTGGGCGGGCCCCCTGCAGAGCCACTGCGGCGGCCACCGCCTGCTCACCGCCGTGTCCTGTACGGAACTCGCCCGGCTGCCCGCCCCGGAGCGGCACCGGCCCGCCCTGTCCGAGCAGACGCTCGACGCGGCCGGGGCCTGGCTGCGGGCCGCGCTCCCCGAACCCGCCCGGCACACCCTGATGCTGGCCGCCCTGACCAGCCGCCCCTCGCTGCCCCTCCTGCTGAGGGCGGGCCGCTCCGACGCCGAGGAGCACCTGGCCCAGGCGCAGGCGGCCGGGGTGCTGCGCGTGGACCCCGCCGGCGCCGTCCGCTTCACGGCCGCGGCCCTGGCCCGCGCCGCGGCCCGCTCGGAGGGCCGGCCCCGGCGCGCGGCGGCCCACCTCACCCTCGCCCGGGCCGTGGGCGACCCGGTCCACGAGGTCCGCCACCGGGCCCTGGCGGCGAACCTGCCCGACCAGGGCCTGGCCGAGGACACCGAGGCCGCCGCGGCCACCGCCCGCGCCGCGGGCGAACGGGCCCTGGCCGCCGAGCTGTTCCACCTCGCCGCCGAGATCACCCCGCTGGACCGGTCCGGCCTGCGCGTGCGCAGACTCTCGTACGCGGCCCAGGAGGCGGCCTGCGCCGGTTCCGTCGACATCGCCCGGCAGGCGGCCGACGCCCTGACCGCCGGCCGGGCCGAACCCGCCGACCAGGTCACCGCGCTGCTCGCGCTCGTCGACGCCCACGGCCAGGCCCTCGCCGACCTGGAACCGCTGCTGGCCCGGTGCAGGGAACTGGCGACGGGCCACCCCGGCCTCCTCGCCGCCGTGGAACTGCGCGCCGCCATCGCCGCCAACATCGCCCACGCCGCCCCCGACCGGGCTCTGCGCGCGGCCACCCGGGCCGCCGAACTCGCCGCCGCCGACGGCCACCGGCCCTTGCAGGCCGCCGCGTTGACCATGCGGACCCGCATGGAACGCGTACTCGGCGCCGCCGACGCACCGCGCACCCTCGCCCGGGCCCTCGCCCTCGGGATCCCGGCCCAGCACTCCGGCATCCGCAACAGCGCCCAGTACCTCGCCGCCCGCCACGCCGTCTTCGACGACCGCCTGACGGAGGCGCGCGAACGGCTCGTGGAACTCCTCGCCCTCGCCGAACACGCGGGCGACGCCGAAGACCTGGTCGACATCTGGCGCAGCCTCGCCGAGGTGGACACCCGCCTCGGCGCCTGCGCGCCCGCGCTCGCCTGGGCCGACCAGGCGGTACGGCTGTCGACCACGGCGGGCCTGTCCATGGGGCCCGCCTGGTACACCGCCGCGCTGACGCAGAGCGCCGCCGGATCGTTCGCGGCCGCCCTGCGCACCGCCTCCTGTGGTGCCCGCGCCTCGCAGGAGGAGGGCGACGGCCTGTACGTCTCGCGGAACCTGTGGGTCATGGGCGCGGTCCAGCTCCACACCGGGGACGTCGCCGACGCCGTGGCCTCGCTCACGGCCGTGGCCGAGGCGGAGCGCCACGTCCCGTCGGCCGACCCCGGCATGTTCCGCTGGCAGCCGGACGCGGTGGAGGCCTTCACCTGCGCGGGCCGGCTCGACCTGGCCCGGGAGCTCCTCGACCGCGCGCGGCCCGTCGCGAGCCCGGACGCTGCCGATTCGGGACCCCGGTCGGCGCTGGACCGCGCGCACGGCGTCCTGCTGGCTCGTACCGGCGCCGGGGAGGAGGCGAGCGGCGTACTCCACCGGGCCGCGGCCGCCTTCGGGCACCTGGGCCTGCCGCTCGAACAGGCCCGTACGCTGCTCGCCCTGGGCCGCGTCGAACGGGCCCGCCGCCGGCAGGCGGCCGCCCGCGCGGCCTGGGAAGCGGCCCGGGCCGTCTTCGACGACACCGGCGCCCGCCCCTGGCAGGAGCTCACCCGGGAGCTCCTCGACCGGGCGGGCGGCCCGGCGTCGGCCGCGGGCCCGGCCCCGGGCGCGGGCGGGCTGACCGAGTCCGAGTCGCGCCTCGCCGACCTCATCTGCCAGGGGGCCACCAACCAGCAGGCCGCCCAGCACATGTTCATCTCGGTCAAGACCGTGGAGGGCATGCTCAGCCGCGTCTACCGCAAGCTCGGCGTCCGCTCGCGCACCCAGCTCGCCGCGGCCCTCGCCGGGCCCTGACGGACATCGGACCGGACCCGGCCGCTCCCCGGAGCCGAGGCGCCGTCAGGCCCCGGGCGCCAACCCGGGCGGACCCCGGGCGTGTTGTCGCCCGGGCCTCAGGTCCGGGGCAGCGCGAAGCCTCCGAGGCGGAGACCGGGGCCCCGGAGCGGACTCCGTGCAGGACGTGCGCCAGTACCTCCGTTCCCCGTACGACCCGGGGGCCGGGCCGGTTGAAGTGGGCGGGCCCGTCCAGCACCCACACCCGGCCGGCCCGCACCGCGGGCAGCTCGTCCCAGCCGGGCAGGGCGGTGAGCAGCCCGAGTTCGGTGAGCGTGCGCTCCGGGGCGAATCCGCACGGCAGCAGGAGCAGTACGTTCTGGCGCGCGGCCCGGACGGTCTCCCAGTCCATCGGGCGGGTGTGCTCGCCGGGCGAGGCGATGAGCGGCTCGCCGCCGGCGGCCGTGATCTGCTCGGGCAGCCAGTGCCCGGCGGGCCAGAGCGGATCCAGCCACTCGACGGCCACCACGCGGGGCCGCGGGAGCCCGGCGGTCGCCGCGCGGACCGCGTCCAGCACCCGCACGGCCCGGCTGACGTCCCTTTCGGATCTTGCCGGGCCCGGGGTGCCGGGCCGGGCGGACGAATGCCCCCCGGGTGACCGCGGGGGTCACTCGGGGGGCATGGTCCGTGCGGGTCCTGGCGGGATCAGACCGCCGGGGCCGGGTAGGTCGGGTACTCGACGCCGGAGACGTACTGGACGACCCGGACGACCTGGCAGGAGTAGCCGAACTCGTTGTCGTACCAGAGGTAGAGGATCGCGTTGTCCCCGTCGACCTTGGTCGCGCCGGCGTCGACGATGGAGGCGTGGCGCGAGCCGATGAAGTCGCTGGAGACCGCGTCGGGCGCCGTGGTGAAGTCGATCTGCCGCTTGAGCGGCGAGGTCAGCGACACGTCGCGGAGGTAGTCCAGGACTTCCTCGCGGGTGGTCTCGCGACCCAGGCGCAGGCTGAGGATCGCGATCGAGACGTCCGGCACCGGGACGCGGATGGAGCTGCCGCTGATCGGCGCCTTGAGGTCCGGCAGCGCCTTGGCGACGGCGGAGGCGGCACCGGTCTCGGTCATGACCATGTTGAGCGGCGCGGAGCGGCCGCGCCGGTCGGCGCTGTGGTAGTTGTCCAGCAGGTTCTGGTCGTTGGTGAACGAGTGGACGGTCTCCACGTGGCCGCGCAGAACGCCGTACTCGTCCGCCATCGCCTTCAGCGGCGGGACGATCGCGTTGGTGGTGCAGGACGCGCAGGACAGGATCTGCTCGTCCGGCTTGATCGTGTCGTGGTTGACACCGTGCACGATGTTCGGGACGTCACCCTTGCCGGGAGCCGTCAGGACGACCTTGTCGACACCGGGGCGCAGGTGCTTGGACAGCCCCTCGCGGTCGCGCCACTTGCCGGTGTTGTCGATCAGGATGGCGTTCTTGATGCCGTACGCCGTGTAGTCGACCTCGGACGGGTCGTTGGCGTAGATCACCTTGATCTCGTTGCCGTTGGCGATGATCGTGCTCTTCGCCTCGTCCACGGTGATCGTGCCCTGGAACTGGCCGTGGATCGAGTCGCGGCGCAGCAGCGAGGCGCGCTTGACGAGGTCGGCCTCGCCGCCCCCGCGGACGACGATGGCACGCAGGCGCAGGCCGTTGCCGGAACCGGTCTTCTCGATCAGCAGGCGGGCGACGAGCCGGCCGATGCGGCCGAAGCCGTAGAGGACGACGTCGCGGCCCTCGCCGCGCTCGATCTTGTTGGCACCGGTGGCCCCGGAGACGGCACCGGCGGTGAACTCCTCCACCGACAGGCCGCGGTCGTCGGCGGCGTACGTCGCGGCGAGCATGCCGAGGTCGATCTGCGAGGGACCGAGGTCGAGCGTGGTGAGTGCCTGCAGGAACGGCAGCGTCTCGGTGACCGAGAGCTCCTCACCGGCGATCTGGCGGGCGAAGCGGTGGGTCTTGAGAATGCTGACCACGGACTTGTTCACCAAGGAGCGGCTGTGGAGCAGGATCGTGACGTCCCGCTCCCTGTGCAGCTTCCCGATGATCGGGATCATCGACTCCGCGATCTTCTCGCGGTTCTTCCAATTGGTGAACGAGTCGTCATTGACAGTCACAGATTCGTCTTTCGAGCTAGGCGGCGCTCATATGCTAACCCGCGGTCGCACTGACCCTGCGAGCACCCCCTGAGCAGGCGTTCAGCCCTCGGCACGCTGCGTGACCGGGGCGCTGCTCTCGTCGCCGAGGAACTCGTACCAGCGCCGCTGGAGGCACAGGTAGCGGGTGTCGGCCTCGGCCAGGGCGAGGAAGGAGTCGATCGTGTCGGCCAGCCGCTCGCGCAGGCCCGCCTCGGTCAGCTCGCCGTCGGCGCCGAAGGCGGAGTGCGCCATGGCGAGGCTGAACATGTCCGGGTAGACCCGGGCCCCGAGGTGTTCCAGCGGCACGCGCAGCGCCCAGAGGCCGCGGTTCCCGCCGACCATCGACGGCGAGGCGGACACCAGCAGCGTCTGCTTGTCCTTGAAGGGCTGCGGCCGGAACCGGGAGACCCAGTCGACGGCGTTCTTCACCACGCCGGGCACCGAGGCGTTGTACTCGGGCGAGGCGATGACGAGGGCCTGGGCCGCCAGCAGCCGTTCGCGCAGGGCCGCCGCCCCGGCGGGCGGGCCCTCGGCCGCCTCCGTGTCGCCGTCGTACGTGGGCATCGTGAAGTCCCCGATCCGGGCGAGGTCCACGACGGCGCCCGAGCGCTCGACCTGCCCGGCGACGAGGGCGGCGAGCCGGGTGTTCACCGAACCCTCGCGGGAGGACCCGGAGAGGACGAGGACCCGTAGCGCGCCGGGTCCGGTGCTGATGTTCAGGTTGTCCGGGTCGGTGGGCCCGGTCGGGTTGTTCGCGTTGGTCGCATCGGTCACGTGCGGGACCGTACGGGACCCCGCCCCCGTGCCCGCGGCGCGGCGCACGGCTGTCACCCGGACGGGGTCAGTTGGCGCCCCAGCCGCCGTCCAGGGGGAGGGAGGAGCCCGTGACGTAGCCGGTGTGCGGTCCGCACAGCCAGACGGCGGCCGCGGCGACCTCCTCGGGCTCGATGAGCCGCTTGATCGGCGACCGGGTCAGCAGCACCTCGGACAGGACGTCGTCCGCGGCGATCCCGTGCGCGGCGGCCTGGTCCTGGATCTGCCCCTCGACCAGCGGGGTGCGCACGTAGCCCGGATTGATGCAGTTGCTGGTCACGCCGTACGGGGCACCCTCGATCGCCGCGACCTTGCTCAGCCCCTCCAGGCCGTGCTTGGCCGCGACGTAGGCCGATTTGTACGCACTGGCGCGCAGCCCGTGGACGCTGGAGATGTTGACCACCCGGCCCCAGCCGGCGGCGTACATGTGCGGCAGCACGCGGCGCAGCAGCAGGAAGGGCGCGGTGACCATCACCTGCTGGATCAGGGCGAAGCGCTCGGGCGGGAACCGCGTGATCGGGGCGACGTGCTGGAGTCCGGCGCTGTTGACCAGGATGTCGACGGCTTCGGGCAGCTCCCCGATGGCGGCGGGATCGGCCAGGTCGGCGACGTGCGCGTGGCCGCCGACGAGGCCGGCGACCGCCTTGGCCGCCGCCGCGTCGATGTCGACCACGTGCACGGTGGCCCCGGCCTCGGCCAGGGCCACGGAGCACGCCCGGCCGATGCCGCTGCCACCGCCCGTCACCAGGGCGACGCGCCCGCGCAGCGGCAGCGGCGGGGAAGAAGCAAGTTCGCTCGTCATGGCTGGAAGCGTAGGCAGGGCCCGGGGCGGCGCCCACGGTGTCGCGCTCCATACTCGGGACCGTGCGTATGGAGCCGGTCACCATGCCGGTCACCATGCCGTTCACCGTGCCGGTCAGGTGTCAGGTGTCAGGTGCCCGGGGGCGGGGCCGGGGGCGAGCGGCCCACCACGAAGGCGGCACCGTCCCAATCCGTCCACTCAGCCAGCCCCTCAGAAAGATCCACGGAGCGATCCTGCCAGCACAGCATCAGACCCGGTGAACCTTTCCGGTCACAGCACTAGGCGCCCGCCGACCGGCGGATCAGGCATGCCGCGAACGCCGCGCGGTGAGGGCGGTCACGGCGAGGGTCAGTAGCGTCACCGTGCCGAGGGCGATCAGCGTCTGCCGGTCCGGGTGCGCCACGGACTGGCCGCGTCGTGCCTGCCAGGTGAGTACGGCGAACAACCCCGTGTACCAGCACGCGAACGCACCGACGAGCAGGGTCCGGACCCCGTCGTCGAGCCGCCGGCGGAAGAGGGTCCCGTACAGGTGCATCACGGCGATGAGCAGCAGTAGGACGTGGATGGCGTGCATGCTGACGAGGTGGGGTACGCGGAGGTCTCCGCCGGTCAGGCTCCAGCCGGTGAGCGGCATCCCCCGCCCGTCGGGATCGCCGATCCCGTGAGCGCCGCTCAGCACGACCGGGTTCCCGGCCGCGTCCGGGACCGTACGGGGCTCAATGGAAAGGGTACTGAGCCAGCCCGCCACGGCCATGCCGGCGGCGGCGAGCGTGAGCCCCGCGCCCAGGGCGACGGTGAGTGCCCGGTCGGTGCCGGACTGGAACAGCACCAGCGTCGCGATGACCAGGGTGGCCACGAGGAGCGGCATGACGCCGATCGAGAAGGCTGCGGCGACATTCCGGGCGACGGCGTCGGTGTTCTCGTTGAAGTGGCTGAAGGTGCCGTGGGCGGCGGCGTAGACGACGGCGCAGACGTCGATCACCCCGGCCACCGCGATGACGCTGCCGGTCCACCAGCCCAGCCGCCTCCCCTTGTTGAGCCTGCTCAGGAGCCAGGCGAGCGTGACTCCGTATATGCCGAAGGCCACGCCGAACTTCATCGGTTTGAACCAGAGGGATGCACCCAGGAGTTGACGGTCGTCGAGCAGCGCGGCGACGGCGCAGAACACCGAAATGGCACACATCAGCGCGGAGTTCAGCATGAGGGGGCGATGCCATTGTGACACTGCCGGTGAGCGGTTCACGAGTCCTCCAGGAGCGGGTGCGGTTCGTGCTCGCCACGCTAGGAAGCGAGCTGCCTCGGCCGCGTCCCCTACCAGGGGCATCCGGCGGACCCCGGGAGGGGTGGCTGTCCGGGGGCCGCGTACCCCATGGGGACGATGCGCACCCCGCGGTCCCCGGCTAACGTGCGGGCAACAGGGCAAAGGGGGACAGCCGGCTTGCGGAGTCCGCCCCCCTCGGCTGGAAGGACCTGGCAGAGATGCGCCGACCCGCGAAGCACCTGATCACGTGGTGGCCCCCCAGTGCGTGGCGGATGCCGACGGGCCGGCCGCTGATCGCCCGCCCCGTCGCCGCGGACGTCGTACTCGCCGCGGCCTTTTTCGCCGTCATGCTCGTCGAACAATTGGGGCCGACCGAAGGGGCGGACACGCCCACGACGCGCGCCGTCATGTTTGCCGCGGCGGTCGCCGGACCGCTGGCCTGCCGCAGGACCGCGCCGCTGGCCTCGTACCTGGTGGGTACCGCGGCCCTGTCCGTCGAAGCGCTGTGGGGTCGGGAGAACCCGCTCTCCCCGTACGCGAACCTGATCGGCCTGTACTCCCTCGGCCTGCACGCGAGCCGCACCCGGGCCTGGACCGGTCCGTTCGCCGCGTTCCTCGGCATGATCGCCTACTTCACCGGACAGCAGGACCGCGACTTCTGGTCCGTGGTGCCGGCCGGAGTGCTCTTCCTGTGGCTCCTCGTCTGGGCCATCGGCTTCGGCGCCGCGCGGCGCCTGGAGGAACGCGACGCGACCCAACTCCGGCTTCGCGAGGAGGTGATCGCGGGGGAGCGTGCCCGGATGGCGCGTGAGCTGCACGACCTCGTCGGCCACACCGTCAATGTGATGCTCATTCAGGCCGGCGCCACCCGGCGACTGCTCAACCGCGACCCGGAGCGCGCCCGCGAGGTGCTCGGGCAACTGGAAGACTCCGGCCGCGAGGCACTGGAGGAACTCGACCGGGTCCTGGGCCTGTTGCGCCGCACCGCGCCGGCCGGATCCCAGCCGAAGCTCGACGACCTGAGCCGTCTCACGGATCGGATGGCGCAGGCCGGGATCAGCGTGGCGGCACACGTGGATCCCGGCCGGGACGAACTCCCCAGCAGCATCGACATGTCGGCGTACCGGATCGTGCAGGAGGCGCTCACCAACACGGTCAAACACGCCCGCGCCGGATCCGCCGACGTGACCGTCCGCCGGGTGGGGGACCGCCTCGACATCGAGGTCAGCGACGACGGCCAGGGCGCAGGCAACGGCTACGAGCCCGGACGAGGACTGCTCGGCATCGCCGAACGCGTGTCGATCCTGGGCGGCAGGCTCGAACACGGGCAGGGCGAGCAGGGCGGGTTCCGCCTGCACGTCTCGCTTCCGGTTCGATGACCCGGCACGCCGACGGAGCGGCCAACGACGAGCACCGGATCAAGATCGTGGTGGCCGACGACGACGCCCTGCTCCAGGCCGGCCTCGAACTGATCCTCGGGACCGAGGACGGCCTGGAGGTGGCCGGGCGGGCAGCGGACGGCATCCAGGCCGTCCGCCTGTGCCACGAACTCGTCCCCGACGTCATCCTGATGGACGTACGGATGCCCGGCATCGACGGGGTCGAGGCGACCCGGCGGATCGTGGCCGCCGGTCTGCCGACCCGGGTGCTGGTCCTGACGACGTTCCACCACGATGAATACGTATGGAGCGCGATCCGGGCCGGCGCGAGCGGTTTCCTCCTCAAACGCGCGTCCCCCGAACGCCTCATCGACGCCGTACGGACCGTCGCGGCCGGTCAGGCCGTGCTGGATCCGGCCGTCACCCGCGACATCCTGACCCGGCTTGCGGCCCAGCCCGCACCCACGCGCTCAGGGAGCCTGCGGGCGCCGGCCGACGCCCGCCTGGAGCGACTCACCGCCCGCGAACGCGAAGTGCTGCGGCAGGTCGCCCACGGCCTGTCCAACACGGAAATCGCGGAGCTGCTTTCCCTCGCAGAATCCACCGTCAAGACCCACGTGAAGCGGATCCTGGCCAAGCTCGACGCCCGCGACCGGGCCCAAGCGGTGGCGATCTCGTACCAGAGCGGCCTGATGCCGACTTGAGGGCTCACACCGCGCGCACTCCCGTCCGATGCGATCTCGAGTTCGGGACATTGGTTTGAGAGACAGTGAGTCTTGGTGGGTTGGTGCGCTGTTCTCGTGGAGGGAGCCAACCTCCAATGCCATCGGGCCAGAGGGCTCCACTCGCGCCGTGTGGGTCTTTGCCCGTTGCCCCGGTGGGACTGGGTCACCTGCCTTCGGTATGTGGTGGTTACGGGGTGGGGTTGATGTCGAGCCAGGTGGTGGGGATGAGTTTCTCGCCGCCGCGCCAGTCGTAGCGGATGGAGTCCTGGTACCAGCGGTGGGGCAGGTCGGCGTGGTCGCTGACGATGATCTGGAAGCCGGGAGCCGGCTCGGTGGCGACCTGTTGCATGAGCTTGAAGAGGCCGGTGACTGTCGCACGGTCTTCGACGAGGGCGAGGTCTTCCCGTCGTCCTCGTGCTTTGGCCGTGTCGGAGGGGCCGTAGGGCTGGGTCGGCCGGTCGAGCATGAGGAGGCGGGGCACGGGCCGGCTGTTCGCGGTGAAGTACTGGTGCACGGCGAGATGGGCGGCCAGGTGGTAGCAGACATGGGTCTTGCCGCTGCCGCTGCCGATGCGGAGCAGTTCGGTGATGCCGTCAGGGGTGTCGGTGACGACGGTGAGCTTCTTCGGGTTCAGGCGGACCAGTCCGTCGCCGTGCTCGAGTCTGAGGAACCGGGCGTGGCTGGTCATCTTGCCGCTGACGTAGCGGAGGCTGTGGGTGAGCTTGTCGTCGATGGCCTCGCTGTCGAGCTGCTCTTCCCGTCCTTGGACACGTTGCTGCGCGATGGAGACATCTGCCTGCAGACGCTGGAGGTGACCGCTGCCGGTTGTGGTGCTGATCTGGCCCAGGTAGGCGTTGATCCTGCAGCGGGTGTAGGCCTGGGCCTCAGCTTGTCCCAGGAGGCTGCTGCCCGGGCGCCGGCCGCGCAGTTCCCGACGGCGTACGGCATGGTCGCGCGGCCGGTGAAAACGCCTCCCGGGCACGCGCAGGGGCCCGCCCGCGCCCCTGCGAGGGCTGGGCGGCACTATCCGGCAGGCGGCGCTGCGGTCGTCTCGCGGAGAACGCCTATCTTGTCGATTCGGTGCTCGGGATTGCCCTGGGCATCGCTCCAGAAGTTGCCTTCGGCATGGTCTTCCGGGGTGGCGCAGGTCGAGATCGTGATCATGGCCTGGGTCGGGGCCGCACCCGGCTTTCCGGGGACCGCGGCGCGCTGCTCGCTCAGCGAGCGTTCTGACCGGAAGGACGTCTTGCGGCTCGCGATGATCTCGTACGTGTACACCACATCGCCCACGGTCACGAGCACCGAGTCGCCCTTCGCCACGGCGGGCAGGTCACGCAGCGGGCCGCCCGCCGACAGGCGGTGCGCGGTGACCAGGAAATTGCCCGCCTGGCCGGGCGCGACTCCGCCACGCTTCCCGTATGGGCTGGCCGCCACACCCTTGTCCTGAATACGGGTGCCGGGCGCATCGTCGGTGGTGCCCTCGTAGGGAATCACGCGCAGCCCGGTTATGCCCACCGAGGGTATGGACAGGACGGAGGCCTCGGTCTGCACGGAGGTAACCGGTGGCTCGGACGGCCGCGCGGCGGAGGCGGCCGGGGCCGAAGCGGGTGCCGCTGCCATCTTCGGCGGTGCGGGAGCCGCCGCGCCGGCGGCAGCCTGAGTGGTGCTGCAAGCCGCCAACAGGACGACCATGGCGCCAGCCGCCACGGCGGATGCGGCTCGGGACGGGAAATGCAGGGGCATGGGCGTTTCCGTACTGGTCGGCGGGGTCGTCGGGGCAGGGGGCGCGAGCCGGTTTGCCCGCCAGAGTGACATACGGAGCAAGAGGTTCATAAGGGCCGGACCTGTGACCTTCGCCCTCCCGGGGACGGGACGGGACGGGACGGGACAGGACGAGGCGCGGCGTGGACGGGGCAGGGCGTGGTGACGGTCAGGACGTGGTTGCTGTGAGGACGCCGATCTTGTCGATGCGGTGCTCGGGGTTGTTCTGCGCGTCCCGCCAGTGATTGCCTGCCGCATCGTCCTCGGGCGTGAGACAGGTGGTCACCGTGATCATCGCGCGGGTAGGGGCGGCGCCGGGGAAGCCGGGGACAGCGGCGCGCTGCGCGGCCATGGCGGACTGGGAGCGGAAAGAGGTCGTCCGGGTAGTGGTGATCGTGTACGTGTAGGTCACACCGCCGGAGGTCACGACGACGGACGCGCCCGTTGGCAGTGACGGCAGCGCCCGCAGTGGCCCGCCCGCCACGATGCGGTGTCCGGTGACGATGTAGTTGCCCACCTCGCCGGGGCCGACGCCACCGGCGGGACCATGCGGACTGGCGGCCACGCCCCGGTCCTGGATTCGAGTGCCCGGCGAGTCGTCGGGGCTCCCGCGGTACGGGACGACGGGAAGCTCGGACACGCCGATGGCCGGAATCGACAGCACGGCTGACTGCGGGCCCGCCGCTGCGGCCGACCCGGTCGCTGCCGCGGGCGCGCCGGGCGTCGTCAGCAGGAGGGCGAGGGCGGCGCTGGTGAGCACCGCCGACACGGCATGGGAGTCGAGGAACGCGCGCTGGGACATAGCGGTATCCCTGGTCGGCCGGGCCGCGCGGGGTCGAACAGGCCCGGTTGGCCCTTCCAGGGTCGCATACGGGCCGAGTGCGGCAAGGTGGCGTCCGACAGTTGAAACCAGGAGGCGCAACAGGCCGGTTCCCACGGGCGGAACCGTGTACCGACGTGTACCGCACTCCTCGCGGGTCACCACGGCCGGCCGAGCTGGGCACTGCTCGGTCTGCGCCCTCCCGCTCCACCCAGTGTGTGAGGGCCGCCAGGCCCCTTTTTGGAATGCCTGTTGCGCTTTGCTCGGGCCCCCTCCGCCCGTACGCGGCGCTTCCAGGGTGGGAGGCGGGGCCTGGGTGGGTTGTACGCCCAGCGCGGTAGCCGTCCGTGCTCAGGTACGGCGGTGTGAGCGCGACGACCTGGCAGACGTGGTCGGCGTCCTGCGCCCACGCGAGGAGGGTGAAGGACCCGTTCGTCACGACCATTGACTGCGCGGCCCCGTACACGGGCCCGGCCGTCCCGTTGATCCGGTACAGGACCTCGTCGCCGACCCTGCGGCCTCGGGCCGTGTGCTTGCACGGCACCGCGAGAGTGCGGTTGGCGGCGTCGACCGCGAGCACGTCCACCGCTTGGTCGCCGCGGCCGCCGACGACCTCGGCCTGCAGGCCGTCCCGCTCCAGCAGCCGCCGCACCATCTCCGCGAACCCGGCCGCCGAAGCCCCGTCTATAGCCCGGGCGTCGGGGCCGAACTCTGCCTTCCGGGCACTGCTGCTGCCTTCGAGCCCGGCCTCCCACGCCTTCCGGCGGGCCGCACGCTCCTGCTGGCGCAGCAAGCGCTGGGCTTCCGCCTCCCGGATCCGCGCGAGCCGCAGTAGCTCCTTCCGCCGCCGCAGCTCCCCTTCCAGGCTCCGCTGCCGGTCGCGGAGCCGCTCCGCCTCCGTACGCAGGCGCCCGGCTTCCTCCTCGTACCGTCGTACCCGGCGCCGGAAGGCGGCGCGGGCGGCGAACTCGACGGGCAGGGCGAGCAGAAGCCCCAGCGTCAGTACCTGCCCCGCAGGCGCGGGAAGCAGTCGCCGGCGACCTCGCACACGAAATTCTCGGGAGGGCTATTCCCGCAGGTGCAGGGAGCAGGCGTGCTGACCTGCCACTTTAGGGTTGTGGAGAGCCTTCTGAGGCACTTTCACCGGAACCCGCAGATTCGGCGGCTTCCAGGGGCCGGAAGGAGATCGGCCGCGCTCCCGGTCGGGTGTTGCCGAGTTCCGAGAACACCAGGGTCCGCATGTCAGGGCATGGGGGAGGGAGGGCTGACGAGCGGCACGGATATTGTCTCAGCATGAAACAAGAGTTCGATCTCGCTGCGGCTCTCGCCGGCGGCGTCGAAGGACGCAGTGGTGCATGGGACTTCATCCAGGGGTTCGCTGCCCATTGGGCCGGCGCCCTGGAGAGCGGCGACGGGTGGTCGGAGGCCGATCTGGCCGCGGCCGAGGAGAGGCTGGGTGTTCGGCTGCCGGCGGCGTTGCGCGAGGCGTACCTGCTGTTCGGGCGCCGCCGGGACCTGACCGGCAATCACGATGTGCTGCTCGGCCCGGCGGAGCTGTACGTGGACGATGCCAAGGAGGCCCTGGTCTTCCGGCACGAGAATCAGGGAGCCGCCTCCTGGGGCATCCTCCTCCACACCCTCCAGGACGACGACCCTGCGGTGTTCATCCGGTCGGACCTGGCCGACAAGACCGCCGAGCGGTGGGAAAGCTGGCTGGAGCGTCTCTCCCTCTGCTTCGTCGAGATCGTTCTGTCGGAGTCCGTCCAGGCCGACGGAGAGCCGTGCGACTTCCTTGAGCCCGATGACGACAGCGTCGAACTGCTGGAGGAGACCTGCGTCCGGCTGCCGTTCCCGCCGTATCCCCTCGGCGAGGAAGACCACGCGATTCGCTGGTTCCTGGGCCAGGATGCCCTCCTGCGCGACGACGGCATGGCCATTCTGGCCCGTGGCCGGACGGCGGAAGACCTCGACCGTGTTCGTGACCTGATCCCGGGCGACTGGCTCGACGACGATCGCTGACCGCGTCCAGGACTGCTGTCAGCCGAGTCGTCCACCATCGTTGGAGTCAGCCCAGGGGCTGCCGTTCAGATCGGAGGCGCCTTCACGCTGTCGGCTTCGTACGCACACGGTCGAGGGCTTCGTTCAGCGGCGCCGGCGACGACGGCGACGGACCAGCCGCAGCGCCACGCCCGCGGCGAAGGACAGCGCGCCGAAGCCGAGGATCGCGAACCCGAGACCGTCCATGAGGTCCAGGAGCAGCCACGGTTCCGCCGGCCGGTTCAGCCACGCCACCAGGAGCAGCATCCCGCCCAGGCCGAGGAGCACCAGGCCCCGGGCGTACCAGGTTTGGGGGTCGGCGTTGTCGACGGGCACCCGCTCGCGGCCTGTCACCGCGACCCCGCCAACCGCCGCAACCGCACGGCGTACATGGCCGCCATGCCGAGCTGCGCGACCGCGCCGGCCACCATGATCGCCGGCACCAGCCCGCCCGGCATCTCGAGCGGCTCCGGCACCATCAACAGCCAGAACACCAGCACCCCGCACCACGCCACCCCGACGACGCCGGAGATCCACAGCCCCGCCATCGGTGGCATCGGCTTTTTCACCGTCATGATCATTTCCCCCGTTCCTTGTTCCTTTCCGCAAGGGTAGGCGCGAGGCGCGAGCTTCCCGCCCGGCTGCTCATCCGTGCGTGCGGATGCGGCACGGGTGCCCGGAACCCTGCGGCACCGCCGTCGCACCGCCGTCGCAGCGGTGGGCAGGTACGCGCCGGCCGGCCGTGACGAGGGGCTACGCAGGACAGTGGACGGCGTGGAGCAGCCGGAGGCACAGCCACAGTTGCTGCGGGCAGGAGGTTCCCCGCGCGTGCGGGGGAGTAACTGCAGAAGGGCCGTTTCACCCAGAACTGCGAAGGGTCATGCCCCGCAGAGGCAGGGCTCGACCGAAGTTGCCGCAGATCCACTGGTGAGTCTCGGAGACATCCCCGCGGTTGCGGGGCGCAGCCTCCTGGACACGTTCAAGGAGTACAGCACCCAGGGTTCATCCCCGCAGGTGCGGGGAGCGATCGGTCGTCTTCCGAGCACCCGCGACACTCACGGATTCATCCCTGAAGGCGGGGAGCAACGTGCTTGGTGCGTCATGGCCGTGGCTTCCAGAGGTTCTGGTTCACCCCGCAGAGACGGTGAACCGGGAAGCAGCGGGGAACAGATACCGACGCCTCCGCCCGCCGTGTTGAGAGCGGGTTCATCCCCGCAGGTACAGAGAGCGGGCTTACTGACCTGCCACTTTAGGACTGTAGCCAGCCTTCTGAAGCACATCCACCAAAACCCACGGATTCGGCGGCTCTCAGGGGGTGCGGGCACGAGATCGGGCCTCGGAGTGTCGGAGTAGGGGTGTGCCGGTACGGGTCGGGTCGGGCCGGGGAAGACCGTGTGATTCGAGGTGCAGGAGGTCTAGAAGACGATCTCCGCCAGCGCGGCGCGGGCCACGCGTTCGGCCTGGACGGGCAGGTCGGCCTTGCCGTTGCTGTCGGAGTAGGAGACATCGACCACGACGTTCCCCTTGCGTGCCCGGATCTGCGACGTGCCTCGTGAATCCTTCCGGTACGCCTCGTCCCCAAGGCCCGAAACCGGCTTCCAGGTACCTGTGTCCGTGCCGACGCGGGACGCGAGCCTGTTGTGAGCGGCGGTCACACCGCTCTCGGGGTGGCGGATGAACGACCACTCCTCCCTCTCGTACGCGAGCCGGAGTGATGCCTCGTCGGTGACCTCCCCCGCCGTGCAGGCCGTCCGGCCCGGCCTGTCGTACGGGGAGCTCGCGGGCGTCTTGCCAGGCGTCAGCCGCTCCGCGGGCTCCGCCAGGACGACGCACGGGCCCGCGACTGCGCTCGCCTCGCTCACGCCGGGCCACCAGCCGGCGTTCCACGGCTTGCTCGTCAGTACGAGGCCGCCCAGCATCAGGAGGATGAGGCCGGCGCCGACGAGCCAGACCACCTTCCGCGCCATACGTGCCCGAGCCTCCACAGCGGATTCCGTCATCGCGCGCCACCCCCGTTGCGTGATCCGGCTGCCGAACATATCAGCGGGAGCAGACGGCGTGTGCCGGGTGACAGCACCCACCACCACCAGCAGTAGCAGTAGCAGTTCCGGCTGCTGCCCGGCTCCGATCCCTCGCCCATTCTCAGGTCGGCTCCGGCACCCGGCCGGACCCGCGGTGTCAGTGCCCCCGCGCCTCACGACCGCCGACCCGATCTCCACCCCCCTGACCACCCCCTGACTCGTCCCCGCAGGGCGTGGGAGCAGCGGCAGAAGGCGTACGCGGATGTCGGCAGCAGTCGTAGTCCGGCTGGGCCGTGCGCAGGATGCCCGGTGCGGCCAGTGGGGCCGTACGCGCGTCTGCGGTACCGGGGACGCGCGGGACGCGCGGGATAATCGGGTTCATGGTCACGCTCTCCTCCAGCAGCGTGGAGCACCTCGGCGGCCGAGGTGCTCCACGCCCGGTACGCGGGCCGCCTGCCCGCCTCGCTGAAGGAGCTCGCGGGTCCCACGCACGGTGTGGTCGAGCTGCCGCTGAACGTCGCCTGGTCCGGACTGCGCGCGTACGACGTGGACCGGCCCCGCCTGCGCATGGGCCTCTACCGCACCGTCCTGGCCGAGGGGCAGCACGAGGACCTCGTGAACCTGCTGGACCGCGAGCTCCTGCTGGAGCTGTGGCCCGTCCTGCGCACCCTGGTCAGCGGGCACCTGCGCGAGGCCTGGGAGGACGCGTTCCCCGAGCTCGGCGCGGCGGCGGGGTCCGCCGCCGCGTGAAACTGAGCGACCTGCACCGACGGCTCCTCGCCGCCGTGATCGACATCGGCGCCCCGTACCCCCTCGTGATCACCGGCGGGTACGCCGTCCAGGCCCACGGCCTGGTCGAACACCTCAGCCAGGAACTCGACGTCGCCACCGAGAACCCCGCCCCGATGGCGGAGATCGCCGCCGGCCTGGAGCAGGGCCTGACGTCGCGCGGCTGGCAGGTGCGCGTGATCGCCGTGGACCCCTTGTCGGCCAGGCTGATGGCGGTCGACCCCGCCACCGGTGAGGAGTGCGAGGTCGACGTGCTCAAGGAGCACTTCTGGAACCCGCCGGCCCTCAGCGCGTACGGGCCCGTCCTCACCCTCGACTCCGTCATCGGTACGAAGGTCCGCGCCCTGGCCGACCGTGGGGCGGCCCGCGACTTCATCGATGTCCACGCAGCCTCCCGCCACCGCACCACGGCCGACCTCGAGCGCCTCGGCGAGCGGCACGGCCGCGACGAGTTCCGCCTCCAGGGCCTTCGCGACCGCCTCACCGGAGCGGACCGGGCGGACGACTACGAGTTCGCCGCCTACGGCCTCACCGAGGACGACATCGCCGAGCTCCGCACCTGGGCCCGCCGCTGGGCCGACGACCTCGACCAGCGCCTGCACGACCACGACCACGGCGCTTGAGACCACGCGCTCGCCCGGCCCCGGACGTTCCTCACGACCTGCGGCCGAGGCGGTCGGTACCATGCGGCTCTCGGAGCGAGCACCCTCGGCGGCAACATCATCCAGATCGGAACCGAGTCCTACCGCCTCGCTGCGACCAAAGCCCAGGCAGAGCGCGCAGCCGGCTGAGCGGCCGAGGAACTGAGTCCTGAGGCGCTGACAGGGATTCAGCTTCGATTTCCCGCAGCAGTTCCCCGTCATCGCCATAGAGCTCAAGACTGAACGGCAGACCGAACTGGGTCAGCAGCTCTGCCAGATCCTCGAACCGCTGAGGATCAACGACTCCGTTCAGAAGCGTGTCACCCTCGGTCGAGTCGACCTCGATGCGACACCAGCCAGTTTCGACCTCATACGACTCCCACGAAGCCGATCTGGAACTCCAGCCTGCCCCGATGAACTTCCCGGCTATCAACGAGGCACTCGGGGACCTTGCCAGGCCGCCACACACGTTGTTGTTGATCTCAAACCAGACGGGATCGAGCGGCTGGCCCTCATCGGATATGTCCACAGCTGGATTATGAAGCAGACCGAGACCTTCGACCGCACACGCTTTCGACATCAAAACTTGTCGATGTTGATCACTCAACCCGAGTCACGTGCCTCCCGAAATCCTCGGCAGACGACTCCCGAAGAAGTCGTCATAGCCAGGGGTTGCGATGCCGGTGAGGCGGCCAGGAGGCGGTAGGCGACCAGGCGCATGGTCGGGAGGGCTCCGCCCCGCACTCCCGCGCCTCGAACGCCGGCGGGGCCGACGCACGGGGTCCGGGGCGGAGCCCGGGGGCCCTGGGTCGGGTCAGCCCCGCAGGGCTCGGCACAATGGCGGCATGAGCTCCGAGACGCTGCTGACCGTCGGATTCGACCTCGACATGACCCTCATCGACTCCCGGCCGGGCATCAAGGCCGCCTACCAGGCGCTTTCGGCCGAGACGGGCACGTTCATCGACGCCGACGAGGCCGTCACGCGCCTCGGACCGCCGCTGGAGCAGGAGCTCGCGCACTGGTTCGCCGAGGCGGAGATCCCCGCCATGGCCGACCGCTACCGGGAGATCTACCCCGCCCACGCCATCGGGCCGACCCCGGCGATGCCCGGCGCCCGCGAGGCCGTCCAGGCGGTCCGGGCGCTCGGCGGCCGCGCGATCGTCGTCACCGCCAAGCACGAGCCCAACGCCCGCCTGCACCTGGCCCACCTGGGCATCGAGCCCGACGCGGTCGTCGGCTGGCTGTGGGCGGAGGCCAAGGCGGGCGCCCTGCGCGAGTACGGCGCCCAGGTCTACGTCGGCGACCACGTCGGCGACGTACGGGGCGCACGCGCGGCCGGCGCCCTGTCGGTGACGGTCCCGACCGGCCCCTGCCCGGAGCCGGAGCTGCGGGAGGCCGGCGCCGACGTGGTCCTCGCGGACCTCACGGAGCTGCCGGCCTGGCTGGAGGAGTACGCCCGCACGCGGACCGCGTGAGGACGTACGCCCTACACCTGGGCCTGGGCCTGGGCCTGGGTCTGGGCCTGGGTCTGAGCCTGCGCCTGTGACGCGCGGGCGGCCGTGCGCTGCGCGGCCGCCGAGCGCAGCACGCCCGCCGCCGAGATGGCGAAGCCGACGCCCATGAGCATGCACACGGCCCACGCGTACGACGGGAACGGGTCGATGTCCAGGAGCAGCGGGGCCATCGTGGCGAGCGTGGCGACGGCGCCGGCGATGAAGACGATCCCGCCGGCCTTCACGAGCCCGTCGCCGGGGCGGGCCGCGTCGGGGTCGCCCGCGGTGTCGGTGGTGGCGCGGGCGGTGTCCGCGTGCTCGGGCTGAGGAGTAACAGTCACCCGGCCAGGGTAGTTCCCTGGCCGGAGCGGTCATCCACGAAGGACCGGGGAACGTCTTGTTCCCCGGAACCTGACGATTAGCCTGAGAGGTGCGGGTCGGTGACCCGCTCCACACCCGACGAGCACAAGGACAGAGGACGGACGTGCCTACCGGCAAGGTCAAGTGGTTCAACAGCGAGAAGGGCTTCGGCTTCCTCTCCCGCGACGACGGCGGCGACGTCTTCGTCCACTCCTCGGTGCTCCCCGCCGGGGTGGACGCCCTCAAGCCGGGCCAGCGCGTCGAGTTCGGCGTCGTCGCCGGGCAACGCGGTGACCAGGCGCTTTCGGTGATCGTCCTGGATCCGGCACCCTCGGTCGCGGCCGCGCAGCGGCGCAAGCCGGACGAGCTCGCCTCCATCGTGCAGGACCTCACGACCCTGTTGGAGAACGTCACGCAGCAGTTGGAGCGGGGCCGCTACCCCGACAAGGCGCACGGCTCGAAGATCGCCGACATGCTGCGCGCGGTGGCCGATCAGATGGACGTCTGACCTCTGCGTACGGCCGTGCCCCGGCTCCCGGGAGGGAGCCGGGGCACGCTCATGTCCTACGGGAAGTCCAGCGCACCGGGGGCGATGGCCGGAACAAGACCCTCCGCCGCCGCCCGCGTCAGCAGGCCGCGCACCGCCGCGTAACCGGCGTCGCCCAGGCCGGCCGTGAACTCGTTGACGTACAGCCCGATGTGCTGGTCGGCGACGGCCGGGTCCAGCTCCTGCGCGTGCGCCCGTACGTAGGGCCGGGAGGCCTCCGGGTCGGCCCAGGCCATCCGGACCGACGCGCGGGCGGACTCGGCGAGCGCGCGCAGCGCGTCCTCGCCCAGCGAGCGCTTGGCGATGATCGCGCCGAGCGGGATCGGCAGGCCGGTCGTGGACTCCCAGTGCTCGCCCATGTCGGCCAGGCAGTGCAGCCCGTAGTCCTGATAGGTGAACCGGGCCTCGTGGATGACCAGTCCGGCATCCACCCGGCCGTCGCGCACGGCCGGCATGATCTCGTGGAACGGCAGCACGACCACCTTGCCGACCCCCTCGGCCGGCAGCACGTCGGCGGCCCACAGCCGGAACAGCAGGTAGGCGGTGGAGCGTTCGCTCGGGACCGCGACCGTCTTGCCGGCCAGGCCCGCGGGGCCGTCGCCCGGTTCGCGGGTCAGGACCAGCGGCCCGCAGCCGCGCCCCAGGGCCCCGCCGCAGGGCAGCAGCGCGTACTCCTCCAGCACCCACGGCAGGACGGCGTAGGACACCTTCAGGACGTCCAGCTCACCGCGCTCGGCCATGCCGTTGGTGATGTCGATGTCCGCGAAGGTGACGTCGAGGGCGGGCGCGCCGGGGACCCGGCCGTGGGCCCAGGCGTCGAAGACGAAGGTGTCGTTCGGGCAGGGCGAGTACGCGATCCGTACGGGGCCCGCGGTGTTCTCGGAGGTCCCGGTGTTCCCGGTGTTCTCGGAGGGCGTGGCGTTCATGACGGGCCTTCCCGGGCGTCGAGTACGGGTCCCAGCGCGCGGAAGGCGCCGGCGAGCGCGGCCAGCGCGTCGCCGATCCGCCAGGCGGCGCGGTCGCGGGGACCCACGGCGTTGGAGACGGCACGGACCTCCAGGACGGGCAGCCCGTGCGCGGCGGCGGCCTCCGCGACCCCGAACCCCTCCATGGCCTCGGCCCCGGCCAGCGGATGGCGGGCCGCGAGGGCGGCTGCGCGGGCCGCGGTGCCGGTGACGGTGGAGACGGTCAGGACCGGTGCGAGCAGGGCCCCGGTGGCCTCGGCGGCGCGCGCGGCGAGCTCCGCGGGAGGCAGGTGCACGCTGCGGCCGAAGCCGAGCTCCGCGACGGGCAGGAAGCCCTGCGGGGTCTCGGCCCCCAGGTCGGCGGCGACGATGGCGTCGGCGACCACGAGGGAGCCGAGCGGGGCGGCGGGCGCGAACCCGCCGCCGATGCCGGCGGAGACGACCAGGCCGTAGCCGGGGCCGGGCGCGAGCGCCAGGGCGGTCGCGGTCCCGGCGGCCGCGGCGGCCGGGCCGACTCCGGCGACGAGGACGTCGAAGGATCCCCGGTGGTGGATGAGGTAGCCACCGGGGAGGGTGCGCGGCCCGGAGCCGGGGGTGTGGTCCGGATGAGGGACCGGACCGGGCAGGCCGCTGACGACGGAGTCGGCCTCCGCCGCCACCGCGGTCACGATGAGCGCGCGCACCTCGGGTACGTGCTTACTTGAGCTTGACGGTGAAGGCCCAGACGGCGAGGGGCTTGCCGTCCGGGGAGACCTGGACGATGTTGAGCTTCTTCGAGGCGGGGGCCTCGCCCTGGCCGCCGGTGAGGAAGAGGTCGGCGCCCGGGAAGCTGTCGTAGGTGTTGCTGGAGGGCTCGGTGATCTGCTGTCCGTCCAGGACCGCCTGCCACTTGTTGCCGTCCTCGACGACCTCGGGCTCGACACCCAGGCGCAGGGTGTCGCCGCGGCCGTACTCGATGGTCTTGGCGTCCTTCAGGTCGGTGAAGCACTCCTGGACCTTTTCGGCCGTGAGCTCCTTGCCGTCGCGGCAGGCGGCTTCGGCGGACACCGACGAGGTGCCGACCGTCACGGTCGCCAGCGGCGTCGGCTTGTCACAGGCGGAGAGGAGGAGGAGGCCGGCGGATACGGCTCCGAGGGCCGCGACGCTGCGGCGGCCCCTACCCGAGAAAAGCGGTGCGGTCATGAGCCGAAGGCTATCGGGCGGGTGCGCTGCGCTGCTGCACGGGGTGGTGTGGTGCGGCGCCGTGGCGCGAGCGGCCCCGGCCGCGCCGGGCTTTCGGGGCTCCGCCCCGGACCCCGTGCCTCAAACGCCGGCGGGGCTGGATCGGCGCCGGCGGGGCCGGGTTGCTACGCCACCCGTGGGCGAGAGGATGTGGACTGCTGGTGGCGGGGGGACGTGAGGACCCCGCGCAGGGCCATCGCCGTGCCCAGGGCCACCACCGTCGCGGCGACGGCCATGCCCAGGGCGCCGTTCAGGGGCAGGGCGATGCCGATCGCGCCGCCGAGCACCCACGCCACCTGGAGCAGGGTCTCCGAGCGGGCGAAGGCCGAGGTGCGCACCGCCTCGGGCACGTCGCGCTGGATCATCGCGTCCAGCGAGAGCTTCGCCAGGGCCTGGCAGAAGCCGGCCGTCGCGCCCAGGACGGCCATGAAGACCCCGCTGAAGAAGACCGCCGCGAGGACGGCGACCGCCAGGGTCAGGCACAGGACGGAAGCGATGATCACCTCGGGCGCGCGCGCCCGGAGCCAGGCCCCCACCGCGGTCCCGCACGCGTTGCCCACGCCCGCCGAGACGCCGACGATGCCCAGCGACACCGCCGCGCTCTGCCCGGCGAGCGGGTGCTCGCGCAGCAGGAACGCCAGGAAGAAGATCAGGAACCCGGACAGACCGCGCATCGAGGCGTTCGCCAGCAGCCCGCACAGCACCGGCCGGCTGACCGTCCGCAGTCCGGGCCGCTTCGAGTGCGCCTCGTGCGTGGACAGCCGGGCCCGCCGCTCGCCCTTGGCCTCGTCGACCTTGTGGGGCAGCGTGAACGCCGCGAAGGTGCCCCAGATGAAGATGGCGCACGCCCCGTACAGCGGCCACGGCGCCCCGATCGTGTGCAGGGCGGCGCCCACCGGCGCGGCCGCGCCGGTGGCCAGCAGGCCGGCCAGGGTGACCCGGGAGTTGGCCTTGACGAGCGAGAACCCCGGTGGGAGGAGTCTGGGGACCACGGCGCTGCGCACCACGCCGTAGGCCTTGGAGGCGACGAGCACGCCCAGCGCGGCCGGGTACAGCTCCAGGCCGCCCGTGGCCACCGCGCCCGACATCATCACGGCCAGCAGCGCCCGGGTGAGCATCGCGCCGGCCATCGCGGCCCGGCGCCCGTGCGGCAGCCGGTCCAGCAGCGGGCCGATCACCGGGGCCAGCAGGGTGAAGGGGGCCATGGTGATGGCGAGGTACAGGGCCACTCGGCCGCGTGCTTCGTCCGTGGGGACGGAAAAGAAGACGGTGGAGGCGAGCGCGACTGTGATCATCACATCACCGGCGCCGTTGATCGCGTGCAGTTCGATCAGTTTGCCGAGGCCGGATTCACCCGCCCCGTGGGCGTGCGTGGCCCGCCGGATCCCGCGCGCCGTACCGGTGAAGGGCAGGTGCAGGGCACGCCCGACGGCCCGGCCGGCCCGCCTGGCCGGTCCCGAGCCGTCATCGGACGACCGTACGGGTGCCACGTGGTCATAGTGCCCCACTCGGCCCCTCGTGACCCGCCCCGGCGCGGCGCGCGGGTGTGGCCGGTAGTGGGGTTGTCCGCGAATCGGACCTTGCATGTGGGCCGAAGGCCCCGGAGGAGGTAGCGTGCGTAGCGCGCCACCGGCGGTTGCTCTTGGCCGCGCGCCTCTTCGCGATCCCGCAGAATGGATCGCAGGTAGGTGCGCCCTGGAACCGATCGGGCGCGGACGTCGACGCGGCCCTCTGGTCCGCTCCGCCCGCGCTACGTAGGGACAGCCGACGGGTCGTTGTGGACGACAAGTACGGACGGCGCACTCGTGAGACGGCGTAGGAGAGAACGAGACCTGTGAGTGCTGCGACGACGCGAAGCCGTACCCCCGACCGCCTGTGCGTCGAGGCGGTAGACCTCGCCCGCACGGCGGCGGAGGAAGCGGCCGCACCCGGTGTGGTGGGAGAGCACGTATCCGCGGTCGCTGAGGGCGACAGGGTCGTCACCCACTTCTTCGAGTGCAAGGACCCCGGCTACCGGGGCTGGCGCTGGGCCGTGACGGTGACCCGTGCGTCCCGGGCCAAGAACATCACCCTCGACGAAACGGTGCTGCTCCCCGGCGACGACGCGCTGCTGGCCCCCGAGTGGGTGCCGTGGAGCGAGCGGCTGCGCCCCGGCGACATGGGCCCCGGCGACCTGCTCCCCACGGACGCCGAGGACCTGCGCCTGGAACAGGGCTGGTCGGGCGAGGACGCGCCGCCGCCGAACTCGGTGGTCTCCGCCGAGATGGCCGCACTGGTCGAGGCGGAGGACGCCGACGTCACCGACCGCACGGTCGTCCCCGTCCGCGGCTCCATCGCCTCCGTCGCGGAGGAACTGGGCATGCGCCGGGCGCGCGTGCTCTCCCGCTACGGGCTGCACAGCGCCGCCGACCGCTGGGACGAGTCCTTCGGCGCGAAGACCCCGATGGCGCAGGCCGCGCCCGCGTCCTGCGTCTCCTGCGGGTTCCTCGTCGCGATCGGCGGCTCGCTGGGCCAGGCCTTCGGCGTCTGCGCGAACGAGTTCGGACCGGCGGACGGCCGGCTCGTCTCCCTGTCCTACGGATGCGGGGGCCACTCGGAGGCCGCCGTGATGCCGAAGCCCCCGCGGCCGGCGCCGCCGGTGCTGGACTCCATGGCCTCGGACGAGTTCCACCTCCGCCCGTCCACCGACTCGGGCCCGGTCCCGGCGGCGGACCTCCTCGCGGCGGACCTCGGCCACTCGTAGCCCGGGCTCGCCCGGTTGGGTGACCCGGGGTGTGGGCGCCCGCACGGCGTGATCCGCTGGGCGGGATGAAGACCTCCGCCCGCCCCGAGACGGGCGCCGCCGTCCACACCGGTCAGGCGGCCCCCGCGCGCACCCGCCTGTCGTGGGTGGACTTCGCGGTGGCCGCCGCCGTCCTCGTGCTCGGGTACCTGATCCTCCAGGTCGGCAAGGGCACCACCGTCAACTTCGACCCCGCCGACGTCCCCGACGTGGACACGGACCCCGCGAAGCTCCCGTACTACGCGGCCCGCAGCGTCCTGCGCATGTTCATCGCGCTGATCGCGTCGGTGGTGTTCACCTTCGGGTACGCCTACGCCGCCGCCCGCAGCCGGCGGCTCGAACGGGTGCTGATCCCGCTCCTCGACATCCTGCAGTCCGTACCCGTCCTCGGGTTCCTGTCCGTCCTCGTCACGTTCTTCGTCGCCCTGTTCCCCGGGTCCCTGCTCGGCCTGGAGTGCGCGGTCATCTTCGCCATCTTCACCTCCCAGGCCTGGAACATGACCTTCGGGTTCTACGCCACGCTGACCTCCCTGCCGCGCGAACTCGACGAGGTCTCCCGCTCGTTCGGCTTCACCCGCTGGATGCGCTTCTGGCGCGTGGAGGTCCCCGCCGGGGCCATCGACCTCGTCTGGAACGGCATGATGAGCTTCGCCGGCGGCTGGTTCATGCTCGTCGCCTCCGAGGCCGTCTCCGTCTCCGGACACGACTACGCCGTCCCCGGCCTCGGCTCCTACGCCGGCACGGCGATCGGGGAGGGCGACCTCGGCAAGGTCGCCTGGGTCATCGTCGCCATGACCGTCACCATCGTCACCGTCAACTTCGTCTTCTGGCGGCCCCTCACCGCCTGGGCCGAGAAGTTCAAGAACGAGCAGTCCGAGTCCACCGAGGTGCAGCGCAGCTACGTCCTGGACTTCCTGCGCCGCTCCCACTGGCCCGCCCTCCTCGGCCGCGCCACCGCCCCCGCCCGCGAGGCCACCGGCCGGGCCGCCCGCGTACTGGGCCGGGACGACATGGCGCTGTCCGTGGACCCGGCCCGTCGGCGCACCGGCGACATCGTCTTCGCGGTCGTCGCCGGAGCCGTCATCCTGTGGGGCCTGTACGACCTGGTCGGCTACCTGCGGCGCGAGACCGGCCTCGGGGTCTTCGGCGAACCGCTGCTGCTCGGGCTGATCACCTTCGTCCGGGTGATCGTGCTGGTCGCCGCCGCCACCGTCGTCTGGGTGCCCGTGGGCGTCTGGATCGGCTCCTCGCCCAAGCTCACGAAGATCGCCCAGCCGGTCGTACAGGTGCTGGCGAGCTTCCCCGCGAACCTGCTCTTCCCCGTCGCGGTGTGGTTCTTCCTCAGGACCGGCCTGAACATCAACATCGGCTGCGTCCTGCTGATGGCCCTCGGCGCGCAGTGGTACATCCTCTTCAACGCCATCGCCGGCGCCATGTCCATCCCCTCCGACCTCAAGGAGGCCATGGACGACCTCGGCGTCCGCGGGCTCCAGCGCTGGAAGCGCCTGATCATCCCGGCCGTGTTCCCCTCGTACGTCACCGGCGGCATCACCGCCTCGGGCGGCGCCTGGAACGCCTCGATCGTCGGCGAGGTCGTCACCTTCGCCGGCACCACCCTCTCCGCGACCGGCCTCGGCGCGTACATCTTCCACGCCACCGAGGCCGGCGACTACCCCGAGCTGATCGCCGGCATCGCCGTCATGAGCCTGTACGTCGTCGGGCTCAACCGGCTGTTCTGGCGGCCCCTGTACCGGCTGGCCGAGCGCCGGTACTCCATCTGAGGAGCGCGCCCATGACCACCAGCCCCGCGGCCGCCACCATCCTCAAGACCGAGGCCCTCACCAAGGCCTACGCCGGCGCCGACGGCGAACTGCCCGTCCTCGGCGGCATCGACCTCGAGATCCGCGAGGGCGAGATCGTCGCCCTCCTCGGCAAGTCCGGCAGCGGCAAGTCCACCCTGCTGCGCTGCCTCGCCGGCCTGATCCCCGCGAGCTCCGGCTCCGTCACCTACCGCGGCGAGGAGCTGCGCGGCGCCAACCCGGGCACGGCGATGGTGTTCCAGACCTTCGCGCTGCTGCCCTGGCTGACGGTCCAGCAGAACGTCGAACTGGGTCTGGAGGCCAAGGGCGTGGACCGCGAGGCACGGTCCCGCCAGGCGGTGGAGGCGATCGACCTGATCGGCCTCGACGGCTTCGAGTCGGCCTACCCCAAGGAGCTCAGCGGCGGGATGCGCCAGCGCGTCGGCTTCGCCCGGGCGCTCGTCGTGGAGCCGGAGGTGCTGATGATGGACGAGCCGTTCTCCGCGCTGGACGTGCTCACCGCCGAGAACCTGCGCGGCGAGCTGATGGAGCTGTGGGCCTCGGACCGCTTCCCCGCCAAGGCGGTCGTACTGGTCACGCACAACATCGAGGAGGCCGTGCTGATGGCCGACCGGGTGGTGGTCCTGGGCTCCCGCCCCTACGGCACCATCAAGGAGACCTTCCCGGTGGACCTGGCCCGCCCCCGGGACCGGAGCTCCGCCGAGTTCGAGCGGATCGTCGACGCCGTGTACGCGGTGATGACCGGGCGCACCGCCAAGACCCCGGCCGCCACCCCGCCCGCGAAGCGGACCCCGGCCAACACCCCGCTCCCGGAGGCCAGCGTCGACGGCATGGCGGGCCTCGCCGAGATCGTGCTCCAGCGGGCCGCCGGGGCCGGCGGCGAGGACAGCGAGGATCTCGCCGACCTCGCCGACGAGCTCGGCCTGGAGGTGGACGACGTACTGCCCCTGGTGGACGGCCTGGAACTGCTCGGCCTGGCCGAGGTGCGGGACCTGCACCTGGTGCTGACCGCGCGCGGCAGCGCCTTCGCGGGGGCCGACGTACAGGAGTCGAAGGAGCTGTTCGCTCAGGGTGCGATGGAGGTCCCGCTGGTCCATCTGATCCACACCACGCTGCAGCGCTCGCGCGGCGGCACCCAGCGGGCCGGGTTCTTCCGCGACCTGCTCTCGCACCACTACACGAGCGAGCAGCTGGAACGGCAGCTGGAGACGGCGACGGACTGGGGGCGCTACGGGGAGCTGTACGGCTACCACGCGGACGCCGAGGAATACCGGCTCGACGAGGACCCGGGGCGCGGATAGCCGCGTACGCTCAGGGACATGGGGGAATCGGACATGGTGGGACTGGACGGCCGGGTCACGGGAACGGTCGGGCCGGGGCTGGTCGGCGAGGTCATCGTGCGGATCCGGGGCGGTGCGGAGCACTTCCTGGCGCACCCGGCCCCGGGGACCGGGCGCCTCGCCGTCGGGACGGTGGTGACGGTGGTCGAACACCTTCCGCCGCGCACGGTGTACGTGATGGCCGCGTACGGCGACTGACCGGCCGTCGGGGGCGTCGGGGGCGTCGGAGCCCCGCGTACCAAGATGGCGACAAGACTCCTCCGCCGTCTTCACGCCGCCTTGACACGGGCGCAGACTCGCCTTCTCGGTGGCGGACGCCGCCGTGGAACAGGGGGAGTTGCCGATGCCTATCGGCGTATTGGCAGGCATGGTCGTGGGCACCATCGTGGCCGTGATCGGCCTGTTCAAGCTCATGTGGAGGGTGGCCGAGCCCAATGAGGCGCTGGTCATCTCCGGCTCCGCGCACAAGACCGAGGGCATCGCGGAGGGCATGGGCTTCCGGATCGTCACCGGGCGCGGAACGCTCGTGCTGCCCGGCGTGCAGGCGGTGCGGAAGCTGTCGCTGGACCTCAACGAGACCCAGCTGAACGTGGACTGCGTGACCCACCAAGGCATCCCGCTGCGGGTCAAGGGCGTGGTCATCTTCAAGATCGGCGACGACTTCGTGTCCATCGCCAACGCGGCCCGCCGCTTCCTGGACCAGCAGAAGATGATGCCCGAGCGGGTCCACATCGTCTTCGCCGGCCATCTGCGCTCCATCGTGGGCGGGCTGACGGTCGAGGACATGATCCGCGACCGCGAGAAGCTGACCGGCCAGACCCGGGCGGCGTGCGGTACGGAGATGGAGAAGCTCGGCCTGATCGTGGACTCCCTCCAGATCCACGAGATCGAGGACCCGACGGGCTACATCAAGAACCTGGCGATGCCGCACGCGGCCGCGGTCCAGCGGGACGCGCGGATCGCGCAGGCGGACGCCAACCTGCGGGCGACGGAGGCCGAACAGGCCGCCTTCGCGCGGATGTCGGAGGCGACGCGGGACAGCGAGATCCTCCAGGCGGGCTACCAGGCGGAGCGGGACAAGGCGGCCGCCACCGCCCGGCAGGCGGGCCCGCTCTCGGAGGCGGCGGCGCGCCAGGAGGTCGTGGTCCAGGAGACGCGGGTCGCGGAGCTGGAGGCGCAGCGGCGCGAGCAGCAGCTTCAGGTGGACGTGCGCAAGCCGGCGGACGCGGCGGCGTACGAGACCCGCACCCGCGCCGAAGCGGACCGCGACGCGCGGATCTCGGCGGCGCAGGCCAAGGCGAAGGAGACGGAGCTGGCGGCCGCGGCCGAGGCGACCCGGGTGACGACGGCCGCGGCGGCCGACGCGCAGGCCACGGAGGCGCGGGGCCTGGCGGCGGCGACGGCGACGCGCGCGAGCGGTGAGGCGGAGGCGGCGGCGACGCAGGCCAAGGGCCTCGCGGAGGCGGCGTCGGCGAAGGCGAACGGCCTGGCGCAGGCGGAGTCGGCGAAGGCGCAGGGCTTGGCGGAGGCGGAGGCGATCAAGGCGCGGGCCGCCGCGCTGGCGCAGAACCAGGAGGCGGTGATCGCGCAGCAGCTGGCCGAGAACTGGCCGGCGATCGTGGAGGCGGGTGCGGGTGCCTTCGGCAACGTCGAGCACATGATCCTGCTGAACGGGGCGGAGGGCATGTCGGAGATGTTCGCGAAGGCCCTGACGATGGGCGGCACGGGCCTGGGCCTGGCCCGCCAGCTCCTGTCGACGATGTCCCAGCCCCCGACGGCGACGGCGCCGGCGGCCGAGGGCACCCCGGTGAACGGCTCGTCCCCGACGGCGTCCCACCAGATCCCGATCCAGGGCGCGTAGCCAGGAGGCCCCCGGGGCTGGATCCGGCCGCCGGTCGGCAGATCCAGCCCCGCCAGGGGGCACCTCCCAGCGGTAGCCGGGGGAGTGTGAGGCGCGGGGTCCGGGGCGGAGCCCCAGGGAACGGTGGAAGGGCGGGCAGGGGACAGCCCCGAAGGGCCCGAACGCCCACCCGGCCGGGGTCAGGGGCGGCGGGCCGGGCGCCGCCCCAGGATCCGCTTCGCGGCCAGCACCAGCACCGTGGCCAGTACGAGCACGAAGGCGCCCTTCGTGAAGCTCCCGCCCGGCTCCGGCCGCGCCGCCCCCGGCCCCGCCGCCCCCGAGTCGGACGCCGACGCGGACGATGTGTATAAGTGACAGGGCGGGTGCTGGACCTGCTGGCCGAGGTCCAGTCGACCCGCATCCGGTCCATGCTGGCGGCGACGGCCCGCACCCTGGTCCCGCACCAGCGCTCGCCGCGCGTGGGCGCGTTCCTGACGCGCCACGCCTCGGCCTGAGCGCGGCCCGGTCCGGCCAACCCCGGTATGAGGTACGGCAGTTCGCGCCGCGGAGCGGGCTGCCCGACCGCGACGGCTACCCGTCCAGGTGGCCCGTGTCGTTCCAGCGCTCCAGCGCGGGGGCGCCGTACGCCCAGCCCAGGACCGACAGGGAGGTCGGATCGAGGCGGATGCGGGCCCCGAAGGAGGCCTCGAAGCCGAGCCAGCGGGCGGCCAGGGTGCGCAGGACGTGGCCGTGGGCGAAGACGAGGACGTCGCGCTCGGCCGAACGGGCCCAGGTGACGACCTCGTCCGCGCGGGCCGAGACGTCCGCGACGGACTCGCCGCCCGGGACCCCGTCGCGCCAGATCAGCCAGCCGGGCCGGACCGCCTGGATCTCGGCCGGGGTCATGCCCTCGTAGTCGCCGTAGTCCCACTCCATCAGCGCGTCCCACGGCTCCGCCTGGATGCCGAAGCCGGCCAGTTCGCAGCTCTCGCTCGCGCGCACCAGCGGGCTGGTGCGCACCTCGAGGCCGCGCAGGCTCGCCCACGGATCGCGGGCGAGGCGCTCGCCGAGCAGCTTCGCGCCGCGCCTGCCCTCCTCCAGCAGCGGCACGTCGGTGCGGCCGGTGTGCTTGCCGAGCTGGGACCACGCCGTCTGGCCGTGACGGGCCAAGAGGATGCGGGGGGCCATATGAGTTCTCCCGGTCGAGAGGGCGGAGCAACGGAACGAGGGACGGAACAGGGGACGGAACGAGGGGCGGAGCGGAGGACGGAACGAGGGGCGGAGCGGAGGACGGAACGAGGGGCGGAGCGGAGGACGGAACAGGGGACGGCACCGGCGGAACCATTCGCACGGCTTTGCGGGGATTCCGTCATCTGACCATCATCCATCACGTGAACGGCGCGCAACCTCCGTCCCTCCCCACACGTCATACGCCGTATGACTAATAGGCGGCAGCCCCCTCGATGGTGGGCAGAACTGCTGCTCCTGGGACTCGTCTACGGCGCGTACTCCGGCGGCAGGCTCCTCGCTCGGGGCGACGTACGGCTCGCCGTCGACCACGGGCTCGCGATCCTGCGGCTGGAAGAACTGCTGGGGATGGACTTCGAGCGGCCGCTCAACCGGATCTTCACCCACCACGCGGCGCTCGGCATACCCGCCGACTTCGTCTACGCCTCCCTGCACTACCTCGTCACCCCGGCCGTGCTGGTGTGGCTCTACCGGCGGCGCCCCCAGCAGTATCGATTCGCCCGGTCCTGGCTGATGATCTCCACCCTGCTCGGGCTGATCGGCTTCGCCCTGGTGCCCACCTGCCCGCCCCGGCTGCTCGAAGGCTCGTACGGGTTCGTCGACACGATGGCCCGGTACAGCGGCTACGGCTGGTGGGGCGGCGAGGCGAGCGCCCCGCGCGGTCTGGGCTCCTTCACCAACCAGTTCGCCGCCATGCCCAGTCTGCACGTGGGGTGGGCCCTGTGGTGCGGGATCCTGCTGTGGCGGCTCGGGCGCGGGCCGCTGGTGCGGGCGCTGGGCGCCGCGTACCCCGCCGTGACCACCGTCGTGGTCATGGGCACGGCCAACCACTACTTCCTCGACGCCGTCGCCGGGGCCGCGGTCATGGGCATCGGCTTCCTCGCGGCCCGGTCCCTGCCCGGCGGATCCGCCGCGGACACCGACCTGGACTCCGGTTTCCGCCGTAAGTCCACGATTGTCAGTGGCGGATGGGACACTTCCGCGGGTGAGCTCCTACCCGTCCAGCGCCTCGCCGCCACAGACCTCGCAGCCGACGACCCGGCCCCCGAGGACACTGCGGCAGCGGCTCGCTGACCTGCGCGGCCCCGCTGTCCCGCCCCGCCCGCTCGACGCCCGCGCGCTGGCGGCGCTCGCCGCCAACCCGGGCTGTGGCAGACGCGCCCTGCTCGACGGCGCCGGTGTGGACAAGACCGCCCTCGCGGCGGCCCTCGGCTCGCCCGCCGCGTTCGGGCAGTCGCAGTTCGCCATCGTGCGCGGCAACTCCTTCGAGGCCAAGGTCAAGCGCGACGGCGGGGCCGAGCTCCTGCGCCTGGTGTACGAGCACATCGGCGCGGGCCGGGGCGCCGCGCCCGAGCCTCCCCAGCCGCCCGGGCCGGACGCCCTCGTGCCCGACCTCACCGCCGCCGGGCCCCAGGGCCGCGCCGCCCGCACCGCGCTCGCGCTGCGGGACGCCACCGCCGCCGGGGCCTGGACCCTGCTCGACCATCCGATGCTCGCCCTGGAGGTGGCCGGCTCCCCCGCCTACCTGGAGCCGGACGCCGTCGTCGTGCACCCCGACGGCCGCTGGACCGTCGTGGAGATCAAGTCCTTCCCGATGATCGACGGGGCCGCCGACGCCGCCAAGGTGGGCGCCGCCGCCCGCCAGGCCGCCGTCTACGTGCTGGCCCTGGAGACGACCGCCGCGAAGCTGGCCGGCGCCGAGGTCGGGCACACCGTGCTGCTCGTCTGCCCGAAGGACTTCTCGAACCTGCCGACCGCCGCCGCCGTCGACGTCCGCCGCGAGCGCTCCGTGACCCGGCGCCAGCTCGAGCGCCTCACCCGGGTCGAGGAGCTGGCCGCAGCCCTGCCCGAGGGGCTCAGCTTCGATCCGGCGCGCTCCGCCGAGGAACTGACCGAGGCCGTCTCGGCCGTGTCCGCGGCCTACGCCCCCGAGTGCCTGGCCGCCTGCGAGCTGGCCTTCCACTGCCGGGAGCGGGCGCGCGGGGCCGATGAGGTGACCGCCCTGGGCCGTTCGGTACGGGGCGAGCTGGGTGCGCTGACCACCGTCGAGGCGGCCCTCGCGGCGGCCGCCGGCCGCACGTGCCCAGGCGCCACCGCCACCGCCACCACCTCCGGCGCGGACACCTCCCCCGCCCCCTCCCCCGACGATCCGACCGCGGCCGCGCTGCGGTACGCCGCCCGGCTGCGCGCCGAGGCGCTGGAGCAGGCCGCCGCCCGCATCCGCCCGGAGGACGCCCCGTGTCCCTGCTGACCACCCTGGCCCGGCTGGAAGCGGTCCGGTCCGGCCGGGCGCAAGCCCTGGCGACCGTCCGGCACCGGCATCTGAGCGAGCGCCCGCTGGTCTTCGTACCGCTGACGACCGCGGGCGAGGCCGGGGCTCCGCTCGGCGCGATGTTCGGCACCGACCGGGACGCGCCGCGGATCCTGGTCATACCGCAGCCGCGCGACCGCGACCTGCGGTGGCAGTTCCTGGCGGAGCTCGCCGGGCACCTCATCCCGTACATCGACTCGTACGCGGACGACGTCGAGCCGGCCGAGCACACCGAGACCGACCCGGAGACGGGCAAGCGGGTCAAGGTGGCGGCCGAGCTGTGCGTGGACGCGCCGCAGCTCATCGTGCCGAGCCGCGCCGGCGTGGAGTACGTGAGGCTGCTGGGGCGGTCCATGCGGTTCCGGCGGACCGCCGAGGAGGATCCCGAGAACCCTTATCCGGCGCCCGCCCAAGTGCCCCTGCTCGGGCGCTGGTTCACGCACTTCTCCGAGCGCTCTCGGGTCCCGGGGTCCTCGATGCTGCTGTCGGCGACGGATCTGCTGGCCCGGCACTGGGCGAGCGGCCAGAGCAACCTGGAGGACCAGCACCTGCAGGCGCTGCTGGCGTGGATCGACCCCCCGCGGGGCGAGTCGGGCGCCGAGCGGGCGCTGCGCGCGGAGCTCGGCCGGGGCGCGGACGGCCAGTTGCTCCTCCCGCCGGCCGGTCCCGCGACGGATCCGGCGTTCGACAACAAGCTGCTGGCCCCGGCGATCGCGAAGTTCGACGCGGCCCGGGCGGCCGCGCTCCGCGACGGCAGCGGCAGCGGCAGCGGCGACGGGGGCGGCAGCAGCACGCGGTCCGCCGAGCTGGCCGTCCGGCGGCTGGTCACGGCCCAGATGGAGAGCACCTGGCACGCGGTGTGGCAGGCCGTCGGCCTCCTGCGCGAACTGCCCGCCGGTGAGCGGGCCGAGGAACGCTGGACCGGGGACCGCTGGTCGTACACCGGGCACCGGGACCGGGTGCGGGCCGGCGAAGGGCCGCAGCCGCGCCTGGACGACGCGGTGACGGCCGCGCGCAAGCTCGCGAAGCGGGAGACCGAGCAGGTCAGGCTCGACGCCCAAGAGGCGCTGGACGACCCGCTGGTGATGGCGGGCCGGCGGCTGGCGGGCGAGGCCTTCGCCGGCGAGGTCACCGAAGTGGTCATGGAGTGGACGGACGCGAAGCGGCCGAGCCCGCGCCCGCTGGTGACGGTGGCCACGGAGGACCGGCCGCAGCTCGCCGGCGGCGGCGAGGGCGGTGACGGCGGCGCGAAGGTGTTCCGCTCGCTGGACGGCCGCCCGCAGAGCGCCCGGTTCGTGCGCTGGGAGGAGGACGGCCGGCTCGTGCTGCGCCTGCTCGACAAGATGGGCCGCGGCAGGGACCCGGAGGCGGGCTCGGTGCCGGAGAAGGGCGACCGGGTCTGCTGGACGCTGTTCGAGCACGACTCCCGCGGCGGCCCGAAGCTGCCGGACCCCGAGCAGACCCCGTGGACCCACGGCGGTCCGCCCGCGCACCTGACCGGATCGGCGCCCGCGCTGCCGCTGCCCGACCCCGTGACCGACGAGGACCTCCTGTGAATTTCGATCCGGGCACCGCGGCCGACCGGGCCACGGCGGCCATCCTCCACGACACCCTGCACGGCACGGCGCGGGGCGTGGTCGTCGACTCCCCACCCGGGGCCGGCAAGTCCACGCTGGTGGTGCGCGCGGCGCGCGAGCTGGCGGCGGCCGGGCGCCGGCTGATGGTGGTCGCGCAGACGAACGCGCAGGTCGACGACCTGGTGCTGCGGCTGCACGGGAAGGATCCGGAGCTGAAGGTCGGCCGGCTGCACAGCAGCGACGCGGACGCCTACGATCCGGCCCTGCGCGAGCTGGAGTCGGTGGTCCTCTCGGCGAAGCCCGCGGACCTCGCCGAGCTGCCGGTCACCATCTCCACGGCGGCCAAGTGGGCGTGGGTCAAGGACGTGGAGCCCTGGGAGCACGCCATCGTGGACGAGGCGTACCAGATGCGCTCGGACGCGCTGCTGGCGGTGGCCGGGCTGTTCGACCGGGCGCTGTTCGTCGGCGACCCGGGCCAGTTGGACCCCTTCAGCGTGGTCGGCGCCGACCAGTGGGCGGGGCTGTCCTACGACCCCTCCGCCTCGGCGGTCAGCACCCTGCTCGCCCACAACCCGACCCTGCCGCAGCACCGGCTGCCGGTGTCGTGGCGGCTGCCGGCCTCGGCCGCGCCGCTGGTCTCCCGCGCCTTCTACCCGTACACGCCGTTCCGCAGCGGTACGGGTCCCGGCGAGCGGCGGATGTCCTACGGGGTCGCGGGCGACGGCTCGGGCCCCGACCGGGTGCTGGACGAGGCCGCGGAGTCGGGCTGGGGGCTGCTGGAGCTGCCGGCCCGGCACACGCCCCGGACGGACCCGGAGGCGGTGCGGGCGGTGGCGACGGTGGTCCGCCGGGCGCTGGACCGGGGCGCGGTGACGGTGGACGAGCGGCCCGGCGGCCCGTCCCCGCTGACGGCGGACCGGATCGCCGTGGGCACCGCCCACCGCGACCAGGCCTCGGCGGTCCGCGCGGCGCTGGCCGCGCTCGGGGTCACCGGGGTCACCGTGGACACGGCGAACCGGCTCCAGGGCCGCGAGTACGACCTCACGGTGGTCCTCCACCCCCTGTCGGGCCGCCCGGACGCGACCGCCTTCCACCTGGAGACGGGCCGGCTGTGCGTCCTGGCCTCGCGGCACCGGCACGCCTGCGTGGTGGTGGCCCGGGCGGGGATAGCGGAGCTGCTGGACGACCACCCGTCGACGGAACCGGTCCAGCTGGGCGTGACGGTGAAGTTCCCCGACGGCTGGGAGGCGATGATGTCAACGTGGGACTTCTGGTCCAACCACCGCGTCTCGTGGCGGCCATAGGCCGCCACCAGCCTAAGAGGGTGTCTCACGTGGCAAGTTTCGCGAGCTTCTTGTAGCAGGTCAGGGCAGCAGCCAGGCCGAGGAAGGCGAGGAAGTTTGAGCCCTTTCGTTCGTACTGGACGGTCAAGCGGCGGTAGCCGAAGAGCCAAGCGATCGACATCTTCCAGCGGTACCGGCCGAGGCGTTCGCCGGAGTCGACGCCTGGCCGCGCGATGCGCGCGACCTTGAGGGCGAGACTGTCGTGCATGTTCGCGCCGGACACGGCGACGGTGAGTGGGACGCCCTGGGCATCGGACAGCACGTGCAGCTTGCTGCCCTTCTTGCCGCGATCGACCGGGTTCGGCCCCGTCAGCGATCCCCTCTTTTGGCGCGAACAGGGGCCGCATCGACGATCGCCGAGGTCCAGTCCACCTTGCCCCGGGCCCCGAGTTCGTCCAGCACCGCCCGGTGGAGCCGACGCCATGGGCCGGCCTCGGTCCATACCGTGAAGCGCCGATGCGCGGTGGCGGAGGACGTGTCGAACGTCGGCGGCAGATGCCGCCAGGCACAGCCGCTGGTCAGCACGTAGACCACTGCCGTGAACACGGCCCGTTCGTCACACGGAGCGGTCCCACCACCTTGCGGTCGAGCGGCGAACGACGGCAATAACGGGGCAACCAGCTCTCAGAGCTCATCAGGAACCAGACGCTTCGACAGATCAGCACTCACGACCGGCATCATGCCGTTCGAACATCACGTCATGTCGTGGAACAGCCCCTACGCGGTGGTTGGTGTGGCCATCCTGGCGGCTTGCTCGATCTTCGCGAAGGAGGCTGCGCGGGCTTCCTTGTCGATCGGCTGCTCGTGTTCGGCGCGCATCCCGGTCCGGCCGTCTACGCCCTCGCGCAGGATGTCGGCGTGCCCGGCATGCCGGATGGTCTCGCCGAGGACATGGACCATGATGGCGAACAGGTTCGTGTCGGCATAAGGCTCCGGCCACCAGGGCACGTGGCCGGGGGCGTCGAGGGCAAGCTCGTTGATTGTCGCGTCCGAGTGTTCCCACGTGCGCCGGTAGAACCCGACGATCTGACCACGCGTCTCGTTCTCGGCCGCCCATAGATCGCTGCCGTCGGAGTCCTGCCACCGGCAAAGCGGCTCCGGAGAAGGGCGGTCGAAGACCTCGCCGAAGTACCTGGCCTCGACCGTGGCCACGTGTTTGACCAGGCCGAGGAGGTTGGTCCCGGTCGCCGTCAGAGGCCGGCGCGCGTCGTATTCGGACAAGCCGTCGAGCTTCCAGAGCAGCGCCTCACGGTCCCGCCGCAGTCTCTTGTGCAGGTTGTCTTTCGCGAAATCATCGATCATGCGGCACGAGCCTGCCATGGGCTGCTCATGGTCTCAAGATCCCGTACGTGGTCCGCAACAACCGGCGGAGCCGTGGTCAGCTATGGTCACCGCCCCGACCTGCTGCAAGGAGCTCGGAGCCTATCCACGTGAGACATCCTCTCAAGGCCCCCGGTGGAAAGGGGGGCCGCGGTCTCACTCAGGAGAGGCTGGACCTCGATTGGTCGATTCTGTCTCCAGGACCTCCTGGAAGATTTTCAAGGCTTCAAGGCTCCATGCCTCTTCGTCGCTCGGCTCAACAGATTCAGCCAAGGCATCACTCGCCCTCTCGGCGACGTCATTCGGCGTGATGATGCAGATGGCCATGTGCCGCGCGTTCGCCCTGGGTCGGCTCCGAATGAAGAGCCGAATGCCAGCCTGGCGAAGGAAAGGCCCCTGCTCCTTCCAGCCGTTCATTTCGGACCACCTCTCGGCGTACGTCTGGCCGGTCCCAACAACCTCCCACCGACCTGGAACGAACGGCTCAGCCATCAGTTCCTCAAGGTTGGCCGCATGCCGCTCCATCGCACCGGTCAGGGAGGCCACCACTACAGGAGATGCGGCCAAGGCGATCGATTGCGACAGATTGCCGATGGCACGCTCAAGTTCCTTGATTTGCTTCCTGTTGTCCCTACCCGGTACGTACTGACGCTGGGTGATTTCTTCGCCACCCAGCTTGCCGAGGACCGCGCGCTCCGCCGCTGCGTACACCTGGTCCTGAGGCCAGGAGACAGAGAAATCGCACGCCTTGCCGTTGGACCAGGAAGAGCAGCGGAAGTACTTGTGGTGCCGGATCTCTCCCGTGCTCAGCTTCCCGATCGAGCTGTTCTCGTACATCTTCCTGCCGCACGGACAGTAGAGCAGTCCCGTCATGGGAGACGCGTTGGACTTGATTCCGGCACGATGTCGACCTAGCGCGGATACCGCCGCCTGCAACTTGGCGAATTCCCCATCGCTGAGGACGGGATCAGCCCATCGAACAGGAACTCCATCGCGAAGGAGCGGCTCGCCTCCATGCATGGCGATCCCCCTGAGGATCGGTTTCTTCAGCATCTTCCCCAGGGTGGACGTGGTCCACCTGGTCCCCTTGACAGCCGTCTTGACCCCGGCCTTCCTCTCGCCCCCGTTGACGCTCCGCTGGTAGTCCTGCGACGTGAGGACACCACGCTCATTCCAGTCCTGACACAGGCGGCTCATGGACCACCCCTGCTCCGCGATTCGCTCGTACGCCTCACGGATCATGGGGCCCGTCACCGGGTCGATGAGCAGTTTGTAGCGCTGCCGGCCCTGATGTTCCGCGAGGACCGGCCGATAGCCAAAGGGCCAAGTCCCACCACCCCAAAGACATTCATCGCGGTAGTACTGAGTCTGATTCCGGCGCTGTTGCACGATGGCTTCGCGGTACTCCTGCGCCTGTGTCGCCTTGATGTAAGCGATCATCCGGCCATTGCCAGGAGTGATGTCCAAGGCCGGGTCATCAAGGCAGATGACGTCCTTGCCGTCTTGGTAGCACCTGTCGGCGAACATCTCCCAGTGCGTCTGGTTCCGAGTGATGCGGTCCAGGGAGGTGACCATGATCGCGTCCCACCGGTACCAGAGCGGCTCACGCATCCACCTACCGAGGCCAGGCCGCTCGTCAGGGCGGACTGCCCCCGAGATGAACGAGTCCTCTACGTCCCCCACCACATCGAACCGGCCCTCAGCGGCTGCGCCGTCCAAGGCCTCGACCTGACGCGCCAAAGCAGAGCTGTCCTCGGAATTCCGACTGATGCGACGCATCTTCAGGACACGAGTACCCGGTGACGGCCTGTACGGCATCTCACTCCCCCCACACAGTCCCCTATCGATGAAACTCCATGGTGATCCTGTTTTCTGAGGGCAGGAAGCCAATCATTCGAAACCTCACCCGTTCGAGTACCAGGTGAGCCGGAATCCCTGAGTCGGCGGGTCAGCGGGATGTGCGCTCGACGCCGAGGCGGGTGCGGACGCCGGGGCCTCGGCGGACGTCCCCGGGATCAGCGGGCTGGTCATGGCTGACGGGTTCCGGGCCCCCGCGGGACTCGCGGACGAGCCGGCGGCGGTACTGGACGAGCTCGCCGCCCCGGCGAAGGCGGCGGTCAGTGCGTGACGAGCGTCCCCGCCAAGTGGTCGTACGCGGCGTGCGCGTGCAGCCGTACGCCCGTGGCCAGCGTGGCGTCGTCGGCGTAGAAGGCGGGGTGGTGGTTGCCCACCAGGCCCCGGCCGCCGGGGACGGCGACCGGTTCGCCGCTCGCCGGGTCCAGGGCGGTGTCCTGGACGCCGAGCATCACGTACAGCCCGCCGAAGCGGGTGATGAGCTCGGAGACGTCGTCGTAGCCGAGCGTGCCGCCGACCTCCACCACCCGGTCCGCGCCCGCGACCCGGCGCAGGGTGGGCAGCGCGGCCTCGACCCAGGCCGGGTCGTTGCGCACGGCGGGCACGTCCTGGAGCAGTTCGACGGTCGCCGAGGCCCCGTACGCCAGCGCGGTGTGCTCGGCCAGCACCGTCAGCCGGCGCTTGACCTCGGGCATGTCCCGCTCCTCGGCGCAGCGGATCGTGCCCCACAGGGTGACCGTCTCGCCGATGACGTTGTACCGGCCGACGTCCTCGATGTGGCCGATGGAGACGGTGACCGGGGAGAACGCCGGGACCTGCCGGTAGAGCTGGCCGATCCCGGTCAGCAGCGCCCCGGCGGCGGGCATCGGGTCGACGCCCTGCCAGGGGGAGGAGGCGTGCGACTGGCGGCCGGTGACGGTGACGCGGACCAGGCAGGAGGCGCCGTACATCGGGCCGGACCGGTAGCCCACCCAGCCCTTGGGGTGCGGGGTGACGTGCATGCCGAAGGCCATGGTGGGGACGGGGTCGGCGAAGGCCCCCTCGGCCACCATCAGGCGCGCCCCGCCGTCCTCGCCGACCGGCGGCCCCTCCTCGGCGGGCTGGAACACGAACAGCACGGTGCCGGGCAGCCGTTCGCGCACCCGTACGTCGGCCAGTGCGCGCGCGGCTCCGAGGAGCATCGCGGTGTGGCAGTCGTGGCCGCAGGCGTGCGAGGCCGGGCCGGCGGCGGCGAACTCCGCGCCGCAGCGGTCCGGGACGGGCAGGGCGTCCATGTCGGCCCGCAGCGCGGCCACCCGCCCGCCGGGCCGGCCGCCGCGCAGCACCCCGACCACGCCGTGCCCGGCGATGCCGGTGCGGACCTCGTCGAGTCCGAAAGAAGTGAGCTCCCGCGCGACGAGCCGCGCGGTGGCTGCCTCGCGGTTCGGCAGCTCGGGATGGCGGTGCAGGTGCCGGCGCCAGCCGATCACCTGCTCGACTCCCTCGTCGCAGAGCCGGTCCAGTTCCTCGTGCACACCATCGGCCATACGCATGTTCTAGCCGATGCGACCCCGTGCGCGGGCCCTCTCGGGCCATCTTGCGCGACGTTGGACAATGGACGGTGGCCCGGAAGCTTTTCGGCCCAGCGCCTTTCCCACGTGCAGCAGGAGGACACGCATGGCAGAGCCCGAGCGGACCGAGCGCAGGCTGCGGCCCGCGCAGCTGCTCTTCGAGCCGTCGGAGACCGTCACGGACCCGGAGCACTTCTTCGACCTCGAATCGATCGACGACCCGCGGGAGCTGCTGGTCCGGGCCACCGAGCTGACGCTGGCCTTCCGGGCGGCGCAGGAGCGGGCGGTGGAGTTCCAGGCGGTGGCGGCGGCCCAGCTGGCGGATCCGCGGCGGTTCGACCGGCTGTCCGCGCGGACCATCGCCGAGCAGGCGGAGTGGACCGAGGACTACGCGCACAAGATGATCGAGTTCGGCGAGTCCCTGCTCCGCGGGACCGCGCCCGAGGGCCCCTGAGCCGGGCGGGGCCAGGGCCGGCGGCTAGGGCCCGGCGGCCGAGCGCCCGGCGCCCGGGCCCCGGCGGCAGCCGCCGCGGGGCCGGCCCGGCGCCGGGTGGGTCCGACCACTGGCATATGCGGGACGCAACATACCCCAGGAGCACCCGGCGCGTCCCGGTTTCCCGTAACTCCCGGGGACCGGTCCGCTACAGCGGGTAGACCTTGTCATATGACGATCCTGACCGGCTGCCCCGCCCTCGACGTGCGGACGAGCGCCCCCGCGACCCATGTCACCCCGGCGGGCGCCGCCTGGCTCGCCTCGGCGTCCGCCCACCCCCAGGGCACGCTGGCCGCCTGGCAGGCCCGGCCCACCGCGCCCGCCGTCCTGCCCTGCGGGACCGCCTTCGACGTGGTCAACGTCCCCGTCGTCCTCGGGCGCCGGATGCTGGACCTGCTCTGGGCCGAGGGCCCCGGGTCCGGACCGGCCGCCGTGCACCGCGGCCGGATGCTGCTGTTCGCCGCCCCCGGCGCCGCCCACCGGCTCCCGGCCCTCCTCGCCTGGGAGGAGGGGGGCCCGGCGGCCCCCGGTCCCCTCTACCCATCTGACGCTGCCGCAGGTCTCCTCCTTGCGGCGACTCCGCGTCGTGGGCGCGAATCCGAGGCGGATCGAATTGTCACAGAGGTCCGCAGTCGGACTGTCGAGGCTCGGTCCACTCAATCGGCCCTGAGCACCAAAAGGTTGCCAAATTATCCAAATCCACAACCCATAGGTACACTTTGTCCTGAATTTCCACTTACGCCCTATCGCCGCGTCAGGCGGTTTTCACGGCACCGGACTTGGCCACAAAACACCTTTCACAGAAAGGGAGTTGCCATGCAGGTGAAGCCAACTGGAGCGACACCCAGCCTCCCTCTCTTCACAGAAGTGAAGTCATGATCTACTGTCTATCTGCGACAGACGGACTGATGGGGGGGCCTCTCAGCGTCCGTCTATTCATCGCGGGATATTGAGACCAGTCCAGAATGCAATTTCGCCACGTCTAGCCTACCCGCATATCTCCTGGATCCTGCGGACCTATTCAGGCTAGCTGGCCATAGCGGGATACCAGGGACTTGCGAACCAGTCCTTCCCTCCCGCGCTGCGCGGAGAAAAAATTTCCTCTCCGTGGCAGCCAGCAGCATGCAATCAATGTTCGACCGCTGCGGCGGAATGCTGAATCGGTGTGGGGGCTGGGGAGGCCTCTGCGCCAAAGAAGATGGGGAAATATGTCTGTAATCGAGGGTAGGCAGCTGCGCTATGCCGTAGCGACCACGCTCGGGCTGACGCTCATGATGGGTTTCACTTCGGCGTATGCGCCGCCAACTGCCGCTGCTGATGCGCCGGTGAGTGAGAACGAGCAGGCGCTCAAGGACGCGAAGAAGTCGGGTAAGCCCGTCGAGGTGGTGAGTGAGCGGACGGATTCGTCGACGACGTTCGCGAATCCGGACGGGAAGTCGTTCCGTCTGGACACCTCGGCCGTTCCGGTCCGGGTGAAGGCGAAGAGCGGCTCCGGCTGGGTCGCGCCGGACGCGACGCTGGAGGTCCGGGCGGATGGTTCGGTGGGTCCGAAGGCGGCGGTGGCGGGTGTCAGCTTCTCGGGTGGTGGTGACGCGGCCGATCTGGTGACCATCGAGCACGGTGGGCGTGCCATGTCTCTGGACTGGCAGGGCGGTCCGCTGCCCAAGCCGGTCCTGGACGGTGACAGCGCCGTCTACCCGGAGGTCATGCCGGGTGTGGATCTGAGGATGACGGCCACGCTGAAGGGCTACCGCGAGGTCCTGGTCGTCAAGACGCCGGAGGCGGCGAAGAACCCGAAGCTGGCGCGCGTCGAGTTCGACCTGAAGGCCAAGGACATCCAGCTCAACGCGAGCAAGGACGGCGGCCTGTCCGCCACCGATGCGAACGGCAACCGGGTCTTCAAGGCGCCCCCGGCGCTGATGTGGGACTCCAAGGGCGTGCCCGCACCCCCCGCCCTCTCGGCGAAGGAGAAGGTCTTCGCGGCCAAGTCCGAGGGCGGGGCCCTCCCGAAGCCGCCCGAGGGAGCGGAGCCGGTGGCGGAGCCCGGGGACGGTCCGGCGCTCGGCTCTCAGGTCGCGCAGATGGCCGTTCACGTCGACGCCGACTCGCTGGCCGTCGTACCGGACGCCGCGCTCCTCAAGCAGAGCGACCCGGCCGCCTTCCCCCTCTACATCGACCCCTCCGTCGCGCTGGACGACGGTACGGAGCACACGGCCCTGCGCAGTGACGGCGTCTCGTTCTGGAACTGGGACAACGGGGACGACGGCATGGGCAAGGGCATGGGCAAGTGCGGCTCGTGGAACGGCTACTACTGCGGTCCGGGCTACGTGCAGCGCCTGTACTTCGAGTTCTCGCCGAACAAGCTGGTCGGCAAGGAAGTCCTGAACGCACGCTTCCGGATCACCGAGCCGTGGGCGTTCCAGTGCGATACGCGCAACGTGTGGCTGGTGCGCATGGACGCAGAGATCGGTCCGTCGACCACTTGGGGCAACAAGCCCAATTACGCCGACCTGATGGGTGACCGCTGGCTGTCGGCCGGCCGGGGATCGGCCTGTGACCCGAACTCGCCGGCGGCCCCGGTCGAGTTCGCGGATGCCGCGGATGAGCCGGACGAGAACCTGACCCCGACCGTGCGTGACTTCGCCAACGGCCGCTACAACCGTTTGGACCTGGAGCTCCGTGCCGAGGACGAGTCGGACACCGCGGCGTGGAAGCGGTTCCGTAATGACGCGGTCCTGTCCGTGGACTACATCGGCAAGCCCAACACCCCCATCTACGTCGGCCTGGTCACGGGCACGGGGGAGATCTGCTCGGGCGACGTGGCCAAGCCGTCGATCGTCTCCGACCCGACGCCGGCGATGACCGCGATCACCGAGACCGTGTGGGGCGGCGAGCCCGGCGCCCAGCTGCGGATCCTCATGCAGACCGAGAAGAAGGAGACCAACGGCACCTGGACCCCGGTCAAGGCCAACGCGGCCGACGCCGACTACGTCAGCCGGCCGTCCTCGGGATTCGTGGGGGACAACGTCAAGGTCACCAGTGACCCGCCCGTCACGCTGACGGACGGCACCCAGTACCGCTTCCGGACCTGGACCCGCTCGTACGCCGACGGCAACGAACGAACCAGTGCTCCCAGTGCGGACTGCTACTTCAAGGTCGACTCCACGGCCCCCAAGATGCCGGCGGTCACCTTCGGAGCCCCGTACAGCCAGTGCACCAGTACCGCTTGCACGGCGGCCGGCAAGCCCGGCCAGGCGGGTCAGTTCACCTTCGCTCCGGCGAGCGGCGACACCGTCACCGCATTCCAGTACAAGCTGTCCACGGACACCACCCCGTGGACCGAGATCGCCGGCTCGAACCCGACCGTGGCGATCACCCCGCCGCTGTCGGGGACGATGAAGCTGAGCGTGAAGGCCAAGGACTCCGTGGGCCGCTGGGGCGCGACGAGGATCGTCGACTTCGCGGTCAAGGAAGGCCCCGACCCGATCGGCTACTGGACCTTCGACGAGGCCTCCGGCCAGGCCATCGACACCTCGACCACCGACCCGGCGCTCAAGAAGAACATGTACCTCACCGCCGGGGCCCAGCGGCCCCAGGCCGGCCGAAGGGGCTGGGTGCAGACGCCCACCCCGCACGAGGACCGCGCACTCCAGCTCACGAACAGCCAGTACGCGAACAGCTCCAAGCCGGTATTCGACACCCGCACCTCCTTCACCGTGGCCGGCTGGGTCCGCCTGGACCGCACGGACGGCACCTTCTCAATGCTGGGCCAGAGCGGCAAGAACTTCAGCGGTGTCGCCATCACCGCCACAGCCGGCCAGCCATGGTCGATGCAGATGGCCACGAACGACACGGCGGGCGGTAACGGTGCGATCAGCCGGCTGAACGGTCTCAACCCCGCGCAGGCCGGAGTGTGGACCCACGTCGCCGCCACCTACAACGAGACCACCGACCTCGCGAAGCTGTACGTCAACGGACAGCTCCAAGGGCAGATGACCGTCACCAACCCCATCGCCTCCACCGGAGTCATGGCAATCGGCGCCGCCAAGCAGAACGCCGCCTGGTCAGAACAGCTCCCGGGCCGGATCGACGAGGTCAAGGCCTGGCAGGACGAGAAGAGCGCCGTCGAGATCAAGCAGGACGCCTCCCTCATCAACCCTGACACCGACAAGCCCCACGTCGATCTGGCCGCCATGTGGGACCTCTCCAAGCCGGGCACCACGTTCGCCGACATCTCCGGCAGCGGCCACCCGCTCACCCCGGGCGCCGGCGCTTCCCTCAACAACGGGGCCCTGGTCCTGAACGGCACCACCCAGGCAGCCACGGCCGCCGGCCCGGTGGTCGACGACTCGGGTTCCTTCACGGTGACGGCGGAGGCGAACCTCGACAACGCCCGCCTGCTGGACAAGCCGGACGGCTACAAGGTCCAGGTCATCGGCCAGCGCACCGCCACCGGTTCCTCCTGGGGCCTGTGGTTCGAGAAGACCGGTGTCCGTCCTGAGCCGAACGAGCAGGACCCGGACAACGATCTGCTCTTCGTCGAGGGTCTCTGGCACTTCGGCCGCCTGACGGCCGACGGCACAGGCACGTCGGTCGTCAGCAAGGAACTGGCAGTGCTGAACTCGGGTGTGCAGGTGACCGGTGTTCACAACGCCCAGAGCGGGACCATCACCCTCTATGTCGGCCGGGCCGGCCAAAACCAGCCCGAGGCCTACACGGCCGCGGTCGGCAGCGGAGAACTCGCGGTCGGCAAGGGCTTCACCAACAGCGCCTGGGGCAACTTCCTGCCCGGCGAGATCAAGGGCATGCGCCTGTGGTCCGGCGCCATGCAGGACAACCAGCAGATCTCCGACACCGTTTTCGGCGCCGGCAGCTGACCGACCCCGTCCCACTCATGACGTGCCGTGGCCGCGCAACCGCGCGGCCACGGCCCTTCCCCACACCCGAAACCTTTTGGAGTATGCATGCCAAGCCGTTCACCAGGCGGAAGGGTCCGCTACAGACTGCCTCTGATAGGCGCCCTCACACTCGCCGTCGTGGCGTCAGGGGCCCTCACGCCGATCGCGGGAGCCGCTGACCTTCCCGGCGCCCCGAAGATCGCCAAGCACAAGGACGCCAAGGTCAAGGCCGTCAACGCCCAGGGCGCCAAGGCGGCACGCGAGGCGGTCGCCAAGACCCAGGCGGAGAACAAGGCCCAAGCAGACCGGGCCCGCACCGAAGCCAAGGCGAACTGGCCCAAGGCAGCCACGCTCGAGCAGAGCGGTTCGGCCGCCCGGTCGGGTTCACGCCCGTTGGTCGACGTACGGTCCACGGCCCGGGCCAAGAGCCCGCTGCTCAATCCGGCACTTCCCAAGGGACCGGCCGCGCCCGCCGCTGCCGCGCCCGCGAGCGGCGCCGGAAAGTCCACCGTCAAGGTCCTGGACCAGAAGGCGGCACAGAAGGCCGGGATCACCGGCGTTCTGTTCACCGCGACCAACACCAGCGACGGTCCGGCGCAGCTGAGTGTCGACTACGGTTCCTTCGCCTCCGCGGTCGGTGGTGGCTGGTCGACCCGGCTTGGGCTGGTCAGCCTGCCCGCGTGTGCGCTGACGACTCCCGAGAAGGCGGAGTGCCGTAAGGCCACGCCGCTGCCCTCGGCGAACAGCATCAAGAACCAGACGCTGACCGCCGACGTCGCCTCCCTTCCCGCCGGTACCCCGGCCGCATCCAAGTCCAAGGCTCCCCCGGCGCAGGCCCCGGCGGTCTTCGCTGTCATGGCCACACAGACCGCTTCGCCCGTGGGCGGCGGTGACCTCGCGGCGACCCCGCTGTCCGCGTCCTCCAGCTGGGAGTCCGGCTCCTCCGCCGGCGCCTTCACCTGGTCCTATCCGGTAGGGGTCCCGGCGCCGGCGTCCGGTCCCACGCCCTCGCTGTCGTTCTCGTACAGCTCGGGCAGCATCGACGGCCGGACCGCGAACTCCAACAATCAGGGCTCCCAGATCGGTGAGGGCTTCGACCTGACGTCCTCCTACGTCGAACGCAAGTACGGCTCCTGTGACGACGACGGCCAGAAGGACAAGTTCGACCTCTGCTGGAAGTACGAGAACGCCTCGCTCGTCCTGAACGGCAAGTCCAGCGAGCTCGTCAAGGACGACACCAGCGGCAAGTGGCGCCTCAAGGACGACGACGCCTCCCAGGTCACCTGGGGCACCGGCGCCGACAACGGCGACGGCGACGGCGAGTTCTGGAAGGTGGTCACCGGCGACGGCACGACCTACACCTTCGGCTTGAACAAGCTGCCGGGCGCCGGGGCCGAGCGCACCAACTCCGCCTGGACCGTCCCCGTCTTCGGTGACGATTCGGGCGAGCCCGGCTACACCAAGGGCTCCACCTTCGCCGGCCGCTCCGAGGTCCAGGCCTGGCGTTGGAACCTGGACCTGGTCCAGGACGTCCACGGCAACGCCGCCACCTACTGGTACGCGGCCGAGACCAACAGTTACGCCAAGAACGGCGACAAAACCGGCCTCGCGTCCTACACCCGCGGCGGAACCCTCTCCGAGATCCGCTACGGCCAGCGCACCGACACCCTCTTCACCGGGATCACCTCCCACAAGGTCACCTTCGGCTACGAAGAGCGCTGCTTCGCCGCGAACTGCACCTCGTTGACGAAGGACACCTCGGACAACTGGCCCGACGTCCCCTTCGAGGCGATCTGCGAGGCCTCGGCGCCCGACTGCAGGTCCACCGGTCCGGCGTTCTTCACGCGCAAGCGCATGACGAATGTGAAGACGTACGCGTGGTCCACGGCCCTGGAGCCTGACAACTATGCGCTCATCGACACTCTCGACCTGACCCAGGAATACCTGGACGCCGGCGACCTCGGCGACACCAGCGACCAGAGCCTGGTCCTGAAATCCATCAAGCGCACCGGCAACAACGGCGGGACGGTGACGGTCCCGCCCGTGGACTTCACCTACCACATGAAGCCGAACCGGGTAGACGTGGACGGGGACAACATCGTCCCGCTGAACCGTCCCCGCATCAACACGATCACCTCCGAAGCCGGTGCCATCACCACCGTCACCCTCTCCAACCCGGAGTGCGTGCGCGGCAGCAAGATGCCGGTGGCCGAGGACGACAACGCGCTGTCCTGCTACCCGGTGTACTGGCCGATCAACGGCGGCGACCCCAAGCTCGACTGGTTCCACAAGTACAACGTCGCCGCCGTCACCATCGCCGACCCGGCCGGCCAGAACGACCTCGTGGAGTACTCCTACGAGTACGCGAACCCCGGCTGGCACCACAACGACGACCCGCTGACCCCCGAGAAGGAGCGGACCTGGTCGGACTGGCGCGGCTACGGCAAGGTCACCGCCTACACCGGAGTCGTCGGCAAGACCCGCTCCAAGACCGTCAAGGTCTACATGCAAGGCATGCGCGGCGACACCCGCAAAGCCGGCGGTGCCACCCGCACCACCACCGTCGCGGCCGTCGCGGTACCCGGTCTGACGATCCCCGACATAAACGACGACGACCAATACCGCGGGTTCCAGCGCCAAGCGATCACCTACGACGGAGCCACCGCGATCTCCGTATCGGTCACCGACCCCTGGAGCAAGCCAACCGCGAGCCAGCAGAAGTCCTACGCCAACATCAAGGCGTACTACGTGCGGACTGGCACCACGTACGGCCACACCCTGCTGACCGCGTCGAACACCTGGCGCACCACCCGCACCGACAACAGCTACGACGACGTCTACGGCCAGCCGACGCAGATCTCGTCGTCCGGTGACACGGCCAAGACCGGCGACGAGACGTGCACCCGCACCTGGTACGCCCGCAACGACGCCAAGGGCATCACGGGGCTGACCTCCCGCACCCGCACCGTCGCGGCCGAGTGCTCGCTCACCGACGACAAACTGACCCTCCCCGCCAACTCCGCGACCCGCGGTCACGTCCTGTCCGACACGGCCACCGTCTACGACGACAACGCCGCCACCTCCTGGAGCGCCAACCAGACCCCGACCCTGGGCCTGCCCACCTGGACCGGGCGCGCCCAGTCCTACCCGGCCGCCAGCGGCACCAGCGACCGCAACCCGGCCGGCGCAGCCGGCTGGCAGACCATCGGCAAAATCGCCTACGACACCGGCGCCGCCAACCTCGGCCGCCCGCTGAGCGCCACCGACACCGCCGGCAACATCTCCACGACCACCTACACCCCGGCCGCCGCCGGCCCGCTGCAGGTCACCGTGGTCACCGCACCGAAGCTCGCCTCCAACGGCCAGCAGCACAAGACGTACACGTACACGGACCTGCGCGGCTCCACCGTGCGCTCCATCAACCCCAACATGGGCTCGACGTACAACACCTACGACGGCGCGGGCCGCATCACCGCGACCTGGCTGCCCAACCGCGCCAAGTCCTTGACGCCGAGTGTGAAGTACGACTACCTGCTGGAACGCGGCAAGCAGCCCTGGACTTCGGTGTCCACTCTGTCGGCGGGCAGCGGCTACGAAACCGTGTACGCGATCAGCGACGCGCTGCTGCGCCCGTTGCAGACCCAGACGCCGGCGCCGAACGGCGGCCGGATCCTGACCGACACCCGCTACGACTCCCGCGGCCTGGCCTACGAGTCCTACGCCGACATCTGGGACAAGGACAAGGCTCCCGGAGGCGTCTACACGCGAGCCGAGTACGGCAGCACCCCCGCCCAGTCGCAGACCGTCTTCGACGGGGCCGCGCGGGCCACGACCAGCAAACTGCTCGTCTACGGGGTGCAGAAGCAGACCACCACCACCAGCTATACCGGTGACTCCGTCGCCACCACCGCCGTTCAGGGCGGCACCGCGAGCCGCACCATCACCGACGCGCTCGGGCGGACCACCGAGACGCGTACCTACGGCGGCACCACACCGAACGATCCCGCCTACGGCGGCACCACACCGGGCACCGCGTACACCAGCGTCGTCCACACCCACACGGTTGACGGCAAGTCCGCAACGGTCACCGGCCCCGACAGCGCGAAGTGGAGCTACAGCTACGACCTCTTCGGCCGGACTGTAAGCAGCACCGACCCCGACAAGGGCATATCCACCTTCACCTATACGGCCCTCGACCAGATCGCAACCACCAAGGACGCCCGCAACACGGTCCTTGAATTGGCGTACGACGAGCTCGGCCGCAAAACCGGCCTGTGGACGTCCCCGAAGTCCGACGCCACCAAACTCGCGGCATGGACGTACGACACCGTCCGCAAGGGCGCCGGCACGGACGCCATCCGCTACGAGGGTGGCCTGACCGGCAAGGCCTACACCAAGTCCGTCACCGCGTACGACACCCTGGGCCGCCCCACCACGACCCGCCTCACCCTCCCCACCGACGACCCGCTCGTCACCTCCGGCGCCATCACCGCCACCACCGAATCCACAGCCGACTACCGGCTCGACAACACCCTCGGAAGCACCTCCGCCGCCGCTGCAGGCGGCCTGCCCTCCGAAATCCTCACGACCCACTACAACGACTTCGGCCTGCCCACAGGGCTGACAGGGCTGACCGGCTACGTGCAGAACGTGGCGTACTCCCCGCTGGGCGACGTCGACCAAGTCACCCTGGCCCGCTCCGGCGCGGCCGGTGTCCGCAAGACGTTCATCGGCAACACCTACGAGGAGGGCACCCGCCGCCTGCTGCGCTCGACGGTCAACGACCAGACGCACAACGGCATGCTGCAGGAGCTGACCTACAACTACGACCAGGCCGGCAACGTCCTGTCGATCTTCGACTCGGCCCCGCTCAGCGGATTCACCAAGGCCGACAACCAGTGCTTCACCTACGACGCCCAGCGCCGCATGACCGAAGCCTGGACCCCGAAGACCGCCGACTGCTCGACCGCCGGGCGCACCGCCGCCAACCTCGACGGCGCCGCCCCCTACTGGAACAGCTACACGTACACCGCGTCGGGCCAGCGAGCCACCGAGAAAACCAACACCGGAACCCCGCAGACCCGCACCTACTGTTACGACCCGGCCCGCCCGCACGCCCTCGCGGCCACTACCACCGGCGCCACCTGCACCGGCCTCACCGCCCAGTACACCTACGACAAGACCGGCAACACCACCAAGCGCGCCGAGACCCCCGGCAGTCCCACCTCGCAGACCCTCGCCTGGAGTCCGGAGGGCAAGTTGGCCAAGACCACCGAAGGCACCACGGCCACCGACTACGTCTACGACGCCGACGGCCAGCTCCTCATCCGGCGCGACCCGGCCGGCGAAACCGTCCTCTACGCCGGTGCGAACGAAGTCCACCTCAAGGGCACCAAGAAGTGGGCCACCCGCTCCTACGGCATCGTCGGCGCCAAAATCGCCGTCCTAACCAACGAATCCGGCACCGCCAAGCTGTCCTTCGTCGCCGGCGACGGACACGGCACCTCCTCGCTCGCCGTGTCCGCGGACGACACCCAGACGGTGTCCAAGCGGTACACCACCCCCTTCGGCGCCCCACGCGGACCCGCCACCACAACCTGGCCCGACGACAAACGCTTCCTCGACAAACCCCAGGACACCAGCACCGGCCTCACCCACATCGGCGCACGTGAATACGACCCCGCCCTCGGTCAGTTCATCAGCATCGACCCGCTCCTGAGCACAGACCTCCACCAGTCACTCAACGGCTACAGCTACGCCAACAACAACCCGGCAACATACTCCGACCCCACCGGCCTGCGTGAAATGTGCGGCGCCTCAGGAAACTCCTGCTACGAAAACGACTACAACAACGACGGCACCAACAACAAGGATGGGGACCGCAGCACCGGTAACGGAACCAACGAGTGCGGGAACGACCCCGACTGTCGCCGCGGAGGTAGCGGCTCAAGCCGCTCAACCACCCCGACTAAAACGAAGACCAAATCCCCCGTTTGCAACTACTCCACAGGCATCAACTGCGGCGGGCAAGGTGGACCGCCGGGACGCGGGAGTGGCAAGGGCGCCGCGGGTACCCCTGTAGGGCCGCACTATGTAGCCGGCACCTGGGTCAATGAATCAGTCCCCTCACAGGGCTGCCAGACCACAACTACCTGCACCATCGTCTACGGCGCCGCAGTTGTCGCCGGCGGCGTAGCAGTGGCACCAGTCGTTTTCGCAATAGGACCAGAAATCTTGGCCGCCTGCCTGTTCAACCCAGCAGGATGCGCGGAGACCTTCACCGAACTGGCAACCGGAGGTGCAGCAGGCGGCAGTCTTCCGAGGCCAGGCGGAACCCTCAGGTCAGTCAATCCGACTGGATCAAATACAAATTGCGCAAAATGTTCGATTGCGACCGACCTTCGCCTACAGGGCAAGAACGCAACTGCCGGTCCCGGCCCCCTGACCGACGCCAGTGACCTGGAAGCCCACTTTGGTTCCCTATTTCGTTCGACTAAAGGACGAGATGACATTTCGCGCGAATTGCTCGAACGCGGGAATGGGGCACGCGGCATAGTCTACGGCTTCACAGTCGATAGCAAGGGGGGCGTTGACTGGGGCCACTTCTTCAACGCGGTGAACGATGGAGGTAACATTAAGTTCCTGGACGGGCAGGCTGGCGGGTACGCAGACCTGTCATGGCAGCACATGGGCTACATGGACTTCATGTATACGGGAGGCGGCAAGAATTGACGATTGAGGAGCACCAAGCGAGGGAAATTGCGGAGCAGTTTGGGAGATCCAACATCGAAAAATGGGACGAGTGGGGCTGCGAGATCGAGATCTCTGAAAAGTTCGCATCTCCAGGAAATATCGTCTTCTCCTATCCAGCGAGAGGAGTATCCCCGAACGGGAAGCCATACCGAATTGGTGGAAATGTTCCAATCCTGGTCGATCTGGAAACCGGCTACTGCAGGTTCGAGCAGCCGCCTTGGAAGGCGTAGCTACTTCTTCGTGAGATCTGATTAATCCTCGAGGGCTTGCGAGTAGGTTCGGGTTCTTTCCTGCGGACTCAATTCCCATTTACAACAAGGGCTCAGGGTAAGCGTCATTAAGCCCCTTCCAACCTGATGGTGCTGACCGCAAGTTGGACAGGCCACAACCCCACGCTGTAGCTGGTGCGCCCATCGCGACGCCCGGCAGGGACTTGTCCCTGCCGGGCGTCGCGATGCCCGCCCGAGTTGGCAAACTCGGGTCCCCTACGTTCCTCATGCGCCGCCGTCCCCGACGATGTCCACCGTTCCGGCCAGTGCTGTGTTCGTTGGCAGTCACGATATCCACCGGGCATTCGGAACAGTTCCCTGCTGGGCCTCCGCCGTGCCACTGAGCCTTTTCCAACCTCATGTTGAGGCGTGGTGGAGGACGAGGACGGCCTTCACGATGTCGGTGATCCGGTTGGTGCTGCAGCGGAGCTTCCGTAGGAGGCGCCAACCCTTCAGCACGGCCATGATCAACACAGAGTGGTCCTTCGGCAGCGTCAGAGGTGTATAAGAGACGGCCGTGACCCTGCTGCGCCGCGAAACCGCCTACCAGAGCGCGGCGGCCCTCGCCTTCACCGCCCTCACCCAGGCGTGGGCGTCAACCACCGCCCGCCAGGACACCCCCTAGCCCTTCAGGCGGCGGAGCATCTCCTCGGAGACGCGGCGCTGGAGGTCTGCCAGCTGGTCCGGGGTGTAGCCGGTGAGGTCGCCCGGGTCCGCCGGGTTCCCGGGCTTCTGTTTCTTCTCCTCCTCCCGACGCTGGAGTTCGCGCTCCTCCGGTGAGCCGGGTGCCGCGTACGCGCACCGGATGAGCGCGCCGTCGGCCGCCTTCAGGCACGTCGCCTCGCGGCCGTCCACCTGGCCCCTGCCCTCCACCCGGTAGCGGATGTTCTGTTCGCTGCCGACCGTGGCGGTCCAGGTGCTGCCGCCGGTGGGAACGAGCTCGAAGACCCTGTCGTCGTTGTAGCAGCAGACGTCCCGGTACTCGGCCTTGATCAGCGCGACGAGCGCCTTCGGCGACGACCACGTCGGACTGAGCCGGTGGACGGTCATCGGCGCCAGCCCGGCGCCCTGGTGGCGCGTCGGCACCGTGGACACGGCCACGACCGAGCGGGCCTCCCCCTGCGGGGTGAGGGGGGTGACGTACGCGCTGCGGCCGCTCGTGTCCCGGTACTTCAGGGTGAACTCCGACTCGTTGCCCTCGTTGGCGCCGTCCTCGGACTCGTCCCAGCCACTGCGCTCGAACCACCAGTCGGAGAAGCTGCCGACCGCCGCGGTGCCCTCCCGCTGCCGGGCCGCGAGGCTCAGCGGATAGGACGGGCCGGGGACCGCGGCCGTGTCGGTCGTGATCGTGAGCTTGCCGGTCCGGCCGTCGTAGAGCGCGAGTCCGGCGGGCCGCTCGGTCACCACCAGCGTCCCGGTCTGGCGCTTCAGCGGGACGACCACGGTCGGGGTGCCGCCCGAGCAGGTGACGTAGGCGTCGCCGGCGTCGAAGCGCAGCCAGCGCTTCTGCGCCGAGATCTTCCGGCCGAGGTTGTGGTTGAACCAGCCGCCGATCCTCGCATCGGCCACGTCCACGTCGAAGGAACAGCGTTCCTGCGTACGGCTGTTGCCGCCGAGCGGAATGTCCTGCACGAGGCCGACCTCGTATCCGGACAGCCAGCCGCGCCGTTCGACGAGGGTCGCGAACCGGTCCGAGTCCGGCAGGTAGGTGATGTCGGAGATCTCGCCGGTGACATCGCCCAGGTGCGGAGCGGCCTGCGCTTTGCCGACCACGTAGGGCGCCCTGGCCGCCAGTTCGGGCACGGCCTCCGCCACGATCCGTACGTCCCGCATGTACTCCCGGTCCTGGAGGTACGCGCCGTACACCAGCCACCAGATCGTGACGCCCAGCCCGAGGACCCCGCACAGCCAGCCCAGGGCGACCGCCGCGCCGCCTCCGCCGCTCCGGCGGGCATCGCGCCCCTTCCCGCGGAGTCGCTTCACCAGCAGCCACACCGCGGTGACGGCGACGACCCCCAGCAGCGGTACGGCCAGCCAGGACAGGATCTTGCGGAACTCCCAGATCACGATGGTGGTGAAGTACGAGGCCCACCAGAGGAAGAGACCCGCGAGCAGCACGGGTAGCCCCACTTGCCATGCCCGTTTCATGCACGCCCCCCGACGTCGGCCTGCCCGGGTGTGTACCCAGCCTGCGGACGGCTCAGTCACGCCGGCCTCCGGCCCGGCGCGAGGGGGCCGTGCCCGTCGGACGACGGGCCCGGCCCCCGGGAGGCGGCGACGGCCGGCGGCGCGGCCCCCGCGCCCGTCAGACGCGGTCGGCGGCGATCAGGACGTACTGGAAGGAGCCGTCCTTGTAGGAGTTGATGAACGCCTCTTCGATGCCGGTGACCAGCCTGGACGTGGCCCGCAGCTCCCAGTAGGGCAGGGTCTCGGGGGTCAGGTCGATGACGGCCTGCGGTACGAGGCGGTTGTCGGCCATGGCACGCAGGTACTCGCGGCGGGAGTGGATGTTGCACTCGAAGTGCGCGTTGATCTGGGAGACCCACTTCGAGGGCTGGCCGTAACGCGGGTTCCAGCAGCCGGTGACGGTCACGTAGCGGCCGCCGACCTCCAGGACCCGGGAGTGCTCGGCGAACAGGTCGTGCAGGTCGACGTACATGCTCGACTCGTTGTTCCACGAGGCCGCTGCCTGCCCGGTCTCGAAGGGCGTGCCGAGCATGTTGCAGACGCGGGCGCGGACGTGGTCCTCGATGCCGAGCTCACGGGCGCGCCCGTTGGCGAAGTCGGCCTGCTTGGCCGACAGGGTGACTCCCTCGACCTTGCATCCGAAGCGCTGGTGGGCCATGACCATCGAGCCGCCGCGGCCGCAGCCGGCGTCCACGAGCGTGTCGCCCTGCCCGATGGGGCCGAGGTGGTCCAGGAGCAGTTCGGCCTGCGCCGACTCCAGCCGGTGGAGTTCGGCGACCAGCTTCTTCTCCGCTTCGCTGTCGTCCGCGTCGCCGAGGGCGGAGTGGTCGACGTCGCCGATGCCGTAGTGGTGGTGGTAGAGGCCGTCGACGTCACCGAGGCGCAGGTTCACCGGCCGGGCCTCGTTGTTCCAGTAGCGGGCGATGTCCCCCTGATACGGCGTCGCGGGCCCGGGGATGGTCACGGAGGGGCCAGCGGTGGTGACGGTGGCGGGTGTGAAATCGGTGCTGGTCACGAATAGGTCCGTCCTTACCAGAAGTCGGGCAGGCTGTAGCGGTAGGTGTTGGTCTGGTGCCAGTGGTGGTTGCCGTCGACCCACACGGCCACTCCGCGCAGGAAGCGCAGCACGCTCGGGACGGGGCAGGCCGCCGCCAGGGCGGCGGCTTCGGCCTCGAAGTCGTGCATGAGCTCGTTGTGGACCTCGACCGCCTTCAGGTAGGCCTCCTTGTCGGAGGTCCCCTCGCGTTCGGCGATCACCACGGGCAGGTTCATGTGCCGGCCGGGGGCGGCGAGTTCCTTGGTGTACGAGTACAGGTCGTTGACGATCGTGGTGGCGTTGCCGGCGAGCGCGATGACCCGCTGCATGTGCGCCTGGGCGTGCAGGTCGGCCGGCAGTTCGTAGCCGCCGACGGTGTCGGTGATGGTGGGGCAGGGGCGGAAGTTGTTGAACTGGCGCATGGCCAGGTACTCCCACACTTCCGGGACGTACTCCGTCTGGGCCCAGGCCGCCTCCGCGAGGTACCCCAGGTGCAGCCGGGCCATGTCGTGCCGGTACCGGTCGGCCTGGGACGGGGTGGATTGCCGGACGAAGTACTCCATGGCGGAGCGGTAGGCCCGCCGGGGCGCGTCCGAGTGGAGCGACCGCTCCCACTGCGGCTCGTACTCCTTCGTCGTGTGGAGGGGGTCGAGGGCGGTGTGCGCGAGCAGGAGTCGTCCGCCGAGGCCGATGGGCGAGCCGCCGTGGTCCTCGCAGTAGCAGTCGTCGACCGCGTTCTCGGCGACCATCAGCCGGGTGGCGATCATCAGGTGCTCGATGGTGGGGGCGTCCGGGTGGCAGGCGACCATGTAGCGCCCGACGGAGAAGCCGTCGAACTGGTCCTCCCAGTCCTCGGGGTACAGCTCCACCTCGTCCAGCGCCCACGCCTTGATCCTGCGGCTGACCTCCTCCACCCGGACCGGGTCGGGCTCCGCCACCGGGTGGTGGTAGAGCCCGGGGATCGGACGGCCCGCCGGCGGAGCGCCGGGCTCCGCGGCCGCCGGGGGCACGGCGGGGCCCTCGCGCCGGGCCGGGTGCAGGCCGACCGTGCCCAGGCCGCTGGGGCCGCGCAGGATCCGTTCGAGGGCGGGGTTCACCCGCCCGGCCGCGGCGGCGGCCTCCCCCGCCGGCCCGGCACCCGGGGCGCCGATGCCGGGTGCGGGTACGGGCGCGGCCACGGGCGCTTCCGCGGGCACGGCCCTGGCGGGAAACGCGGGGCCGGTGGGCAGGGCGGGCGGCAGCGCGGTCAGGGCGCCGGAGGCATCGGCTCCGGCTTGCGCCTGGCCCTGCGCCTGGGCTTGTGCGTGGGCCAGGGCCGCGCCGAGGATCTGGGCCCCGAAATGGGCCGCGGCCGCGGGCAGGCTCGACTGCAGGGGGGAAGGCCCGGGATCGGTCATCCGTGACTCCTCGGTGGGGTGGTGGGGCCGTCCCGGATCCCGGGCGGGCTCGGCCGGCCCGGGAAGGCCCGGGCCGTCGCGGCGGGCGCGGCTGTCCCGGCCGTCCCGTCCCGGGGAAGGTCGGCTGGGGGCCTGGTGCCGGTGAACCGTTCCGGTCACAGCACTGGGTGCTCAGCCGCTCCGGCGGGCGATCTGCACGTTCTCCAGCACGCCGAGCGCGTCGGGCACCAGGATCGCGGCGGAGTAGTAGGTGGTGACCAGGTAGGAGATGATCGACTTCTCGTCGATGCCCATGAAGCGCACCGACAGGCCCGGCTCGTACTCCTCCGGCAGACCGGTCTGGCGCAGGCCGACGACGCCCTGGTTGTCCTCGCCGGTTCGCATGGCCAGGATCGAGCTGGTGTTCTCCTTGCTGATGGGGATCTTGTTGCAGGGCAGGATCGGCACCCCGCGCCAGGCCGGGACCTGCTGCCCGCCGACGTCGACGTGGTCCGGGTAGAGCCCGCGGGCGTTCAGCTCACGTCCGATCGCCGCGATCGTCCGCGGGTGGGCCAGGAAGAACTTGGTGCCGCGGCGGCGGCAGAGCAGCTCGTCGAGGTCGTCCGGCGTGGGCGGGCCGGAGTGGGTCTGGATCCGCTGCTTGAAGGCGGCGTTGTGGAGCAGGCCGAACTCCCGGTTGTTGACCAGCTCGTGCTCCTGGCGCTCGCGCAGCGCCTCGATGGTCAGCCGGAGTTGCTCCTCGGTCTGGTTCATCGGCCCGTTGTAGAGGTCGGCGACCCTGGTGTGGACCCGCAGGACCGTCTGGGCGATGGAGAGTTCGTACTCGCGCGGCTTGAGTTCGTAGTCGACGAACGTGCCGGGCAGGTCGGCCTCGCCGGTGTGGCCGGCCGACAACGCGATCTCGGCCTCGCCGTGCTTGTTCTGCCGCTGCAGGGGCAGCGAGCTGAACTGCTCGATGTGGGCCTGGAGGTGCGGCGCCGCGGCCAGCACGGCGGCGAAGTCGGCGCGGGAGAGCGTGAGCAGCGTACCGGCGGTCTCCGCGGTCGCGGTGTAGTCCCAGGCGGCATCGGCGTCCAGCAGGGCGTTCTCGCCGAACCGGTCGCCGTCGGCGAGGGTGGCGACGGTGACGTCGTCGCCGTACTTGCCGATCGAGGTCTGGCTGATCCGGCCGTGGGCGATGAGGTGGATCTGCTCGGCGGGGGCGCCGCGCTGGACCAGCACCTCGCCGGCACGGAAGTCGCGCTGGGCGCACCGGCCGGCGATCGCCGCCAGCACCTCCTCGTCGTCGAAGCCGTGCAGCAGGGCCAGTTCGCCGAGCTCGCGGGGGATCACCCGGACGTGGGCGCCGTCCTGGACGAACTCGATGCGCCCGTCGCCGACCGTGTAGCTCAGCCGGCGGTTCACCCGGTAGGCGCCGCCCTTGGTCTCCACCCAGGGGAGCATCCGCAGCAGCCAGCGGGAGGTGATCTCCTGCATCTGGGGGGCGGACTTGGTCGTGGTGGCGAGGTTGCGGGCAGCCGACGTGCCGAGGCTGGACTGCTGAGGAGGATCCAGCTGGGCTTCCGGGCTGGTGTCAACGGTCATCGGGGCGAGCGCTCCTTCGTAAGGGCGGTGATCGGCGTGCGTGCGCTTCACGGTGCGGGAGGAAAGGAGGGGAAAATCCTGAATCCGTCCGGATCCGGGGGAACCGTAACCGCCGGTGGGCCCGGCTCCACGGGCAAAAACGTTGGGGTTGCTTCGTTCCAGTGATCTCCTCCCACAGGAGGTTTGCCCCGACGAACGACGAGGTTTCGGACTGGTCGAGACCTGTCCCCGTGAGGGGCGGCCGACCGGCCGTGGACCCCTTCGCACGGTGCGCCTGCCCGGGCCCGGGTGGCCGGCCGCGGGGGCCGGTACGGGTTCGGCGCGGGGCCGGGACGAGGTCGGTACAGGGCCGGGACGAGGTCGGCGGAGAGGGCCGCCCGGACCGGGTGCCCGCGCCGCGCGATTGCCGGGCCGCCGAGCGGGTAACCGCTTGGTGACACGTCCGGACGACGTTTCTCGGAGAGGCGGATCCATGATCCAGGTATCGATCCCGCTGGTCCCGGCGGATGACGGCGCACTGCTGATACCCGCCGATCACGTCACCGACCTGCTGCGCCGCCTCGCCGCCGACTGGGTGGAGCCGGCGGACCGGGGGGCGACGCGGGGCGACGAGCAGACCGTCCTGGACCTGGCGGGCGTGCTCACCGAGATCGCCGATCAGATCGACGTCGAATGCATCGGGTTCGCATCCGCCCCGAAACCGTAGTGCGGCTCCGGGCTGCCGCCCCCGGGTGCTGCCCCCGGCACTGCCCCCGCGGCTGCCGGCCGCCGCCCGCGCCGGGGGCGCGCGGCGGGGGCGCGCGGCGGGCCCGCGAGTAATGTAGGAAGAGCCCGGGTCGCATGAGGCGAATGGGGTTGGACTGGCGTGTCGACATCAAGCCACGAGACATTCGGTGCACCGTGCTGGGTCAGTCTCATGACCCGCGACCTCGGTGGCGCCCAAGAGTTCTACGGCGCGGTCCTCGGCTGGGAATTCCGTCCCGGCCGGCTCGGCGAGGGCTTCTCCGTCGGCTTCCTCGACGGGGTCCCGGTGGCCGGCCTCGGCGCACTGGCCCGGGCGTTCTCGATCCCCGTGGCCTGGACGCCGTACTTCGCCGTGGACGACGCCGACCTCACGGCCGCGCGCATCCGCGAACGCAGCGGGACCGTCGCCGTCGGCCCCCTGACCTTCGGCACCGGCCGGGCGGCGCTCGCCGCCGACCGCGACGGGGCGACCTTCGGGATCTGGCAGGGCAGCGCGATACCCGACTGGGGTGTCGGCGGCGAGGCCGCGCCCGCCTGGCTGGAGCTGCGCACCAGGAACGCCTTCGACGCCGCCATCTTCTACGGCGAGGTCCTGGAGTGGGCCTGTGACCACGCGGGCTGCTGCGAGGTGGCCTACGCGGAGGAGGACGACCACATCCTGCTGCGCCACGGGAGGCAGACGGTGGCCCGCCTGCGCGGCGGGGCCCTGGCCGAGGCCCCCGACCCGAACGTGCGGCCGCGCTGGGACGTCCACTTCCGGGTCCCCGATGTCGAAGCCGCCGTGAAGACGGCCACCGCGCTGGGCGGCAGCACGTTCCCGGACCCGGACTCGCCCCCGGGCCCGGGGCCCCTCAACCTCGAGACCACCCTGCGGGACCCCGACGGCGCCGTGTTCTCCGTCGTGGGCCCGGCCGGTCCGGGACTCTCCTGACACGGGCGGGAGGGGCTGCGCGATGGACGGATCCGAGCTCTCCCGGCAGGAACGGATGATCCTCCACGGCATCGAGTCGGAGCTGCGCGCCGACCAGCTCCTGGACCGCAGGCTCCGTAGGCTGCGCCGCGGGATCCTGCCCTGGGCGTTCTCCTGGTCCTCGGCCCGGTCCTCCGCCGCCTGGGCGTCCCCGGGGAGCTGGACCCGCCGCCACCGGGTCGGCCTGTGCGCCTGGCTGCTCTGCGCCGCCTGCGCGACCCTGCTCGGGTGCGCCGCCGCCACCTCGTCTCCCCCGCTGATCTGGGCCTTCGACGACGGCGCGCGCGGGGAACGCTGAGACCGGCTTCAGCGGCCGAGCTCGCGCTTCAGTGCTGCCTTGTCCATGGAGGAGCGGCCGTGCAGGTTGCGGCGCCGGGCCTCCGCGTAGAGCTGGTCGTACGTCGGCCCCCGCGCGCCCTGGTGGGAGCGCCGGCCGCCGCGCTCCGCCGAGGACATGTCCTCGATCGAGCTCCTGCTGGCCGTCTTGGACTCCCCCGCTCGGGCCCGTTCCTTGTTGACGGTCCGTGCGGCGATCTCCTTCGCCACCTCGGCGCTCTCTCCGCGCTTCTCGGCGCTCTCCTTGATGTGCTCGTACTGGCGTTCACGCTTGGGGCTGGAACCGCGGGGCATGGTCACCCACTCCTTCTCCGAGGTGGTACGGACAGGTCTGTGGGCGCCTACCCGCGGCTCCGCTTCCTAGTCCCGGCGGTCAGGCCGCGTGGCCGGCCTTCAGGTCGCACACGTCGCCGTAGCGGAGCGGCCGGGGCTCCGGGCCCCCGGCGGGTCCGGACGCCTCGGTGGGCGCCAGCAGGAAGCCCACGTGGTCCCCGCCCTCGATCCGCTCCTCGATCCGGCCGGTGAACCAGGTCCGGACCCCGGCGAGCACCGGCCCGCCCGCCTTCCCGGGGCGCCAGTCGACGCGCGCGAACTTGTCCACCCGGTCGCCCGTCTCGCCGCCGAAGAGCTCCGCGAGCTCCCGCTGCCCGTGGCTCAGCGCGTGCACGGTCAGGTCCGAGGCTCCGCGCGCGACCCGGTAGGTGCGGTTCTCGACGGACAGCCACACCACGAACCGGGGCGGATCGATCGAGCACTGCGAGGCGAACCCCACCAGGCAGCCCGCCCGCTCCCCGTCGGCCGCGACGGTGACGACGTACATCGGGGCGTCGAACCCGCCTCCGAAGGGATCCCGCTCCGCCATGACGACTCCTTCCGACCGTGACCCGGGCGCCGGACCGTGCCGGTGCCGGTGCCATCTGGCGGCTACCCCCTCGCAGGACCCCAAACCCGGCGGCGGGGAATCACCGCCGGGTTTGGGGGCCTGCGAGGGGGTAGGCGCGGTGTGTCCGGATCGGAAGACCGCCCGAAGGGGGTGTGTGATGGCGACGGCTGACGAAGACCGCTTCGCGGTCGAAGTACGGCCCGTCGCGGGGGCCACCGTCCTGGCACTGGCCGGGGAGCTCGACCACGATACGGCCGGGCCCTTGCGGGAGGCGCTCGAAGCCGCCCGGGCAGGCGGCAGGCAGCGGCTGCTCGTCGATTTCAGCAGGCTCGACTTCTGCGATTCCACCGGGTTGAACGTGCTGCTGCGCAACCGGCTCGCGGTACGGGAATCCGGTGGCAGCCTCGAACTGATCGGCCTCCACCAGCCGATAGAGCGGATGTTCCACATCACCGGCGCGGACGGGCTCTTCCCGCTCCACACCGATGTGGAGGCGGCGCTGGCACATCACCGGCCCGCGTAGCGGAGGAGGAGCGATGACTGAGCGCCGGCCACCGGAACGGACCCGGCGCCTGGTACTGCACGACACCGCGGACGTCGTCACCCGATGCCGCGACTTCACCCGCCGGGCCCTGGCCGAGTGGCAGTGGCTGCCGGAGGCCGGGAGCGGAAACGGGAGGGTGGCCGGGAACGGAACCGTCAGGGGCCGAGCGGACGAGGCCGCCGAGGACGCCCTGCTGATGGTGTCCGAAGTGGTGGCCAATGCCCGCATGCACGCGGGCGGGCCGACATCGCTGCTGCTGCGCCGCACGGACCGGGGGCTGCGCATCGAGGTGACCGACGGGAGCCCGGTCACGCCGGCCGTCAGGCTCCCGCCCGACCCGACCCGGCCCGGAGGCCACGGGCTGCTCATCGTGGAGCGGCTGGCCCGGGCGTGGGGGTCGGAGCCCGTGGACGGCGGGAAGTGCGTATGGCTGGAGCTCGACGCGCCGCCGGCCCGCAGGCCGGGCTGAGCCCCTCCCCGGTCAGGGCCGACGGCGGGCGGTGTCGGCATCGGGGGCGTCTTCGGGGACGTGGATGTCCAGCGCGCAGATGTCGTCGCGGTTGCCCGTGCACAGCGCGGCCAGCATCCGGGCGAGGGATTCGCCGCGGCCCTCGCGCAGGAGCCGCACCGTGGCCGCGGCGAGCCGGTCGAGTCCGGTCCCGATGTCCTCACCGGGCTCCTCCACGAGTCCGTCGGTGTACAGCAGCAGGTGGTCGCCGGGCAGCAGGTCGATGACGGCCCGCCCGTAGGAGGCTTCGGAGGAGGCGCCCAGCAGGCTGCCCCGGGGCTGTTCGAGGAAGGCCGCCCGGCCCCCGCGGACCAGCAGGGGCGGCAGGTGTCCGGCCCGGACCCAGACCAGGCGCCGGTCCCAGGGCTGGTAGCGGGCCATGACCATGGTGGCCGTGGCGGTGGCGGAGGGGTCCGAAGCGGTGTGGAGCAGCAGGGTGTTGAGCCGGCGCAGGACGTCGGGGAGGGCCGAGCCGGTGATCGCCATGCCCTTGGTGGTGAACCGCAGCTGGGCCATGGTGCCCACGGCCGCCAGTCCGTGGCCGGCGACGTCTCCGACGACGAACAGGGCGCTCCCGTCGGGGAGTTCGATGGCGCTGTACCAGTCGCCCCCGACGTTGATCCCACTGTCGGAGGGGACGTAGGCGACGTCGACGCACAGGCCGGCCAGCTCCAGGGACTGCTCGGGGATCGGCAGCAGCGTGTCCTGGAGGCGTGCGGCGAGCGCCCGTTCGGCCTGGAGCATGCCCCGCTGGAGGAGGACGGCGCGCTCGCTCTCGCGCAGCGCGAGTTCGACGTCGTGCTGTGCGGTGAGGTCCTGGAAGAAGCCGTGCACCTCGACCGGGGTGCCGTCGGCGTCCGTCAGGGCCTCGGCGACGATCCGCAGGTGGCGCACGCCGTGTGCGGTGGCGATCCGGAACGGCTGGTCGACGGGCTCGCCCTCGCCCAGCAGCCGCCGGATGGCCTCGCCCAGGACCGGGAGGTCCTCGGGGAGGAGGTGGCGGGGCAGCTCCTCCCAGGTCATCGGCCCCTCCCGGGGGTCGCGGTCGAAGACGGCGTAGACCTGGTCGGACCAGGTGACGGTGTCCGTCACCAGGTCCCAGCCCACCCAGCCGAGGCTGCCCAGCCGCTGCATGTCGGCCAGCCGCCGCGCCTCTCGCTCGCCGGTGTCGTGGCGGATCCAGGACACGACGAGGCGGTCCGCGAGCCTGGACGCCCGGACCGAGTAGACGGACCGGCGCGGGAGGCCGGCGACCACCTCCTCGTAGGTGAAGGGCTCTCCCTCGTACGCGGTTCCCGTGGTGAGCGTGTCCAGGTACCCGTCCCACAGCGCGGTGCCCGCCACGGTCGGGTACGTCTCCAGGACCCGGCGGCCCACGAGCTCCTTGCCGCGCCGCCCGGCCACGTCCACCGACTCGGGCGCCGCCGCGTCGATGCGGTAGTCCTCCACCTCGCCGGTCGGCGAGCGCAGCGGGGTGAGCAGGATCGCGGACCCGGCCAGCGCTTCCAGGATCCGCTGGACGGACGTCGCCTCGGCGCCCGCCCCGTCGGCGTCGCCGGGCCGCTCCGGGGCTCCCAGCGGGCCCGCGCACAGCCGGGCCGCCCGGCGCAGCAGCGCCCGGGTGTCGGCCGCGAAGGGGAACGGATGCGCGCGCAGGAACCCGATGGCCGCTCGCGGGGGGCCGTCGCCGTCGCCCGGTACGGGGAGCCACGCGCGCGCGGGCCAGCGGTCCGGCGGGTCCCCGATCAGGAGGTAGCGCCGGGCGTCCTGGGCGGGGTCCTCCAGCCACAGGGCGCGGCGCCCGGCGATGGCCTCGTGGGCGGCGATGCCGGTGAGCGGGGGGACGCGGCGCCACCGCTCGGCCAGGGCCTCGTCGATGCCGGCGCTGCCGGTGAGCTCCAGGCTGCCGGCGGCGGTCAGGGAGTAGATCATCACGGCGTCCAGGTCGGCGGGCCCGCCGAGTACGGTCCGCAGCAGCTCGGCGATGCCGTCGCCGTCGTGCGCCGCCGCCAGGCCCTCGGCGAGCCGGCCCGGGAGCGAGCGCAGCGCGGCGTCGCCGTGGCGGCCGCGGACGGGACGGCGCGGGGGGTACGGGCGCCCCCCGCCCCGGGGGCGCCCGTACCGCCTCCACCGCCCTGGCCCGCGCCCGCGCCCGCGCCCGCCGCGTTGAGCTTGTGCTCCTTGTCGTACCCGAGCGTCCCGTCCACCTTGAGGCCGGAGCTCAGGTCGCCGCGCGTGACCGGGGCCGTGGAGTCCGGCGCGCCGTTCGCCCGCTGGTCCTTCGCGTCCTTGCCGTCCGTCCCCGCCTGCGCGGTGACCACGTACCCGCCGCCCGAGACGGCGAGTACGACGGCCAGCGAGGCCATGAGCCATGTGCCGCGCTTGCTCACTTGTCCTCGCTGCACTTGTTCAGCTGCGCCATGAACTTGTCCTTGTCGGCCCCCTCGGGGAGCGAGACCCCGGTCCGCGCGTTCCCGTTGAACTCCGGGTCCGGCATGTCGAAGCCGTTGTCGCGCATGCACTTGGCCTGGGCGAGCGCCTTGTCCTTCTCCGCCTGGGATATCTCGCCGCCGGATCCCGGGCCCTTCATCCCGCACTTCTCCATGGCCTTCTGCAGCGCCTCCTGGTCCTCACCGGCGCCCAGGGTCATGCCGCGCGGGTCCTCGCCCGGCTTGGGGTCGGGGGCGTCGATGCCGTTGTCGCGCAGGCACTTGCGCATCTTGAGGGCGTTGTCGGCGTCCGCACCGCTGCTGCTGCCGCCGTTGCCACCGTTGCCGCCGGCCGAGCCGGCGGAGTCCTTCTTCTCGTCCTTCGTGCCCTCGGAGCCGCCCAATCCGCCCGTGCAGGCGGTGACGAAGAGGGTCAGGCCGGTGAGGAGCGCGGCCGTGGTCATGGTCGTGGATCGCTTCATGGGCCCGAGCGTGCGCGAACAGCGGGTTTCGCTTCTCTAACGGCTCGTGCTTACAACGGCGAAATGCCCTTCTCGGGTAAAGAGGACGCCATGCGAGTTCTGGTGGTGGAGGACGAGGAGTTCCTCCGGGAGATGATCGCCGAGGGGCTGCGCGGCGACGCGCTCGCCGTCGACGAGGCGGGCGACGGCCTGGAGGCCCTGCGGCGCCTGCGCCTGGGCGCGTACGACGTCCTCGTCCTGGACCGCGACCTGCCCGGCCTGCACGGCGACGAGGTCTGCCGCCAAGTGGTGCGCGACCGGCTGCCGACCCGCGTCCTGATGCTGACGGCCTCGGGGACCGTACGGGAACGGGTGGAGGGCCTGGGCCTGGGCGCCGACGACTACCTCACCAAGCCCTTCGCCTACGACGAGCTCCTCGCCCGCGTCCTGGCCCTGGGCCGGCGCGTCCAGCCGGCCCTGCCGCCGGTGCTGGAGGGCGCGGGCGTCGCCGTCGACGTCGCGCGGCGCACCGCGACCCGGGAGGGGCGCAGGCTCGCGCTCTCGCGCAAGGAGTTCGCGGTGCTGGAGGCGCTGCTGCGGGCCGAGGGCGCCGTCCTCAGCAACGACGACCTGATCGAGCAGGTGTGGGAGGAGGACACGTCCTACAGCACCAACGCGGTACGGGTCACGCTGAGCAAGCTGCGCGCCAAGCTGGGGGAGCCGCCGCTGATCGAGACCGTGCCCGGGTCCGGCTACCGGATCGAGCAGAGCGACCGGACCGACCGGACCGGCCGGAGCGACCAGAGCGACCGGAGCGGTGATCCGCGATGAGAGCAGTGCTCCGATCCGAGCGCGCCCGTCTCACCGCCCTCTACGGCTCCCTGCTGCTCCTGGCCGGCGGCGGGCTGATCGCCCTGATCAACATCCTGCTCCGCAACGGCCTCTACACCCGCATCAGCGGGGCCGTCGCGACCACCAAGGTGCTCCTGCCGGACTCCCAGGCGACCGTGGTCCCGGGACATCAGCTCCCCGTCCCCGCCGAGAAGATCGGCCCCGGCGTCACCCCGACCCCCGAGCAGCTCGCCACCTGGAAGGCCACCCAGGAGCTGACCAACCGCGTGGAACAGGCCACCCTCCACGAACTGCTGATCGTCTCCCTCGTCGCCCTCGTGGTCTTCGCCATGCTCTCCATCTGGCTCGCCTGGTGGATGGCCGGCCGCGTCCTGCGCCCGGTGAGCGTCATCACCGAGACCGCCCGCCGCCTCTCCGGCGCCAACCTCCACGAGCGGATCGGCCTCAAGGCCCCGCCCGGGGAACTCAAGCGCCTCGCCGACACGTTCGACGGCATGCTCGACCGGATGGAGGACCTGGTCGGCGCGCAGCGGCGGTTCGCCGCGAACGCCGCCCACGAGCTGCGCACCCCGCTCGCCGTCCAGCGGGCGGCCGCCGAGATCGGGCTGGCCGGGGACCCGCCGCCGGAGAAGGTGGCCCGGATCCGGGCCAAGCTGATCGACGTCGCGGACTCCAGCCGGCACCTCGTGGAGTCGCTGCTCCTGCTCGCGGTCTCGGAGGAGGGGCTGGAGGTCGCGGAGCCGGTGGACCTGTCAGCGCTCGCCGCCTCGGAGCTGGCGGCCGTCGAACTCGCGGCCGCGGAGGGGACGGCCCCTCAGGACCTGGCCGTCGTACGGGACCTCGTGCCGCTGACCGTCACGGGCGACCGGACGCTCCTGGGCCACCTGGTGCGCAATCTGCTGGCCAATGCCGTACGTCACAACCGCGCGGGCGGCCGCCTGGAGGTGGAGACCTCCGCCGACGGGGTGCTGACCGTGTCCAACACCGGTCCGGTGATCGACCCCGAGGACGTTCCGCGGCTGCTGGAGCCGTTCCGGCGGCGCGCGGAGCGGCAGCACACCGCAGGTGAGGGCGCCGGGTTGGGTCTCTCGATCGTCGCGTCGATCGCCCGGGCCCACGGCGCGGAGCTGACGGCGCGGGCCAATCCGCGGCCGGGCGGCGGGCTGACGGTCCGGGTCTGGTTCCCGGAGGACGGCGCCGTGCGGGAAACGCCCGGGAGCCCGACCGGTTAACGAATCGAAGATCGGCTGTGTACGGTCGGGTCAATGAGCAAGCACGCCCGAGCCGGCTCCCGACCGTCCCGTCCGCCCCGCCCTTCGCGCGCGGGCGGTGCGCGCCGCGCCGCCCGCGACTCCCGCCCCGCGCGTCCGATCGCGGCGGCGGCCGCCCTCGGCCTGCTCGGTTTCGGCGCGGGCTGGGTGTACCTGGCCCACGATCCGCCGGCCAATGCCGCCGCGCGGGCCGTGGCCGACGCCCGCCCGCAGGCCGCCGAGCGTGCCGCGCGCGGTGTGGAGCGCGACGGCCTGCAGGGCCTGCGGGGGATCAGCGAGGAGACCCGCGCGAAGATCCCGGCGGACGCCCGCCAGCTGATCCTCGTCACGGGCAAGGCGGCGGACTCCTCGGAGTCCACGGCGGCCCTGTACACGCGTCCGGTGGCCGGGGCCGACTGGGCGAAGAGCGCGGAGTGGCCCGCGCGCAACGGGGCCAAGGGCTGGTCCGCGGAGCGGACGGTCGGGGACCTGACCTCCCCCGAGGGCGTGTTCGCGCTCACCGACGCGGGCGGGCTGCTGGCGAAGCCGGAGGGCACGAAGTTCCCGTACGACCGCAGTCGTTCCTTCGTCGCCTCGGGGCGCGGGGTGGAGGGCGAGTCCCTCGCGGGCTCCTTCGACTACGTGGTCGCGATCGACTACAACCGCAAGCCGGGCACCTCGCCGCTCGACCCGACGAAGCCGGAGGGCGAGGCCAAGGGCGGCAACATCTGGCTCCACGTGGACCACGACGGGCCCTCGCAGGGCTGCGTGGGCATCCCGAAGGACGCGATGAAGAAGATCCTGGAGACCCTCGACCCGGCGGCGAAGCCGGTCATCGTGATGGGCCCGCCGGACTTCTGAGCACGGGCTCGCCGCTGCCACCGCTGCCACCACTGTCACTGCCACCCCTGCTGCCGCCGATCCCGCTGCCGACGGCCGGCCCGCCGTCCGCGAGCCCGCCGGCCGCCGCCCCGCGGCCCGCCGGGTCCCAGGCCAGCAGGGCGACGTACGCGAGGTCGAAGACGGCGCACAGCACCCCCAGGCCGAGGATGAACGGCGCGTCCTCGAGCACCCCGAAGAGGAAGGTCGGCGCGAGCGTGCCGACCCACTTGGCCACGGCGATGACGAGCGACTGCCCGTGCCGGCCGCGCCGGCTCGCGTAGAGGGCGATGAACAGCCCGGACATCAGCAGGTTCTGCAGGAACGCCGCGTAGCGGCTCGCCCCGTGCGAGCCGAAGTGGGCGAGGAAGAGCCACTGCACGGCGAAGGCGCTCGCGAAGAGGAGCACGCTCCACACGGCGAACAGCGGCCGGGTCACGAAGCGGGGCAACTCGGCCCGCCCGTAGCGCAGATACGTGTACACGATGACGATGTCGGCCACGGCCCACACCACGTTGACGACGCCCTGGGCCGAGAGGCCGGTGCGCAGGTCGTTGACGGCGTACGTCGATTCCCAGGCGAAGTTGAGCGCGAGCGCGGCGACGGGCATCGCGTAGGTCCGCTCCCGCAACCCCACCCGGATCGATTCCACGTACACGACGGTCCACGCCACCCCGCTGACCAGGGTCAGAAATAGATCCACGCGCGGCACCCTAACGGGCGCCCCCGCAGGGTGACACCCCTGCGGGCCGCCGTCAGGGCCCCCCGCCCCGTCAGATCCTGACGACGCGGATCCGTTTTCCGCACAGAGCGGTCAGGTCGTCGGGATCCGACGTCAACAGGGTGACGGGTTCGGGCTGGTCGAGGGCGGTCGCTGCCACGATGGCGTCCAGGGCGTACTTGTGTCCGTGCAGCCCGGCGGCGGCGGCGAGCAGCTTGCTCGCGTGCCGGACGATGGCCTCGCTCGGCGGGACGATGTTCACGCGGGAGACCGCATAGTCGAAGCGGGCCTGGTGCACCCGGGGGTCACGAGCCTCGACGAGGGTGACTGCGCTGATGACCACCCGGATGTCCTCCGCTTCTGCGGCCGTGAGCCAGTCCAGCAAGCCGGGGTCTTGGCGGACGAGCCGGGAGAGGCCTTCGCAGTCCAGGACCAGGGTCCCGGTCACGCGGCATCCGACGAGGCCGCTGCCCCGCCGCGCAAGATCGCTCGCTTCTCGTCGACCGCCGCTTGGTCGGCCGGCCCGTTCACGGCCTCGGAGTCCTCGATGAGTTCTCGGAGCCTGTCACGCTCCAGCTGTCGCTGAACGAGCGCCTCGATGTACGCGGACATGCCGCGCTTGCCGGTGCGGGCCTTGAGCGCGGCGATCGTCCCCTCGTGAAGCGAGACGGACACGGGCCGGGTCGGGCCCTCGCCGGGTGTGGGCTGGTCAGTCATGAGGCCATCATAACAAAACTCATGTTATTCGGCACGGGGGGCCGCGTCCGGGTCGGGGTGCTGCTTCCCGGGCCCGTCAACCCCTTGCCTGACGGACCGTCAGCTACGACGATGGCCCCCGACGTCGGTATGACGAATCGGCAGACGAGGACGAGGCGGGTACGGCCCATGGCGCGCGTGTTTCCGGAAGGTCGGCTGGTCTACGGGATGCAGCTCCCGATCCAGTCGCAGAGCACCATCTACGCCGAGCCCTGGGAGGCGACCGCCGGTGCGGCCGATCTCGCCGCGGTCGCGCGGGCGGCCGACCGGGCCGGGTTCGGCTACGTCGCCACCTGCGACCACGTCGCGATCCCGCGCCGCATGGCCGGCCCCATGAGCACCATCTGGTACGACCCGGTGGCCACGCTCTCCTTCCTGGCCGGGATCACCGAGAACGTGCGGCTGCTGAGCCACGTCGCGATCCTCGGCCTGCGCCACCCGCTGCTCAGCGCCAAGCAGTACGCCACCGTCGACCACCTCTCCGGCGGCCGGCTGATCCTCGGCGTCGGGGCCGGGCACGTGCAGGAGGAGTTCGAGGCCCTCGGCGTGGACTTCGCGCGCCGCGGGGCCGTCCTCGACGAGACCCTCGACGCGCTGCGGGCGGCCCTCGGGCCGGAGGAGTACCCGGAGTTCGAGGGCGAGCTGTTCTCCTTCAAGGACCTCGGGCAGCTGCCCCGGCCCGCCCAGGCGCGGATCCCCGTCTGGGTCGGCGGCTCCTCGCCCGCCGCGGTCCGGCGCGCCGCGGTGCGCGGCGACGGCTGGCTCCCGCAGGGCGACCCCCGCGACAAGCTCCCGGCGCAGATCGCCCGCATCAAGGAGCTCCGCGCCGAGGCCGGGGTCACCGGCCCCGTCGAGTTCGGCGCGATCACCGAGGCGCTCTACGTCGGCGAGCCCGGCTGGGACACCGGCCGGCGCACCCTCACCGGCAAGGCGGAGGCGCTCGCCGAGTCGCTGCGTGAGTACAAGGCGCTGGGCATCGACCAGATCCAGGTCCGCTTCCGCAACCGCGACCGCGCCGAACTCCTCGACCAGATCACGGCTTTCGGGTCCGAAGTGGGCCCTCTCCTCAACGACTAGCGACGAGATGCTTAGGGGCGAACACATGGGCAGGTCAGGCAGGCTGGACGGGCGCGTCGTCATCATCACCGGTGCGGCGCGCGGCCAAGGCGAGCAGGAAGCCCGCCTCTTCGCCTCCGAGGGCGCCAAGGTGCTCCTCGGGGACGTGCTGGACGAGCAGGGTGCGGCGGTGGCGAAGGACATCGGCGAGGACCGGGCCCGGTACGTGCGGATGGACGTGAGCCGGGAGGAGGACTGGGCGGCCGCCGTCGAGGCGGCGAAGGAGGCCTTCGGCCCGATCGACGGCCTGGTCAACAACGCGGGCATCCTGCGCTTCAACGAGCTGACCGCGACCCCGCTGGAGGAGTTCCAGCAGGTGGTCCAGGTCAACCAGGTCGGCGCGTTCCTCGGCATCAAGACCGTGGCTCCCGAGATCGAGGCGGCCGGCGGCGGCACGATCGTCAACACCTCCTCGTACACGGGCCTGACGGGCATGGCGTACGTCGGCACGTACGCGGCGACCAAGGCGGCGATCCTCGGCCTGACCCGGGTGGCCGCGTTGGAGCTGGCGGCGAAGAACATCCGGGTCAACGCGATGTGCCCGGGCGCGGTGGACACCCCGATGGCCACCCCCGGGCACGTGAATCCGGCGGACCTGCCCGAGGAGGCGCGCGAGGCCATGGCGGAGCTCTACAAGCGCGTGGTGCCGATGGGCCGGGTGGGGCAGCCGGAGGAGGTGGCGAAGCTGGCACTGTTCCTGACCAGCGAGGACTCCTCGTACATCACCGGTCAGCCGTTCGTGATCGACGGCGGCTGGATGGCGGGCGTGAGCATCCTGTGAGCCGCTCCCGACCGCCAAGGCGGCACGCCCTCCAGGTTATCTGATGGAGCGTCAGGTATTGACGCTCGCGCCCCACCGGTGGAACAGTCGTGGCATCGAATCTGACGCAACGTCAGAAACAAAAGGACGGTGAATCCCCTTGGAATTCGGGCTCTTTGTGCAGGGATACGTGCCTGAGGCGCGGTCCAAGGTCGACCCCGAGGCAGAGCACAAGGCGCTGATCGAGGAGACCGAGTACGTCATCCAGGCGGACAAGTCAGGCTTCAAGTACGCCTGGGCCTCCGAGCACCACTTCCTGGAGGAGTACTCGCACCTTTCGGCGAACGAGGTCTTCCTCGGGTACCTCGCCCACGCCACCGAGCGCATCCACCTCGGCTCCGGCATCTTCAACCCGCTCGCCCCGGTCAACCACCCGGTCAAGGTGGCCGAGAAGGTCGCCATGCTCGACCACCTCTCCAAGGGGCGCTTCGAGTTCGGCACCGGCCGCGGCGCCGGCAGCCACGAGATCCTCGGCTTCCTTCCCGGCATCGAGGACATGAACGGCACCAAGGAGATCTGGGAAGAGACCATCGCCGAGTTCCCCAAGATGTTCCTCCAGGAGGAGTACGAGGGGTTCCAGGGCAAGCACTGGTCGCTCCCGCCGCGCAAGATCTTCCCCAAGCCGTACGGCAAGGCCCACCCGGCCATGTGGTACGCCGCCGGCTCCCCCGCCTCGTACGCCATGGCCGCCAAGAAGGGCCTCGGAGTCCTCGGCTTCAGCGTCCAGAAGGTCTCCGACATGGCCTGGGTCCTGGACCAGTACAAGACCGCGATCCAGGAGGCGAAGGCGATCGGCGCCTTCGTCAACGACAACGTCATGGTCACCTCGACCGCGATCTGCGCCGAGACCCACGACAAGGCCGTCGAGATCGCCGTCAACGCCAACATGAACCGTTTCCAGTCGCTGGTCTTCCGCTACCACGACACCTTCCCGCGGCCCGAGGCCATCCCGCAGTGGCCCGAGACGCTCCCCGAGTACAACGCGGAGATCATCGAGCTCCTGATCGCCGAGGAGCTGCTGATCTGCGGCGACCCGTCCGAGGTCCGCGCGCAGTGCAAGCGCTGGGAGGAGGCCGGCGCCGACCAGCTCTCCTTCGGCCTGCCGACCGGCGTCTCGCCCGAGGACACGATGACCTCCATCAAGCTCATCGGCGAGCACGTCATCCCGCACATCGACACCGACCCGGTGCACCGCACCACGCGCTTCCGCGAAGGCGCCTAGCCCGCGGGGGAACGGGGGCGGCGTCTTCCCGGACCGCCGCCCCGCAACCGGCCCCGGCCGGAGTCACGCCGTGGCTGCGGCCGGCCCGGCGGACTCCGACCGGGGTCCCGGGCTGCGGCCCCGCAGGTGCGGCGCCGCTGCCGGGGGCCGGCCCCCGGACCCCCGCTCCTCAAACGCCGGAGGGGCTGGATGTGGCCTCCGGCGGCCCGCACGTGCGCGCAGCGCACCGCGTGGCCGGGCCGCCGGCCGGTGATTCCAGCCCCTCCGGCGTTTGAGGAGCGGGGTCCGGGGCGGAGCCCCAGGAGACGGCGCGCAACGCGAACACCGGCAGAGAGGACGTCATGCTCGACCACCTGATCAAGGGCGCCACCGTCGTGGACGGCACCGGCGCACCCGCCCGCGTGGCGGACGTCGGGATACGCGACGGCAGGATCGCCGTCATAGCCCCGCCGGGAACCGTCACCGAACCCGCCGCCACCAGCGAGGACGCCACCGGCCTCGTCCTGACCCCCGGGTTCATCGACCCCCACACCCACTACGACGCCCAGCTGCGCCGACTACACCCGCCGCATGATGAGCAAGGTCGAGGGCATGGCCCTGGCCGCCCTCGAAGAGGGCGTCGACTGGACCTGGTCCACCTTCGGCGAGTACCTCGACGCGCTCGACGGCCGCATCGCCGTCAACGCCGGCTTCATGGTCGGCCACTGCGCGCTGCGCCGGCACGTGATGGGCGAGGACGCCGTCGGCGGCCAGCCGACCGAAGAGCAGATGCAGGCGATGCTCGACCTGTTCCACGACGCCATGAACGCCGGCGCCTGGGGCCTGTCGACCACCCAGTCCTCCACCCACTCCGACGGATCCGGCGCTCCCGTCGCCTCCCGGCACGCCGCGCCCGCCGAGCTGATCGCCCTCTCCCAAGCGGTCTCCGAACACGAAGGCACCCAGCTCGAAGCCATCGTCGCGGGCTGCCTCGACCAGTTCGCCGACGAGGAGATCGACCTCTTCGTCGAGATGAGCGCGGCCGCCGGCCGGCCCCTGAACTGGAACGTCCTGACCATCGACGCCTCGGTCCCCGAGCGCGTGCCGCGCCAGCTGATCCCCAGCGAACGCGCCCGCAAGGCCGGCGGCCGCATCGTCGCCCTGACCATGCCGATCCTGACCCCCATGAACATGTCGCTCGGCACGTTCTGCGCCCTCAACCTCATCCCCGGCTGGGGCGAGATCCTCGCCCTGCCCGTCCCGGAGCGCATCGCCACGCTGCGCGACGCCGACGTACGGGCCGAGATGCTGCGCCGCGCGGCCAGCAAGGAGGCCGGGGTCTTCCGGCGCCTGGCCAACTTCGGGCGCTACGTCATCGGCGACACCTACAGCGAGGCGAACGCGGGCCTGTCCGGCCGCGTCGTCAACGACATCGCGGCCGAACGCGGGCAGGACGCCTTCCACTGCCTCGTGGAGATCTGCGCCAACGACGACCTGCGCACGGTGCTGTGGCCCATGCCCACCGACAACGACCCGGCGAGCTGGGCGCTGCGCGCCGAGACCTGGCAGCACGAGGACGTCATGCTCGGCGGCTCCGACGCCGGCGCGCACCTGGACCGCATGTGCGGGGCCCCGTACACGACCCGGTTCCTCGGCGACTGCCTGCGCGGCCGCAGGCTGGTGCCGCTGGAGCAGGCGGTACGGATGCTCACCGACGACCCGGCCCAGCTGTTCGGGCTGCGCGAGCGCGGCCGGATCACCGAGGGCTTCCACGCGGACCTGGTGCTCTTCGACCCGGAGCGGATCGAGGCCGGCCCGGCCACGCTCGTGCACGACCTGCCCGGGGACAGCCCGCGGCTGGACGCGCGGGCCATCGGCATGGTGTCGGTGCGCGTCAACGGAGTGGAGACCATCCGCGACGACGAGGTCACGGGGGCGATCCCCGGGATCGTGCTCCGATCGGGCCGGGACACGAGGACGGTGAGCACCCGATGAGCGCGACGCAGCCCCAGCGGCTCTACATCGGCGGCGAGTGGGTCGAGCCGGCCGGCGGCCACTACGAGGTGGTCAACCCGGCCGACGAGTCCGTCGTCGGCCTGGCACCCGAGGCCTCGCGCGCCCAGGTCGAGGACGCGGCGCGCGCCGCGGCCGAGGCCTTCGGCAGCTGGTCGCGGACGAGGCCGGAGGAGCGGGCCGCGATCCTGGACCGGGCCGCCGACATCATCCAGCGGGAGTACGAGCCCTGGTCGGCGCTCGCCCAGGCCGAGACGGGCGCCCCGACCGGGATCGCGCGCGGCATGCAGGTCGGCGTCGGGGTGGCGCGCTTCCGGCGGTACGCGAAGGGCGCGCTGGAGGCCGTCGAGCGCGGGCTGCCGCCGCAGGTCACCGACGCGGGCCCGATGGGCGCGGCGAGCATCCTCGGCGCGCTGGAGGTCCGCCAGCCGGTCGGGGTCGTCACCTGCATCACCTCGTACAACAACCCGTGGGCCAACCCGGCGGGCAAGGTGGCACCGGCGCTGGCCATGGGCAACACGGTGGTGGTCAAGCCGGCCCCGCAGGACCCGCTGTCGGTGTTCCGGATGGCGGACGCGCTGCACGAGGCCGGGGTCCCGGCGGGCGTGGTGAACGTGGTCTCGGGCACCTCGGTGGAGGTCGGCGAGGCGGCCGTGGACTCCCCGCACGTGGACATGGTGTCCTTCACCGGTTCCACGGGCGTCGGGCAGTCCATCGCCGAGGTCTGCGGCCGGACGATGAAGCGGCAGCTGATGGAGCTGGGCGGCAAGGGCGCGGCGATCGTCCTCGCGGACGCGGACCTGGACGCGGCCGTGATGGGGATCGGCACCACCTTCTCCTTCTACTCCGGGCAGATCTGCACGGCCCCGACCCGGGTGATCGTGCACCGGTCGGTGTACGAGCAGCTGGTCGAGAAGCTGACGGGCTACCTGGCCTTCATGAAGGTCGGGGATCCGGGGGTGCGCGGCACGGTGGTGGGCCCCGTCATCTCGGCGGCGCACCGCGACCGCGTGGAGTCGTACATCGAGCTGGGGAAGAAGGAGGGCGCGCGGATCGCCTTCGGCGGCGAGCGCCCGGTGGTCGGTACGGAAGGGAAGGGCTTCTACGTGGCCCCCACCCTCCTCGTCGACTGCACGAACGACATGCGGGTGGTGCGCGAGGAGATCTTCGGCCCGGTCGTCGTGGTCGTCCCGTTCGACGGAGCCGCCGGAGACGACGAAGAGGCGGTGGCGCTGGCCAACGACAGCGACTTCGGCCTGATCAGCTACGTGTGGTCCGGGGACTCGGCGCGCGCCTTCCGGGTGGCGCGCCGGCTGCGGGCGGGCGGGGTCGGTGTGAACACCATCGGGCGGAACATGGGGGCGCCGTTCGGCGGCTTCAAGCGACGAGCCCCAGCCCGCCCCCGCCGTACGCCGCGCCCGCCGCGATCCGGCGTGCCGTCCTCGCTCTGGACATCCTTCAAGCCACCTCCTCGCCCTCACGGCCGGTTCCCTGCGCTGTCCCCGTGTCCTGTGGACCTACCTGCCCTGTACTGCCGGTCGACCAATCCCTTTCCGCATAGTCTGGCGGTGCCTCCCGGAGAACCCGTGGAGTCCCCTCCTTGGAGAACATGGTGCAATTCCACGACTCGATGATCAGCCTCGTCGGCAACACCCCGCTGGTGAAGCTCAACCGTGTGACCGAAGGCCTGCAGGCCACCGTCCTTGCCAAGGTCGAGTACTTCAATCCCGGCGGCTCGGTGAAGGACCGCATCGCGGTCCGGATGATCGAGGCCGCCGAAGAGAGCGGAGCGCTCAAGCCCGGCGGCACCATCGTGGAGCCCACGAGCGGCAACACGGGTGTAGGACTCGCCATCGTGGCCCAGCAGAAGGGCTACAAGTGCATCTTCGTCTGTCCTGACAAGGTCTCGGCGGACAAGATCAACGTCATGCGCGCCTACGGTGCGGAGGTCGTGGTCTGCCCGACCGCCGTCGACCCCGAGCACCCGGACTCGTACTACAACGTGTCCGACCGCCTCGTGCGCGAGACGCCCGGCGCCTGGAAGCCCGACCAGTACAGCAACGCGAACAACTCGCGCTCGCACTACGAGACCACCGGTCCCGAGCTCTGGGAGCAGACCGAGGGGAAGATCACCCACTTCGTGGCCGGCGTCGGCACGGGCGGCACGATCTCCGGCACCGGCCGGTACCTCAAGGAGGCCTCCGACGGCCGCGTGAAGGTCATCGGTGCGGACCCCGAGGGCTCGGTCTACTCCGGCGGCTCGGGCCGCCCCTACCTCGTCGAGGGCGTCGGCGAGGACTTCTGGCCGACCGCCTACGACCCGAACGTGACCGACGAGATCATCGCGGTGTCCGACAAGGACTCCTTCCAGATGACCCGCCGCCTCGCCAAGGAGGAGGGCCTGCTCGTCGGCGGCTCCTGCGGCATGGCGGTCGTCGCCGCGCTGCGCGCCGCCGAGGGCCTGGGCCCGGACGACGTGGTCGTCGTCCTGCTCCCGGACAGCGGGCGCGGCTACATCAGCAAGATCTTCAACGACGAGTGGATGGCCGGGCACGGCTTCCTGGAGGACGCGGGCCCCTCCGCCCGCATCCGGGACGTGCTCGCGGACAAGGCGGGCGCCATCCCCTCCCTGGTCCACATGCACCCCGAGGAGACCGTCGGCGAGGCCATCGAGGTGCTGCGCGAATACGGCGTCTCGCAGATGCCGATCGTCAAGCCGGGCGCCGGCCACCCCGACGTGATGGCGGCCGAGGTCATCGGCTCGGTGGTCGAGAAGGAGCTGCTGGCGGCGCTGTTCGCCCAGCGCGCTTCCCTGGGCGACCCGTTGGAGAAGCACATGAGCGCCCCGCTGCCGCAGGTCGGCTCCGGCGAGCCGGTGTCCGAGCTGATGGCGGTGCTCGGCGAGGCGGACGCGGCGATCGTGCTGGTCGAGGGCAAGCCCACCGGTGTGGTGAGCCGTCAGGACCTGCTGGCGTTCCTGGCCAAGGGCGCCAAGTAGCCCTCGCGGGGCGGCGTGAGGGCGACGCGCAAACGGTACGGGCCCGACACGTGGCGGCAGCACCCGCTTAACACGACTCCGGCACAGTGGTGGTTGTCGGCAGGGAAGCCCGGGAAACCGGGACCGGCCGGCACCACGAACGGCGTCAGCGCAACTCCGGAGCGGCTCCCGGACCGCGTGGACGCCACGGACGCGCGGACGGCCCTGACCCGGCCCGTGTCCTTCGCGGGGACCGCCGTCGTCCCGCCCCCGGGCAACCGGGGTGCGGCGGTTCCCGCGCCAAATCCTTCGGCGCCCCCGCGGGGAGCGCACCGAGAATCCCCCCGGACCCGGTCCGGGGGGATTTCGCGTTCCCGGCCGGTCAGTCCAGCGGATCCCGGGCGGGGCGGCGCGGGAACCCGGTGGCGTGGACGAAGTTGACGCCCAGGATGCCGAGCCAGACGACCACCAGACCGCTCAGATCGGCCTGGGCGGCTCCGATCGCGGAGAGCGGGATCGCCAGCACCAGGGTGATGATCGCGAAGCCGAAGCGTTCGCCGAAGTTGCCGTCCGCCGAGGACCGCGCCGCGGCGCCCCCGCCGTGGTACTCGCCGCGCGCCGCCGAAAGGCGTTCCTCCGCGAGGCGCCTGCGGACCTGCGTGTCGACCTTCTCGACGAACGAGTCGACCAGCGCGGCCTCGTACTCCGGCCCCAGTTCCCGCCGGGCGTCGAGCGTGGCGGCGAGTTCCTTCTTGAGCTCTTGGGACTCCATGCGGCCAGCCTAGGAACGGGCGTCTCCACCGGCACTGGGGTTAGCCCCCGTATCGCGCCGGACGAGCGTGCGGACGGGGCGGACGACCAGGAGGGCGAGGGCGCGGCCCAGGCTGATCAGGGAGCCGGCCAGCAGCAGGGGGCGGACGCCGAAGACGGCGCTGGCGGGGCCCGATGCCGCTCACCCCGTAGCCGAGCGAGCGCATGGCCACGGCCATGGCGACCGGCATCATCGTGTCGCCCGGCATCGAGACGACGCGGGCGGTGCCGGGCGCCCTTCGGGCGCCCCTCCGGGGGTCTCGGATCGCGGGCGCGGGTTGCCGTCCTGCATAACCGCATGCAGAGTGCTCCGTGACTGAATATCCCACCGGTGACGGGCGGGACGGAGGGGAACGGGATGAGCGAGAGCCCTGCGGCGCGGCTGCAGAAGCTGTTCGAGGGACACCGGCTGACGCCGACCCAGCGGCGCATCGCGCACTGCATGGTGCGCGGGGCGGCGGAGGTGCCGTTCCTGTCGAGCGTGGAGCTCGCCGAGCTGGCCGGGGTGAGCCAGCCGTCGGTGACCCGGTTCGCGGTGGCGCTGGGCTTCGACGGCTATCCGGCGCTGCGCAAACACCTGCGGGAGGTGGCGCCCGGCGCCCGGACCGGGACCGCGGACGAGGACGCGTACAACGAGTACCAGCAGGCCGTCCAGGGCGAGATCGAGAACCTGCGGCAGCTGTCCGCCATGCTCGCCGACCCGGCGCCGGTGCGGGAGGCGGGGCGGCTGCTGGCCGCGTCGCGCCCGCTGCCCGTACTGGGGCTGCGCGCGGCGTCCTCGCAGGCGCGCGGGTTCGCGTACTTCGCGGCGAAGGTGCACCCCGACGTACGGCTGCTCGACGAGGGCGGCTCGATGCTCGCGGACCGGATCGACGCGGCGGCGGGCGCCGGGGCCTCGGCCCTGCTGTGCTTCGCGCTGCCCCGGCACCCGAAGGAGGTCGCGGAGGCCCTGGACCACGGGCGGGCGGCCGGGCTGACCGTGGTGACGGTCGCCGACTCGGCCTTCGCGCCGGTGGCCCGCCATTCGGACTTGCTGATCCCGGCGCCGGTCGGGACCGGACTGGCCTTCGACACGGCGTGCGCGCCGATGCTGCTGGGGCGGGTGCTGCTGGAGGCGATGGCGGACGAGCTGCCGGACGCGCAGGCGCGGCTGGAGGCCTTCGACGCGCGGGCCGCGGCGCGCGGCCTGTTCGTGGAGTAGGCCCGGCCCTCGCGGCTCAGCGGTAGTCGAGCTCCGCCAGCCCCGGCGCTGACCGCCACTTTGGCGGCCTGAGAACGGGCCCGGGCCCACCCGTGCGGCGCCGTTGCCGGGGGCCGGCCTCCGGACCCCGGCGCCTCAAAGGGCTGGAAGACCCAGCCCCGCCAGGGGGCACCTCCCAGCGGTAGCTGGGGGAGTTTGAGGGCGCGGGGTCCGGGGCGGAGCCCCGGGGGCTTGGCGCGGCCAGGTCAGAGGTCGCGCCCGGTCGGGTCGCAGGCCGCGCCGAGCCCGGTCAGGGCGTCGCGGAGCGAGCCGCCCGCTTCCGCGGTGATGTCGGACAGGGACTGGGCCGGGCGGACCAGGGCGAAGCGGACCCCGCCCGACTCCGTGAGCGTGAAGCCGTGCACGGCCGGCCGCGGCAGGCTGTTGTAGCCGTAGTGGGCGGTGAACGCGTACGCCCCCGTGTCGGGGACGGCGACCAGGTCACCCGGCGACAGGAGCGGCAGCTCCCGCGCGGCCGCCAGGAGGTCGCCCGCGAAGCAGGCGGGCCCGGCGACGTCCTGCGCGACGGGCGGCCCGGTCAGCGGAGCACCCTCGGCGTCGTAGGGCAGGATCCGCAGCGGCCAGGCCGCCGGCGCGTACACCGTGCGGGTGGCCAGCTGGACCCCCGCGTGCGTCAGCGCGATCGCCCGCCCGCCGGCGGTCTTCGTGTACTCCACCCGCGAGAGCGCCAGCCCGTGCTTGGCCAGCAGGGACCGGCCGAACTCCGTGACCAGCCCGTACGCGCCGGAGAAGAGCCCCGGGACGGCCGAGCGCAGCGCCGACACGTACTCCCCGTAGCCCGGGCCCCCGGCGTCCGAGGAGAAGTCCACCGGCAGGCCGCCCCCGATGTCCAGGGTGTCGATCTGCCGCCGCCCGGCGGCCGCGTTGATCTCCTCGGCCAGCGCGTACAGCTCCCGCACCCCTTCGGCGATCAGCGCCAGCGGAACGCCCTGGGAGCCCGAGTGGGTGTGCAGGCGGGTGAGCCACGGCCGGTCCAGGAAGGCCCGCACGAGCCATGCGCGGGCGCCCGGATCGCGCAGGGCGATGCCGAACTTCGAGGTCGCGGTCGCGGTGGAGAGGGCGTCGATGGTGCCCGCGCCGGTCTGCGGGTTGATCCGTACGCCGATCGGGGACCCGGTGGGGGCCGAGGCGACGAGCGCGTCGAGCCGCTCCAGCTCCTGGCGGTTGTCGGCGTTCACCGCGATGCCGAGCGCGAGGGCCTCGCGCAGCTCGGCGGCCGTCTTGGCGGGGGAGTCCAGGACCGTGTGCTCCGGCGCGACCCCGGCCGCGCGGGCCAGCGCCAGCTCGCCGGGGCTGGCCACCTCGCAGCCGATCCCCGCGTCGGCGAGCAGCCGCAGGACCGGCACGAGCGGCGCGGCCTTGACCGCGAAGGCGTGCAGGACGGGGGTGCCGGGAGCGAGAGCGCCGGCGAAAGCGCTGGTCAGAGCTGCCGCGGAGGCGCGGATGCCGGCCACGTCGAGCAGGCACACCAGGGGCGGGTCCTCGCCGATCAGGCCCTGCTCCACGGCGGCCCGCACGGCCTCGTCGCGCCGCCCGGCGGCGGAGCCGGCGCCTCGTCCACGCGTTTCGACTGCCATGTCCGCCATCCCATCATCCGGCGCGGCGGCCCGCAGCTGTTGACTGAATCTATTCAGGGAGCAAGGATGTGAATGGATTGACCAACACCGGAGGAGGCACCGCCATGTCAGGACCCCGCCCCGTACGTGCCGCACGAGGTACCGACCTGAGCACCCTGGGATGGCAGCAGGAGGCCGCGCTGCGGATGCTCCAGAACAACCTCGACCCCGAGGTCGCCGAGCACCCCGACAAGCTCGTCGTCTACGGCGGCACCGGCAAGGCCGCGCGCGACTGGCGCTCGTACGACGCCATGGTCCGCACCCTGCAGACCCTCAAGCAGGACGAGACGATGCTCGTCCAGTCCGGCCGCCCGGTAGGCGTGATGCAGACGCACGAGTGGGCGCCGCGCGTCCTGCTCGCCAACTCCAACCTGGTCGGCGACTGGGCCAACTGGGAGGAGTTCCGCCGGCTGGAGAACCTGGGTCTGACCATGTACGGCCAGATGACGGCCGGTTCGTGGATCTACATCGGCACCCAGGGCATCCTGCAGGGCACCTACGAGACCTTCGCGGCCGTCGCGGCCAAGCTGCATTCAATCGGCAAGGGAGGGGTCAACGGGACTCTCGCCGGCACCATCACCCTCACCGCCGGCCTCGGCGGCATGGGCGGCGCCCAGCCCCTGGCCGTGACGATGAACGACGGCGTCGCCATCTGCATCGACGTCGACCCGCGCGCCATCGACCGCCGCATCGAGCACCGCTACCTGGACGTCAAGGCCGACAACCTGCGCCACGCGCTCCAGCTGGCCGTCGAGGCCCGCGACGCCCGCAAGCCGCTCTCCATCGGCCTGCTCGGCAACGCCGCCGACCTCCTGCCGCAGATGCTCGCCGAGGGCGCCCCGATCGACATCGTGACGGACCAGACCTCCGCCCACGACCCGCTCGCCTACCTGCCCGTCGGCGTCGACTTCGACGACATGGCGGACTACGCGGCCAAGGACCCGGCCGGGTTCACCACCCGCGCCCGCGAGTCCATGGCCACGCACGTCGAGGCCATGGTCGGCTTCATGGACGCCGGCGCCGAGGTCTTCGACTACGGCAACTCCATCCGCGGCGAGGCCCAGCTGGCCGGCTACGAGCGCGCCTTCGCCTTCCCCGGCTTCGTCCCCGCCTACATCCGGCCGCTGTTCTGCGAGGGCAAGGGCCCCTTCCGCTGGGCGGCGCTGTCCGGCGAGGCCTCGGACATCCACAAGACCGACAAGGCGATGCTGGAGCTCTTCCCGGAGAACGAGTCCCTGCACCGCTGGATCAAGATGGCCGGCGAGCGCGTCCACTTCCAGGGCCTGCCCGCGCGCATCTGCTGGCTCGGCTACGGCGAGCGCGACAAGGCCGGCGAGCGCTTCAACGAGATGGTCGCCGACGGCACCCTCGCCGCCCCGCTGGTCATCGGCCGCGACCACCTCGACTGCGGCTCGGTGGCCTCCCCGTACCGCGAGACCGAGGCCATGCTCGACGGCTCCGACGCGATCGCCGACTGGCCGCTGCTCAACGCCATGGTCAACGTGGCCTCCGGCGCCTCCTGGGTCTCCATCCACCACGGCGGCGGCGTCGGCATGGGCCGCTCCATCCACGCGGGCCAGGTCACGGTCGCCGACGGCACCAAGCTCGCGGGCGAGAAGATCCGCCGCGTCCTGACCAACGACCCGGGCATGGGCGTCATCCGCCACGTCGACGCCGGCTACGACATCGCCGAGACCGTCGCCGACGAGCGCGACGTCCGCATCCCGATGCGCGAAGGCGACCAGGCGTGACCCAGGAAGCCGCCGCCGGAGCCTCGTTCCACGAGATGTGGGCCGAGCTCCGGCCCATCGGCCGGGACAAGGACAGCGGCGGGTACCGCCGTTACGCCTGGACCGGCGCCGACGCCGACTGCCGCACCTGGTTCCAGGCGCAGGCCGAAGCGCGCGGGCTCGCGTACGAGACCGACCGCAACGGCAACCAGTGGGCCTGGCTCGGCGCTGAGACGTACAAAGACGTCCTCGCGGGGGACGCCGTCGTCACCGGCTCCCACCTGGACTCCGTCCCCGACGGCGGGGCCTTCGACGGCCCCCTCGGGGTGGTGTCCTCCTTCGCGGCCCTGGACGAACTCCGCAGGAGGGGAGCGGAGTTCTCCAGGCCCCTCGCCATCACCAACTTCGGCGACGAGGAAGGCGCCCGCTTCGGGCTCGCCTGCGTCGGCTCCCGGCTGGCCGCCGGGCAGCTGACCAAGGAGAAGGCGTACGAGCTCCGCGACGCGGACGGCGTACGCCTGCCGGAGGCCATGGAGGCGGCCGGATACGACCCCGGCACCATCGGGGCCGACCCCGAACGCCTGGCCCGCATCGGCGCCTTCGTCGAACTCCACGTGGAACAGGGCCGGGCCCTGGACCTGTCCGGCGACCGGGTCGGCATCGCCTCCGCGATCTGGCCGCACGGCCGCTGGCGCTTCGACTTCCGCGGCGAGGCCAACCACGCGGGCACCACCCGCCTGGTGGACCGCCGCGACCCGATGCTCACCTACGCGCAGACCGTGCTCGCGGCCCGCGCCGAGGCGGCCCTCGCCGGGGCCGTGGCCACCTTCGGGAAGATCTCCGTCGAGCCCAACGGGGTCAACGCCATCCCGTCCCTGGTGCGCGGCTGGCTCGACTCACGGGCATCCGACCAGGCCACCCTCGACACGGTCGTGACCGCGATCGAGAAGGCCGCCCGCGAGCGCGCCGAGCAGGACGGGATCGACCTCGACATCGTCCGGGAGTCCTTCACCCCGGTCGTGGAGTTCGAGCACGCCCTGCGCGACGAGCTCAACCGGATCCTCGGCGGGGCCGTCCCGGTCCTCGGCACGGGCGCGGGACACGACGCCGGAATCCTCTCGGCGGCCGTCCCGACCGCGATGCTGTTCGTACGGAACCCCACCGGCGTCTCCCACTCCCCGCGGGAGTCCGCCGACGAGGACGACTGCGTTGCGGGCGTCCTCGCCCTCGCCGACGTACTGGAAGGCCTCGCATGCAGTTGAAGGGGCACGTGCTGAAGACGTACTGGCTGGAACACGCCTGGCTCGGCACCCATGTCGAGCCGGGCGTCACCCTGGAGGTCGCGGACGACGGGCGGATCGCCGCCCTGCGGACCGGGCCCGGGTCCGAGACCCCGCCCCCGGGCGCGGAGGTCCTGCGCGGCCTGACCCTCCCGGGCCTCGCCAACGCGCACAGCCACGCCTTCCACCGGGCCCTGCGCTCCACCGTGCAGCTCGGCTCCGGAACCTTCTGGACCTGGCGCGACTTCATGTACAAGGTCGCCCAGAACCTCACCCCCGAGAGCTACTTCGCGCTCGCCCGCGCGGTGTACGCCGAGATGGCGCTGGCCGGCATCACGAACGTCGGCGAGTTCCACTACGTCCACCACGCGCCGGGCGGAGTCCCCTACGACGACCCCAACGCCATGGGCGAGGCGCTGATCGAGGCCGCCGCCGAGGCCGGCATCCGGATCACCCTCCTGGACACGGCCTATCTCGCGGCGGGCATCGTGAACGAGCACCGCGGCGAGGCCCCCAACCCGCACCAGCTGCGCTTCTCCGACGGGACCGCGGAGGCCTGGGCCGAGCGGGTGTCCGCCCTCAAGCCCCGCGGGCACGCCCTGATCGGCGCGGCGATCCACTCGGTGCGCGCCGTGCCGGCCGGGCAGCTCGCCACAGTGGCCCGCTGGGCCGAGGAGCGCCGGGCCCCGCTGCACGTCCACCTCTCGGAGCAGACCGCCGAGAACGACGCCTGCCTCGCCGCCCACGGGCGCACCCCGACGCAACTGCTCGCCGACCACGGGGTGCTGGGCCCGCGCACCACCGGCGTGCACAACACGCACCTCACGGACGCGGACATCGCGCTGCTCGGCGGCACCACCACCGGCACCTGCATGTGCCCCACCACGGAGCGGGACCTCGCGGACGGCATCGGCCCGGCGGTACGGCTCCAGCACGCGGGCAGCCCGCTCTCGCTGGGCAGCGACAGCCACGCGGTGATCGACCTGCTCGAAGAGGCGCGGGCGATGGAGCTGAACGAGCGGCTCAGCAGCCGCACCCGGGGGCACTGGACGGCGAACGCGCTGCTCACCGCGGCGACGGAGGACGGCCACGCGGCCCTCGGGCGGCCCGACGCGGGCCGCCTGGAGGCGGGCGCGCTCGCGGACTTCACCACGATCGCGCTGGACTCCGTCCGGACGGCGGGGGCGCTGCCGCGCCTCGGTGCGGAGACGGCCGTCTTCGCCGCCACGGCGGCGGACGTCCGCCACACGGTCGTGGCCGGCCGCCACATCGTCCGCGACGGCGCGCACGCGCTGATCGGGGACGTCCCGTCGGCCCTGGCCGAAGCCATCGCCGCCCTCCGGGGCTGACCCTCCCCGGGAACGAATCCACTCGACCACCCGAGGAACCATGACCACCACCGCCATCACCAACATCGGCAGCCTCGTCACCAACGACCCCGCCCTCGGCGACGGCACCCCCCTGGGCCTGATCCAGAACGCCGCCGTCGTCATCGACGGCGACCGCGTCGCCTGGGTCGGCCCCGCCGACCGGGCCCCCGCCGCCGACGCCTCGTACGACGCGCAGGGCCGCGCCGCCGTCCCCGGCTTCGTCGACTCGCACTCCCACCTCGTCTTCGCGGGCGACCGCACCGCCGAGTTCAACGCCCGCATGTCCGGCCGCGCCTACTCCGCCGGAGGCATCCGCACCACCGTCGCCGCCACCCGCGCCGCCACCGACGCGGAGCTCGAGGCCAACCTGGTGCGCCACCTCGACGAGGCCCGCCGCCAGGGCACCACCACCTTCGAGACCAAGTCCGGCTACGGCCTCACGGTCCAGGACGAGGCACGAGCACTGCGCATCGCCGCCGCGCACACCGAGGAGGTCACCTACCTCGGCGCGCACATCGTCTCCCCGGACTACGCCGACGACCCGGCCGGCTACGTGGACCTGGTCACCGGCGAGATGCTGACCGCCTGCGCCCCGTACGCCCGCTGGGTGGACGTCTTCTGCGAGAAGGGTGCCTTCGACGGGGAGCAGGCCCGCGCGATCCTGACCGCCGGCGCGGCCGCCGGGCTGATCCCGCGCGTCCACGCCAACCAGCTCTCCCACGGCCCCGGCGTACAGCTCGCCGTCGAACTCGAAGCGGCCTCCGCCGACCACTGCACCCACCTCACGGACGCCGACGTCGACGCCCTCGCGCAGGCCGCCGCGACCACCGTGGCCACCCTGCTGCCCGGTGCCGAGTTCTCCACGCGCGCCCAGTGGCCCGACGCCCGCCGGCTCATCGACGCGGGTGCCACCGTCGCGCTGTCCACGGACTGCAATCCCGGGTCCTCCTACACGAGTTCGATGCCGTTCTGCATCGCGCTCGCCGTCCGCGACATGCGGATGACCCCGGACGAGGCCCTGTGGTCCGCCACCGCCGGCGGCGCCCGGGCGCTGCGCCGGACCGACATCGGGGCGCTCACCCCCGGCGCCCGCGCGGACCTGGTCCTGCTGGACGCCCCCAGCCACGTCCACCTCGCCTACCGGCCGGGCGTCCCGCTGGTTTCGGCCGTCTGGCAGAAGGGCTGCAAGACGGTCTGAACCCATCCGTAACAGGACAGCGTCGGTGCGGCCGCGGGCCGTTGATCCGGCGCTGTCCTGTGTCTTCCCTCCGTAAGGCCCCGGGCGTACCTTGAGCCACCAATCTGATGTGCCGTCAGTAACTTGTGGCCCGAAAGTCGAGGGGAAGACGAAGGTGTCCGACCGGAAACGATCCACCGCGCTCGCGCTGGCCTCCGCGCTGGCGGGAACGGCGGTCCTGCTGGCCGCCCCCGCAGCCGAAGCCGCCGTGATCGACGTCCAGTACGACTGCAAGACCCCCATCGGGGACAAGTCGGCGGTCTCGCCCATCGACATCAAGGCAGTCGAAGAGGGCAGCGGCTACAAGCTGACGATGACCTTCCAGAAGGGCGTCTCCTCCAGCCCCATCGAGCTCGGCAAGGGCGCGATGAGCCCCAGCGCCGTCATCCTCGTCGACGGCGCCGAGAAGGTCTCGGTCCCGGTCTCCGGCCCGCCCAACGCCGAGGCCCTGCCCGCCGAGACGCCCATCAAGATCACCGACCTCTCGGGCACCTACACGCCCAAGAAGAGCGGCAAGGTCACCTTCACCGCGGGCGTCCTCACGATCAAGGCGATGGGCACGACCACCACCTGCACCCCCGGCAACAGCCCCAAGCCCTCCCTCGAGCTGGACGTGGAGGGATCCGGGGGAACCGCCCCGCAGTCCGGCGCCGGCCCCACCGACGACACGCTCCCGCAGACCGGTCCCGAGGACTCCGCCATCGCGCTGGGCACCCTGGGCGCCACCGTGCTGCTCTCCGGCGCCGCCGGCGTGCTCTGGCTGACCCGGCGCGGCCAGCGGGCCCGGTCCTGAACGGAGCACCCCCGGTCATGCCCGCGCCCCACGCACGAACTCCTCGGCCAGATCCCCCTGCGCCACCCCCTCACTCACCTCCTGCGTCGCCCCCGCGGATACTCGGCCTGGGCCTTCCACAAAGGACTGCGGGAGGCCTACATGTTCTGGCGCACCCATCACCACCTCGCCGTCCCCGCCACCTACCGCGGCGGCGACGCGGGCGACCCGCTCCTGCTGCGCCGCTGGCTGTCCGAACGGCGTCGCGATCCCGCCCGGCTCACCCTGCAGCAGATCAACGCTCTGGAGGTGTTGGACATGCGCTGGTGTTGACGAGCAGCCCCCGCATTCCCGCACCCGGCGACCTGCACGGTCCGCGATGGCCATCGCCTCGGGATATGCCATCGGGCAGGCACCCCGCGGCAAATTGACTGAACTCAGCGTGGTTGTCAGTCCCTCTGAGTAAGGTGCCTAGCGCTGACCCGTCTGGATGAGCCCCGAATACCACTGGTGGGGCATGGAAGGGGCAATGAGTCGTGCCTTCTGGCGAGCACACAACAGCGCGAAGGGTCGTCACGGCCGTACTGCGGGCCGGAGCGGCTTGGATCCACAGAAACGAAGAAGAACGTGCCTGGCGGGAACTGTCCCGCATGCACGGTGTCCTCCTGGCCTGCCTGCCCATCGGGGCAGGACCCGCGACACCGTCTGAAATGATCGACTGCCTTCCGCAGCGACTGCGTAATTGGGTGCCGCTGGACTGGAGCCACCTGCCCGAAGACATGGGTGACCTCATTGTCCTCGAAAACGACAATGAGCTGACCGAGCAGGCATTCGAGGCCGGGATGGGCTACCTCGAGGCCCTCTACCAGGAGGACGGGCGCTTCGAGCTGGGCGGAATGTGGCTGCCGGCCTGGGTTCGGCAGACCGCAGAGCAGACCGAGCGGTCCACCTTCCGGCAGATCCGCTCCGGTAGCCAGGCTGAGTACGAAGCAGCCCGGGCGATGCTCACCGAGATGCCGTGCGGTACGGAGCAGGCCCTGATAGAGGAGTACTCCCGCCGCCGTGCTCCTCGGATGAACGTCTACGAGGCCATCCCCAAGGACCGCATCTTCCAGGGCCGGGAGGCTTCCTGGTGGTGGCCATGTCCCCAGTGCTCCTATCCCATGGTGCTGCGGGCCGCGCAGCTGCGCTGCGAGTACCCGTCACATCAGGGCCGGTTCGGACTTCTTCAGGACAGCGCGCACAACGGCAAGCCGCCGCGGGTCACCGGTGTCAGTGCACGCTCCAAGACAGCAGCCATCCGTGCCGAAGGAGTGCTCTGTGTGAACTGGGCGGTCTGGCGTTACATCACCTGTCCGGGTTTGGTCGAGGTGGCGTTGATGCGGTGGCTGGAACAGCAGCCCGGGGTGCGGGTGGAGCGTTGGGAAAACATGGATGAGTGGGACATCGGGGTCTACCTGGAGGGCGGCTGGAGCGGCCGGGTGGACGTAAAGGACCACAAGGACCCTCAGACGATCATCGACCGACCGCCGACTGGGGAAATTATCGTGGTCCCCAACCACCGCAGTGGCCAGGTCAACGCGCTCCAGGCCGGACTGGATCCACTGAGCACGCCGGATGGCCGCCGGTACACGGTATTCACCGTGAGCCGCTTCAAAGCCGCAGTGACCAAACGCCTCAAGGGGGAGTCCGCATGAGGTCCGGGAACAGCGGCAAGTTCTCCGTCAGCGGTCCCCTGGCTGTACGGGCAGCGGTGCTGCTGGCCGCACGGCTCTTCCCCAACCGGGCGCGCGAGGAACAGGCGGCCTGGAGACACGTCGTCGACCTCCACGACGCGCACTTCCTCACCACCGGGCAGATGCACCTGTGGGACGCGTGGCCAAAGCTGCCGGATGTGGACCAGGTGCGGGTCACGCGCATGCTGCGGCAACGGCCGGCGTTCCTCGCCTCCCGCACAGTGTTCCTCGACGAGGCAGCCACGCTCCTCAAGAGTGGTCAGGCAACGGAGTTCGCCCAGGCGGAGGGCGAGCAGCAGGTGCTGGTGCTCGCCAGCGCGGCTGCGGAAGCACAGATCGACGTCCTGCTCGATGAGCTGGAGCACAATGCCGCCAAGGCGGCCTCATTCCCTGAGCCCGCACAGCCCGGGAGCTATATCTCCGACCTGCGCATCCGTGACCCGCTGAGCCCATCTGGCCGCGTTGTGGACGTGGTCTACCACCTCGACTACCAGGGCGCCCCGGCCACAAGCGCGGTGCAGACTCTTCGCCCAGCCCCGGCGATGGAAGAAGTGAACATCCCGTTCACGGAACTGGCGAGCATCGCGAAACGGCTCGACGAGCGGCGCGGCCAGACCTACCGGAGCAAGGCCGTCGCAGACATCCGGAAGCACGCCCGAGGCCAGGACGGCGCGAGCGTGGGCGAAATTCTGCGCGCTGCTGCTGGTCCCCTGCAGGTTTTCCATGCTCCCACAGGCATGGGCAAGAACGTGCTCAGCGAACTCGTGGCGCTATGGTGCGCACAGACCGGCCTGGTGATGTCGCTGGTGGTCCCGCAGAGCGCCCAAGTACTTGCCTGCGTGCACCGGCTGCGCCAGGACCTGGACGACCTGGGCGTGAAAGCGCAGGTCGCTCCGATCATTTCCCCGGCCTCCATGCAGGAGCTCGCCGAACAAGCGGCCAGCAATCCGCAGGATGGGCCAGCCTTCCGCTCCTGGGTATACCGGGAGATGTCCTACAGCTGTCCGCTGACCGCGCATGCCACTGTCTCATCGGCGGCGGTGGACTCATGGTCACCGGGCCAGGAACCGTGCGACCAACTCAAGGCGAACGGACCCGGCGGGCGCACGGTGTACGCGTGTCCCTGGCGCGGAACCTGCGGGAAGTTCCGCCACCACCGCGCCGCGGCCACGGCGAGCATCCTGGTGACCAACCATGCGAACTTTCTCAGCGGGCACATCCACACCCCCCTGCGAGGACGTCCCGCACCCGGCCGCAACATGACCACCGAACAACTCCTCCTGCACCGCAGCCACCTTGTGATCATCGATGAGGTCGACGCGCTACAGGCCTTGGCATTCGACCGCGCCGCCCGCCAGGTGCTCTTGGCACGGGACGGATCCTCCAACACGCCGGTGCGTGATCTCGACGCCCAGTTCAGGCAGCACTGCAACCGCCTTGACATGAGCGTCGAACAGTACCTGCGCCCCTTGATCACGCATTTGATGTGGCTGGCAGAGTCGTACGTGTCCCACCTCGTGGGAGGCGTCATCCACCCGGACCGTGAACGCCGCAGCATGGTCGTGCCACGACGATGGGACGGCCTGATCGCCGCCCGGATCTTTGGTCTGCCCACCGGCGAGCGCCCCAGCCCTCAGCAGATGGAGGCCGTCAGCCAGCTCTACAAGCGCGAGGGCCCCCTGGAATTCGCCGACACCGTTGAGGGCCTGTCCGAACTGCGCAGCCTGCTCTCCTCCATCACCGACCTGTCAGGCGGACTGGACAGACTCAACCACGCCACCCTGAAACTCATCGAGGACGCGTTCTCCGCCATCACCGGTGAGACCGACGAGAAGCGGCTCCACCCCCTGGCACTGTTCTCCGCCCGCCGCGCCTACCTGGAAGAGATGCGCAGCATCCTGCACCGCATCGTCAGCGTCGCAGGCCCCCTCCAAGGCGCCGGCATCTCCGCCACGAACGACCTTGCCGACGCGCTCGCCTCGCACGTCCCCTGGCGAGCAGCCCCCTACGGCCCCCTGGGCCGCCCGCTGTTCGCGTTCTCCGAAGCCTTCGACCCCTCCGACCGGCGCCAGACGACTCTCCACCTCAAGTCCTACGTCGGCGACCCCCACACCCACATCGCCTACCTGGGGGACGTGACCGCACTCGCCCACACCGGGACCCGCCGCGCCGTGATCGGCATGTCGGCCACCGCCTACATGCCCTACGCCCCCCGACACCACATCCTGCAGAAACCCACTTGGTACGTACCCGACGACGTCAACGGAAGCCTCACCGTCGAGCTGCAACCAGGACAGGACAACGGAGCCAACATCGTTGTCTCGGGCACCGACGGCGAATACCGAGAACGCGCCTACGAAGCCATGGGACGCAGCCTCGGACGCGACCTGCCGCCACAGCTGGCCGCCGTCACCGTAGACCCGGAGACCGCACACCGCGCCTATGCCCTGCTCGCACCCACCGCATACACCGCGGGGCCGGCCATCGCACGAGGCATGATCGCGGCTGGCGTCGGTGCCTCCGAGATCTGCGTCGCTGTGCGAGCCCGAGACATGGCGTCCTACGAGCGCAACCCGCCGGGCTGGGTGCCCATCCCCAGCGACCGGCTCGAGCAGTTTCCCTACAGCGTGGGCCACGGCCGGTGCCGCTATCTCATCTCCCCCATGGCCCGCGTCGAACGAGGTCTCAACATCGTCGACAGCGCAGGCCGCTCCCTGCTGCATGTCGCATGCCTGGTCAACCGGCCGGTCCCGGTCATGGAAGACCCGCCGGTGCTGCTCTCGATGGTGAACTCCATCGCGTACCGCCACCATCAAACAGGTGCCCACCCGGCTGCCGAACTGGAACGCCTGCGCATCCAGGCAGGCCACACCTTCGATGACATCAGAAGCGGCCAGGGGTACTTCAAGTCATTGGGCACGGACGTCAAACTCGCCGTCGTCGCCGAGATCCTCACGCGCCTCATCCAACTCGGCGGCCGAACCCGCCGCGGCGGAGACCCCGGACTGCTGCGCCTCCTGGATGCGGCGTTCACCGACACTGCCTTCCACTCCACGCTCCCCGCACTCCTGGGCCAACTCCGCTCCGAGTGGACCGAACGCGGGGAGATGCCTCTGATCGAGGAGATCTACCGCACCACCATGACAGACGCCCTCCTCGGCCTGGCAGAACGCGCATCCGCGAACCTGGAAGAAGAACAGGAGTTCCCGCAGTGGTGAACACCGACAGCGACCAGAGCCTCTTCACCCTGTCCTTCCCCATGGACGATCGGCTCCTGGGCGAGGTGTACGTCTACCCTCAATCGGAGCAGTTCCCCTCCACTTGGAACCGGCTGCCCAAGCCCAGGGGCAAGGACGCCATGCAGCCGATCGCCTCCCTGCAAACGGCCGCCCGCGCTGTCACCGGGGAACGCCTGGTGTTCACAGACCCCAACCGCCCGGCATTCAACGGCCCCTGGGCCAGGCGCACCCTCCTCATCACCCCCAGCCCGCTCGACCCTTTGGCGATCGGCAACCTGGTCCGCGAATGGGAAGCCCGTATCCCTGGCCACGAGCGGCACGACACCCTCGCCCCCCTGCTGGATCTCCAAGTCGGCGGGCCCTACGCACTCAGGGACATCCTGCAGCGCGACACCCAAGGACGCATCACCGGACCGTACTGGGCGTTCAGGGTCGCTGGCTGGCAACTGGCGAACCTGCTTGCCAGCCAGCCCATGCCCATCGACGACCAACTGCCTGCGCCCCTGCCGTTCCTCCTCGACAGCGACGGCGACCTTCTCGCTTGGCAATCCCCGCTCACCCACGAGAAGTCGTGGACAGACGAAGAGAGCGGCAAACGGCGGCGGATCGTCGGCTACGCGATGGAGCGCATCCACATCGAAGTCGAACCAGCACCGGGCGGGCGCATCCTCGTCGCCCACCTCTCGGCACGCATCTCCCGCGTCGCCAACCACTGGAAAGGCATCCGGAACGCCCTCGTACGTCACTCCGTGAACCCCAACGTGATCCTCAAGGCCCCGATCCGAACGCGCTGGGAGAAGGGGCCGGGCGGCTTTATGCAGCCGAAGTCAGTTGACTACCACGGAGCCACCGCCCAGATCGTCGAGGCATGCGGCGTCGGCCGGCTGCCCGAGCCGCCCACCGATCTCGATGAGCTGAGCGAAGTACGGGGCGTGCACCGCACGGGCAAACACCCGATCGAGAAAGGCGCTGGCGCAATGTTCCTCGCCAAGCTAGAGGAACATGCAACCCGGGTATTCGATCAGGCACCGGTCACCTATCAGGCCACCAGCGTCAAGATCAGCAAACCCACCGTCGACTTCCGACCCTACGTACCGGCTGACAAGATCGCTCCTGCCCTGGCCAACGCTGACATCGCAGCTCTGCGCACTGTCGTCGTCTACGAGTCGACAGAGTGGAAACGACGGGTTCTTGGACAACTCGCCCGTGACTACAGCCTCCCCGCCCTAGCCGGACTCGCCGACGAGAAGCCGCTCCAGGTAGTCCCCGGCTTCGAGCTAGTGGCCATGCACTTGCCTGAGCTCGTCCGCCACGGTGACCAGGACCGCGGCCTGATCCTCAACAGCCTTCCCTGGTTCAAGCGCACAGCCGAACGCGACCTCGTCACGGCCCTGTGCGAGACCCGATATCTCACTGACCAGGAGAAGGAGAACAGAGTTACCGACGCCAAGCACGCCCTCAAAGACCTGTTCGCCGAACGAGGCATCCCCTCCCAGTTCATCACCATGGACTCCGACCCCGGAGACCCCTACCGGATGAACATGCGCGACCGGGTAGAGCGCTCAAAAGCCCGCAAAGCAGGCTCACCGGACCCCGCTGTGGACTACAAAGACGACAACGCAGTCCAGATCGCACTTGGCAGCCTGCAGTCCGACTCCGGCATCATCGACAACCGCCTGGCCGGCACCGCGTTCCACCGCAACGCCAAAGACACCGCCCTGGACCGAGAAGCCGTCGCCGTCGGACTGTGGACCCGCCTCCACCGCTTCGAAGAAGCCACCGGCCGCCCCAAACGCGCCGCCGTCCTGGCCATCACCCTCGTCGCCATGCGGATCACACAGGGGGAAGACGAGTACTGGCCCACCCTGATGTACAGCGACCAAGGCTGGCAGCGCCTCGCCCGGGCCCGCGCACTCCACCACACCGGCCCCATCGGCAAGAAGGGCCACCATCTACGCAAAGAACAGCAGGGTCCCGACCACGTCTGCGACTACGTAGACCGGGCCCTAGCCGCCCTCACCCAGCGTTATCCCCTCATCGTCTTCACCGAACAGCGCAAAGGCATCTGGCCTGGCCTGTCCAACGAGAGACTGGGCGACCCGAGGATCCCGGGACAACAACTCATCGCACAAGGCTGGGACATCTCAGTCGTCCGTGTCGGCAACGGACAAGGAACCCCGCAGCCATCCCGACGCATCGGTGGTGGAGGGAAACTCCCCAAGAACCCCGAGCAACCTGTCATGCCCGAAAAGCTCCTCTACCGATCCGACCACGGTGGTGTCCCCTCGTGGCTGTTCGCCGGCCAATCCCGCCAGCATGCTGGCGGCCAAAGGACCGGTACCCAGCACACACGCCGCACGCTGCCCAGCGGCCAAATTGCCCAGATGAGTTCCCCGTTCCACGCCATGACCCGCAGCGAGTACGTCGTAGCGCACCCTGGGGCATGGCGCGAGGAACAACTCACCGGCCTCGCAGCCCGCATCTCAGAGCAAGCGGCCATGTGGGATGGCCGCACCAACCTTCCCGCCCCCCTTCACCTCGCCAAGAGCGCAGACGAGAAGCATCCGGGCTTTATGGACCAAGAGGGACTGAATGATTGAAATGACGAAACGCTCCTGGCCCTTCGGAGAATTCCCCATCTGAAGTTGCTCCGACAGGGAGGCAAATCTGCCCGGACGGCCGTACCACAGACAGGAGTGTGGGTGCCCCTGTCCCCCCACGACCTGGGGATTCCTGCTGTGCGGCCGTCCAACTTCACCTTCGGCGCCCCACCCTCGTACCCTGCGCAGGGGCGGCTGGCTGGCGAAGGTCCAGAAGGACGGCACGCATCATACGTCGCGGGATACATCATCTCTGCGTGAGGGACGGGCAACACGCTGGTCGGGCAGCACACGGCACAGCAGGTCGATATCCGGCACGCGGCTGTGAGCATGATGGGCTGCGCTGCTGCTGCTGCTGCTGCTGCTTGGCGTGGGGCGTGCTGATGGTATGTCCCGGTCTGGACCGGGCTGCTGGCGATAGACGCCCTTGAGGGAGCTGTAGCGAGCTGTTCAATCTCTGGCACGGGCGCTGCCCGAGCAGGTAGCCGACGGCGAATGCGGCGTCCGAGCTGGCGACGCCCATCACGCCCACCTCATGCCGACTTTGGAGAGCTGCTCCGTCCGCTGGGGCGTGAGGGTGGAGGCTCGGGTGCGTTGGTTGGCGATCCACGCACCGAGCCTGAGTTCGACGTCCCGCTGTGCCTGGTCCTGGCTGTCGCCACCGATGGTGATCGTCTCGATGTGCTTGCGGGGCACAGTCAGGTGCCCCTCGCGGGCGAAGAACTGGGTCGCAGCGTCATAGTGCAGCTCCCACTTGTCCGCCTGGCTGGTGCGGGGCTTCGGCTTCTCGTCCTCGCCGGCAGGTGCGATCCCGAGGACGTGTTGGCACATCCACTGCTGCACACTGGTGAGTTGGTCCCATCCGTGTCGGACGGAGGTGACCCACCGGCCGAGGTCCTCGCCCTGGCACATGGTCTCGCCCGCAGCGGTGGGCAGGTCCTGGCCGGTGCCGAGATGGCGGCGGACGAGGTGGAAGCAGCGCTGCCAGGCCACCGGCCAAACGGGGCACCATGCGGGGTCGATCGCCTCCAGCTGCTCGCGGCGTTCCTGCGTCATCGTCCAGGCCGATGAGTGGACTGGCAGTCCCTGGGTGCGCCGCTGCTCGATCTCCGTGGCCTTGCGGGCCGCGGCTCGCGCGTTCTTCAGCCAGATTCCCACCGCCGCGCCTTGGTAGGTGGCGTCCACCGGCGCCAAGAGGTGTCCGTGTTCGGCGGCCCAGCCATGTGCGGCGGACAGGCCTTCTTCCCAGTTGACGTCGTAGTGGGACCAGATCATGCCGAGTTTCTCCAGCTGCCGGGCGCGTTCCTGGCTCATGCCGCCGCGGTTGTAGAGGCGCCTAGCGTCGGCGATCCACTGTCCGAGGGGGAAGGCGGCGAGGGTGGCTGGCCAGCGGGATGTCGCCGTGGCCTCTACGGCGGGGACGCGAAAGGTGGACGGGACGCGGAGGTCGCCCTGGGTGCGGGCGTAAATGACGGCGGCCTCGATCCCGCGTCGCCAGTGTTCGTGTTCGGGGTTGAGGACACGCAGGTTGATGAACGCGGAGAGCGCGGCTGGGTCGCGGGGCGTGGAGAACTTGAGCAGGGCCTTGGCGGGCGCGCTGACGTCTCTGGAGCCGTCCCTGCTTCCATTGCTGTTCATGGCGCTGTTCGTGGTGCTGGGCTTATAGCGGCTCGGCGCCTGTGGTTCGGCGAGGGTTTCCACGATCCGGGCGTCGTGGGCCCGGAGTGCTGCCAGGAGCTTGGCGAGTCCGCCGTACGCTCGGCTGGTGAGCATGTTGTCTGGCGTCTCGCCGGGTCCGAGGAGGACCGGCACGACGAGGGAAGCCACCTTCCCTTCGTCGGGCTGCATGCGCAGGGCGCGGCCGACGGCTTGAACGAGGTCGGGCATGGAGCCGCGGACGTCGGCCCAGTAGACGGAGTCGCAGGTGCGGGTGTCGACGCCTTCACCGAGCACCTTCACGGAGGACAGGTAGGCCTTCTCCACGGTGGTGCCATCCGTGGCGATGCTGTCGGCGAATTCGGCGAGGACACGGCGCCGATGGAGCGGCCTGTGTTCCCCGCACAGCCAGTCCGCCCAGATGGTGGCCGGGTAGAGCTCAGGGTCCACGTTGTTCAGCTGCGCGGTGACGTCGGGGAGGCCGACCGCGAAGGCCTCGGCTTCTTTGACAACGTGGTGGAAGACGAGCGTCCTGCGGAAGTCTTCCACCGAGGACGCTTTCACCAGCGAGGTCTGCAGAGCGGCGATCCGGGCCCCCCGGACCTCCTCGGAGCGGGCCTCGGTGCCCAGGAGCTGCGCGGCTTGGAGTTGGGGATCGGTGATGTCGACGCAGACAACTTGGTAGGGGGCACAGATTCCCCTGTCGATGGCTTCTGAGAGTGTCAGGGTGTAGCAGCGGCTGCCGAAGGTGCCGTGGGGAGTGTCGTCCATGCTCGCGACCAGCTCGCCGGGGACTCGGGCTCCGTTGTTTCCCAATTGCCACAGCCTTGGTGTGGCTGTCATATACAGGCGTCGGAGCGCCGGGATGCGTGTGTTGTCGTGGATGACCGCCCAGGGTTTCCCGATCCGGCCTGACGTTCGGTGAGCCTCGTCGACCACGATGAGGTCCCATGCCGGAAGGCCAGCGCTGTGTGCCTTTTCCAGCGTGCCCAGGCCGAGAGAGGCGTAGGTGGCGTAGACGGTGACCTCGTTCAGGCCCCGGGTCCATTCGACGAGCTCGTCCGCGTCCGTGGTGTTGGGGAAGGGCGCCTCTTCACCGCGGAGCGAGGACACGCCGATCGCCGGGCTCTGGCGGCCGCCGTCGCGCCATGCTGCCTCGGTCTGGGCGAGCAGGTCCAGCGAGGGCACCAGGACCAGCACACGGTCTGCGTGGAGCTCCTGTGCACTGTGGATCGCGACGCGGGTTTTTCCGGATCCGGTCGCCATGATCACCTGCGTGCGGAGCCCTCTTTCGGGAACTGGTGATCCTGTGGGCGGCTCAAGGGCGTGCAGGACCGCATCGATGGCTTCTCGCTGGGCGGCCTCGCGCTGGTCGACGCGGTTGGTGGTCGGCATATCGGCCCTGTCCTCCTGGGCGGTCTGGTCGATTTGAGGAGGTGGGAAACGGCTGATGTGTACGGAGGTGGAACGACGGGACGGTGATCGGCCTGGGTAGCTGTTCAGGCTGGCCGGGTGAGAGCCGACAAGGAGCTGCTACCCATCCACACGCTGGGCAGATGCGTCGATCCACACGATGCGGTGAAATACTTCCTGACCAGGCCTGGAGCCAGGTCCCACTCTGCTATCCACTTCTCAACGAACCTCAAGCTGCGCCCCGGGGACGGCCGCGAGCCCTGGACGCTGGGCTAGCCCGAACCGCGGCAGGAATCGGGCCCGCGCAGGTTCGTTGAGTTCTGCGCACATTCATTGATGCGAGAGCCGCTGTCGCAGGTCAGTGGATCTGGTACGAGATGATCTTTCCAGAGTCTAGCTATGAGAAAAATTGAAGCACTCTTGTTGGAAGGCTGTTTCGACGAGGTCTCCTCAAGGCTTCGTGACCATGTTTTCCTCTTTGGCAGCCGGCCCGCGGAGCGGGCTTGGTTCTGGAAACGGAGTCATGGAAGGCCTCAGGGCGGGGGAGTGAAGCGGATCCGCCCAACAGGCCTCAGGCCCGGACCCTGTGAAACGGGGCCACCTCTGTGCGAAGCGGGAGCCCCAAGTTCCACACAGCGGTGGCCTGTAGCGTCGAGCGGAGCCGGACGAAGCGATCATCACCTTTGGAGGGGCTGATGGAGGCGAAGAGCGTGTGGCCGGAGCTGATGGGCAAGTCGGCGGAGGAGGCCGGTCGGCAGATCGGGGCGGAGTTTCCGGAGATTACGGTCCATGTGGTGCCTGAGGGCAGCATGGTGACGATGGACTTCAATGAGCAGCGGGTGAGGCTGTTCGTGAAGGACGGCAAAGTGGTCGGGGAACCCAGGCGCGGGTAGTCCTTGCTGCCAGCTTGGCCTGCGGAGCAGGCCTGGGGTCCTGGAGGCGGAGCCGGAAGGGCCCTGGGGTGGGGGAGCGGAGCGGACCCGCTCAACGGGCCGCAGGCCGGGACCCCGTGAAACGGGGTCACCTCTCGCGCGGAGCGCGGGAGGTCTGGGGCCTGCGGAGCAGGTCGGTTCTGGTCCAGTCCCGACACCTACCGCCACTCTCTGTCTCTCAACGTCAAATGTGTATAAGATCCATCCCCGAAAGGTCCCACCCGTTGATGCCCTTCCCCAACTTCCTCGACAGCTTCGCCATCAACCTCCTCGGCGCCACACCGCTTGAGGCAAACCCCCGGCACCGGGCCATCCTGGATGCCTACACCGACGTCCAGAACCTCGACCGGCGCCTGCTGACCGACATCGCCACCGCGATCGAGGCCGGCAAGGGAACCGCCCAGCAGCTGGAGGCGTGCATCGACGCCCTGGCCGAGCGCTTCATCGCTGGCTACCAGCTGTCACTTCTCCTGTCCACCGACTGCTGCTGCGCGGAGGACGCAGCCGAGGCCGAGCCCTGCGTGCCCTGCGGTCTGGAACGGGACGAGGAGTGCTGCCAGGATCCGGAACGGCCGGGCGACCTGCTCGAAGCCTGCCTCGGAGTGTTCGCCCAGCTCGGCGACCCGTATGCCGTGGCCTCCGCCGACCTCGTCGATGCTCTTCGAGACCTGCCGGGCATCGCCGGGAAGCACTGGCGATACAGCGATCTCACCCAGGCCCGGCTCGCCGAGCTCCTGGCCCCGCACGGCCTGCGGACCCGCGACATCACCCTGCCGGACGGCCGGCGCCGCAAGTCCTACCAGCTCGACGCCCTCTTCACCTCCATGGGCGTGTGCACCAGCTGCTGAACACCACCACGGCCACCCGCATTCGGACGGCGACCATCGCGGACTGGCCGCTCATCGAGACGTTCCACCGCAGCTGCTCAGCGCAGGCCCTGTACCGCCGCTGGGGCCGAGCCCAGATCACCCGCCGCGACATCGAGCGGTTGCTGCACCACTCCAGCTGTTGGATCGCTCTGCTTGCCGCCGACAAGGTGGTCGCCCTCGGCTCGGCCGGACCCCTCAGCCGACAACCCGGAGTCTTCGACCTCGGCCTGCAAGTCGCCGACGCCTACCAGCGCCGCGGCATCGGTCTCGCCGTCGCCCGGCACGCCGTCACCCACGCCCGTTCCCAAGGCGCGCACACCCTCTCCGTGTACACCGAGGCGTCGAACCTGCCGATGCTCGGCCTGGTCCGGCACCTCGGCCACTCCACCGAGATCCGAGAGGGCACGCGCCTCGACGTCCGCGTGCCGCTGTCCGCCACCGACTCGACGGCTTCCCGGCTCACTCGAAGGAGGTGATCTCCCTGCCGTCCAACACGCCGCAGGCGAAGGCCCTGACCAACCTTGACCACCGCGTCGAGCTGGCCACCGGTCATACCGTCGACCTGCTGTGGACCTACCACGACCGCGGCCTGCTCGACGAGCCGCTTGGCCGTCTCGCCGAAGCCCACCGCTCCCTCTCCGATGCCGAGCGAGGCGTCACCTTCTACCGGGTCCTGCTCCAGCGCCTCGCCTCGGGCGAACTGCCCTTTGATCAAGCTCTCTTCAGCCGCATTGACCGGACCGTCGTCCAGCTCAAGGAGGCCACCGCGGTACGTGATGCCCGCCAGGAACAGATGGTCGCCGTGCTGGAGCCGCTGGAGTCCGCCCATACGACGGCCTCCGCGACGACAGGTGCGGACCTGATCGCCCACGAGTTCGCCGCGCTCCTCGCCATCAGCCAGGGCGCCAAACTCCATCAGCACCTGCAGACCGGCCGCATGTCCGTCGTGACGGCCTCCGGAGCACGGATCGCCCACCCGGTCTTCCAACGGCTCGAAAAGGCCCGACTGGTGGTACGCGACACCTCCCATCCCCTCCACGCCGGACAGCCCGTCTCGCTCACGGAGATCGGCCGCACGACTGTGACCGGCACCGCCCGTCCTTCGGCTCCGTCCGTGCCCGCGCCCCGTGCGGGGGCCTGGCCGGCGCCTTCGGCCCGGTCCCGCTGACCTGCCCCCCCGCCTCACGAAATGAGTTGAATGCCGCAGTCCGACCGCCGGCCCGACTTCCGCCTCGACGGCTTCGAGCCCGCCAATGACACGGTGGAGCAGGACTTCGAGGATCACATCGACTCCGAGCACGAGTCCATGACCACACTCGCCTCCCATCACAGCCCCGACGGCCGAGCAAGCTTCTACGTGATCCACAACGGTGCTGTCACCTGGGGAATCCCCGGCGAACCGCAGCTCATCGCGCTGCGCATCGAACGAGACATAACAGCCAAGTCGTTCAGCTTCGAGCACGCCACGCTGCCGCTTCCGGCGATGGCCCAGTCCTGGCTCATCAAGCGCGGCTGCCCGGCCGAGGCCATCGCCCTGCCCCCGGGGATGGGCACCCAGCCCGCCGACGCGGCCACCGTGGCCCTGCAACAGCGGGTCGCGACAGACGGCGACCGCTTCGCCCTGCTCGGCAGCTACACCGGCGACATCTCGACCGGCCCCGAGGTCACCGTGGTCCTGCGTGCGCTGGACGAGAGGGTGGAGAAGCCCTTCCGGGTCCTGCTGGAGCAAGCCGACCTCGACGCCTACACCCACACGCTGCGCGAGGGCGCCTTTGAGACCTACGAAGCCGCCGTGGACTGGTTGGAGGACCGCTCCACCCCGCTTCCGCCGGCCGCGCCGTCCACCCGGACCACAAGCCCCACCGCCCCGCCGGTCGCTCCGCCGCAGGTCCGCGGCCGGGCCCGTTGAGGCTGGGCGCGCCGGAACATAGCAGCACATCCCCGGTCAGCCAAACCGGGGATTCTCCGGACCCTAGGAACTGGGCCCACCAAACCACTTCGGGCCACTTCCCACCTTTCGCCTTGTCGCCCCATGACCTCATGGAGAGGAGTCCGCCATGCCCGACGACCTCGACGACGTGCTGGCCGCCTTCACCCAGCAGATCCAAGCCCGCTTCCAGATGCCACTCCACCAACTGCGCGACGCCGTAGCGGCCGTCCCCGAGGCGAATCCCGATGCGACGACGGTGGTCCGCTGGTACGGCCACCTCGAAGAGGCCCAAGTACTGCTGTCCCGGGCCGAGGACGACCTGGTGCTCGCCCTCGACCAGGCGCCCGTCGGGGAGCTCGATGACCCGGTGATGGCCCTCGCCGACCGTGTGAACGCACTGGTCGCCGTACGGGACGGCCGCGCCATGGTCGTCCGCCACCTCCTCGACGACAACGCCCCGGGCCGGCGTACGCCGGGACCCTGGCGCGGGACCCTCCGCACGGGACCCGCCATCGAGACCACGCCCGTCGCACGTACGGCCGCAGCGCCCTCCCTCCCGGTCAGGGGAGGCATGCGATGAGCACCTCGACCAAGCCGACGAGCCAGGACGCGTACCTCGAAGAGGTCTTCGGTGCCCCCCTGGCCCATCTCTATGCCGCCGCGGCATCCGGAACGGCCACGCCAGCCGAGCAGCGCGCGCTCGAACTGCGCTCCTTCCTCGCCCTGGCCGAGGAACAGGTTGCCCACGTCCGTGACCGCGTGCACCGCTACACCGCGCCCGACGCGGACATGGGCGCACTGTCCGCCTCCGAACTGCGCTTCGACGCGCAGTGGATGGACGCGGCACTCTCCGCCCGCACCCAGTACGTCAGCGCCCTGGAGCAACTTCTTCGGAGCATGCCCCCGCCAGGCGCGCCTCGGCCGGAGAGCAGGGTGCGGTTCAACCCGCGCAAGATCACCACCACTGCCGTGCCCGGGGTGCCGCCGCTCGCGGCGGACCCCGCGGTCCACGGTGCGAGAGGCCACTGATTGCCCCACGACACCTCCCGGCTGATCGCCGAGCACATCGAAGCCCTCTACGGCCGACCACGAGCCGAACTCGAAGCGCACGCCGACTCCACCAGCCACCCGAACATGCTCTCCGCGCTCCTGTCCGCCCACGCCGCAGTCGAGTTCGCCGAACGCGACCTCGACTTCCAGCTCCAGCGCCTGCGGCAGCTAACTCACCCCGAGCGCGAGACCAGCCGGTTCACCGCCGGCCACATCCACGACTGTGCCCGGCGGATCGGTGAAGCCGTTGCCGTCCGCGACACCCAGGCCCGGCACGTCACCGCAGTGCTCCAGAGCCTGCACCGCACCCCCGCGCCGGAGACCACACCCGCCGCCCCGGCCACACCACCGGTCCCGGCCGCCATCCCGGCCTCTCGCGCCCGCTGACCCCCCTTTCACCACGTTCCAGGAGCACCCCCTTTGGCTACCACCGGCCTGCCCAAATCCATATCGTCCGACCTGTCCCGAGTCACCCAGAGCCTGCAGATGCTGGCCCCGCGATGGAACATCTGGGTGCTGCTGACCATGTCCGAGAAGCCGATGCGCTACCGGGAGATCAAGAGCGCCCTGCCCTGGCTCCCCGACGGCCAGCTCCACCCCCGGCTCGTCAGGCTCGTCGACTCAGGCCTCCTCGACCGAACCGAGTACGAATCCCAGGACGTCCTGTACGACCTGTCCGCCCGCGGCCGCGAACTGCTCCCGGTCCTCGGCGTGATCGCCGCCTGGGGCGGCAAGCACCTGGAGAAGGAAATGGTGCTGGATCCGGCGACCGGTCACCGTGTATCCAAGGCCGTGCCCCGCGCACAGGACATCGAGGACACGATCGCGCTGATCGGCCCCCGACAGGCGACCCCGATCCTGTGGGCGCTGCGCATCCGCGGCACATCCAGCGCCAAGGCCCTGGCCGCCACCGCCATGCCCGACCGGCACCTGACCAACGTCTACGCGCCGCTCAACCGCCTGGCCGAGGACTTCCTCGTCACCAAGGACAGCGAGGGCCGCGTCGAACTGACTGCCGCCGGACGGGATCTGGCCCCGGTCTACCAGGCGCTGTCCGCCTGGGCCGCCGGCGCTCCGCTGACCGAGGCCGCGAATCACCCGGTGTGGGCGCCGAAGCCCGAGGAGCCCCGGGACCGCCAGGCCATGTGGGCCACCACGCAGCCACGTACACCGGCGGTGCCGACGACCCAGCCCCGTGCGCAATGGAAGGCGGGCGAACTGTTCTTCTCCCACACCACCACCGTGATCCGCCCTGTCGGCGCGGCGGCGACTGGAGGGCGTACCCGATGAGCACCGACACCCACGAGGCCGCCCTGATACCGGCCACGGCCGCACTGTCCCACCCGGGCCTCATCCGGATCATCAGCGAGATCGACGACAACGGGCCGCTCCACCGGCATCTCCTGAGCCGGACCCTCACTGGTCTCTCCCCCTGGCAGCGGCGCCAGGCCTCCGCAGTCGGGCGCGCGCTGGGCCTGCTGAAGGCCTCCTCCGACGACGGGATCCCGAGCCTGGACCTCACCCCGGCCGGAGAAGCGCTCGCCGATGTCTACGACACCGCGGCCCGCTGGGCCCGCACCCACCACCACCCCAGCGACGTCAGCGACTTCGTCACACGGGTCCAGGCCACGCTCGCCCTGCTCGGCTCGGTCCAGCCCCGTCCCGGGCACGCACCGGAGCTGGACTACGAGTCCCTGGACGAGCCCAAGACGGCACTCACCTCGTGGATCCGCGACCACGGGGCGACCTTGGCCACGCAGCTCACCGGTGCCTCCCGCGACGAGATGGAGCTGGCCGCATGAGCACCACGCGGTACTCGGGGGCTATCGCCGATCTGGGGACCAGCGAGGTGGCGCGCGTGGTCGGCATGGACCCGAACGTCTGGGCCTTCGCGGCGATGAAGGAAGCACCCGATCATGTGCAGCACACGGTCATGGCCGTGATGGACACGGCTTTGAGCCTTGACACCGTGCAGCGGCAGCTCCTGGAGGACGCGGCTCGCGGCGTCGAAGCGCTGAACGCGACCCTCAGCGGCCGTGACATGCGTTGGGGCGGTCACCGCTGGACCGAAGGCCCCCTCGGCAACGGAGCCGCCCGTATCGAAGCGTTCGCCATCAGGCGCGGCGCCCTGTTCCGTCAGCTCGACACGCTCCTGGCCCTCTACCAGCACGCTGTAGCCGAGCCGAGCCCCCCGGCCACTGCGTCGAATGCTCTGGGCGTGACCCCCCCCGGCACAGAACCCGCCGAAGCCGCGCGCACCGCGCCGCTGAACCGTTCCTGTCCTGCTCGCCGCGGCGGGCGTCTTCTTGCGTGAAAGCGACGATGACCGATCTTGTGATCGCCGGCCCACGGCATGCCCTCCTCCCGCAGCTGTCCCTGCTGCGCCGCATTTACCTCCCGCGTACCGCTGACGCTGGGGCGTTCGCCATGACGACGTACGGCATCCCGCTGATCGTGCTGGCCACCACCCGATCCGCCACCCTCACCGGCATCGCGTTCGCGCTGGAGTGGATCCCCCGCCTCGCGGCGTTCTCCCTGGCCGGGACGATGGTCGACCGGCACGGAACCAAGCGGGTCTTCCGCATCGCCTCCGTGCTGCGCGCCCTGGTAGTCCTCGCCGCTGCCGTCATCCTGCCTACCCAGGCCGGAGGGCCGGGAGAGACGATCACGGTGATGGCGCTCGCCGCCATCACCGGCGTCGCCACCGAGTTCTCCTACATCGCGGCTGAAACCGCGGGGGCGGCGGCCAGCAAGGACGCGGGGGATCGGGCCCACCGGGTGCAGTCGGCTCTCCTGGGCATCGACCAGACCGCCACCCTCGCCGGCCCGGCCGCCGCCGGGATCCTCCTGCACTGGGCCGGCGTCACTGGCACCCTGATCACCATCGCCGCCTGTTCTCTCCTGGGCGCCGCCCTGGCCCCCTGGCACCGCGAGACCCGCCTCGTCCCCGCCGCCGCGTCCGCGCTCACCGGACTGCGTACGGGATGGACGACCCTCGTCTCGCTGCCGGCCCTCGCGTGGCTGATCGCCGGCCTCACCGTCTCCAACCTCGCCACCGGCATGCTCCAGGCCGCCGCCCCGATCATCGTCGTGCAGCACCTGGGCTACTCCAGCGCCGCCGTCGGCGTCATCTGGTCGGCCGCCGCCGCAGCCTCCCTCGTCACAGTCGCCTGCTGCCGCTACGCCATCGACCGCGTCGGCCTCTGGCCCACAGGGGCCGCCAGCGCGGTGGTCGCAGCCCTGGCCGGCCTCGCCGTCTCCCAGGCCGACACGTACCAGCAGCTCCTGGTCCTGACCGCCGTACTGATGGCTGGCGAAGGCGGCATGACCGTCGTGCTGCGCACCCTGCGCTCCCACCTCATCCCCGAACGGGTCTTCGGCGCCACCCTCAGCATCACCATCCTGATCATGCTCGCCCCGTTCCCGCTCGCCGGAATCCTCGTCGCCCTTACGCCCGCAGCGGCGCTCGGACACGTCCTGACCGGCTGCGCAGCCCTCCAGGCCATCGGCCTCCTCGCCGCGTTCTGGCGCCTGCGCCAGGAACCCGCCATGCGCCACCGCGCTCCCGCACACAAGCGGCCCTGACCTCCCCATCCCCGCTCACCCGACCAGGGAGACCCATGCCCCCGCACCCCTCGGCCAGCTCCTCACTCCACGCGGACCAAGCAGCCGCAGCAGGAAGCCTCGTACGCCTGCTCACCGACCGCTTCGACACCCTGCCCACCGCCGACACCACCGCCCTGGCACAGACCCTGCTGGCCCAAGACGGCCTCGTCACCGACATCCAGCACCTGCTCCGCGCCATATCCCACTGGTCGGGCACCACCGGCCCCGCCCTCTACGAGGGACCGCTCCCCTTCGAAGTCCAAGACGCCCTCGGACAGGCAGCAGACCAGCTGGCACCGCTGTCGGCCCTGGCCAAGGAGACGACGTTCCCCCGGTCGCCGTCCCGCAGGCAGCCACTGTCCACGACCGCGGCCCCCGTGCCCCGGAACCCGTCTGTGGTCCCAGCAGAGGGTGCCGCCCGCCGTTGCTGAACCCGTCCCGTACTCGCGAGCCACGCCCCCCGTCCGACCCGAAAGGCACTTCACCCTTGCCCCCGTCCAAGACCCCCCGCACCTCTACCAGCCGCCCCGTTGTTCTGGTCGTCGCGCCGAACGACGAGCTGTACCGCGGCTACTGCCTGCGATCCGTCGCCGCCGCCTACGACACCGTCGTCATCACCCCGGCTCCACTCACCTGGGAGAAGCCGCTCGTGGTCGACTACGAGGTCACCGACCCGTACGACATCCAGGCCCTCCTGGCAGCGGGGGAGGCCCTGGCCGCGCGCCGTCCGATCTCGGCCGTCCTCACCTGGAACGAGATGCTGCTGGTCAACACCGCGGAACTCGCGCAGCACCTCGGTGTGGCAACCGACGCGCCGGACATCCTCCACGGGTGCCGGAACAAGGCCACCAGCCGTGAACTCTTCGACCACTACCGGGTACCGTCCGCCCGGTCGCTGAAGACCGCCAACCTGCTGGAGGCTGCCCTCGCCGCCGAGTTCATCGGCTACCCCGTCGTCGTCAAACCGGCCGGGCAGGCCGGCAGCGTCGGCGTCATCCGCGTGGACCGAGCCGAAGAACTCCCCGCCGGCTTCGAGTTCGCGACCGAAGGTGCGAGCCTTTGGGGCGGCGAGTCCACCGACGTCCTGGTCGAGGAGTACCTCGACGGCGAAGAGATATCCGTCGAGTGCGTCACCCACCGCGGAGTCACCACCCCGGTCGCCGTCACCCGCAAGCAGCTCGCCTTCGCCCCCTACTTCGAAGAAGTCGGCCACACCGTGGACGCCGCCGACCCCCTGCTCCGCCGCGTCGGCCCCGTCGCCCAGGCAGCCGTCGCCGCCCTCGGACTCACCACCGGCATCCAGCACGTCGAGATGCGACTCACCAGCACGGGCCCGCGGATCATCGAAGTCAACGGCCGGATCGGCGGCGATCTGATCGGCAAGCTCGTCCTGCTCGCCACCGGCATCGACCTGCCGCGCGCTGCCGCCGACCTCGCCCTCGGCGTCCAGCCCGACCTGACCCCCACCAGGAGGCAGGCCGCGGCCGTCGCCCTCCTCTACCCCGAGGTCTCCGGCACCCTCGTCGAGCGAGGCATCGACCCGGCGTTCTTCGATGACACCGACTGGCTGGAGCAGGCCAGCTGGATCCTCTCCCCGGGCCAACAGGTCGCCCTGCCGCCGGAGGGCGACGTCGATGTCGCCCGCGTCGGGCTGTACGTCGTCACCGGCTACGACGCCGCGGAGGTCGAGGAACGTCTCGCCGAGACCGCGCGGCACGTCACTCTCACCGTGCAGCCCGCCGCCCGGACGGAAGGTGCCGCGTGACGTACACCCCGGAAGGCGACGTATACGTCTCCCCGCGCTACCTCGCGGGATCCGACTGGTGCGGCGACGCAGCCTTCGTCCCCGTGAAGCACTGGCCGGCCGTCCACCTGGAGGACGGCCCCTGTCAGATGCTGATCACCTCACCCGACCAGCGGATCCGTATCGGTTGGTACGGCGACGACTTCGACGTTTACAAGATCTCCGCCAGCGAGGACGCTTCGTCCCCGACGCGATGGGCGGCGACCTTCAACGACGTCTTCCCCGCCGAGATCGTCGCCGCCTTCACCTCCGCGCTCGAACGCGACTGGGAAGCACGTAAGGACCAAGATCCCTTCACCGAGGCCCCCTCCCCATACTGGGCAGCGCGGGTCCAGCCGCTGCTCGACGTGGGATGGAAGCACCAGCGGCTTCCGGGATCGGTCACTCTCGGCGGCGGCGGCCGCAGCAGCCGCACCTCCGGGCCCTTCGTCGAGATCACGGCCCCGGACGGCACCGCGGGCGTGTCCATCAATGTCGGCAGCGAAGCCCTCGACGACGAGACGGTCCTGCTGTGGGCCGGACCCTCCGGCTGGAACCGAGCAGAGGCCCGGTTCACCTCCAGCACGCCCGCCCACCTGATCGCGGCCACCGCGAAGGCCCTGCTCGACCCGGCACCCGTCCTGCGCTACCGCGAGCTCCTCGCCCCCGAACTCGCCGCCCTGGCGCAGCTCGCCCCGCTCGCCCCACCGAAGGCGCCAGCCCCGACCCCGCTGGATGTCCAGCGCATCCAGCGCCAGCCCCCGGTGATCACCACGCACAGCGTGCCGCGCTGGACCACCGCCACCCGGCCAGCCGCAGCCACGCCGCCCGCCGGCCGCTCAGCGCGCCGTTGACCCAAGGAACAGCCCGTGTCCCTGCACGCCAAGGAGTTCTTCGACAGGCTCGAACTCCCCTTCCCCTTCGGCACCGTCGTCGGTGACGTCTATTACGCCACCCCGACCGCCTCGCCGATCCGCCTGCGCATCGAGTTCGCCCGCACCATCAGGGACCGTGAATACGGCGGCCTGCGCCTGACACTCATCCACGCCGAGAACGGCACCCTCGACACCGTGCACCTGAGCTTCGCCGAGCACGGCACGTTCACTCGCCGCGACGCCGAACGCGGACCCGGCACCGGCCACGGGGTCATACGTGACTGGCACAAGGACGGCCCACCTCCCTGGGCCGGCGCCGACCTCACCGGGTTGCGCACGGTGATCGTGGACTTCGTCCAGGTCTCCTGGCCCGCCCTCATAACACCTGCGGGCTTCGCCGAGCGCAGCCCCTGGGCCGAGCGCTGGCACGAGGAGTTGTGGGCGACCGACACCGTCACGCTCACCCGCCTCCACGAAGCGACGGAACATGTCCTCGCCCTGGTCGACGGCGGCACCTACGACGACGTACCCATCACTGACTCCCTGCTCAATGCCCGCTACTACGTGCGGGACATGCTCGGCTTGCGTCTGGACCAGGGAATGGTCGCCGAGGCCGAGGCCGTCATCCAGCTCACGGGACGCCCACTCGGCCCCGAAACCGCCGACGCCCTCACACGCATCGCCAGCATGCCGATGGACCAGCAACGCGCCATCGCCCATGCGGCCTGGCAGCGGCATGCCGCCACACCCACCGCCCCGAGCACAAGCGCCCCTCCCGCACGCTCCGTCCCTGCCCCGGCGCCGGCCCAGACGCCAGCCCGCAGCCGCTGACTCCCGCCCCTCGGGTGACCCCACCACCATTCCCTGACCCAGGAGACCCCTTCTTCATGCGCGCCCACCGAACCGCAGCCACCGTTGCCGCGACGACTCTGGCCACCAGCACCCTGATCTGGGCCCCGACCGCCTTCGCAAACGCCCCCGAGCCGCAGCCCGGCACCGTTGAAATCACCAAGAATGACCCCGACGGAGCCCTCCTCGCCGGCGCCGAGTTCTCCCTGCTGGACACCCTCAACGGGACCAAGGCCCTGACCGGCAAGACCAACGCGGAGGGCATCCTTCGCTTCGAGGACGTCGCCCCTGGCGTCTGGCGGGTCAAGGAGACCTCCACCGGCAGCCCGATCCACGACCTCGCTCCGGACCAGGACGTCATCATCACCCCGGGCCAGGCCGTGAAGCTCACGATCATCGACCACTTCAAGCCCGCCGACCTCACGGTCACCAAAACCGACAAGACCAGCGGCAAGCCGCTCGCCGGAGCCGTCATCAACATCACCTCGGCCAGCGGCGACGGCAGGCCCGTCACCCTGACCACCGGCAAGGACGGCACTGCCAGCACCAAGCTCCCCGTCGCGGCCCGCGCCGGCACCGTCTACACCGCCACCGAGACCAAGGCACCCGAGGGCTACCAGCTGAACTCCGCTCCGGTGAAGATCACGGCCAAGCCCGGCGCCCCGGCCACCGCCGTGCACGGAGCCGGGACCCCCGGGAGCCCCACATGGCCGCGGCCGCCGTCCGCCCCGCATGGGGTTCGCTGCACCCCGACGTCCGCGCCCACGTCGAACGCCGGCTCGGCGCCCGGGTCACCCGGGCCCGATCGTGCGAGGACGGGTTCACCCCCGGTGTGGCGTCCAGACTCCTCCTGGACGACGGCCGCCGGGCCTTCCTCAAGGGAATCCACGCCGCACATCCCGCCGCCCCCCCAGTACGCGGACGAGATCGCCGTCACCACGGCCCTGCCCGCCGGCATCGGGCCGGGCGTGCGGTGGTCCGCCGCACCCGAGGAGTCGGGCGGCTGGTGGTGGCTGTGCCTGGAGGACGTAGCGGGCACCCATCCCGTCCTCGCGCCGGGGACCGCCGACACCCGGCTGGCGGTGGACGCCGTCGAGCGGGCCGCCCGGCGGCTCACCCCGTCACCCGCCGGGGGCACTCGGCCCGTCGCGCGGGTCGTCGGCCCCTGGATGACCGGCTGGTCAGCCCTGCGCACGGTCCCGTCCGCCGGCCTCGACCCCTGGGCCGGCCGCCATCTGGACCTGCTCGCGCGCATCGAGCGGGACTGGTGGCCGGCCTCCGCCGGCGACACCCTGCTCCACTGGGACCTGCACCCGGCCAACATGCTCCGCCGCCCTGCCGGCGGGCACCCCGAGCGCGCCGGCGAGGTCGTGATCATCGACTGGTCCTACCGCCTCCACGGCGCGGCCTGGATCGACACGGCGGTACTGGTCCCCCAGTTGATCCTCGGCGGACACACCCCCGATCAGGCCGAGCGGGCCCTCGCCCGGCTGCCGCGACCTGCCGACGACACGGCGTTCACCGCGTTCGCGGCGGGCCTGGCGGGACTCTGGGCAGCATCCTCGCGCCGGCCCCCGCCCGCCGGAGCCCCGTCCCTGCGCCACCACCAGGCCCGGTTGGCCGACGCATCGCTCACCTGGCTCCGCCACCGCACCGGCCTGCCCTGACCCCGAACGCCGCCCGACCCCTCACCCACCCGTCAGGCGACGGCCGGCCGCTGGGCGGCGAGCCGGGCGAGGTGCGCCTCGCGCAACTCCTCCCAGGGCGTGCCCTGCTCCGGGTCGGGCAGGCCGTTCGCGGCGATGTCCTCCAAGACGGCGGCGAACTGGTCCGCCCGCGCACGGGTCTTCGCCGCGTACGCGCGCACCGCGTCGGCGGCCGCGGGTTCGAGCTGCTGCCGGGGGGCGGTCCCGGCGGGGGCCGGCTGTTCGCTCATCGAGGGCTCCATGGGCCGAACGGGCTTGTCCGACCACGGTATCGCCGGACGGGCGGCCCGGGGACCACTCCGGGAGAAGCCGGCTCGGGTGGGAGCGCAGCACGGCGGAGGCCTTCGGGAGTGGAGCCGCGCGGGGCGGGCATCCGCAAGACATGGACAACTCAGCGCACGACGCGGAACGCGACCCCGCGCCGCGAAGAGAGCCGCGGCGGCTGCCGTGGTGGGGACGGGCCGTGGGCGGGCTGGCGGTGCTGGCCGTGGCCCTGCTGCTGGCGGGCCGTTTCAGCCTGTTGCCCGGCTTCGGAGATCTGTTCCGCGAGGACACCGTGGACCGCTCGGGGCCGGTCCTGCTCAAGTCCATCCAGGACATGCACCGTTACGAGGGCGCCGCCGGCAACTTCCAGGTCGTGGTCGACCTGGAGAAGGACGCGGCCTTCCTTCCGGACTCCCTTCGCGGAACCCGGACCCTCTACGTCGGAGCGGGCTCCGTCAGCGGCTACGTGGACCTGGGCGGGCTCGGCGAGCAGGCCGTCACCGTGAACGAGGAGCGCACCAAGGTCTCGCTCCGCCTGCCCCACGCCGTCCTCGGGACGGCGGCGCTCGATCTGGAACGCTCGTACGCCGTGTCCAAGCAGCGGGGACTGCTGGACCGGCTGGGCGATCTGTTCACCGACAACCCGGCCGGTGAACAGGCCGTACAGCGTCTGGCCGTATCGCACATCACGGACGCGGCCCGCGACAGCGGCCTCGTCGAGCGCACCGAGAAGAACACCGCCACGATGCTGGAGGGCCTGCTCCGCTCCTTGGGCTTCCAAGAGGTCACGGTCAGCTACGCGTGACGCCGCCGTACGGGAGGGCGGCCGGAATCGGTGCGCGGGTGCTCTCCCTCAGCCGGTGTGGAGGATCCGGAAGCGACCGGGTTCCGCGGGATCCCGGTCGACGACTTGGACCGGGGCCCACGCCCACTGCCAGACGCTGATGCCGGGCGTACGGGAGAACCTGATGGGCCCCCGGGTGCCCTCCGCTTCCACGCGCGGCCAGGCCGCGGCGACGGCCGCCCGGTCCGTGCCGTGGGAACGCAGCACAGCGGCGAGGACGGCGACGGTGTCCCAGCCCTCGAAGGCGACGAAGGACGGTGCTTCGCCCAGCCGCTCGCGGAGCTCGTTGCGCACGCGTTCGCCGAGCGGACCGAGGCGTTCGGGCAGGTAGCGCAGGAAGGGGATCGCGGCGCCGTCCTCACCGAGCGCGGCGGCCCATCCGGCGGATTCCGGTTGTCCGGCCGGAGCGCCGATCAGGATGTCCGTGAGCCGCCGGTCGCCCCGGACGGCCCTGACGATCTCCGCCGCCGGCTCCGGATGGCCGACCAGCAGGAGGAGGGCGGTCGCGCCGTGGCCGGCGAGCGCGTCGCACAGGGCCTCGGGGGTGAGCGCGGTCGCGTCGAGTTCGAGGACGGTGCCGCCGCGGGAAGCGAGGCGGTCCTCCAGGATGCGCTTCCCGGACGCCCAGTAGACGCTCGGCTGGGTGGCCACGGCGATCCGGCTCCGGCCCGCGCCGAACAGGAAGTCCGCGTAGGTCCGCCAGCCGTGGGACTGGGCCGGGGCCAGGCGCGCGACCCACTCCGTGGGTTCCTCGGTGAGCGCGTCGAGCACCGCGGACGAGCAGAGGAACGGTACGCCGAGGGCGTCGGCCCGGGCGGCGGCAGCGCGGGCGACGACGCTGTGGTACTCACCCGCCACCGCGGCCACGCCGAGGGCGGCCAGTTCGTCCACGGCCGCCGCGGCCCGCTCCGGATCGGCCGCGGTGTCCCGGACCACCAGCTCCAGTGGTCTGCCGTCGATCCCGCCGGCCTCGTTGGCCTCGCGGACGGCCAGTTCGAGCCCCGCGAGCAGGTGCCGGCCGGCCTCGACCCAGCCGGGCCGCGTCAGCGGGACGAGAGCGCCCACGAGGACGGGCGGTCCGTCGGTGTGCTGCGCTGCTGACGGCGATGGCGGTGTGATCATGCCGGTCATTCGACACACCCCGGCCGGGACCGGGCAACCGAATATCCGGCCGCGGACGCTCGTGCGGGCGTCCGCGGCCGGATACGGGGCCCACTGCTGTGGCCGGGAAGGTTTGCCGTGCCGGGCACCGCGACCGGGTGGACCTTTCCGGTCAGAGCACTAGGGGGCGGGGCAGGCGTCAGCTACCGGCGGACACGTTGCCCGAGAGGACCGGGATGTTGCTCGCGATGTGCGAGAGCGGCTCGTCGCCCTTGGCCTGGGTGGAGCCCTCGGCGCACTGCTGGTTCTGCGGGTTGGCCAGGACGTTGATGTCCTGGACGCCCACGTTGGCGATGATGGCCACGAGGGACTGGGCGTTGACCTTGGCCGGCAGGCCGACGCAGGCCTTGTTGAGCGAGCCCTGGACCAGGCTGAGCTGCGGGCTCTTCTCGCCGTGCGTCTTCTGGTTGCCGTAGACCTGCTGGGCACCGTTGCCGTTGACGGTGTTGATCCCGTTGTCGTTGCCGATGGCCATGGCCGGGGAGGCCACGGCGGCGCCCGCGCCGATCGCGGCGGCGGTGGCGGCAGCGGTGACCATCATCTTCTTCAGCATGCTCAGGCGATCCTTCGTTGGAACCGGGCGAGCACCCCTGTCTGGGAACTCGTCTGGGCAACGATCAAGGGGGCGCGGACGTGGCGCAGCGTCACCCGTTCGCGCGCGGGCGGGAGCGCTGCGCGACCTCGACGGGAGAGGCTGCGCGCTGCGGATCGCGCTCACGCGCTACGCACCGGTGCCGGTCCCGCGGACGCCCCGGTGACCGGGCGCGTGGCCGACGATCAGATCCGTGTCTCGTGACGCCGGGAGTGCGCGGCGTGGCCGCGGCGCCGGGTGCGCGCGCGGCGGTAGCGTGCCGCCCGTGTCCGAGCACCAGCGCGATCTCGTCGGGTACGGCGCCCGGCCGCCGCACGCCGCCTGGCCCGGTGGCGCCCGCGTCGCCGTCAGCCTCGTCCTCAACTACGAGGAGGGCGGCGAGCGGAACGTCCTCGACGGCGACGCGGAGTCCGAGGGCTTCCTCCACGAGATCGTCGGCGCACCGCCCGTCCCGGGGGGACGCGATCTGAACGTCGAATCCCTGTTCGCCTACGGTGCGCGCGCCGGCTTCTGGCGCATCCACCGCACGCTCGCGGCGCACGGCGCGCCGCTGACCGTCCACGCCGTCGCGCAGGCCCTCGAACGCAACCCGGAAGCGGCGCGGGCGATGGCCGTCGCCGGCTGGGAGGTGGCGAGCCACGGCTGGCGGTGGATCGACTACCGCGATGTGCCCGAGGAGGCCGAGCGCGCCGACGTCGCGCGCTCGGTCGCGGTGATCGAGCGGCTGGTCGGGCGCCGGCCCGTCGGCTGGTACACCGGCCGGACGAGCCCGCGTACGCGGCGGCTCGTCGCCGAGGAGGGCGGCTTCCTCTACGACAGCGACGACTACTCCGACGACCTGCCGTTCTACGTCGAAGCGGCCGGCCTGCAGCACCTCGTGGTGCCGTACAGCCTCGACGCGAACGACTTCAAGTTCCTCATCGTCCACGGCTTCACGACCGCCGACGACATGCTCTCCTACCTCGTCGACACCTTCGACGCGCTGTACGCCGAAGGCGCCGACCGGCCGCGCATGATGAGCGTGGGCCTGCACTGCCGGATCACCGGGCGGCCCGGCCGCATCCGCGCGCTCGACGGCTTCCTGCGGTACGTCGGGCAGCGCGGCGGGGCCTGGATCGCCACGCGCGAGCAGATCGCGCGGCACTGGCTCGCCGCGCACCCGCCAGAGGCGCGCTGAGCGACAACACCCCCGCCGACCCGACCCGGAGGACGAATCGTTACCGCTCGGGCCGTACGAGCGCGGTGGTGCGCGGCACGTCCGGCGCGGAGTCCGGGCGCTGGTACGCCGGAGCGGCCGTGAGCGTGCCGGCGTACGGCACCGCCGAGGCCGGCGTGCCCGTGTCCGAGCGGGGCGTTCCCCACCGGCGGCGGCGGGCGGGGCAGCGACGGAGTCTTCCTGATCGGATCGTCCCCCGACTCGGGCACCAGCCCCAACCGTTGGACCGTCCGCGGCCACAACCGCTACAGCGTGCCCGGGACCCTGTCCGCGTTCGTCGTCTGCACCTCGTCCGGCTCCCACATCGGGGGAACCATCGGCGGCAGCGTGCAGCCGGGCAGTGAAGGAGCCACCCGCGACAGGTGCGGTTCACCCACCGTGGCCACCGGGGTCGGCTGGCGCTCCGCCCCCGGGATGTACATCAGCGCGGCGGGCGTGTTCGGCAACCGGACCGCGGTCGAGGCCAACAACGAGGACACCGTCAGCCACGACCTGTTCCTCACCCAGATGTGCGCCGAGGGCGCGCACTCCCAGCACACGGGCTCCCGGGTGGTGCTCCAGCAGTACCAGACCGCCGCGGCCACGGTCTCCTGCCTGCCCGGCCGGCGAAGTGCCCACCGGCGGCGGGGCGTCACGGGGTACCGGAGCTACCTGGTCGCGTCGGCGGGGACCGCCGACGGCCGCGGCTGGGAAGTGCGCGCCACCAACACGACGGCCTACCCCCGCCCGGTGTTCGCCCAGGTCATCTGCACACGGCCGTGACGATCCCGCGGCGGTTCAGGACTTCATGACGAAGCGCAGGGCAAGGCCGGAAGCCGTCGTCCAATGCGTGACGCGGACGTAGTCGTTCCAGATCAGCTTGTCCACTCCGGGCAGGGGAACGTCGATCGGCTTGCCCACGTTGCTGCCGGCCTTGACGTCCTGGAGCGCGACTGTCATGGCCCTCGCCTCCGCCTCGTCCATCGGGCCGGTGAGGACCATCGCGGCGTACGCCTTCTCGCCCGGGGCGAGGGTGGTGAACGGCTCGTTCGGGTTGGCGCTGTCCTTGATCTCGGGGACCAGGGCTCTGGCATCGTCCAGCTGTACATGGGGGTAGCGGTAGACGTTGCACTTCTTGTCGCTCTTGTTGGTGGCGGTGAAGAGGATGTGCCGGACGAGCTTGCCCTTCCCGTCCTCGCTCGTGGCGGAGATCGAAAGATCGGCCTCGGTACAGGTGGCGGCGGCGTTGCCGTTGCCGCCGGTGCCGCTCGAACCCGGGCTGGGCTTCGCGGTGGGCGTCTGACCGGACTCCGGCGAACTCGTGGGCCCGGCCGTGTTCGTCGCGCTCGGCCGGTCCGAGGACTTGGGGTCGCCCGGGCCGTCTCCCGAAATCGGCGAGCACGCCGTGGACGCGAGCAGTGCGGCGAGCGTCGCGGCCCCGAAGACGCAGGCCTTCCAGTGGAGGCTCTTGCGGACGGCAGCATTCATGGTGTTCCCCCGTTTCGGCCGTACGCGGCCGCTGTCGACTCTCAGATGTCGGAACGTTGACGAGCCGTACACGGCGCGAACGAATCAGGCCAGGCTCGTGGTCGCAGATGTCGGCGCCCCGCTCAGTCTGCAATAGGAACCGTCCCCACCTCACCCCCCGTAGCCGTCTGTTACGGATTGAGTGCAGGGAGGTCACACGTCCGTCAGAAGCCACTGCGTGCCGCTGCCCACGTGGGCGGACGGGGCCGCCGGCCCCGAACGCGGACAGGTGGATTCCGGACAATTGCCCGCGCGGACAGTGACCTTCACCCGAGTGCGGCCGTGGGGCCGACGTTCACCATCCCCTCCTGGCCGTCCCGGCTCAACCCGCACGTCGAGGAGATGCGGCGGCGCAGTCTGCGGTGGGCGCGGGACGCCGGGATCGTCCGCGGCGAGGAGGAGGTCCGGCGCCTGGACGGGCCGAGGTTCGACCGGCTGGCGGGGTACGCCCATCCCGACGCCCGCGGGCCGGGCGCGCAGTTGGTGTCGGACTGGATGTTCTGGTTCTTCCCGTTCGACGACTGGTTCGACGGGCCCGTGGGCGAGGACCCGGGGCAGGTGCGGGCGGCCGTCGACCCGATGGTCCGCTTCGTGTACGGGGAGTCGGGTGCGCTGCCCCTGTCCGCGCCGCCGCCTGCGCGGGCCTTCGCGGACTCGTGCGGGCGCAGCCGGATGGGCATGACGGCGAGCTGGCAGGGCCGGTTCGCCGAGGACGTCGCCACGTACCTGTTCTCCTACGTCCTGGAGGCGCGGATGCGCCGCGACCCGGGGGAAGGGGGCATGGACCACGTGGTGGAGGTCCGCAGGAACGCGATCGGGGTCCGGCCCTCCCTGGCGTTCGGCGAGACCGCGCAGGGCCAGGAACTGGCGTTCCCGCTGGTGTTGAGCGAACCGTTCCATCGACTCCGCACGGTCTGCGCGGCATCGTGGTCGTCCAGGACGACGCCTATTCCCTGCACAAGGACCTCGCTCAGGGCGAGACCTGGAGCCGGGAGACCCGGCGCTACCACCCACACCACGACCCGTCGCCCGGGGACTCGGCGCAGACGCCGGCCGAAGCGCAGGCATAGGGCCGCCGCACCGTACTGGGGGGCGGGCCCGGCGAGCGACCTCGCGGCCTCGGCGGGCTCAGGCCGGCCGGTGAGGTGTCCGGCAGGACGAGCGGCTTCCGTGGCCCCCGGCGCGGTGCCGTACCTCGGGGCGGCGCACCGGGGGAGCCGCCTCGCAGGGGTTCAGGCGATGCCCACCGTGTACGCGGCACGGTGGCCGGCGCCGTCCGGTACTGGGGCCAGCGTCATCGCGGCGCCGGAGTCGCGGTAGCGGCTGTCGCGGGTGTTGGGGTGGGCCGGCGCGGGGCGGCGGGCATAGGGCTGGAGCGCGTACACCCTCAGCAGGAGCTCCTCCGGGAAGAAGAACTGCGAGGTCTTCTCGGTCCGCTCGTCGGGGCGCACCTTGAAGTGGATGTGCGGCGCCAGCCCCCGGTACCAGCCGGGCACGATCGTGCGGAAGGTGCACCGGCCGGCGGCGTCCGTGATCTGGGTGCCGCGGAGGAAGGTCTGCGCGCCGGTGGAGTAGGTGCCCGAGACGTCGGCGTGCCACACGTCGACGGCGGCGCCCGCGACCGGGCGGCAGCCGGCCGACGCCCGCACCACGGTCAGGTCCAGCCGGAACGCCGCGCCGTCCCGGCCTTCCGTGATGTCCGACCGGACCCGGTCCAGGTCGAGGTAGTACGGGCCCTCTCCCGACTCCATGGTGAGCACGCAGGCCGGGGTGCTCCCGCCGGACGGCGAGGGGGAGGCGGATGGCGAAGGCATCGGGGCCGGGGGTGCGGGGGCCGAGGGCTGCCCTGCCGATCCCCGGGTGGCGGCCGGACCCGAGCAGGCGGCCGCCAGCGCGGCGACCCCGGCCGATCCGGCGGCCAGCAGAACCGTGCGGCGGCTGGTCCGGGAGCTTGCGTTCTCGGTCCTGCGAACGTTCTCGGTCATGCGAACCCCTCGCGCGCTCTTGGGGCCGTCGTGCCGGACGGCCACCGACCGCGCCCACCGTGCCGGACCGCGGGGACTGCGACCAGCACCGACACGCCCCGAACCGGCGGCGGGGCCGGGCGCACGACGCCTCCCGTACCGGGTGGTGCTCCGGGTGCGGGAGGCGGTTCGTGCGGGCGGGCGACCGTCGGGAAACCTGTCGCCCCGCGGCGGAGCGGTACGGCCGCTCGTCCGGGTCCGTGCCCGCGGCCGGCTGCTCAAGCGCCGGGGGCGGGGGAACACCGGCCTGCCCCGGGCCCGGTCCCGGAAGACGGCGGGCCGCGGCGGCCGGTTGCCGTGCGGGTCCGGAAGGCGACCACGTCGTGCTCATCGTGCGGACGGAGCCCCGGCCGCGTGATGGCGGGGGGATGCCACCACGCGGCTCGGGCCCGCTCGGGATCCCGCGCCGCTCACCGCCGCGGACTCCCTGTCCACTCGTATGGCCGGTCTCCGGCCGTCCAAACCAGTCGGATCGCCTTCTCTCTCGAAGGAGTGCCCGAGCGCAGCGGTCAGCCGGCTGGTGGTGCCGGTGTCCGCGGTGCCTCGGGCGCGGGTTCGGTGAGTTCCGGTTCCAGGCCCTCGGTCACCGCCGTCCTGCGTCGGCCGGTGTCGGCGCGCCAGGCCTCGAAGGCCAGCGCCGTCGCGGTGACCACCGCGAGGCCGAGCAGCCAGCCGCCCACGACGTCGCTGACCCAGTGGACGCCCAGCGCGACGCGCGTGTAGCCGACGCCCGCCACCGTGACCAGCGCGAGCGCCCAGGGCAGTGGGCGCCACGCACGCGGTACCAGGGGCATCAGCACCAGCAGCAGGACGGCGCACGAGGTGGTCGCCGTCATCGCGTGGCCGGAGGGGAAGGAGAACCCGGGCGCGTGGGCGACGGGGTCCGGCAGATGGGGCCGCGCCCTTTCGACCACGCTCTTGGCGAGGAAGCCGATCAGACCGCCCGCGACGGCGGTGACGGCCGCCCAGGCCGCGAGCCGCCAGGCGCGACGGGTCAGGAGCCAGACCACGAGGACCGCCACCAGCAGGCGCATGGTCACGGGATCCCACACGAAGCCCGTGAGCACGTCGAGGAAGCGCACCCACCCCGGGTGTCCGAGGGCGTCGGCGTGCAGGCGCTCGGCCACGGCCCGGTCCACCCGGTGGAGCGGAGCCCACCGGGACTCCACCAGGACCAGGGCCAGCGCGAAGGGCACGGAAGCCACCGCCGTCGCGGCGGCGGCGAGTACGAGCCGTGCGCCGAAGGTGGCGTCGGATCCGAAGTGCCGTGAGGTCAGGCGCCGGAGCGTGCCGTGCGGTCCGGGCCCCTCCCGTCGTGAACGCTGCGTGTGCCGTGCCATGGTGGCGCTAGCCTCTCGTGTGCGGTGAAGGTGTGCGGGGCGGTGGCGGTGTGCGGGCCGGTCGGTCAGACCCCGGGATCGGCCGTGACCGGCTCTCTCGCCCCCGCCCGTACGGCTTCCAGCTGGGCGGCGAAGGACAGTCCCAGGAAGAGCGCGATCGAGGTGAGGTAGGACCAGATCAGCAGCGACACGATCGCGCTGAGGGGTCCGTAGACGCTGGTGAACGAGCCGCTCGCGCCCACGTACAGGCTCAGGCCCCACGTCGCCAGGTTCCACAGCACCAGGTACACGACGGCTCCGAACGCCAGCCAGGTGTAGCCGGGCTGGCGCCGGCGCGGGGAGAGCCGGAAGATCGCGCTGGCGGCCAGGACCGCGAGCAGGACGCCGACGGGCCAGCGCAAGAGGTCCCACGCCCGGACCGTGGCGGGAGCGAGCCCGTACACCTCGGCCAGCGCGTGGGTCAGGTGCGTGCCGAGGACGGTGAGGATGAAGCTGAGCCCCAGGGGGAAGCCCGCGAGGGCCGCCATCACCAGGCCCCGGGTGTACTTGGCGAGGAAGGGCCGGTCGCGTTCGTTGCCGTAGATGCGGTTGGCACCCCGTTCGACCTGGCACAGGCTCGTGGTGACATTCACGAGGGAGAAGAGCAGGCCCAGCCAGAGGGCTGCCTGGCCGCCGTCGCCCGCATGGCGTCTGCTCTCGCGGAGCGCGTCGTCGACCACCGCCTGGCCGGGGCCGCTGGTGAGCCCCCGGATGGTGAGCTCGGCCACGCGGCCCGCCTCCTCGCTGTGCATGACGCCGGACAGGCCGATGGCCGCGATGGCCAGCGGGACGATGGACAGGACGGTCTGCAGGGCGAGCGCGCGGGCGTGGCTGAATCCGTCGGCGTAGCGGAAGCGGACGAAGGAGTCGCGCGCCAGGCTCCAGCCTCCGTAGCGGCGCAGCGCGGTCCACGCCTCGTCGGCGGACAGTTCCTCGCCGCGCACGTCGTGTTGTTGCGGTACCCGTCGTGCGGTGCCCATCGTCGTGCCGCCTTCCCGTGGAGCGTACGGAGCTTGCGGTCGGTCGGTGCGGCTGCCGGGGAGCCGTGGGCGCGGGGAGCGGCACGGGCCCCAGCCTCAGCGCGGCGCACCGGGGGAAGCCGGGGAGGCGGTGGGAACGTGGTCGGCACGGTCGGCATGGTCCGTGTGCTCCTCGTCGTGTGGTGCGGCGGCGGGAACGCCGAAGGCTCGGGGCAGGTAAACGCGCAGAGCGCCCGGTTCGATCTCGGCGGTGAGGCGGACCCCGTCGCGCACGGCATCGCCGTCGAGCTCGCGCGGCTGCGGGACGGCGCAGCGGATGTCGATCCGGGTGGCGCTGAAGTACTCCAGCGCTCCCCCGGCTTCCCTGTGCCCGGAGTCGGGGCCGGAGTCGGGGCCGGAGTCGGGGCCGGGGCCGGTCCTGTATACACATCCTACGCTGGCGACGAACTACGCTGTGGAGGTCTTGGTGGTAGCCGTCTTAGTTCTTTGTGCACGGGGTGGGCAAGCAGTATCTGAGCGAGGACGCGCGCGCGCGGGCCGCCCTGCCCGAACTGCTCGGTGGTGTGCGGCTCTCGGGCGGTCCGGTTCCGGCGCCCGCCGGCGTCGGCGTGGCGTTCTGCGGGGCCCTGTTCCGCCCCGCCTGCTCTCTCTCCCGCCCGTCTCCCCCGTCCGCCGCTCCCGCCGTCGCGCCGGCGGGGGCGTTCCGGCTCCTTACCGGTCCGAGAAGACAGGGGAGATCTTCTTGATACCCGTGGTCCTTTCCGTGTTGTTATCCGTGATGGTGACGCCGTCCGCATCCGCGTCCCCATCCACGTCCTCATCCACGTCCGCGTCCTTTGACGCCGGCGTCTCGATGTACGAACTGCCGCTCCTGGCAGGCCACACCAGCAGTTCGGCCCAGGCGATGAACGACGCCGGGGATGTCGTGGGGCTCTCGCTGGACGAGAGCGGGGACGGCTACCTCGTGCGGTGGGGCGACGACGGCTCCCTCACCCGTCTGCAGGCCGTCGGCGGAGGTTCGGGCGGCCAGGCGGTCAAGATCGCCGAGGACGGCACCGTGGCCGGTTTCACCGACACGCCGGACGGCGTACGCCATGCCGCGCGATGGGACGCGTCAGGCGTCCTCACCCGGCTCGAGGAACCGTCGGGCTACGTCGACGGCGAGGCCCAGGACATCAACGACTCCCACGTCGCCGTGGGACGGCTCTCGACGGCCGACCGTACGCGCCCCGTGCGCTGGGGCGCCGACGGCCGGGCGACCGAACTGCGCCTGCCCGCGAAGGCGGTGGGCGGCGTGGCCACCGCGATCAACGCGCGGGGGGAGATCGCCGGCCATGTGTTCGTGCCGGGCGAGAAGACCCGGGCCGTCCGCTGGGACACCGCGGGGCGGGTCCACGAACTCGGCTCGCTCGGGGGCGCGTTCAGCGAGCCGACCGCGATCAACGACCGCGGTACGGTGATCGGCCAGGCGACCGACCGGGCCGGGGAGTGGAAGGCCGTCCGCTCCGTACGCGGGAAGAAGTTCGAAGCCCTCCCGTCGCAGGGGATCGGCGCGCGTTCCGTGAGCGTCAACAACGCCGACGTCGTGGTCGGGAACGTCAAGGACCACGCCGTCAGGTGGGACGGGGCCACCACCACGGAGCTGGGGGTGCTGCCCGGCACGGGCAGGGTCTTCGTCAGCGGCGTCAACGACGCGGGAACGGCCGTCGGCACCTCGGACGAGCGCGCCGTGACCTGGGACGCGCGGGGGCGGGTCACCGCCCTGCCCCTTCCCGCCGGCGTCGACACGACCCGGCCGATCGCGATCAACGCGACCGGGAGCGTCGCGGGCGACGCGGGCAGTTCGAGGCCCCGGCCGGTGCGCTGGCGCGCCGTCATCTGGCGGTAGGCCGTCTGGCGGTAGGCCGCCTCTTCCGGATCTTGCCGGGACCGCGCGCGCGGTCCCGGCAAGCACGATCCGAGGGGGGCGCCACGGCACTAGCCTCCGATGTCGCGGCTGCGGAGATCGTCCATCGTCTCGCGCCGGACGAGGAGCCGGGAGGAGCCCCCGTGGACCGCGACGACCGCGGGGCGGCCGACGAGGTTGTAGCCGGAGGCCATGGACAGCTGGTAGGCGCCGGCCACCGGTACGGCGAGCAGGTCGCCGGGGTGGACGTCGCCGGGCAGTTCCACGTCGGCCGCGAGGACGTCGCCCGCCTCGCAGTGGCGTCCGACGACCGTCGTGGTCCGGCATCCGGCCGCGGAGCGGCGGCCGATGAGGCGGGGCGCGTAGCGCACCCCGTACAGCGCGGGCCGCGGGTTGTCGCTCATCCCGCCGTCGACGGCGACGAAGGCCTTCCCGCCGGTGTGCTTGACGGCGAGGACCCGGTACACGGCGACACCCGCGGGTCCGACGACGGCCCGGCCGGGCTCGATCAGGAGCCGGGGTACGGTCAGCCGGGCGGCGGCGCAGCCCGATACGAGCTCCGCGCGCAGCCGCCGGGCCAGCGCGGTGAGGTCAAGGGCGGGTTCACCGGGCCGGTAGCCGATGCCGTGGCCGCCGCCCATGTCCAGTTCGGGCAGGACGGTTCCGTGCGCGTCCCGGATCCGGGCCATCAGCCCCACCATCCGGCGCAGGGCCACCAGATAGGGCTTCACCTCGGTGATCTGCGAACCGATGTGGCAGTGCAGACCGGTCAGTTCGAGCTGCGGCTGGGACAGGATCCGCGCGATGGCGTGCTGCGCGCCCCCGTCGGTGAGGGACAGGCCGAACTTCTGGTCGTCCGTACCGGTGCGGATCTTGTCGTGGCCGCCCGCCGAGACGCCCGGCACCACCCGCACCATGACCTTCTGGTGTCCCCCGGGGCCGACCGAGGCCGCGATCCGGGCGATCTCGGACGGGCCGTCGATGACGATGCGGCCCACACCCAGCCGCAGGGCGGCCTCCAGGTCGCGGGGTGACTTGGCGTTGCCGTGCAGCACGATCCGGTCGGGCGGGAAGCCGGCGGTCACGGCGAGCTCCAGCTCCCCGGCCGAGCACACGTCCAGGCCCAGCCCCTCCTCCCGTACCCAGCGCACCATCGCGCGGGAGAGGAACGCCTTGGCGGCGTAGAGCACTTCGGCTTCGGGAAAGGCGTCCCGGTAGGTCCGGCAGCGTCCGCGCACCTCGCCCTCGTCCAGGACGTAGACGGGGGTCTCGAACCGGTCCGCGATCTCCGCCAGCGACACCCCGCCGACGGCCAGGCCGCCGTGCGGGAGCCGCGTCGCGGACGCCGGCCAGATCGACAGGTCATCGGCACTGGCGGCCGCCGGAGTCTCCGGGAGGTCGGTGACGGTCATCGCCCGATCCCCTTCACGCGGTCCGGGCCGCTGTCCCGGAGGCCCGCGGGACGGGGGCCGCAGGCGGAGCCGCGACCGGACCGTCGGCCGTCGCCGCGCCGACCCCGGTCACCGGGGGAGCGGTGAGGGCCGGGTCGACGGTCAGCAGCGACACCCCGAGGGGGCCGGCCAGCGCGCGGAGCGCGGACTCCGAGAGCCGGATCCAGGGCTGCTCCGCGCCGAGCGTGGCGGCCAGCCGCTCCGCACTGGTGAAGCCGACGGCGGTACGGGCTCCCAGCGGGGTGCGGAACAGGCGCACCACCACGGGAGCGGTCCCCGGCCGGGCCGGCACGTACAAGGGTCCGGCCGGGACCTGTTCCTCGGGCTCGGGGTCGTCGGCGTACAGGAACAAACACATGGGGCCCTCCCAGAGGAACCACGAGTGGCAGGTGGGCCCCGGATGCGGGGAGGCTGTCCGGGGCGTGTCACCGAAGCTTCCCCCGCCCGCCGGCCCCGGGGACCACCCCTGACACGACCTTGACGGCGACCGGCCGGGTCCATACGGATCGCTGACGGACGCGGCCCGGTGCGCGCGCCGGAGCGAGATCCGCGACGACCGATGAGTTTCCCCATGATCCACGGTCATAGATCATGAGAGGTGTGCGGCAGCCGCGAGCGCGGTCCGCGCACGACTCGACAAATCTGCCGGGAACCGGACTCGAGACACCGAGGAACCAAGATGCGCACTCTGATCAGCACCGCCTTCGTATCGCTCGACGGCGTCGTGGAGGGCCCGGGAGGCGAGCCCGGCTACCGGAACTCCGGGTGGACCTTCAAGGACGTCGAGTTCCTCCCCGAGGCATTCGAAATCAAGGGCCGGGAGCAGAAGGAAGCCTCCGCGATGCTGCTGGGCCGGGCCAGCTACGAGGCGTTCAGCCAGGTGTGGCCGGACATGGAGGACTTCGCGGACTACAAGGTGATGCCGAAGTACGTCGTCTCCACCACCCTCACCGAGGACGACCTGGTCTCGAACTGGGGCGAGACGGCGATCCTGCGCTCGCTCGACGAGGTCGCCGCGCTGAAGGAGACCGAGGGCGGCCCGATCATCGTCCACGGCAGCGCCTCGCTGAACCAGGCCCTGTCCGACGCGGGCCTGATCGACCGCTACCACCTGCTCGTCTTCCCGCTCCTGCTCGGCGCGGGCAAGCGGCTCTTCAGCGCCACCGACAAGGACACCCAGAAGCTGAAGCTCGTCGAGCACGAGGCCTACGCCAACGGCCTGCAGAAGAACGTCTTCGACGTCGTCCGCTGACACGGACCGACACCCCCTGGTTCCTCCAACTGGGCGTAGATGCGGCGTAGTTCGAGCGTGCCACCATCCGAGGCGTCCACAGGTGCGCCGACGCGGCCCACGGGGTCCTGCCCCAGGTGCGAAAGCTGGAGTTCCTCCATCCCGTGCGCTGCGTGGTCACGGGGCATGGGGACCGGTTCGGGGTGGAGGTGGAACTGCTCTCCCCGCAGTCGGGGAGACCCGCGTTCGTCGACTTCATCAATCTGACCGATGAACGCGAACACGTCACCCCCGACCGTTTCCCGCCCATCGGCACGGTCCTCGACGCCCTGTACCCGGCCGTCATGCCCAACGGTGAGGTGAGACTCTCCCTGTGACCTGGGGGGAAGGCCGCCACCGCTTGCGCGCCGGCGGCCGGGGAGGAGCCGGCCTTCCTCAGACCACGGAGAGCAGGTCCACCACGAAGACGAGCGTGGATCCTGCCGGGATCAACCGCGAGGGGGACTGGTTGCCGTAGCCGAGGCGCGGGGGAACGATGATCTCGCGCCGACCGCCGACCTTCATCCCCCTGATTCCCCGGTCCCAGCCCTTGATGACCCTGCCGCCACCCACGGCGAACTTGAACGGCTCGCCCCGGTCCCAGGAAGCGTCGAACTCCATTCCGGACGCGAAGGTGACCCCGACGTAGTGAACCCGGACGACCCTGCCCGGCTTCGCCTCGGCCCCGTCCCCGACGACGAGGTCCCGGATCGTCAGCTCCTCGGGAGCATCGCCCCCCGGAAGTTCGATCTCGGGCTTCGTCAGTTCACTCATCGCAGCCTCATCGCTCTCCGCCGTGCCGTAGACGATCACGTTACCGAGAACGCCGCTCGACTGACGTACACGACCCCACGGGGCACGGCGCGGCGTGACGGGGCGCGTCGATGTGGCTTCCGAAGACGCTCAGAAGAAGCCGAGCTTCTTCGGGGAGTAGCTCACCAGCAGGTTCTTGGTCTGCTGGTAGTGCTCCAGCATCATCTTGTGGGTCTCGCGGCCGATGCCCGACTGCTTGTAGCCGCCGAAGGCCGCGTGCGCGGGGTAGGCGTGGTAGCAGTTCGTCCAGACCCGGCCCGCCTGGATCGCGCGGCCCGCGCGGTACGCCGTGTTGATGTCGCGGGTCCAGACGCCCGCGCCCAGGCCGTACGCCGTGTCGTTGGCGATGCGCAGTGCGTCGTCGAAGTCCTGGAACGAGGTCACCGAGACGACCGGGCCGAAGATCTCCTCCTGGAAGATCCGCATGCGGTTGTCGCCCTCGAAGATGGTCGGCTGGACGTAGAAGCCGCCCGCCAGCTCCCCTCCGTGTTCAATCCGCTGACCGCCCGTCAGAATCTTCGCGCCCTCCTGCTGCCCGATCTCCACGTACGACAGGACCTTCCTCAACTGCTCCTCCGAGGCCTGCGCGCCGATCATCGTGTCCGTGTCCAACGGGTGTCCGGGCACGATCAGTTCCGTCCGGGCCACGGCCGCGTCGAGGAAGTCCCCGTAGCGTCCGCGCTCGATCAGCGCGCGCGACGGGCTCGTGCACACCTCGCCCTGGTTGAGGGCGAACATGGTGAAGCCCTCCAGCGCCTTGTCCCGCAGGTCGTCGTCCGTGGCCCAGATGTCGTCGAAGAAGAGGTTCGGGCTCTTGCCGCCCAACTCCAGCGTGACGGGCTTGAGGTGTTCCGCCGCGTACTGCATGATCAGCCGCCCCGTGGAGGTCTCCCCGGTGAAGGCCACCTTCGCCACGCGCGGGCTGGACGCGAGCGGTTTGCCCGCCTCCTCGCCGAAGCCGTTGACGATGTTCACCACGCCCGGCGGCAGCAGGTCCGCGACCAGGCTCATCCAGTAGTGCACCGACACCGGGGTCTGCTCGGCCGGCTTCAGCACCACCGTGTTGCCCGCGGCCAGGGCCGGAGCCAGCTTCCACACCGCCATCAGGATCGGGAAGTTCCACGGGATGATCTGCGCGACGACGCCCAGCGGCTCGTGGAAGTGGTAGGCCACCGTATCGTCGTCGATCTGGCTGAGCGCGCCCTCCTGGGCCCGCAGCGCGCCCGCGAAGTAGCGGAACTGGTCGATGGCGAGCGGGATGTCGGCGGCCAGGGTCTCGCGGATCGGCTTGCCGTTCTCCCAGGTCTCCGCGACCGCGAGGGCCTCCAGGTGCTGCTCCATCCGGTCCGCGACGCGCAGCAGGACCGTGGAGCGCTCGGTGATCGAGGTGCGTCCCCACGCCGGGGCGGCGGCGTGCGCCGCGTCCAGTGCGCGCTCGATGTCCTCGGCCGTGCCGCGCGCGACCTCGGTGAAGGCCTCGCCGGTCACGGGGGAGGGGTTGGAGAAGTACCTGCCGAGGACGGGCTCGACGTACTCGCCGCCGATGAAGTGGCCGTAGCGCGACGCGTACGACATGAGCGCGCCCTCGGTACCGGGCGCAGCGTAACGGGCCATCGTGGTCCTCCCCTTGCCGGGCGCCGGCCGCCGTCGGACAGCGCTCGCGGCGAGGCTAGGGGCGGGCAGGTTGCCGGTACGTTGCACGGCCGCGCGACACACCGCCCGGCGAGGGCGCCCCCGTTGCAGGCACCCCCGGCGAGGGTGCTCCCGGTGAAGATGGTCCCGGCGCCGATCCGAGTTCGGCGTCGATGGCCCGTACGCGGGCCAGCGCGGCCGGCCGGTCACCGGCGGGCAGCGCCGCCGCCAGCGCCCGCCAGGCCTCCGGGTCGTCCGCGCCCCACGGACTGCACACCCAGTCGGCCAGCAGCCCCGCGTCGGCCCGCGCGATCACCGCGGCCCGAGCCTGCTCCTCGATGCGGCGCCGCAGCCGGACGATCCCGGGCGCGGTGGACGCGGGGAGCAGGGGCCCCGGATAGCGGGCCAGCGCCGCCGAGACCGCGCCGGAGGCGAGGTGCCGGGTGACGGCGGTGAAATCGGCCTCCAGCGGCCCGGCCGCGCGGTAGGGGCGCGAGAGCGGCGCCCGGGAGCCCAACACCCTGCGCAGCCGGGACATTTCGGCCCGCAGCGTCACGGGTGACACCGACTCGTCCTCGTACAGCGCGATCGCCAGCTCGTCCCCCGACAACCCCTCGGGGTGGTGCGCCAGCAGGGCCATGATCTCGCTGTGCCGCCTCCCCAGCCGGATCTCACGCGGCCCGTCGCCCCCGGGGCCGTCCCCGTGGCCGTCCCGCGCCGCCAGCAGGGCCTCGTCCCGGCCGAGCGCGGTGAGGGAGTCGCCGTGAGCCCGCGGGCCCGGATCCAGCAGCGCCAGCTGGGCCTCCGCCGCGCGCGCCACCGCGCGGACGAAGGCCAGGGAGTGCGGATGGGCCAGCCAGTCGCCGCCGGTGACGTCCACGGCGCCGAGCAGCCGCCCGGTGCGCGGATCGCGGACCGGAGCCGCCGCGCAGGTCCACGGGTGGACCCGGCGGCTGAAGTGCTCCGCGCCGAAGACCTGGACCGGCTCGCCGACCGCCACCGCCGTGCCCGGCGCGTTGGTGCCCATCGCCGTCTCCGCCCAGCGGGCGCCCGGTACGAAGCCGAGGCCCTCGGCGCGCCGCATCGTGGCGGGCTCGCCCTCCACCCAGAGCAGGCTGCCCCGCGCGTCGCACACCGCCAGCAGGTGCGCCCCGCGCGCGGCGAAGGCACCCACGAGGTCCCGGAACAGCGGCAGCACGCGGGCCAGCGGGTGCTGCTCGCGGTACGACCGCAGTTCCGCGCCGGACAGCTCCATCCGGGGCGCGCACTCGGGGCTGACCCGGGCCCGGGCGCAGCGGCGCCAGGACCGCGCGATGACCGCCCGCACGGGGGCCTCGACCCGGCCGTCGCGGGTGAACGCGGCGTGGGCCCGGCGCAGTTCCCGGGTGCGCTCGGCGGGATCGGCCCCGCCCGGCAGGGCCACCGAAGGATCGTCCATGTCACCCTCCCGCGGCGGCGTGGTACCCGGAGCGCCCCATCGTCGTACCGCCCCGGCGCCCCGGCAAGCGGTGCGTCGGCCAGTGTGTCGGCCAGTACGCGGGCCGGCCCGTCGGCCGGCCGGTCCCCGCCGGAGCCCCGCTACTCCTCCGGGTCGAGCGCCGCCAGCGCCGACGCCGGGTCGGGGGATCCCGGGCCCGCCGGCAGCCAGTGGCCCGCCGTGCTGCGGCGGTACGGCCACCAGCGGCCCTCCCGGCCCAGCCGGAGCTGCCGGTCGCCGCCCGGCTCCGTCCAGCGGGCGCGGACCCGGCGCAGCACGGGGGCGGGGGCGCCGTCGGTGGATTCCGGGTCGGTGCCGGAGTCGGCGTCGGCGTCCGGGGTCGGGTCCGGGGTCGGGGTCGGGCCGGAGTCCGGGTCCGGGCCGGAGTCCGCGTCCTCGCCGGAGTCCGCCGCTTCGGACCAGGCCGACGCGAGCGCGGCCCGGGCCCGGGCGAGGGACGCCCGGTCCGGGGTCCAGTCCTGCTCCAGTACCGCGACGGCCTGGGCCCCGCCGAAGCCCCAGGCGAGAACGGCCCGGTCCATCTCGGCCCGGTTCCTGTCGGTAGCCGCCGCCAGACGGGACCGGACCCGAAGGTCATCGGCCTCCGCCGTGAGGCGTACGGCGTCTTCGGCCGCCGTCGGCCCGGGCTGCGGGGCCCGCTCCGCGTGGGCCGGAGCGAGGGCTTCCGCGAGCAACCGGTACGCCCTGGTCACCGCCGCCTGCGCGAGGAACTCCACCGCGTCCACGTCCAGGCCCGGCGGCTGCGACTGCGCTTCCGTGTCCAGCGTCGGCGCCTGGCCCGGCGCGTCCGGCAGCCGCGCGGGCGGCGGCAGCGGGGGCAGGGCGCCCGCCTCCGCGTAGGCCTCGGCGGCGGGGACCCCCTCGTCCGCCGGGTTGCCGGGGGCTCCCGGTCCCGCTTCCGCCTCCGCCTCCGCCTTCGCCGTGCTGCGGCCCTCCAGTTCGGCCACGAGATCGGCCTCCGCGCGCCCGCGCAGCAGCAACAGGACGAAGGGATCCTCGTCCAGCAGCCGCGCCACCTGGTAGCAGAGCGCCGCCGTGTGCGGGCAGTGGTCCCACTCGTCGCAGTCGCAGCGCGGGTCGAGGTCCCCGATACCGGGCAGCAGCTCCACCCCGGCCGCCGCCGCGTCCTGCGCCAGCTCCGGAGGCACCTCCCGGTCCAGCAGCGCCGCGATGTGCCCGGACTCCGCGGCCGCCAGGCCGAGCAGCCGGTCCCATTCCGCTTCCGTGAACTCCTGGACCAGCACGTCCGTCCGGTGCGCCGTCCCGTCCGGGTCCCGCACCACGGCCGTCAGCCCGCCCGGCCGCACGGACACGGCGCCCACCGCGCCCGAACGCGCGTACCGCCGCCCCTGCTTGACCTGCTGCCCGTCGAGCGCACTGTCCTCCAGGGCGCGCAGCCAGGCGTGACCCCACCAGGTGCGGGCGAAGCCCCGGCCGGTCGGCGGCGGCAGCGCCGGGAAGGTCTTCTCGTGCGGGGTGGACGGGTCGTACCGATGCTGCGCGTTCATCCGCGGCGCTCCCCGGCGGTCGTCGGGCGGAGGGCCACGAGCTCGGCCAGCTCCGCGTCGGTAAGTTCGGTCAGCGCGGCCTCGCCGCCCGCGAGGACGGAATCGGCCAGGGCCCTCTTGCGCGCCAGGAGTTGTGCGATCCGGTCCTCGACGGTGCCTTCGGCGATGATGCGGTGGACCTGGACGGGCTGGGTCTGGCCGATGCGGTAGGCGCGGTCGGTCGCCTGCTCCTCGACGGCCGGGTTCCACCAGCGGTCGTAGTGGATGACGTGGCCGGCACGGGTCAGGTTGAGCCCGGTGCCGGCGGCCTTCAAAGAGAGCAGGAAGACCGGGGACTCCCCGGCCTGGAACCGGTCCACGAGCTCCTGCCGGCGGGCCACCGGCGTCCCCCCGTGCAGCAGTTGGGTGCCGATCCCGCGCGCGGCGAGGTGTCTCTCCAGGATCCGGGCCATCGCCACGTACTGCGTGAACACCAGCACCGAACCGCCCTCGGCGACGATCGTGTCGAGGAGTTCGTCGAGCAGTTCCAGCTTCCCGGAGCCGCGCTCTTTCGGGCTGCGCTCTTTCGGGCTGGGCCCGTTCGGGCTGAGCTCTTGCGAACTGTGCTCTTTCACATACTGCGCGGGATGGTTGCAGATCTGCTTGAGCGAGGTCAGCAGTTTGACGACGAGGCCGCGCCGTTCCATCCCGTCCGACTCGGCGATCGCGGCGAGGGTCTCGCGCACGACGGCCTCGTACAGTCCGGCCTGCTCCCGGGTCAGCTGGACGGCGTGGTCGGTCTCGGTCTTGGGCGGCAGCTCGGGCGCGATCCCGGGGTCGGATTTCCTGCGCCGCAGCAGGAACGGCCGTACGAGCATGCCCAGTCGGGCCGCCGCCTGCGGGTCCCGGCCGCTCTCGATCGGCTCGGCGTAGCGGGTGCGGAAGGTGCCGAGGCGGCCGAGGAGGCCGGGCGTGGTCCAGTCGAGGACGGCCCACAGCTCGGACAGGTCGTTCTCGACCGGCGTGGCGGTGAGGGCCACGCGGGCGGCGGACGGGACGGTGCGCAGGGCCCTGGCCGTCCCGGAGCGCGGGTTCTTGACGTGCTGCGCCTCGTCGGCGACGACCATGTCCCAGTGCACGGAGGCGAGTCGCGGCGCGTCCAGGCGCATCGTGCCGTAGGTGGTGAGGACGAATCCGGCGTCGGGCTCCTCGAGTCCCTTGAGTCCCGCGAGTCCCTCAAGGCTGCGGCCGGGGCCGTGGAAGCGGCGCACCGGGGTGCCGGGGGCGAACCTCTCGATCTCCCGCTGCCAGTTGCCCAGCAGTGAGGCCGGGCAGACCACCAGCGTCGGGCCCTTGTGCCCCAGCTCCCGCCGGTGGAGGTGCAGGGCGATGAGGGTGACGGTCTTGCCGAGGCCCATGTCGTCGGCGAGGCAGGCGCCGAGGCCGAGCCCGGTCATCCGGGCCAGCCAGCGCAGGCCGCGCAGCTGGTAGTCGCGCAGGGTGGCGTGGAGCGCGGCCGGCTCGCCGACGGGCAGCCCGGCGCCGGTGGGGGCCGGAGCGTCGGCGCGGGCGTCCGCGCGGGCGTCGGCGCGTTCCGGGTCGGCGGCGAGCAGCGCGCGGAGGCCCTCCAGCGGACCGGCGGTCTCCACTTCGTACCGCACGCCGTCCAGCTCCGCCGAGCCGGTGAGTACGGCGGCCAGCGCGTCGGCGGTCGTCACCTCGCGGCCCTGGCGCAGGCGGGACCGGGCCCGGCGGGCCTCGGCCGGATCGATCAGGACCCACTGGTCGCGCAGCCGGACCAGGGGGCGCCTCGCCTCGGCGAGCAGGTCCAGCTCCCCGGCGGTCAGATCGCCCTGGCCGCCGAGTGCGTGGCGCCAGGTGAGGGGGCGGCGACCACCGAGCTCTGAGCGAGGTAGATCGGCGGCAGCGTCAGATGTGGATAAGGGCCAGCCCCCTGGACGCGGCAAAGATCACCTACGTCGACTACAAGGACACCGACCTGCTGCGGAAGTTCATCTCCGACCGCGGCAAGATCCGTAGCCGCCGCGTCACCCGCGTAACGGCCCAGCAGCAGCGCCGGCTCGCCGCAGCGATCAAGAACGCGCGCGAGATGGCCCTGCTCCCCTACGGCACCAGCCGATAGGGACTCGCGGCCTTCTCTCCGTGACTCCTCCACGATGCCTCTGGGAGGCTGCCGGACATGACGGTGCACAAGGCCCCCGCATTCCTGGACATCACCCACCCCGAGGACGTCACCCCGGTGCTCAGACGGGAGCTCGTTGACTGCTGGGAAACAGTGGCCAACGCCGGCGGCGCCGTCATCGCCGCCGGATTCCCGCTGCCACCGGTGAGCGCACGCGTCGTCGGGCCCGTGGTGGACGAGCTCATCCACGGGCTCGACCCCCGCTGCCGCAGGCTGCTCATCGCCACCGTCGACAGCGACCTCGCCGGCTGGCTGATCGTCCGCCGCGATCCGCATCCCCTGGTCGCGCACTGCGGCGTGATCAACCACGTGCAGACCCACCCCCGCTATCGCGGCCGTGGCATCGGGGCCGCACTGATGAATCGGGTCCGTGACCTCGCCCGGGACGAGATGGGCCTGGAAAGGCTGTCACTCGCCGCCAGAGGCGGCCTTGGGCTTGAGGAGTTCTACCGCAAGCTGGGCTGGCTGGAGGTCGGCCGATGGCCCCGTGCGTTGCGTGTGGCCCCGGGTGACGACCGGGACGAGATCCTGATGAGCCTGCCCCTCTGACCGTCCCGATCCGGCCGTCCGCCGACGTGTTGCGGTCCCTCCCCCGCCGAGCCGGGGGCAAAGAGCCCGGCGAGGGTTACGGTCGTATGACCGTTTGCCGAAACCGGTACGTATTCCTCGTCGGGGAGGGAACAGCTGGGATGAGCAACGCACCTCTGTACTTGGAGCCGCGCCTTGAACCGCGGCTGACGTCCTTGCTGGACGAGTCTGCCTTCCTGCATACGCTCGTGGACGGGCTCGGATCACCCCTGAACCTGGTGCTGCCTCAGCAGCTCGCGGAGAACGTGGCGCGCTTCCGCTCCGTCCTGCGCCGGCGCCGCCTCGGCGGCCAGGTCTACTTCGCGCACAAGGCCAACCGCTCCAGCGCACTCGTCAGGCGGCTCACCACGACCGGCGCCGCCCTCGACGCCGCCTCGCTCAGCGAGTTGCAGCATGCGCTCGGGTCCGGATTCACCGGAGACCGGATCATGGCGACCGGACCCAAGGACCCCGCCTTCCTCTGGCTGGCCGCCCGCTCCGGAGCGACCGTCAATGCCGACGGGGCCGCGGAGCTGGAAGAGGCCGCCGGTCTCGTCGGCGCGTACGGCCTGCCGCGCCTGCGGGTGCTGCTGCGGCTGTCCGAGTTCGAGACGTCCGGCGCGAAGGTGCTCTCCCGCCGCAGCCGCTTCGGCACCTCCGTGAAGTCCCTGAACGACCTGCTCGACGTACTCGAACGCCACCAGGACGCGCTGGAGCCGATCGGTGTCGGCTACCACCTCGACACCACGAGCCTGGACGAGAAGGCGACGGCGCTGGAGGGGTGCCTGCGGGCCATGGAGGAGTTACGCATCCGGGGGTTCCGGCCGAGCGTCGTCGATGTCGGCGGCGGCTTCGGCGTCAGCTACCTGGCCCACGCCGAACAGTGGGACCGCTACACCACCGAGCTCACCCACGCCGTCATGGGCCGTCGCCCACCCCTGACCTGGGGCGGGCACGGCTACGGCCTGCGCGTGGAGAACAGCACCCTCAAAGGGGCCCTCGGGCTGTACCCGGCACACCGGCCCGTCGTCGGCCCCGACTACCTCGACGAGCTACTCTCGCGCCCCGCGCCGGGCCTGGGACGCCCGCTGGGCACCCTGCTGTTGGAGAGCCTGTACGACCTTTACGCAGAGCCGGGCCGGGCGCTGGCGGACCAGTGCGGTCTCTCCCTCGCCAGGGTGCTGGAGGTACGGCGTACCGAATCCGGGGAGCATCTGGTCCGCCTCGCGATGAACGCCGGCGACGTCAGCCTGGAGGACCACAGCGTCCTGATGGACCCCGTGGTCGTTCCCCGCAACGGCCCTGCGGCGGGCCCACCGGAGCCGGTCGCAGTGCACCTGATGGGCAACCTTTGCCTGGAGGCCGACCTCATCACCCGCAGAACGGTGTTCCTGCCCCGGCTGCCGAACCCCGGCGACCTCCTCGCCTTCGCCAACACCGCGGGCTACTGCATGGACTTCAGCGCCACCCAGGCCCAACAGCAGCCCGTCGCCCGCAAGGTCGCGGTCCAGGAGGTGGCCCACCAAGAGGAGACAGGGGCCTGGAGCTGGTGCCTGGACGAGCACTACTGGCCGATCGCACGTACGGGGGGACAGCAGGGATGAGGTACGAGAGCATCATCGAGGCCATCGGCAACACGCCGCTGGTCCGCATCGACCCGGCCGTGCACGGCCTGCGCAACATCGACCTCTACGCCAAGCTGGAGATGCTCAACCCCTTCGGCTCGCTGAAGGACCGGGCCGCCTGGAACATGGTCCGCCCGGGACTGGCGGACGCCGCGGAGCGCGGCGAGACGATCGTGGAGCTGTCCAGCGGAAACACGGCCAAGGCCCTGGCCCTCATCGCCGGTCTTCACAGGCTGCCCTTCAAGAGCGTCACCAACCGCATGCGCATCCCCGAGATCAAGGACCTGCTCCTGCTGCTGGGCGCGGAGATCGAGGAGTTGCCCGGCCGGAGCGAGTGTCTGGACCCCACCGACACCGAGGACCCGCTGACCCTCTTCCACCAGCAGTTGAACCGCCCCGGCAGTGCTCACCTCCACACCGACCAGTACTTCAACCCCTTGAACGCCGAGGCGCACGCGCAAGGCACCGGACCGGAGATCATCGCGGACCTGGACGGCCGGGCGCCCGACTGGTTCATTGCCTGCGTCGGCACCGCCGGCTCTTCCACCGGGGTCGCCTCGGCGTTGCGCGCTCACGATCCTGCGGTGCGCGTGATCGGTCTGGTGGGGCAGAAATCGGACTTCATCCCCGGCATCCGCACCATCGACGAGGTACAGGAAGTGGGTCTTTTCGACCCTGGCGTGTACGACACGATCGAACCGGTGAGCGCGGACGAGGCCATCGACGGGATGTTGACGCTGCTGCGCCGGTGCGGCCTGCTCGCCGGCCCCACCGGCGGGGCGGCCTACCACGGCGCCGTACGCCATCTCCAGCCGCTCGACGCCGCATTGACCGAGAAGCGGACGGCCGTCTTCATCGTCTGCGACCGGGCGGAGAGCTACCTCGGCTACGTGCGCGAGCGCCGGCCGGAGCTGCTGGGAAGGGCGCCCGTGAAGAACTCGGTCGCCACCCTGACCGCCGCGGAGCTGGACGCCGTGACGGCCGTCGAGGTCGACGCGGCGCAGAAGTGGATCGGGGTGGAGCAGCCGCTGGTGGTGGACCTGCGCGGCCCCTTCGCGTACGCCGCCCTCCACATCGACGGCTCGGTCAACATCGTCGACGAGCTGTTCGAGGAACTGCTGCGGGGAGGCCTTCCGTTCAGCAAGAGCCGATCAGTGCTGCTGGTGTGCCCGGTCGGCGAGAAGTCCGCCCGGTACGCGGCCCTGCTCACGCGCATGGGCCACCCCGACGTACGCAGCCTCGCCGGCGGCATCATCGCCTGGCGGGACTCGGGCGCGCCGCTGGTACGTGACTGACATGGCGGACCCCGCAGCCGAACTCGAGGAGTTGGCGTCGTGGCAACGGCCGCTGCGCGCGCAGTTCCCTCTGATAGTCAGCCACCCGGACCCGGCGTACCTGGACAGCGCTGCCACCACGCAGAAGCCGCAGGCCGTCCTGGACGCCGTACAGGCCTACCTCACCACCTCCAACGCCAACGCGGGCCGTGGCTCGTACCCCTGGGCCAACACCACCACGGCCCTGGTGGAGCGCACGCGCGAGCGGGTCAAGGAGTTCCTCGGCGACCCGGATCCGGACCGGTCATCGGTGCATTTCACGAGCGGGGCCTCGGAGGGGCTGCGTACCGTCGCGCGGGACTGGCTGCCCGCGCTGCTCGCCGACGGGGACGAGATCTTCGTACCGTTCGCCGACCACCAGGCGAACCTCGCGCCCTGGCTGGAAGCCCGGGCGCTGCTGGCCCGTCAAGGGGTACGGATCGTGGTGCGCGAACTTCCGTACCAGGCGGGTTCCGGGGACTACGATCCGGAGGCGCTCGCCAGGGCCGTCGGACCGCGTACCCGCTTCGTGGCCGCCACCCACGTGCACCACGTCTACGGCGTCGACATGAACGTGCACCGCATGCGTGAGGTGGTCGGCCCGGACGTGGTCATCTGTGTGGACGCCGCGCAGAGCATCGGCCATCTGCCGGTTTCCGTGGCCGACCTGGACGTGGACTTCCTGGTCTTCTCCGGTCACAAGGCTCTCGCCCTGCCGGGGACCGGCGCCGTCTGGGCCCGGGGCCTGCGCGGACCGGGCTTCCGGCCGGGCGGCTGGCCGGGCACCCCGAACACGGCCGGCATCGCGAGCCTGGCCGCGGCGCTCGACTGGCTCGACGCCGCCGGGACCGACCGGATCGAGCGCTGGACCGTGGCGCTGGCGGCCTTGCTGACCGACGGACTGAGCCGGATGCCGGCGTACGAGGTCCTCGGCTGCCAGACCAGCCTCACGGCCGGCTCGCAGGTGCAGCGCAGGAGCAGCATCGTGACCTTCCGGCATCGCGGGATCAGCTCCCAGGACCTGGGGTTCATCCTTTTCAGCCACGGCTTCATGGTGCGCTCGGACGATCACTGCCAGGCCGGGCGGAGTGTACGGGACGGCTCGGTGCGGGTCAGCCTGCACGTGTACAACACGCCCGAAGAGATGACGAAGTTGCTCACCGCGCTCGCCGGACTGCAATGATTTTCATGAGCAGACTGTGGTCACGGTGACGGAGGCGATTCGATCGCTATGAGCATGAGTACGGTGGCGGCCGCGCGCTGGGTGGAGCGCTGGGAATGCCAGCAGCAGCGCTACGCGGTCGACCGCGAAGAGAGGTTCACCGTCATCGCGGACGTGGTCGAACGCGTCACGCTCGGCCGGCCCGCCCCGCTGGTGGTCGACCTGGGCAGCGGGCCGGGATCTCTGGCCGCGCGGCTGGCCAGTCGGCTGCCCACCGCGGATGTTCTGGCCGTCGATGCCGACCCGCTGCTGCTGGAACTGGGCAGGGCGCACTACGGCACGGCCCTGCGGTACGTCGAGGCGTTGATCGGTGCGCCGGGATGGCTCGACGCGCTCGCCCTGGACCGCCCGGTCGACGCGGCCGTCTCCACCACGGCCCTCCACTATCTGGGTGAGCCCAGCTTGCGGAACGTCTACCGGGACCTCGCCGAACGGCTGCGGCCCGGCGGGGTGCTCGTCAACGGCGACCACATCAGCCCGGATTCCGCGAGGATCCGCGATCTCGCTCTCGACATCGGCCGCCGACACTCCGAACGGTGCCTGGCCTTCACCCACGAGGACTGGCAGTCCTGGTGGTCCGGGGCCGCCGCCGATCCCGAATTCGCGCCCTTCCTCGCAGGGCGGGGCGAGCGCCGCCATCCGCCCTGCGAGGGCAATGACCTTCCTCTGTCCGGCCATGTCGAGCTGCTGCGCGAGGCGGGGTTCGGACACGTCGGAACCGTCTGGCAATTCGGCAACAGCCATGTGCTGGTCGCCGTGCGCTGATCCTCACCGCGCTGCGGCCTGTAGGAGGGCTCTGGTGAACGAGTGCTGTGGTGCGTCGATCAGGCGGGGGGCCGGCCCTTCCTCGACGATGCGGCCCGCGTCCAGGACCGCGATCCGGTCGGCCAGGCAGGCCGCGGCCGCGAGGTCGTGGGTGATGAACACCAGGGTGAGTTCCGTGCGTTCGCGGAGTCGGGCGAGTACGTCGAGGATGGCGTGCCGCGTGACAGGGTCGAGACCGGAGGTGATCTCGTCGCAGATGAGGACCTGCGGCTCCGCCAGCAGAGCCCGGGCGAGTGCGGCCCGCTGGAGTTCACCGCCCGAGAGCCCGCCGGGGCGGCGCTCGGCGAGACTCGCGGTCAGGCCCAGTTCCTCAAGGGTCGCCGCGGCCGCCCGGCGGGCGTCGTGCCGATCCGCCCCCCGCAGGCGCACCGCGCTGCGGGCGACCTGGTCTAGGACGGGCCGGTGTTCGTCGAAGGCGGCCTTCGCGTCCTGGAACACGTACTGCACGGCGGCCAGTTCGGCGCGGGTGCGCGATCGCAGGCTGCGCGGCAGCGGGGTCCCGTCGAGCAGGACCGTACCGTCGTACGCGGAGTGCAGGCCGGCCAGGCAGCGTCCCAGGGTGGTCTTGCCACTGCCGGAGCGGCCGACGAGCGCCAGGCACTCCCCCACCGCCACCGAGACCCCGATGTCGCTCAGTACGTCGATGGTGCCCCGGGCTGCGCGGTGTTTCGCGGTCAGGTCTTGTGCCTCAAGACGTACGGGCCCGCGCGGGCGGGCTGTTCGCGCTGCGCGGGGCGCCTCCTGCGGGAGGTCGGTGAGCACCGACGAGGTCGGCCCTCGGTCCACGACGCGGCCTTCCCGCATGACCACGACCTCGTCCGCCAGCTCTCGTACCACGTCGAGGTCGTGGCTGAGCAGGACGACGGCGATGCCCTGGCGCGCCACCGCCGCCAGTTCCGCGACGATGCCCTGTTTGGTGAGGACGTCCTGTCCGGTGGTGGGTTCGTCGGCGACGATGACGCGGGCACCCAGCAGCAGCGCCTGCGCCAGGACGACCCGCTGCTGCTGGCCGCCGGAGAGCTGGTGGGGGAAGCGGCGCAGTACGGCCGCGGGGTCCGGGATCTGCGCGAGGCACAGGGCCTTCTCGACGCGCCCGCGGATCTCGCCACGGTCGCCTCCCCGGCGGGCGGCGATGTCCCGTAGCAGTGCTCCCACGCGGCGGGCGGGATTGAGGACGGCCGCGGGGTGCTGGGGTACGTATCCCACCGCGCCCCCCGCCGTAGTGATCGTCCCTTCGACCGTGGCGCCCTGCGGGTATTCACCGAGCAGGGCAAGACCCGTGGTGGTCTTGCCGCTGCCGGACGGGCCGATGACGGCCGTGACCTTGCCGGCGTGGGCCTCAAGGCTCACGCCGTCGACGATCACCCGCCCGCCGATCTCCACCCTAAGGCCCTGCACCTCTGCGACCAGGCTCATGGCTTCGTTCCCTTCGTGTGGTCCGGTCGGTGCAGGGCGGCGTCGAACAGCAGGTTGGTGCCCATGGACAGGGCGGCGATGAGGAGGGCGGGCACCACTACGGCCCAGGGCTGGAGGAAGAGGCCGGTGCGGTTGCGGTCGACCATCACCGCCCAGTCGGCGGCGTCCGGCTGCACGCCGACGCCGAGGAAGGCTGCCGTGGCCACCAAGTACAGGGCGCCGGTCAGCCGGATCCCGGCATCGGCGGCGAGGGTGCGGCGCATGGCGCGCGCCACATAGCCCATCGCAGTGCGCCACCAGGACTCGCCCTGCACCCGCAGCGCTTCGACGGCGGGCCGGGAGGACACCTCCACGGCCGCCGCGTGGACGACACGTGCCGCGTCGGGTGCGGCGGCTAGCCCGACCAGGGCGGTCAGCCCGACGGGACCGGGGGTGAGCGTCGCCGCGACGAGCAGCACCAGGAGCAGCGAGGGGACTGCGATCACCACGTCCAGGGGCCGCATCAGTACGTCCTCCAGCCAGGTACGGCGGGTAAGGGCGGCGGCGAGACCCAGAGGAATGGCGACGAGGTAGGCGAGCGCGGTCGCGGCGAGGGCCACCAGTACGACGGACCGGCCGCCGAACAGCACCTGCCGCCAGACATCGCGGCCGGTGAAGTCGGTGCCGAGCCAATGACCTTGGCCAGTGGCGAAGGAGACGGAACGCGGACCGGCAGGACCGGCCACCAGCGGCCCCAGCAGGGCGAGCAGCAGCGGTACGGCGACCAGCCCGAGGGCGAGCGCGTACCTCGGCAGGGTGTGCTTCATGCCGCCACCTCCGAGCGGGGGGCGAAGCGGCGCGCGACCAGGTCGGCCGCGAGGTTGACCAGGACGGTGACGACTCCGAAGACGACGGCCATGCCCTGGACGACGGGGACGTCGCGGGCGGCGACGGCCTCGATGAGTACGGTGCCCAGGCCCGGGACGACGAAGAGGGCCTCCACGACGATGACGCCGCTCAGCAGCCAGTCGCAGGTGCGGGCCAGTTGCTGGGTGGCGGGGGCGAGGGCGTTGGGCAGGGCGTGCGTCCAGCGGATGCGTGAAGGGGATACTCCGTAGCGGCGCGCCTGGGCAACGTACGGCGACGCCATCGCGTCGATCATCCCGGCGCGCACCAGGCGGCTGATGGTGCACACCGGCCGGGACAGCAGGACGATCACCGGCAGCACGAGTACGGCAGGCTCGGAGAAGACGTCCGCGCCCACGGCGGTGGGTGGCAGCCAGCCGAGCCACAGCCCGAACACGGTCGCCAGCAGCACCCCGAAGGCGAATTCGGGTACGGCGTGCACGCCGAGGGTCAACGCGCTGACGCTCCGGTCCAGCAGGCCGCCCTCACGGCGGGCCGCCAGGACCCCGAGCCCGACGGAGAGCGGGACGAGCAGCGCGAGGGTGGCGGCGGCGAGGACGAGGGTGGGGCCGAGACCCGTGGCCAGGTAGCCGGTGACGGGCCGGCCGGTGACCAGGGAGGTGCCGAGGTCGCCGTGCAGCATGCCGGTGACCCAGTCCAGGAGCCGTGCGGAGGTAGGCCGGTCCAGGCCCATGGCCTCGCGGATGCGGGCGATGCGCTCGGGGTCGGGCTGGTCCCCGGCGAGGGCCACGGCCGCGTCACCGGGCAGGGCCTCGGTGAGGACGAAGATGAACAGGACCACGGCCGCCGTCTGCCCCAGACCGAGGAGCAGACGGCGGCCGACCCATGACAGGTGGAGCGTCACGCGAGCCAGATCTTGTCGAAGCGGGCCCAGTCGAGGGTGTTGGCGGGGGCTTCCTTGGACACCCCGCGCACCTTGGGGGTCGTGGCGACGATCCAGTCGGCGAAGCCCCAGATCAGGAAGCCTCCCTCGTCGTAGAGCCGACGCTGCATCCGCTCGTACAGCGCCGCGCGCTGGGTGGCGTCGCGGGTGGACTGGGCCTGCTGGTACAGGTCGTCGAAGTCCTTCTGCTGCCACTTGGTGGCGTTGGTGGTGGAGCCGGTCAGCAGCCGCTGCGAGACGTGGGACTCGATGGGCATGGCGCCGGACCGGTAGGAGGCGAAGGTTCCGGAGTTGAGAATGTCCTTCCAGTACGTGTCCTTGTTGCCGACCTTGACCTCGACCGTGACCCCGGCCTTGGCCGCCTGCTCCTTGAAGATTCCGGCGGCCTCGATGAAGCCGGTGGCGGCGGGGGCGGTGTCGAGGGTGACTTTGAGGCCTTCGGCGCCGGCCTCCTTCAGCAGTGCGCGGGCCTTCTCCAGGTCCTGGGTGCGCTGCGGCAGGTTGCTCGCGTAGTACTGGTAGCCCTTGCCGAAGAGGTCGTTGCCGATCTCGCCCGCGCCGGAGAGTGCCCCGTCGACGAGCTCCTTGCGGTCGGCGATGAGGAAGAAGGCCTGGCGGACCCGCTTGTCGTCGAACGGCGCCCGGTCGGTCTTCATCACGAAGCCCTGCATGCCGCTGCCGGGCAGGCGGACGACGTCGATCTTGCCCCCCTTGCCCTCGTGGGCGCGGGCGGTGGCCGGGTTGAGTTCGTGGGCGTACTCGACCTGGCCGCCGAGCAGGGCGCTCACACGCGCCGACTCCTCCGTCGCGACGACGAACTCCAGCTCGTCGAGGTGCGGCGCGCCCTCCCAGTAGGCGTCGTTGCGCTTGACCACGAGAGAGCTGCCGGGCTTGAAGGAGACGAAGCTGAACGGACCGGATCCGATGGGCTTGTCGAAGGTGGCGGCGTCCTTGGGGACGATGTACGCGCCGAAAGCCGCGAGCACGTTGGGGAACTCTGCGTACGGGCGCTTGAGCTTGAACTCGACGGTGGTCGCGTCCACGGCCCGGCTCGCGGCGAGGTCGATGGGCTCCAGCGAGGCCTTGGCCCGGAAGGTGCCCTTGGGATCGGCGATCCTGCCGTAGCTGTAGAGGACGTCCTCGGCGGTGACCGGCTTGCCGTCGTGGAAGGCGGCCTTGCGCAGGGTGATCCGCCAGGTGTCGAGGGCCTCGTTCGGCTCCCAGCGCTCGGCGAGCCGCGGGACGGGGGCGAGGTCGGCGCCGAAGTCGGCGAGCTTGTCGAAGAGGGCCTTGGCGCGGGCGGCGTCGACGAACAGGTTGGCCGCGTGCGGGTCGAGGGTCTCGTTGGCCCCGCCGCCGGCAAAGGCGGCGCGCAGCCGGCCGCCGGGCTTGGGGGTGCCGGCCTCGGCGTTCTTGGCGTCCGGCTCGGTGGATCCACCGCTGCCGCATCCGGCGGTGAGGGCCAGCACGGTGGCACTGCCGGCGATGATGAAAGTTCTTCGGGCGAGGCGGCTGGACTGGTCGTTCACGAGGTGCTGTCTCCGTTGCTGTGATGGGGCTTGAGCCGGGCTACGAGGTGGAGGCGGTCGGAACTCGCGGTCCGATGGGGGGCCTCTCCTTCGCGCCAGGGCGGTTCGGTGCGGGGTCCGGGGCCGTCGTAGAGGTCGAGGACCTCGAACCCGGCCGTGGTGAGGAAGTACCGGAGCTCCTGGGGGAAGAGCAGGCGCCAGGCGGAGTGCTGCTCCGCCGGGGGCGAGTCGTCGTCCGTGGTCCAGGTCCGGCGGCGGCGCAGCAGCTGCGCCGCGTGGTCGACGTACAGCGTGGTGTGGGAGGTGTACGTGACGCCCCGCCACGCGGCGGTCGCGGTGCGGGGCCCGTCCAGCAGTTCGGTGGTGCCGAGGAAGAAGGCCCCGTTGCGCATCTCGGCGACGAGCAGTCCACCGGGGGTGAGGTGGGCGCGGCAGCGGGCGAGGAAGGCGGTGAGGTCGTCGTTGGTGTGGCAGTAGAGCAGGGCGCTGTCCAGGCAGACGACGGCGTCGAAGGTGGCCGCGAGGTCGAAGTCGCGCATGTCGGCGCGGTGGTAGGCAGGGCCGGGGTGACGGCTGCGGGCGTGCGCCAGCATCGACTCCGAGGTGTCGATGCCGGTGACCTGGCGGCCGGCCCGGTGGTGGAGCCAGGCGGCGTCGCGGCCGGTGCCGCAGCCGACGTCGAGGACGCGCTGGCCTGCGTCGTACCGTGCCAGCACGCTCTCGGCCCAGCGGGCCGCGAGGTGTTCCGGGTCGGGGAAGCGCTCTTCGTACAGCTCGGGATGGTCGGTCAGAAGGTTGCCAGTGGTCATCGGGTCTCGCTTCGGGGGCAGGCGTCGGCACGTGGGGGTGCGGGGCCCTCGTCCTCGACGGGGAGGAGGGCGACCGCCACCGGAAGGGGGTTGCGATAGGCGACGGCGCCGCACGAGGGGCACGCGCGGGGCCAGTCGGCCGAATCGAACAGCGCTCCACAGGTGGAGCAGTGCGAGTCCCTCAGGTGTGCCGGCATGCGGCGATGGTATGCCAAGGGGCATGCGGATGCTGGCTGTTGTGAGCTGTGTGGGAGCCCTGCTGAACGGTGCGCCCGCCCCCGGGTTCGCGCCGCTGACCCACGTCGATCCGAGCATCGGCCAGGACATGCGGTACGCCGGCGCCCACAATTTCACCGGCGCCGTCGTGGACGGCTACGAGGAGCCCGTCTGCCTGCTCGCCCGGCCCGCCGCCGAGGCGCTGGCCCGGGCGCAGCGGGAGGTGCTGCGGCGCGGGTACTCCCTCCTGGTGTACGACTGCTACCGGCCGCAGCGGGCCGTGGACCGGTTCGTGCGGTGGGCCTCGGACGGGGCGGAGCGGTCGACCAAGGCGGAGTTCTATCCCGCCGTGGAGAAGGACCGGCTGATCCCGGAGGGGTACATCGCCGAGAGGTCCGGGCACAGCCGCGGGAGCACGGTCGACGTGACGCTCACGGACCTGCTCCGCGAACCGCTCGACATGGGGACCCCCTTCGACTTCTTCGACCCGCTCGCGCACACCGACGACCCGCGCGTCACGGGCCCCGCCCGTGCGCACCGGGACCTGCTGCGGAGCGCGCTGGCCGCCCAGGGGTTCGTGAACCTGCCCGAGGAGTGGTGGCACTTCACGTACAAGCCGGAGGCGTTCCCGGACACGTACTTCGACTTCCCCGTCTCTGTCGCGGCCGTCCGGCCCTGAGTACGTTGCTCGGCATGACTTTCAGTTCGTACGAGGAGTTCTGGCCCCACTACGTCGCCATGCACTCCCGGGCCGCCACCCGCTGGGTCCACCTCTCCGGCACCCTCACCGGCCTCGCCGTCACGGCCTACGGGCTGGCGCGCGGCCGCCCGCGCTATCTCGCGGCGCTCCCCCTCATCGGGTACGGGACCGCCTGGCCGGCGCACTTCCTGATCGAGAAGAACAACCCGGCCACCTTCGGCAATCCGGGGTGGTCGCTGCGCGGGGACGCGCAGATGATCCGGATGATGCTGGCCGGACGGGACGCGGAGCTGGGCGAGATCGCGCGCAAGTGGCTCGCCGAGAACGGGTGACCGCCGGCGCCTTCCCGTGACAGACTTCTGACGGTTCGTCAGATTCTGCTTTCGGGAGGGGTCTTGGAACGCACACGCACACCCGTCGTGGACGGGTGGTTCACCGAGGACGACGCGGACGGCGGCGGCTTCCGCCTGCTCGGCAGCCGGTGCTCCGCCTGCGCCGCCGTGTTCTTCCCGCGCGAGGACGCGTACTGCCGCAATCCGCGCTGCCCGGGCGGCGGGGAACTGGTCGAGGCGCCGCTGTCCCCGCGCGGCCGGATCTGGTCCTACACCGACGGGCGGTACCGGCCGCCGGCCCCCTACGTGTCCGACCCGGACGCGCCCTGGACCCCGTACACCCTGGTCGCGGTCGAGCTGGAGGCCGAGGGGATGGTCGTGCTGGGCCAGACGGTGCCCGGGGTGGGCGTCGGCGATCTGGCGGTGGGAATGGAGGTGGAGGTGGTGGCCGGCGTACTGAACGAGGACGCCGCCGGCACCACCTGGACGACCTGGCACTTCCGGCCCGTGGGGGTGGACGCGTGAGCGGCTCCTCCGCGGACGTGGCCGTCCTCGGGGCGGGCATGCACCCGTGGGGCAAGTGGGGCCGCAGCTTCGTCGAGTACGGGCGGGCCGCCGCCCGGGCCGCGCTCGCCGACGCGGGGCTCCAGTGGACGGACGTGCAGTCCATCGTCGGGGCCGACACCGTGCGGTCGGGCTACCCGGGCTACGTGGCCGGCGCCACCTTCGCCCAGGCGCTCGGCTGGCAGGGGGCCCGCGTGACCAGCGTCTACGCGGCCTGCGCGTCCGGCGCCCAGGCCATCGGGGCGGCCCGGGCGCAGATCCTGGCCGGGCTGGCCGACGTCGTGCTGGTGGTGGGGGCGGACGCCGCCCCCAAGGGGTTCTTCGCCCCCGCCGGCGGGGACCGGCCGGACGACCCGGACTGGCTGCGCTTCCGGGTCCTCGGGGCCACGAACCCGGCGTACTTCGCGCTGTACGCGCGGCGCCGCATGGCCGTGTACGGGGACACCGGCGAGGACTTCGCGCAGGTCAAGGTGAAGAACGCGGCGGCCGGGCTGCTGAACCCGAACGCCCGCTACCGCAAGGCCGTCACGGCCGAGGAGGTCGCGGCCTCGGCGATCGTGGCCGATCCGCTGCGGCTCCTCGACATCTGCGCCACCTCGGACGGGGGCGCCGCGCTCGTGCTGAGCAGCATGGACTTCGCGCGCTCGCGGGGGATCGCGGACCCGGTGCGGATCCGGGCCGTGTCCACGGTCACGCCCACGTATCCCCGTACGGTCCTGGACCTGCCGGACATCGCCACCGACTCGGTGACCGCGGTGGCGCCGACCCCCGGCTCCTTCCGGTCCTCGATCGCGCGGGCCGCCTACGAGGAGGCGGGGCTGGGGCCGGAGGACCTCTCGCTCGCCGAGGTGTACGACCTGTCCACCGCGCTGGAACTGGAGTGGTACGAGGACATCGGCCTGTGCGGGGAGGGCGAGGGCGCCAAGCTCGTGCGGGAGGGCGCCACCGCGCTCGGCGGCCGGATCCCGGTCAACACCAGCGGCGGGCTGGCCTCCTTCGGGGAGGCCGTGCCGGCGCAGGCCATCGCGCAGGTGTGCGAGCTGACGTGGCAGCTGCGGGGAACGGCCGGGGACCGGCAGGTGTCGGGCGCGCGGGCCGGGATCACCGCGAACCAGGGGCTGTTCGGCCACGGGTCCGCGGTCGTCGCGGTCCGGTAGCCCGGGGCGTGCGGGCCCGCGTGCGGACCCGCGTGCGGACCCGCGTGCGGACCCGTACGCGGGCCGTGCCGGACGGGCGGACCCGCTGAACAGCCGCTGTTGTCCGAACGCTTGACGGCCCTTGGCGGCGGGTTCACACTCGCTCCACAGTCCCGCTCCGCGACCGGGACCCCGGAACCCCCCATGAGAGCTGCGGCCCGTACCCCAGTCGGCGGGGGTACGGGCCGCCTCCATGTGGCGGGACCGGAAGCGGGACCGGAAGCGGGACCGGCGGGACCGGCGGGACCGGCAGCTGTCGGCCGGCCCCGGCGGACCCGGGCCGGCCGTCGGCCTACGCGCCCGCCGTCAGGGTCCGCCGGGCCCGGGACAGGTTCATCGCGTGCTCCACGACCCCCACAAGGACGTCCTTGACCAGCTCGCGGTCCCGCGCGTCGCACAGCAGCACCGGTACCTCGGGGGCGAGGTCGAGGGCCTCGCGGACCGAGGCCACCGGGTGCCGGTCGGCGCCGTCGAAGCAGTTCACCGCGACCACGAAGGGGATCTCGCGCCGTTCGAAGTAGTCGATGGCGGCGAAGCAGTCGGCGAGCCGGCGCGTGTCGGCGAGGACCACCGCGCCGAGCGAGCCCTGGGCCAGCTCGTCCCACAGGAACCAGAACCGGTCCTGTCCGGGCGTACCGAAGAGGTACAGCACCAGGTCCTCGCGCAGCGTGATGCGCCCGAAGTCCATGGCCACGGTGGTGGTGCTCTTGCCCTCCACTCCCCCCGTGTCGTCGATGCCGCGGCCCGGCTCGGAGAGCCGTTCCTCCGTCCGGAGCGGCCTGATCTCGCTCACCGCACTGACCAGGGTGGTCTTGCCCACCCCGAAACCGCCCGCGACCAGGATCTTGAGGGTCAGCGGCTCGACCGGCGACACGGCATGCATCGCGCCGGTGCGGCTAGAGCGCCCGAAGGCCATCGATCACCTCACGCAGTATGGATTCGTCTGGCAGTTCGGCCGGAGGTACCGGCCGGGTCACGTGGACCAGTTCGTCGGCGGCGAGGTCGCCGATCAGGACGCGTACGACGCCGAGGGCGAGGTCGAGGTCCGCCGCGAGTTCCGCGACGGACTGCGGGCGTTCCCGGCACAGCCCGAGGATGTGGGCGTGTTCCGGGGACAGCGTCGCGTCCCAGACCGGGTCGTCGGCCGCGGACTCCGCGACCACGAGCGCGATGAGGTCGAGCCGGTGCTGGCCCGCGTGGCTGGTCCGGCCGCGGGTCATCGCGTACGGGCGTACGACGGGGCCCGCGTCGTCGTCGAACCACTGGTCGCCGGCCGCGGCGGGGGCCTCCTCCGAGGTCCCGCCGGCGGCCGCGCCGGGGGTGCGGGCGGGATGGTCCTGGCCTGGTTCGCTCATGCCGTCCGACTCACCCTCCGGCGGGCAGCCCGGTGCGCGGGGCGGTCGCAAGGTGGTCACCCACGCGCTTGACCATGAGGGTCATCTCGTACGCCACCTGGCCCACATCGGAGTCGGCGTCGGCCAGGACGGCCAGGCAACTGCCGTCGCCGGCCGCCATGACGAAGAGGAACGCCTCGTCCAGCTCGACCACGGTCTGGCGGACCTTGCCCGAGTCGAAGTGGCGGCCGACGCCCTTGGCCAGGCTGTGGAAGCCGGAGGCCACGGCCGCCAGGTGCTCGCTGTCCTCCCGGGTGAGGTCCTTGGAGCTGCCGGTGGGCAGGCCGTCGCCGGAGAGGACCACGGCCTTGCGGATGCTGGCGACCCGGTCGACGAGCTCGTCGAGGAGCCAGTTGAGCGAGCCGGAGCCGCGGCCCCAGGTGTCGTTTCCGGACTGCGGTGCGGTCATCGACCGTCCCCTTCGTTCTCGTATCCGGGGCCGTCGGCGGCAGGGGTGCCGGCCTCGGACCCGGACTGCGGTGGTGCGTGGTGGTGCGGTGCGTCGAGCTGTGGGTCGTGCCGTGCCTGTTGTGCCTGCTGGCGGGCGTGCTGGTCTCGGCCCGCGGTCCAGCCGCGCTGGAGTGCGGACATGCGGCGCCGTACGTCGTCCGCGTCGCGGTCCTCCACCGGGTCGGCGGCGGGCGCCGCGGCCGGGGCGTCCTTGAGCTGGGGCGCGAGGTTCGCCTGGCGGACCCGGCGGGGCAGCCCGGCGGCCGCGGCCGCGGCCCTGCCGGGCGTGGCCGCCCCCGTTCCGGCGCCCTCCGGGGCGGGATCCGGGACGGCCGAGACCGGGCGGGGCTCCACGCGGCGTCCGTGCTCGGCCACCAGGGTCGGGGTGGGGCGGCGGCGCGGCAGCGGTACGGCGCCCTGGGTGCGGGGGCCGTCGGAGCGGCCGGCGTCCGGGCGGGCGGGCTCCAGGCGGACCGGGCCCGTGGGCGGAAGGGACTCGCGGTTGCGCTCGCGGTCGCGATCACGGTCGTGGTCGCGATCACGGTCGCGGTCGTGGTCGCGGAAGGGGTCCCGGCCCGGGTGGCGGTCGGTGAGGCGGGAGGCGGCGCCGTGGTCGGCGAGGCCGGCCAGGCCGACCGTGCCGCCCGTGCCGTCGATGGGGGGCTCGCCCGTACGGAATCCCGTGCGCTCCCCCGCCCCGTCCGCGGCCCGGTCGCCCATGCGGTCCGCGATGCGCTCGCCCTTCCAGCCGCCGCCGCGCTCGGTGTGCCGCTCCGCGTGCGGGCGGCTGCCCGCCGGGCGCAGGCCGAGCAGGCCGCTGCGCGGGATGCCGTTGGGCGGGGTCTCGTCGTCGAGGGTGGCCATGGCGGGCCGGCCGCCCTTGGTGCCGATGCCGCTCCCGGTGACCCCGGTGAGGCCCGCGAGGCCGGTGGGGGCCTCGTCCAGGGCCGTGGCGGGGTCGTCCAGCCCCAGCAGGCCGATCGGGGCCTCCAGCTCGACCGGGCCGCGCAGTTCGGCGCCGACCGGGAGCCGCCGGTCGGCGGACGCGCCCAGGGCCGCCGCCGCGGGGCGGGCGGAGCCGGGGCCCACGGCCTTGCCGCCGGCCAGCCGGATGCCGGTGCCGTTGGTTTCGGGAGCCTCCGTCAGCAGGGCCACCGGGAGGAAGACCACCGCGGTGGTGCCTCCGTACGGGCTGGGCTGGAGGCCGACCTTGACGTCGTGGCGCTGCGCGAGGCGGCTGACCACGAACAGGCCGAGCCGGTCGGTGTCGGAGAGCTCGAACTCGGGGGTCTCGGCCAGCCGGAGGTTGGCGTCGAGCTGGGCTTCCGGGGTCATGCCGAGGCCCCGGTCGTGGATCTCCAGGGTGAAACCGTTGGCCACGCGCTCTCCGAGGACCTGGACCGCCGTGTGCGGCGGGGAGAACACGGTGGCGTTCTCCAGGAGTTCGGCGATGAGGTGGGTGACGTCGGCGACGGCCGGGCCGGCGATGCCCAGGCGCGGGAGCCGGCGCACCTCGATGCGCTCGTAGTCCTCGACCTCGGCGACGGCCGCGCGGACGACGTCCATCAGCTGGACGGGCTTGCGCCACTGGCGGGAGGGGGCCGCGCCGGAGAGGATCACCAGGCCCTCGGCGTGCCGGCGCATGCGGGTGGTCATGTGGTCGAGGCGGAAGAGGTCGGCGAGCTCCTCGGTGTCCTCGGTGCGCCGCTCCATGGTGTCGAGCAGGGTGAGCTGGCGGTGCAGCAGCACCTGGTTGCGGCGGGCCAGGTTGACGAAGACCTCGGACACGCCGCGCCGGAGCTCGGCCTGCTTGACGGCGGCCTCGATGGCCGCGCGCTGCAGGGAGTTGAGGGCCTGGCCGACCTGGCCGACCTCGTCCTTCTCGTAGTCCAGGCGCGGCGCCTCGGTCTCCACGTCCACGTGCTCGCCGGCGGCCAAGCGGCGCATCACGCCGGGGAGGCGGACGCCGGAGACCTCGTGGGCCTCCTTGCGGAGCCGGGACAGGTCGCGGATCAGCTCGCGGCCGATGCGGACGGACAGGATCAGGGAGACGAGCAGGGCGATGAAGCCGAGGATCCCGGCGACGGCGGCCTGGACGAGGACGCCCATGGCCACCGGCTCGACGCGCTTTTGGTAGCGGTCGCCGGCCGCGGTGCCCATCACGGCGAGGTCGTCGAGGACCTTCTGCGCGGCGGCGTCCCACTGGGCGGGGGCGACGTTGCGCGCGGCCTTTCCGGTGCCTCCGGCGATGAACCGTTCCTCCGCCTCGCGCAGGGCCCGGCTCTCGGGGTTGTTCCAGTACTGCTCGAACTGGTCCCGGTCGGCCGGGGGGAGGATCGCGAGGTTGAACTCGTAGAGCAGCTTGCGGTTGGCGACGAAGTCGGTGACGCGCCGGATGTCGGCCGGGCTGACGTTGCGGGCGGCGAGGGCCGCCGCGATGACCGCGTCCTCGCGCGAGAGCGTCTCGCGGGCCCGGGTGATGCCGACCAGGGCGCGGCCCTGCTTGTCCATCTCCACGTTCTCGAGCGCGTGGAGGTTCATCAGGAACTCGTAGCAGGGGTCGACGAGCCGATTGTAGAGCTCGAGGGCCTGGCCGGTGTCGAGGGAGCCCGAGGAGTCGACGGCGCTGCGCAGCGCGCCGATGCCGTGGAAGGCGTCGAGGATGGAGCGCAGGCGCTGGGCCGTGGCCGGGCTCAGCTCGTCGACGACCTCGGGGTCCTCGGCGTCGGCGGTGATCTTCGCGATCGCCTCGTCGGTCTCGGCCCGTCGCTTGGCGAGCTCCGCGGTGGCGGCGGAGGCGCGGGGGTCGCCGATGACCACGAGGGTCTGGCGGCGCTCCTTCTGGACGACGCGGACGACGTCCTCGATGGGGTAGCCGACCTTGTCGATGACGTAGGCGACATCGAGCAGTTGGACGGCCTGACGGCCCGTGAGGACCGTGGCGAAGCCCCAGAGGGCGGTCAGGGAGACGAGCGGCACAAGGAGCAACGCCACGATCTTCCGGCGGATGGATTTCCCGCGAAAGCGCATGGCCTCCCCAGCCTCCCCAGCTCAACCCCGCTGTCGGGGGTCGGTGTTCCGTCATTTAAACGGCGTGAGCCTACTACTGCCACGGCGAAGGTTCGAAGGCGTGTCCGGACGTTTTCGGCCTGACGCCCGGGCGAAGATCACGAGTTGTCCGATAGCTCCCGCCGGGAGCAGCCCGATATGTGGCACATGACACCTGGTGCACCGTCAGTTCCCGCATGAGAATGGATGGCTGGAATTATTCGTTCCGCGACATCTCGGGGCGCTGCGCACGTCCGGGATGCGGGAATCTCCGGACCGTCCCGTACGTCTACCTGTTCGAGGCGGGCATGACCGGCGGCACCGGGGGCAGGCAGGGGACCATGCGGATGAGGTACGAGGACGGCGGCGCGGGACCGGGAGCGGGAGCGCGGGGGCCGTCACTCTGGGTCGATGGACCGGGGCGGCGGCGGCTGCCGGACCCGGTGCGGAAGTCTGCCGTGCGCGCGGTGCTGATCGTCGCCGTGACGCTGACGGACGCGACGATCGCGTTCTTCCTGACGATCACCGGCTCCTGGCTGGCCTTCCCGCTGGTGCTCACCGGGATAGGGGGCACCGTCGTGGCCACCTGGGCCGTGCTCGACGTGTTGATCACCCGGCAGATGTGGAACCAGCGGTACGGGGTCGTCTCGGAGCCGAGCAGCACCGCCAGGCCCCGCCGGACCGCCACGGCCCGAATACCCCGCGACGGCGGCTCCCTGCCCGCCACGGGCCGGCGGTAGACCGCGGGCCCGTGGGGGTGCGTGGGGAAGCGGCGGCGGCCCCTCAGGACATCTGGGTGCTGCGGCGGAACATGCGGGTCGCGGTGATCTCCCCGTGGATCGTCTCCTCGTCCGGGGACTGCTGGGGCAGGCCCGGGCGCAGGTGCTCCTCGACGCTGATGTACTTCAGCCCCGCCCGCAGGTCGGCGTCGTTGCGCAGCCGGATGACCAGGGGGAACTCGGCGAGGGCCGTGGTGTCGAACAGGCCCGTCGTGTAGAGCAGCTGGACGCCGAGCGCGTCCGAGACGGCCCGCTGGAGCTCCAGCAGGTACGTGGCGTTCGCGCGGCCGATCGGATTGTCGAGGAACAGCGTGCCCGCGTGCCGGTGCTTGTCCCGGCCCCGGTCGTTGCTGCGCAGCGCCGCCATCGTGCAGTACAGCGCGATCGCCGCGGTGAGCAGCTGGCCGCCGGAGAACACGTCGCCCATCTGGCCGACGGGGACGCGCTCGGCGCGCAGCACCGCGTCCGGCTTGAGGATCTCCACCGCGATGCCCTTGGGCTCCAGGGCCGCCTGGACCCCGTGCAGCAGTAGCGACATGCCGTCGCGGCGGCCCTCGCCGAAGGAGGCGGTGCTGTTCTTCTTCACGGCGGCCCGGGTCGCCTCGTCGATGACCTCGCCGAGGCGGTCGGTGAGGGTGGCCTGGTCGGGCTCGTCGAAGCGGATGCGCAGGAACTCCTGGCCCGACCACTCCCCCAGGCCCTCGGGCAGCTGGGAGAGCCGCTGGGCGGAGCGCAGGGTGGCCAGGGCCGATTCCACGAGTCCGCGCAGCCGGTCGACGATGCTGTCGCGGTTGCGCTCGAGCTGCGCCAGCTCGTCGGTGAGGACGCGCAGCCGGGGCGCGAAGGCGACGGCCCAGGCCGCCGCGTGCTCGGGCAGGGCGGCGGCGGGCAGTTCGCGGATCTGCTGGCGCGCGGGGGTGCGTACCTGCTCGTAGCGGTTGGCGTTGGCGTGCCGGACCAGGATGTCGCTCGCCTCGCGTACGGCGGCCTCGGCGGCGGACAGGTCGGCGGCGCAGGCCCGCAGCGCGCGGCGGGCCTCGGTGGCCGACCGGCGGCCCTCTTCCAGGGTGCCGGCGTGGGGCACCGGCTCCTGCTCGTCCTCCTGGTGGGTGTGGTCGCGCAGGAGGTCCCGGAGCAGGGCCGCGGTCTCGTCGAAGCCGCCGGCGCCCTCCTCGGCCGTGCGGTGGGCGCGCAGCAGGTCGGCGTGGGCCGCGCGGGCGGACTCCACGGCGGCGGTGTGGGCGCCGAGCCGGGCGGTGGCGGTGCGGAGCATGGCCTGGGCGGCTTCGACGTCCCCGGGGACCAGCTCCTCGGGGAGTTCGGTGTGCGCCCCGCCCTCGGCGGGGGCGTGCCGTTCGGCCTCGCCCCGCAGCCGGCCGAGCTGCTCGCTGGCGGTGGAGGCGCGGGTCTCCAGCATCTGCACGAGGGCCTCGGCGCGGGCGGCCGCGGCCTGCCGGGAGGGTCCGTCGGCGCCGTCGGTGCCTTCGAGGAGCTGGGCGGCGCGGGTGCGGACCTTGTTGGTGAGACGGTCCAGCTCGCCGAGGGCGGCGCTCTCGTCGCTCTCGGCGCGGGCCTGTTCGGCGCGCAGGTCGGCGCCGACGCCGACCTTCTCGTAGAGCTGCGAGGCGGCCCGGTAGGCCTCGCGGAGGTCGGGGAGCGGGGCCTTGCGGGCGCCCGCCTCCCCGGCGGGGACCTCGGGCAGCGGCTCGGGGGCGCCGGCGATCTCGGCGCGCTCGGCCCGCAGGGCACGGGCGGTGCGGCGGGCGTCGTCGGCGGCGCGCTGGGCGGCGCGGCGGTCCTCGTCGGCGGCGCGGGCCCGGTCGAGGCACACCTCGGCGCGGGCCTCGGACTCGGCGGCCTCCTCGGCGAGTTCGCGCAGCCTGGACTGCCAGCCGGCGCGCTCGCGCAGCCGGTGGGCGAGGCCGGCGAGGACGTCGGCGACGCGGCGGGCGCGCTGGGCGGTGTCCTGCCGCTCCTCGCGGACGCGGGCGGCGTCGGCGGCGGACTCGTCGGCGTCGGCGCGTACGGAACGGGCCTGCGCGAGCTCGGCCTCGGCCTCCTCGGCGAAGGCGCGGGCGGCATCGGCCTGCCGGGCGAGCTCGGCGAGGCGGCCGGGCGGGCAGCCGGTGCGCCAGGAGGCGAGCCGGGCGGCGAGCTCGCGGTCGCCGGAGAGCCGGGCGGCGAGCTCGCGGATCTCGGTGTCCCGGGCGGTGGCGCGGCCGCGCAGGGCCTGTCGCTCCGCGTCGGCGGCGTGCTCGTCGTGCATGGCCGGGTTCGGCGGGACGATGAAGATGCCGGACGCCGCGGAACCGGTGTCCCCGGCCGGGGGCACGGGCGCGAGCAGGGCGGCGGCGGTGCCGACGGCGACGGTGGAGCGGGGCAGCAGGGCGGCGCCGGAGAGCACCTCTCGGGCCCGGGCGTGGGTGTCCGGGTCGGTGATGACGACGCCGTCGACGAGCTCGGGGCGGGCGGCGAGGACGGCGGCGTGGTCGGCCGGGTCCACGGACTGCGCGAGGTAGCGCCAGCCGGGGGGGGCGGGGATGCCGTGCTCGCCGAGGTACTCGACGGTGGCCAGGACGTCGGGGCCGGGCGGCAGCAGGCCGCCGTCGCCGAGGGCGCCGAGGATGCGGGAGTCGTCGGCGGCGGCGGTGCGCAGCTCGAAGAGCTGGCGTTCGGCCGAGCCGACGGTGTCGGCCAGCATCCGGGTCAGTTCATCGGAGCCCCGGTCGAGGTCGGCGACGCTGAGCCCGCGGTGGCGCCCGCGGGCGGGGCCGGCAGGCCGGCGGTGGCGACCGTGGGGCCGCGGGGGTGGAAGGGGGCGGCGGTCGCGGCGGGGGCGGTCGCGGTCGCGGGCTCTTCCGCGAAGCGGGCGTACACCTCGGGGCGGCGGGTCTTCAGGCGCTGGGCGAGGACGAGGCCGGCCGCGAAGACGGCGGGGACGAGGGCGACGAGGACGGTGTTGACGGTGGTGGAGGCCATGGTGAACAGGCCCACCTTGGAGACGACCAGGCAGATCGCGACGGCCAGCAGCACGGCGGCGGTGACGGGCGCGACCAGGGTCCGCCAGGGGCCCTCGTCGTGGGGGACGCGGTGGAAGTAGACGGGCACGGCGATGGCGGCGAGCAGCATCAGGGCCATGAGCCCGATCATGCCGGGAGTGTTCACCCAGAGCAGGAGCTGCTGGTACGGGTCGGCTCCGGCGAGGGCGAAACCGAGGACGATGACGGCACCGAGGGCGGTCTGGGCGAGGCCGGCGAGGTACGGGGAGCCGTGGCGCGGGTGGATCCGGCCGAGGGCGGCGGGCAGTACGCCTTCTTCGGCGAGGGCCAGCACGTACCGGTTGATGGCGTTGTGGAAGGCGAGGAGGGAGGCGATGACGCTGGTGACGATGAAGACGTGCATCAGGTCGGCCGCCCAGGGGCCGACGTAGGTGGTGATGGCGGTGAAGAAGAGGCCGGCGGGGTCCTCGCCGGCCGCGGTGAGGACCTCCTCGGAGCCGAAGGCCTGGATGACGGTCCAGACGATGAAGGCGTAGAAGAGGCCGAGGAAGGCGACGGCGATGTAGGTGGCGCGCGGGACGGTCCGGTCGGGGTCGCGGGCCTCGCGGCGGTAGATGACGGTGGACTCGAAGCCGGTGAACGCGGCGAAGGCGAAGGCCAGGACGGCCGCGGTGCCGGGGACGAGCACGGCGCCCGGGGCGAAGGAGCCGAGGGAGAGCCCGTGGGCGCCGCCCTCGATGAGGACCCCGCCCGCGAGGAGGACGAGTATCCCGGTCTCGGCGACGAGCAGCACGCCGAGCAGCTTGGCGCCGAAGTCGATGGAGCGGAAGCCGCCGTACCAGATGAGGGCGAGGCCGGCGAGGGAGACGGGCAGCCAGGGGACGTCGACGCCGGCCAGGGAGTGGGCGGTGTCGGCGGTGGTGGTGCCGAGGAGGCCGTAGACGCCGATCTCCATGCCGTTGTAGCCCACGAGGGCGAGGAGCGCGGCGCCGATGCCGACGCGCTTGCCGAGGCCGCGGGCGATGTACGCGTAGAAGGCGCCGCCGCTGCGGACGTGGCGGCTCATGGTGGTGAAGCCGATGGCGAAGACCGCGAGGGTGAGGCCGGCGAGGAGGTAGCCGGCGGGGGCGCCGACGCCGCCGAGGAGGATCGCGACGGGGGCGACGCCGGCCATGACGGTGAGGGGGGCGGCGGCGGAGATGACGAAGAAGGAGATGTCGGCGGTACCGAGCGCGCCGCGGCGCAGCTCGGTTCCGGTTCTCGGCGGCTCGGGCGTTTCGGGCATGCGGGAGCACCCTTCTGCGAACGGCGGGCGGCGGGGACGCAAAAACCTAAAGGCTTTCGGTTTGCGGCAATGTAGCCTCCGGTTTTGGCGTACGGGAAGACCTGACGGCGGGAGAACACCGATGGCACGGCCACGCACCCCCTTGCTGGACCGGGAGCGGATCGGCGCTGCCGCCCTGCAACTGCTGGCGGAGCAGGGCGAGTTCAGCGTGCCGCAGATCGCCCGGGCGCTCGGCGTGCAGACCGGGTCGCTGTATCACCACGTGGACGGCCGGGCCGGGGTGGTGGAGCTGGTACGGGAGCGGGTGTGCGCCGGAATCGACGGCGGGGCCCTGGCCGGGGAGCCCTGGGACGGGGCGCTGGAGGCCTGGGCGCGGTCCTACCGGGCCGCCTTCGCCGCCTACCCGCGGGCCATCCCGCTGCTGATGACCACGCCGGTACGGGCCCCGGCGGTGCTCGCGCAGTACGAGCAGGCGGTGGCGCTGCTGCTGCGGGCCGGGTTCCGCGTGGAGCGGGTGATGCCGCTGCTGACGGGGCTGGAGAACCTGGTCCTGGGCTCGGCCCTGGACCTCGCGGCGCCGGAGGCCATGTGGGAGCCGACGCCGCAGACCCCGCTGCTGGCGGAGGCGCTGGCCGCGCAGGGCCCGGGCCGCGCGGAGGCCGCCTTCGAAGTCGGGCTGGCGGCGTTCCTGGCGTACGCGCGGACCCTGCGGGGCGAGGCGGAACCGACCGGCTGAAAGCAGGCCCAGGTCAGCGGCCTGAGCCTGCTTCGTTGCGCAGACCCACGCCTATGGCTCCAGGTGGCTGAATCCGACCTCGAAGCGTTCGACCGAGACGATCCGCTGGCCTTCCCGCTGTGCTGTTTCCTCGCGGATCCGGGCGGCACGCTCCTCGCTCTCCAGCATGGTCCGCTCGTCCTCCCACAGGGTCAGCGACGTGGCCTTCCCCGAGGCCCGGTCGACGAGGTAATACACGCCCCGGAAGCCGGGAACGTCCTGAACCTGCCGGACGATCGCCTCCGAATTCGTGGTCAGGTCTCCCTCCGCAGGCACCGGTGACCCCTGGTAGGTACTCAGCCTCGCGAACATCTCCCGCAGTCCTTTCCTTCAGGTCCTTCAGGCCCCAGGACCAGCGTGCTCCGGCAGGTCACGCGCCGCATGCCGAGTGGCGTGACAATGGTGGTGAGGGACGCATCGGCCGTTGCGGAGAGGCGGGACGTCATCGTGGCGTACATAGCCGTGACCGCCCTGAGTCATGTCGGGCTGGTTCGCGATCAGAACGAGGACAGCCTCGTCGTCGGACCGTGGACGCTGTGCGGGACCACGACCCGGAGCCCCCAGACGCTCCTGTTCCCCCTCGGCAGGCCGCTCGTCGTCGCGGTTGCCGACGGGCTGGGTGGGCAGCCGGCCGGCGAGGTCGCCAGCGAGCTGGTCGTCCGCCAGCTCGCCCTGCTCGGCCCTTCGCTGGACGGCGTCGAAGCCATCGAGGACGCGCTGAACCTCTGCAATCGCGCGGTGTACTCAGCCACCGACGGCCGTCCGGAGCTGACCGCCATGGGCACCACGGTCGCCGGCGCCCTCGTCACGGCGGAGTCGCTGCTGTCGTTCAACGTCGGTGACAGCAAGGTGTTCCACGCGGCTCCGGACGGGCTGCGCCAGGTCAGCGTGGACGACAGCCCGGCGCTGCTACCGGGCCACCGCACCACGTCGGTCGTCACGCAGACACTCGGTGGAAGCCGCGGGCCCCACGTCCTCACTCCCCACGTGGCGGCCCTCCCGCTGGCCATGGGCGATCGCTACCTGGTGTGCAGCGACGGGCTGACCGACCCGGTGCCCGACGAGGCCATCAACGACGTGCTGCGGGTGCACGACGACGGCAAGGCGGCGTACGAGCTGTGGAAGGCGGCCATCGAAGCCGGAGGCCCCGACAACATCACCCTCGCGCTGGTACGCATCGGCGCGTGACGTCACCGACGCCTGGTCGCGTACCCCACGAACCCGGTCCAGGCCACCGGACCGACGGCGAGGCGGGGGCCATCCGTGACCTTGGAGTCCCGGATGAGGATCGCCTCGGGCAGCATCGCCACCTCGACGCAGTCGTTGCTGTCGCTGGCGCTGTAGCTGCTCTTGAACCAGGCGACTTCGACGCAGTCGTTGCTGCTGCTGGCGCTGTAGCTGCTCTTGACCCAGGTCAGTGCGGAAGGACCGCCGGTCGAGGGCTTGATGCTCATGTATCCCCCAGCATTTTCTCGATGAAGGCCCTCGACTGCCGTGGGCTGAGAGCCTGTGACCGGATGATCCCATACCGGAGTTCGAGGATCTGGATGTCCTTGGCGTCGGTGATCAGGCGGCTCATCAACTGCGCCTCGACGTACCCGATCGTCGAACCGTCCTTGAGCTTCAGGACGTCGATCTGCCCGCCCATCCCCGCGTGATCGTCACAGTCCATCGGCATCACCTGGATCTCTACGTTGCGCAGCTGCCCGATGTCGAGCAGGTGCTCCAACTGCCTGCGGAGTACCGCCCGCCCGCCGATCGGCCGCTCCAGCGTGACTTGCTCCAGCACGAAGGTCAGGGCGGGTGACGGCTGTCGGTGGAACATCTTCTGCCGGGCCATGCGGCCGGCGACGTACCGGTCCACCACGTCCGGCGAGAAGGCCGGCCGCCGGACCTCGTACAGCGCCCGCGCGTGCTCCTCCGTCTGGAGCAGACCATGCAGGTTGTGGTTCCCGTAGGCGCCCAACTCGACCGCGTCGGACTCCAGCTTGGCCAGGGCCCGGACCTTTTTGGGGTAGCGGGCCTTTTCCACGTCGTCCTTCATCGCGGCGATTTTGCCGCCCGCGCCGAGGATCTCGTCCGCCTTGTCCAAGTACTCCGGGCGCGGGATTCGCGCGCCGCGCTCGATCTTGTAGATCAGGTTCGGCCCGTATCCCAGGCGCTTACCGAACTGCGCACGGTCGAGCCCGGCGGCCTCCCGCCACATTTGCAACTGGCGGCCCACGGTGGCGATAACGGCCCCCGCTTCATCCTCCGGGTCGAGTTCCCAACTCGATTCACTCGACTCGTCGACACCGTCTGCATTCATCTCCACCCCCGAGGGACAGGCGGGACAGGGCGGGACAGCCCTGGACAACCGCCGTACAGGGCGGCCTCATTCCTGTTCAGGTTACGCACGGCTCGCCACGCTGAGTCACGTGAATCAGGAAATCGCCTTCGTCGCCACGCTCCCCGCCACCCCGCACGGCGCCCGCGCCGCCCGGCAACTCACCGCCGCACAACTGGCGGACTGGGGGCTTCCGTTCCATGACGCGGCCCAAGTCGTCGCCGAGCTCGCGAGCAACGCCGTCACGCACGGCCGGGTCCCCGGACGGGGGTTCCGGCTCCGGATCTCCACTTCGGGCGGCACGCTCCGTATCGAGGTGAGCGAAACCCGCGCCGAGTGCGCGCCGCCGTCCACCGCCGAATTCCCGTCCCTTGACGCCGAGTCCGGCCGAGGCATGGCACTCGTCGCGGCGCTGGCGGACCGCTGGGGGGTGTCCGTCGGGCCCGTTCCACTGAAAACGGTCTGGGCGGAAATCGGCACACCGCATCTCGGTTCACCGGATCTGGGTATCCACGACCCGGTGGACGACGTAGCGGTGGCGCACGACGTAAACCGCTTTAAAGACCCGGGGAAATAACCCAACCCAACCAAACCCGGGCCGCGCTCACTCGGTCGGGTGAATGAGCCCAACCCGGCTGGCGCATATGCCAATTCAGGGTGCAGGCTCAGCCTCGACAACCCCAGACATGCGAACGGCCCCCGACGGGACTGGCATCCCGGCCGAGGGCCTCACCGCTCAGGAAGTGGAGCTTCCCGTGGCTGAACAGCAGCTTAGCGCGCCGCTGCGCGCTCCGTACGGCAATCCGAGGCCCGGCGTCATGCACGAGCAAGACCCCCAGGCCGAGCGCTACGTCAAGATCTGCAACCGGCTCGCCCAGCACCGCGAGCTGAGTTTGACCGCGATCGGCCTGTCCACCCACATCCAGTCCCTGCCCACCGGCGCCCTGGTCTCCATCAAGGCCCTGTCGGCGCGCTTCTCCGAGGGCGAGACCCGCATCGCGGCGGCCCTGCGCGAGCTGGAAGCGCACGGCTACCTGGCCCGGATCCGGGAGCGGCTCCCGTCGGGGCAGGTCATCACCCGAACGGTGTCGTACAACGTCCCGCTCGCCCTGCGGGCGGCCCCGCCGGAGCGAGTCCCGGCCGTGGCACCGGTGTTGGCGCCCGTTCCGGTGCTGCTGCCGGTACGGGTACCGGCTGAGGACTCAAGCCCGGACGCCGACCCGGATTCCGACCCCGACCCGGATTCCGACCCGGACCCCGGACCCGGCGCCGGTCTGGATCCCGGCTCCCAACCGGCCCCCGGGCCCGGCCAGGGCCCCCGACCCGGCTCCGGCTCCCACCCCGGCCCCGCACCGGCGGCGCCGGTGGCCCGCCGGGCCGAGGCCACGTCCCGGCACGAGACCGTGTCCCGGACCGCGTTCGCGTCCCTGTCCGCACCCGCACCCGCAGGGCCCCTCCCCGAGGAACACCGGGAGGCCGCCGAGCTGCTCGCCCGCCTGCGGCTGCGCGACCCGAGGCTGATGCTCTCGGAGCGCGACGTGGCGCGGCTCGCGCCCAGCCTGACCGGCTGGCTGAAGCTCGGCCTGAGCCCCGCCGCCACCAGCGCCACCCTCGCGGGCTGCCTTCCGGACGGGCCGATCCGGTCGCCCGGGGCCCTGCTGGCGTACCGGCTCCGGGAGTTGCGGCCGCCCCGCCTCTCGGAGCGCCCTGTCGGTGTCCGGCCCCCGAAGGACCGGGAGATCCTGCCGTTCCAGACCTGCGACGACTGCGATCGCGCCTTCCGCGCCGCCTCCCCCGGCCACTGCGCCCCCTGCACGGCGGCCAAGGCCGCCTGACTCCCCCGGTCGGCGACCCGCGAGGATTCGATTGCGCTTCCGGGCAACCGAATCCGGGCGGGTGGTGGTCAAGGGGGCGAAGGAGGTGCCGATGCAAGCCGAGGAAGAAGCTCAGTTCCAGTCGTTCGTCGCCGCACGCTGGACCCATCTGGTGCGAACCGCGTACCTGTTGACCGGTGATCCGCACGACGCGGAGGACGTGACCCAGGCCGCGCTCGCGAAGGCGTACCGGTCGTGGCGGCGCGTGGCGCGCATGGACAGTCCGGAGGCGTACGTCCGCCGGATGCTGGTGACCTGCAACAGCGACCGGTTCCGCAAGCGCCGGGTCGCCGAGCGCCTGACGGACCGCGTGCCGGACACGTCGGTGCACGACCACCGCGTGGCGTGGGCCGACGAACGCAACGTGCTGATGGAGGCGCTGGCCGAACTGCCGACCCGGCAGCGGGCGGTGGTGGTCATGCGGTACTGGGAGGACCTCTCCGAGGCCGAGACCGCCGACGTCCTGGGGTGCTCCCAGGGCACCGTCAAGAGCCAGGCCTCCAAGGCGCTGGCGAAACTGCGCGCCTGGCCCGGACTGAGCCGGATCGCGACGAGGAACGAGGGGGCGGCCGCGTGAACGGGCAGGGCAACGGACAGGGCAACGGACAGCGCAACGAGCCGGGTTACCGGCACGACGACTTGTTCGAGCTCGACCTGCGGGATTGGATGGCCCAGGGCGCGGACGCCGTACGTCCCGCCGCCGCGCCGTATCCGGAGATCGTCCGGCAGGGCCGCGCGGAGCGGCGGCGCAGGCTGGCGGTGGCGGGGGCCGCCCTGGTCGCGCTGGCCGTCGTACCGGCCACGACCCTCGCCTTCACCGGCAACAGCGGCGGCGGGCCCGCGGACCGGGTGTCCGTGGCCGGCGGCGGCCCGGGACCGAGCGTGACGGCGCCGGCCCCGCTGGCGCCCGCCGGGCCGGGCGCTCCCGCGACTCCCGGGCAGCTCGCCGACGGGATCACCCTCCAGGACGCGGCCGCCGGGCTGGAGCAGTGCCTCGCCTACGACCGGGAGCACTCCAGCTCGTCGGGTTTCCAGCGGACGGACCTGGGCAAGGCCACCGACTATCGGATCCTGCTCGCGCACCGCAGCACCGGCAACGACAACTCCCCGGGGGACGGCCACTTCGTAGTCGCAGTCAGGGACAATCCCCCGCAGACCCGGCTGATCTGCACCATCAAGGACGGCCGGGTGAGCGGCATCAACACCTCCCGCAGGGACGCGGACCCCGAGCGCGGAGCGGTCGTCCCCGACATGAACGGGGGCAAGCTCCACCTGCAGCGGCTGCGCTCCGAGGGTCCGTGGAAGCTGCCCTACCGCTGGGGCAGCATCGGCACCGTCGACTCCAGCGTCGCCCGAGTCACCGTCAGCTACGGCAGCGTCAGCGTCGAAGCCGCCCTCGACCACGGCTGGTTCGCCGCCACCAGCATGCTGGACCGCGCCGTCACCGAGGCCCCGCGCATCCAGGGCTACGACGCCCAGGGCAAGCGGATCTACGACTCCAACCAGGACCAGGCCTACGACAAGCCCATCCCTTAACGGGGAGCCGGGCGGAGCCCGTAGGACCTCGCCGCCGTACAGGGGTCGGCGGCGAGGTCCTACGCGCCGTAGAAGAGTTCGTCCACCACCGCCCGCGCGCGGCGCGTGATGCGGCGGTAGTCGTCGAGCATCTCGCCGACCCGGCCCTCCGCATAGCCGAGGTAGCGGCCGACCGCCGCCTGTTCGCGGACGTCGGAGGGGAAGCTGTCCCCGGCCCGGCCGCGGACCAGCATCACGGCGTTGCGGACGCGGGTGGCCAGCACCCAGGCCTCGTCGAGGATCTGCGCCTCTTCGGTGGGGATCAGGCCGGCCGCGTGGGCGGCTGCCAGGGCCCGGCGGGTCCGGGTGGTGCGCAGGCCGGGCTCGGCCCAGGCGTGGCGCATCTGGATCAGCTGGACGGTCCACTCGACGTCGCTGAGGCCGCCGCGCCCCAGTTTGGCGTGCAGGGTCGGGTCGGCGCCCCTGGGCAGGCGCTCGGATTCCATCCGGGCCTTCAGCCGCCGGATCTCGCGGACGGCGTCCTCGCCGAGACCCTCCATCGGGTAGCGCAGCGGATCGATGAGCTCGATGAAGCGGGCACCGAGCTCGGCGTCGCCCGCGATCGGCTCGGCGCGCAGCAGGGCCTGGGACTCCCAGGTCAGGGACCAGCGGCGGTAGTAGGCGGCGTAGGAGGGGATGGTGCGCACCAGCGGGCCGGAGCGGCCTTCGGGGCGCAGGTCGGCGTCGATGAGCAGCGGCGGGTCCGCGGTGGGCAGCTGGAGCAGTCTGCGCATCTCGGAGACGACGTGCTGGGCGGCTTTCGCGGCCTCCTGTTCGTCGACGCCCTCGCGGGGTTCGTGGACGAACAGGACGTCGGCGTCGGAGCCGTAGCCGAGCTCGTGTCCGCCGAAGCGTCCGACTCCGATGATCGCGAAGCGGGTGGGCAGGGTGTCGCCCCAGTGGCCCCGGACGGCGGCGCGCAGGGCTCCGGCGACGGTGACGGCGGTGAGGTCGGAGACGGCGTCGCCGACCCGGTCGACCAGGGCTCCGTGGTCCTCCTCGGCCGGGCTGTCCTCCGTACCGTAGGAGCCGATGATGTCGGCGGCGGTGGTGCGGAAGAGTTCGCGGCGGCGCACTCCGCGGGCGGCGGCCACGCCGGCCTCCGGGTTCTCGGCGCGGCCGACGGCGGCGAGCACCTCCTGTTCGAGGGCCTCGCGGGTACGGGGGACCAGGCCTTCGGCGTCGCCGAGCAGGGCCACGGCTTCGGGGGCGCGCATGAGCAGGTCGGGGGCGAGGCGGCCGGCGGACAGGACGCGGGCGAGGTTCTCGGCGGCGGCGCCCTCGTCGCGCAGCAGGCGCAGGTACCAGGGGGTGCGGCCCAGCGCGTCGGAGACCTTGCGGAAGTTGAGCAGGCCGGCGTCCGGGTCCGCGGAGTCGGCGAACCAGCCGAGGAGCACGGGCAGCAGGGTGCGCTGGATGGCGGCCTTGCGGGTGACGCCGGAGGCGAGGGCTTCGAGGTGGCGCAGGGCGGCGGCCGGGTCGGCGTACCCGAGGGCTTCGAGGCGCTGGCCGGCGGCGCGCGGGGAGAGCCGGGTCTCGCCGGGGGCGAGTTGGGCGACGGCGTCGAGGAGCGGGCGGTAGAAGAGCTTCTCGTGCAGGCGGCGGACGACGGAGGCGTGGCGGCGCCAGGCCTTGTTGAGCTCGGCGACGGGTTCGGTGCGCAGGCCCATGGAGCGGCCCAGGCGCCGCAGGTCGTTCTCGTCTTCGGGGACGAGGTGGGTGCGGCGCAGCCGGTAGAGCTGGATGCGGTGTTCCATGGCGCGCAGGAAGCGGTACGCGTCGTTGAGCTGGGCGGCGTCGGCGCGTCCGACGTAGCCGCCGGCGGCTAGTGCGTGGAGCGCTTCGAGGGTGCTGGAGGAGTGCAGGGTGGCGTCGGAGCGGCCGTGGACGAGCTGGAGGAGCTGGACGGCGAACTCGACGTCGCGCAGGCCGCCGGGGCCGAGTTTGAGTTCGCGGTCGACCTGGGCGGCGGGGATGTTGTCGACGACGCGGCGGCGCATCTTCTGGACGTCGGCGACGAAGTTCTCGCGCTCGGCGGCCTGCCAGACGAGGGGGGTTATGGCCTCGACGTACTCGGCGCCGAGCGTTTCGTCGCCGGCGACGGCGCGGGCCTTGAGTAGGGCCTGGAACTCCCAGGTCTTGGCCCAGCGCTGGTAGTAGGCGAGGTGGGAGGCGAGGGTGCGGACGAGCGGACCGTTTCTGCCCTCGGGGCGGAGGTTGGCGTCGACGGGCCAGATGGTGCCTTCGACGGTGGTGTCGGAGCAGATCCGCATGAGGTGGGAGGCGAGGCGGGTGGCGGCCTGGACCGCCTTGCCCTCGTCGGCGCCGGGGGCGGCGTCCCCGACGAAGATGACGTCGACGTCGGACACGTAGTTCAGTTCGTGGCCGCCGCACTTGCCCATGGCGATGACGGCGAGCCGGCAGGCGGCCGCGTCGGCGGGGGCGGCGGCGCTCGCGATGCGCAGGGCGGCGCGCAGGGTGGCGGTGGCGAGGTCGGCGAGTTCGGCGGCGGTCTGGGCCACGTCGGTGGTGCCGCAGACGTCGCGGGCGGCGATGGAGAGCAGGCAGCGGCGGTAGGCGACGCGCAGGTCGACGGGGTTGTGGGCGCCGGCCAGTCCGTTCTCGAACTCGGGGAGTCCCGGGTGCAGGTCGGCGGCCTCGTAGGTGACGAGGGCCCGCCAGTCCTGGTGGTGGCGGGCGAGGTGGTCGCCGAGTGCTTCGGAGGCGCCGAGCACGCCGAGGAGGCGGTCGCGCAGGGGCTTGGCGCTGACGAGGGTGTCGAGCAGTACGGGCAGTTCGTCGGCCGTCTGCGCCTCGGCGAGCCGGACCAGCCCGAGGAGGGCGAGGTCGGGGTCGGCGGTGGCTCCGAGGGCGTCGAGGAGCACGGGATCGGTGCGTACGGCGGCCAGCGCGTCGGTGTCGAGGAGCCGGGCCGCGGCGGAGGGGTCGGTGAAGCCGCTGCGCAGCAGCCGGCTGAAGGTACTGCTCCTGCGTCCCGGGACTGTCATCCCGCCGCCTCCCGCGTACGTCGCCTTGCCCGTGCCTCTGCCCTGGCCTGGTGGTTCGCGTGGGCCCCGCTCCCGGCGTGGTCCGCGCGTCCGCCCGGGGAGAGCCTAAGCGGTCGCGGGGAAGCGGGGCACGCCTCCGCGCCGCGGGGCACACCGGTCTCGGCGGACGGCGCGGACGCGCGCCCGGCTCCCTGGCGGCCGGTGGGGCCGTACGGCACGGGGCCTGGCCCTGTTACACGTCTGACGCCGCCGACGGACGACCCCGCTTGCTCCGGGGTCTGGGACAGGGCGGCCGTCTGGAGGTGCTGGACGAGGGAGATCAGGACGTGCTTGCTCGACTCGCGGGAGCGCGCGTCGCAGAACACCAGCGGGACGGCGGCCGGGAGGTCGAGGGCGGCGCGGATCTGCTCCGGGGTGTGCTCGGGTCCGCCGAAGTCGTTGCAGGCCACGACGAAGGGCGTGCCGTGGTGTTCGAGCCGGTCGATGGCGTACCAGGAGTCGGCGAGGCGCCGGGTGTCGACGAGGACGACGGCGCCGAGGGTGCCGGAGAAGAGCCGGTCCCACAGGAACCAGAACCGCTCCTGGCCGGGGGCGCCGAACAGGTAGAGCACGTTGTGGGCGTCGAGGGTGATGCGGCCGAAGTCGAAGGCCACGGTGGTGGCGTTCTTCCCGGCGACCCCGGCGATCCCGTCGACGTCGTCGACCGCCTCGCCGGCCTTGGTCATCGTCTCTTCGGTGTTCAGCGGGCGGATCTCGCTGACCGAGCGGACCATCGTGGTCTTGCCGACGCCGAAACCGCCCACGATGACGATCTTCAGTCCGTTGTCGGCGGTGCTGCGCAGCGCGGCGCGCGGCCGGAGCGGTTCGGACGTGTGGGTCGGCGCCGCGTCGGGGATCGTCGCGTCAGAGATTGCGGAGTCCAACGAGCACCTGCTCCAGGATGTCGGGGTCGGGAAGGCTGTAAGCCGAGCTCGCGGTACGCGGGTGGCGGGCGCTGATCCGGCCGGTGCCGAGCAGGTCGGCCAGCAGGATCCGCACGATCGACACCGGCAGCCCGAGCTCGGCGGCGATCTCCACGACCGCCGCCGGGAAGCGGCACATCCGCAGGATCGCCGCGTGCTCGGACTGCATGCCGGGCACCGGATCGCATTCGGCGACGACGAGCGTGACCAGGTCGAAGACGTCGGATCCGGATCGGCTGCGGCCACCGGTGAGGGTGTAGAGCCGGTCCGGGGAATCGTCCCGGCCCGGCCTGGCCCGGCTCATCCCCGGGGCCTGGCGATGAGGTGTTCGCCGAGCTGCTCGACCAGTTCGGACATGTTGTGGCCGACGAGGCCGGCGTCGGCGTCCTCGTTGGCGACGAGCGCGAGGTGCGCTCCCTCGCCCGCTTCGACGATGAACAGGATGCCGCCGTAGAACTCGGCCATGGCCGAGCGGACGCCGCCGGTGCCGTCGCCGAACTCGATGGACGCCCCGTGGGACAGGCTCTGGATGCCGGCGGCGATCGCGGCGAGCTGGTCGGCCTGGTCGACGGAGAGCTCGGGCGTGCGGCACAGCTTGAGGCCGTCGCGGGAGAGCACGAGGGCGTGGCGGGCCCCCGGTGTGCGCTCGAGGAGGCCTTCCAGGAGCCAGTTGAGCGTCTCGTCGGTGGTGAAGCCGGTCATGATCGCGTGTTGCCTTCCGGGTCTGGGGTGTGCGCGGGCTGCTGCTCGTCCTCGGCCCCGCCGGCGGGGCCGGGGGCCCCGGCGCCGCGGACGGCCTGGCGGAAGCTGCCGAAGCGCGCGGCGGATCGGGAGGCCCCGGCGGGCGCGGCCGCGGTACGGGCCTGCGCGCCGGCGGCGTCCGGTCCCTCGGGGTGGGCGGCGGCCGGGGTCCGGCCGCGGCGGCGCTGGGGCAGGGCTCCGTCGCCGGACTCGGGGTGCTCGCCGGTGGCCGCGTCCTCGGGTCCGGCGCCGTCCGTGTCCGGCGTACGGTCCTTCGCGCGGGCGGCGCCCGCCAGCCCGGCGGCGGTGTTGTGGACGGCCTCGGGCTCGGTGTGCGCACGGGGCGCGGCGGGAGCCTCGATCGCCCGGTGCCCGGACGGCTGCGCCGGGATCGCGAGCGGCGGCGCCGGGACTTCGGCGGCCGCGCGGCTGATCAGCTCCTGCGGGAGCATCATCAGCGCGCCCGTGCCGCCGCGCGCGGAGGGCCGGAAGGAGACGGTCAGCCCGTGCTTGCGGGCGAGCCGGCCGACGACCGCGAGTCCGAGCCGGGTCCCGGACAGTCCGGCGAGGTCCAAGGACTCGGCGCTCACGGCCTGTTCGGCGCGGCGCAGCTGGACCTCGCTCATGACGAGGCCGCTGTCCTCGACGGTGATGATGATCCCGGACGGCACCTCCTCCACGTAGACGTGGACTTCGGCGGTCGGCGGGGAGAAGTTCGCGGCGTTGTCGAGGAGTTCCGCCAGCGCGTGCATGACGCCCTCGGCGGCGTGTCCGGCGACGGCGGCGTCGCTGGTGGAGTGCAGCCGGACCCGCTGGTAGCCGCCGATGCGGCCCATGGCCCCGCGCAGGATCGACTCCATGACGATCGGTTTGGCCCAGCGGCGGCCCGAACGGGCCCCGGTCAGCACGGCGATGGAGTCCGCGAGGCGGCCGGCCTGGGCGGTGCGGTGGTCGAGGTGGAGCAGGTCGGTCAGGACGTCCTCGTCGGCGTGCCGGTGCTCCATCTCGCGGAGGTCGGCGAGCATGCCGGTGGCCAGGGCCTGCATCCGGCCGGCGGCGTTCGCCGCGGCGGCCATGGCGGCGGCCCGGCCCGACTCGGCGCGGCGCAGTGCGATGCCGAGCCGTTCGCGGGAGGCGTTCTGGGCCGCGGCGAGGCTGTCGAGTTCGGCCGCGTGCGCGATCGAGAGGCCGTCGGCTTCGGCGGTGTGCGCGCCGACGAGCCGCTCCAGCACGGCCGCGTGGTCGGCGGCCAGCCGGGCGCGTTCGGCCGTGCGCGCGGCCGCGTCACGGGCCGCGTCGGCGAGCAGCCGGGCGATGTGTCCGTCACGGGCGGCGAGTTCGGCGCCGAGGCCGGTGATGCGGCCGCGCTGGATCCGCGCGGTGCGCGTGGACCAGGTCACGGCGAAGGCCGCGACCGAGAGGAGCAGGACGCCCGCGCCGGAGAACCAGGCGAGGGGAGCGCCGATGGACGACGGGGCCGCGGCCACCGCCGCCGTGGTGAGCGCGCCGCCGGCAGCTGCTGTGATCAGCAGGGCCAGCGCGGAGGGGCGAAGGGGGGAGGGCGACGCCGTCATCAATCAAAGCCTCATACCGGGCGTAAATGGAGGAGAAGGTTCCTGGCAACGAGGCATCACTATAGGAGAGTTGTTGATCCTTTTGGACAGCTCCTGACAAGTTTTCACATGGTGGATGGCCGCTAAGGGTCATTCTGTAGCGATTTGAGTGCACGGAAGTTCGAGCGCGCCCCGGTCCCCACCGGGTCCGAAACCTGTTGTGACCCGCCCGCTCCGCCCACCACACTGACCCGATGTCACGCACCACCGAACAACTGCTCACCGCTCTCGAACCGCTTCCGCACCGGGCCCGGCTCCGCCTCGCCGCCACCACCGCCCGCGATCTCGCGGCCGCAGGCGAGCTCGACCCCGTACTGGAGGAGCTGAACGGACGGGGCCGCTACGAGCGGCGGCTGGCGGCGCTCGCCGCCTTCGCCGGCCGGCGGACGCAGTACCTGTGCGCGCGGCTCACCGACCCCGACCCGGTGGTCCGCGGCTACGCCCTGCGGGCCGCCCGGACCCCGCTCGTGCCCGACGAGGCGATCATCGCGGCCTACGAGGACGCCTCCGCCGAGGTCCGCGGGCAGCTGTCCCGGACCGTCCGGCGCGGCGGACGCAGGGCGCTCGCCGAAGCCCTCCTCCCCCGGCTGCGGGCCCGGTGGGGCGACCACGAGGCCGCGGCCCTGCTGCCCGCCTGCGGGCCCGAGACCGTGGCCCGGCTGCTGCCCGGGCTCGCGGACGCCGTCGGCGACTGGACCCGGCTGGCCCGGCGCCATCCCGGGCCGGTGCTCGACAACGCCGAAGCCGAGCTCGCCGGGCTCCCCGACGGGCTGCGGGACTCCTGGTGGGCGCGCCGCTCCTCCGGGCCGGCCGCCGCCGCGCCCGCCGAACCGCTGCGCGTGCTCGGCCTGCTGGAGCGGTACGGGCCCACCACCCCGCAGCGCGAGGTGCGCGACCGGCTCGGCCTGCCCGCCCGCGCCGACGCCGAACGCCTCGTACGGGGGCTCGCCGATCCGGCGCGCCGGCAGCCGCGGTACGAACCCGCTCCGGCGCCCTCCCTCCTGCGCAGGCTCGTACGGGCCGACCCGCCCTCGCTGCCCGTGCTCGGGCGGCGCTGGCTGCGCAGTCCCGAGCACCTGGCCGCGCTGTTCGAGGCACTGCCGCCGGCGCGCCGCGAAGCCTTCCACGACGCGGTGACGCAGGACCTCACACCCGCCACGTGGAACCTGGCCGCCCCGCTGCTTCCGCTCCTCCCGCCTCCGCGGCGGTACACCGAAGCACGGCCCGCCGTGGCCCGCGAACGGACCACCGGCCGGCCCCTGCCCGGCGCGCTGCCCCCCTCGCTGGCCCACCTCCCGGTGGCCGAGGTCCGCGCCGAGATCCTGGCCGCCTGCGGCGGCTCCGACGCCGACCGGCGCGCGGACGCCTGGGTGCTGCTCGTCGCCAACGCGGCCGACTCCGGCGACCCCGAAGCGGTGGCCGAGGTGCTCGCCCTGATCGCGGGCCGGCTGCGCAACGACCGCGATCCCGTGCGGTCCGCCGTGCTCGAAGGCCTGGTGCGACTGCCCGTCGGCCTGCTGCGCTCCCCTTCGACCCCTGGCCACCTGGCCGCGATCGCCCTGGACGCCCTCCAGGCCCGGGACTCCTCCTACGCCACCCGCAACGCCGTGCGCGGCCTGCTGCTCGCCGTGCTCGACGACCCCGCCGCGGGCGCCGATCTCGTCGACTGGGCCCTGCGCGCCCTGTGCCTCCTCGTCGACCGCACCGGCGGGGCCATGCTCGGCGGGCGGGACTGGCCGGCGCGGCAGGACCGGCGGGACCGGGTGTTCTCGGTGCTGCGCCCGTGGGCCGAAACCGCCGCGGGGAAGGGCGACTTCGTCCCCCTTCTCAAGCTGGCCCACTTCGTCGACAACGACCGCGCCCTGGTGCCCGGACTCGAGCCGATGATCACCGACGCGCTGGAGCGGTGCGAGGACGAATCGGCCCCCCACCTCGCGAACGTCTGGCTGGACGACCCCGCCACGCGCGAGGAGCGGGCGGTCGCCCTGCTGGCCCGGGAGCCCTCGGCGGCCGCGCTGAAGTCCGTACGCGAGGTCCTGTCGGCGCGCCGCAGCGACCTGCTGGACGTGCTGCTCACCGGGCAGCCGCCGTCCGGGCGGTTCCTGCGCGAGGACTCCGCCCGGCCGCTGCCGGTCCTCACCCACGCCTCCCGCTGGCTGCCGCGCCAGCAGGAAGCGGCGGCCCGCCTCACGGCGGCGGCCGTCCGGGACGAGTCCGCGACGCTGTACGAGCGGACGTCGGCGATCCGCGAAGCCGCTCAGATCCCCGACCACGGGCTTGCACTCATACGGGAGTTCACGAGCTCCGAGAACACCGTGCTGGCCGAGGCCGCGCTCGCGGCGGCCGCCCGGACCGTGGAGCCCGCCGCCGTCCTGGACGAGCTGCTCGCGCACTCCGGCGGCGACCGGGCCCGGGTCGCGGTGTACGCAGCCGGCCGGGCGGCGGCCGCCACCGCGCCCTCGGCGCTCGCACATCGGATCACGGAACTGCTCGACCCCGGCCGGGAAGTCAAGGTCACCAGCCGCAAGGAGGCCGCCCGGCTCGCCGCCCGGCTGCTGCCGCCGGCGCTCGCCGTCGCGCTGATGGGCCGGATCGGGCGCGACCCCGCGAGCCATCCCGACCTCAAGGCCGTCGCCATGCGGCTCGCCCTCGGGCTGCTGCCCGCCGAGGCCGCCTGGGAGCTCCTGGAGGCCGCCGCCGCAGGATCCCCGGACAGCCGGGCCGCCCTCCTCGACACCGCTCCGCTCACCGTGCGCGCGGAGCACCGCCCGCGCTTCGCCCGGCTGGTGGCGGCGGCGACGGGAGTGCGCGACGGGGCCGCGGCGGGGATCGCCCCGCACCACCACCTGAGCCTGCCGAAGTGGGCGGCGTACGACCCCGAACCCGCGGAGACCCTGCGGCTGGCGGTCTGCGACCTCACGCCGCGCGGCGCTGCGCACCACGCCGTGTCGGCCCTCGCGCAGATCGCGGCCTCCACGCTGCCCCACCCCGTGGGCGGCGCCGAGCCCGGCAGCCCGTTCCACCGGGCCGTGGCCGAGCTGCTGGACATCGTGCGGGCCGGCGAGGAGCCGGACGCGGAGCCGGACCTCGACCGGCCGGCCCTGCGCAGGCTGCGACAGCTGGCGGCCCAGCCGCTGGGCGACCGGCCGGCCGCGCGCGAGGCGGTGCTGCGCCAACTGGCCGGCGAACCCCTGCTGGCCGAGGCCCGGGTGAACCTGCTGCTGCGCGCGGTCGACCTGCGGGCGGATCCCGCGGACCCGGCCCGGCAGCGGGCGGCGCTGCACGAGCTGGTCGCCGCCCTGCGCGGCCGGCCGGGGCTGGCCCGTGCGACGGCCTCCCGCCTCACGACCCGGTACGGCCACGGCGACCTGCTGCCGGATCCCGCGTCGGTCCTGGAAACCACGCGCGGCCTCGCGGCCGACGGCACGGCGGAGGCCGGGCTGTTCGCCGCCGCCCTCACCGCCGCCGTCGGCCGCCTGCACGGCTGGCCGGCGCCGTGGCGGGAGCTGCTGCGGGAACTGCGCCGGCACCCGGAGGCGGAGGTCCGGGACGCGGCGTTCTCGGCGACCACGCAGGCCTGAGACCGGGCCGGGCCCCGGTCCACGCCCCGGCGGACACGGACCGATCATCACATTGCGGTCCATGACATCCTGTGACGTCACAACTCGCCGGACGGGATCGGCGGACGTCCGGGGAATATGGGGAAGGTCCATGAGGCTCTGCTTCCTGGTGGAGGAGCACTACCGCCATGACGGAATGCCGAACGAGGTGGTCCGGCAACTGTCCGCCTGGGGCCATCGGGTGGATGTGCTGCGGCCCGGCGGTTCACTGCTGCGGATGAGCGAGGTGGTGGACGCCGGGGCCCATGACGCCTGGGTGCTCAAGACCGTGTCGGGCGGGCCGGGGCTGACCCTGCTCGAAGCCGCCGCCGCGGCCGGGATGACCACGGTCAACGACGCCCGCGCGATCCGGGGCGTACGGGACAAGGCACTGGCCGCCGCCATCGGGCGCGGGCGGGGACTGCCGCTGCCGCCGACGTACGCCGCGGCCCGGCCGGAACTGCTGGCCGAGATCCCGGAATCGGAGTACCCGCTGGTCGTCAAGCCCGCCGACGGCAGCTCGGGGCGCGCCGTGCACCTGGTGTCCTCGCCGGAGCGGCTCGCCGCGATGCTCCCCGAACTGGCGGGCGAGGGGATGCTCATCGCCCAGCCGTACGTGCCGAACTCGGGCACCGACATCAAGGTGTACGCGGTCGGCGGCGAGCTCTTCGCCACCGAGCGCCGCTCCCCGCTGCACCCGGACAGCCCGGTCCCGGAGCGGCGCGTCCCGCTGTCCGCCGAGATCGCGGCCATCGGCGCCCGGGTCGGGGAGGTGTACGGGCTCGACCTGTACGGGGTGGACGTGCTGCTGGGCCCGGACGGGCCGGTGGTCGTCGACGTGAACGACTTCCCGAGCTTCCGTCAGGTGCCGGACGCCGCCGCCCGGGTGGCCCGTGCGGTCCTGGGCCTCGCGCGGGCCGGCTCGGGCGCCGGGCTCCCGCGGCCCGCCGGACCGCCCGTCTCGATCCCGGCCCAGGCCACGGCTGCCACAGCGGCCACGGCCGTCACCTCCGCGCGGTCCGCCGCCGCGCGGTCCGCCGCCGCCACGGTGGGGGACGCCTGATGAGGATCGGCCTGATCACGGACAACCCCGGGCATCCGCTGCTGTCGGCGGCCGCCGGGCTGCTGCGGGTCGCCGGACACGTCGTGGAGCCGCTGGATCCCGGCGCGCCGGACCCCGGCGACCCGGCGCCGGCCGACGTCTACCTGCTCAAGGCGCACACCCCGCACGCGCTGGACCTGGCCCGGCGCCTGGAAGGGCTCGGGGCTCCCGTGGTCAACTCGGCCGCGGCGACCACGCTCTGCCAGGACCGGACGCTGATGGCGGAGCTCGCCGTACGGGCCGGACTGCCGTTCGCGGGAACCCGTACCTTCGGCACGCTCGCGCGGTGGGCGGACGGCGCTTCGCTGTCCGCCCCCGTGGTCGTCAAGAGCCGGCACAGCCGGCGGCGGGACCTCGTCGCCCTGGTCGAGGGGGCGGCGGCGCTCAAGGAGCTGGCGGGCACGTGGCCCGACGAGCCGGTGGTGGTCCAGGACTTCGCCCCGAACAGCGGCTGGGACCACAAGCTCTGGGCGATCGGCGACCGGGTCTTCGCCGCCCTGCGCCGCTCCGAACTCTCCCCCGAGGGCCGCGGCCCGACCCTGCCGCTGCCTCGGATCCCGGCGGGCTGGGCCGAACTGACCCTCCGGGTCGGCGAGGTGTTCTCCCTGGACGTCTACGGCGTGGACCTCATCGCCACCGCCGACGGCTCCCCGCTGATCGTGGACGTCAACGCCTTCCCCGGCATCCGCGAACAGCCGGGCGCCCCCGAGGCCCTGGCGGAGCTGGCCCTGAAGCGGGCGGGGCGCCCGGCCGGCTGATCGCGGGCGCCTACTTGATGACCTCCACCTTCTTGTCGCCCGCGGCGGCGTAGGCCTGCGAACTCGCGCCGAGCGCGGTGACGGTGAGGGCGAGCAGTACGGATACGGCGGCGGCCGCCGCGCGCTTGCGGGTCATGGTTTCCCCCTGATGGTGTGGTGGTCCCGGCAGCTTCCCATCCGGGACCGGGCCGGACAAGCGAGCGGGACGAGCGGAGGCGGTGGGCGTGCGCGCGGTGGTGTTCGAGCGGTACGGGGAGCGGGCCGAGGTACGGGAGGTGGCCGATCCGGCCCCGGCCGCCGGCGGAGTGGTGGTACGGGTCGAGGCGACCGGGCTGTGCCGCAGCGACTGGCACGGGTGGATGGGGCACGACCCGGACATCGTGCTGCCGCACGTACCCGGGCACGAACTGGCCGGCGTGGTGGAGGCGGTGGGATCCGGGGTCACCCGCTGGCGTGCCGGGGACCGCGTCACGGTCCCCTTCGTCTGCGCGTGCGGGAGCTGCGCCGAGTGCGCCGCCGGCCAGCACCAGGTGTGCGTCCGCCAGACGCAGCCCGGGTTCACCCACTGGGGGTCCTTCGCCGAGTTCGTGGCGCTGGAGCACGCCGATGTGAACCTGGTCGCCGTGCCGCGGGAGTTGTCCTTCGACACGGCGGCGGGGCTGGGCTGCCGGTTCGCGACGGCGTTCCGTGCGGTGGTCGCCCGGGGGCGGGCGGCGCCGGGCGAATGGGTCGCCGTGCACGGCTGCGGCGGCGTGGGGCTGTCCGCCGTGATGGTCGCGGTGGCCGCGGGGGCCCGGGTGGTGGCCGTGGACACGGCTCCCGGGGCGCTGGAGCTGGCGCGGCGGTTCGGCGCCGCGCACGGCGTGGCTCCCTCCCGGGGCGATGCTGCCGAGGCCGTCCGGGAGTTGACGGGCGGCGGCGCCCACCTGTCGCTGGACGCCCTGCTCACCGGTGACGGCGGCGGCTTCGGTGGCCGGGCTGCGCAGGCGCGGGCGGCACGTCCAGGTCGGACTGCTGCCGGCGGCCGGGGGAACCGCGGCGCTGCCGATGGAGCGGGTCATCGGCTGGGAGCTGGAGGTCCTGGGCAGCCACGGGATGGCGGCGCACGCGTACCCCCCGATGATGGAGCTGGTCCGCTCCGGGGCCTTGCGCCCGGACCTGCTGGTCACGGCCGTGATCCCGCTCGACGCGGCTCCGGCCGCCCTGGCCGCGATGGGCACGGCCCCGGGCGGCGGGGTCACGATCATCCGGCCGGGGGAGGGCTCGGCCGCCTCCCCGGGATCATCCGGGTGAGAGTTCGCCCCGCAGGGCGGGCAGGAGTTTGGCCTCGGCCCATTCCAGGAAGGGCCGCTGGTGGTCCCCGCCGATCTGGACGAGGGCGACTTCGGTGAACCCGGCTTCCGCGTACCGGCGCACCGCTTCGGTGAACGCCTCGACGTCGTCACCGCACGGGACGGCCTCGGCGATGTCCGCGGGCCGGACGTGCCGGGAGGCCTGGTCGAAGCCGACGGGACCGGGGAGTTCGGCATTGACCTTCCAGCCGCCGAGGGACCAGCGGAACTGGTCGTGGGCGCGGGCGACCGCCGCCTCGCGGTCGGTGTCGTAGCAGACCGCCAGCTGGCCCACGCGCGGCTTGCCCGCGCCGCCGTGCTCGTCGAACCGGGCCAGGAGCTGCCGTTTGGGCTCCGTGGCGATCGCGAGATCGCCGTACCGGCCGGCGAGCTCGCAGGAGCGGGGCCCGGAGACCGCGATCCCGATCGGAGGCGGCTCGTCGGGGAGGTCCCAGAGCGTGGCGTTCTCGATGTCGTAGTGGGCGCCGTGGTGGCTCACGCTCTCCCCGGAGAACAGGTGCCGGATGATGTCCACGGCCTCTTCGAGCATGTCCAGCCGCACGTGGGCGGCCGGCCAGCCGGCCCCCACGACATGTTCGTTCAGATGCTCCCCCGAGCCCAGCCCCAAGCGGAAGCGCCCCTCGGACAGGATCTGCATCGTCGCCGCCTTCTGCGCGACGACCGCGGGGTGGTAGCGGAAGGTCGGACAGGTCACGTACGTCATCAGCGGGATCCGGGACGTGGCCTGCGCGGCCGCGCCCAGGACGCTCCAGGCATAGGGCGAGTGGCCCTGGGACTCCAGCCAGGGGGAGTAGTGGTCGGAGGTGACGGAGAAGTCGAATCCGGCCTCCTCCGCTCCCACCACGTGGGACACCAGCTCACGCGGTCCGGCCTGCTCGGTCATCATCGTGTACCCGATTCGCACCATGCGGCGCGCCTTGCCCGGATCCCGTCCCCGAAACCCCCCGCGGGGCGGGAACCGCCCGCGCCGCCGCCCGGCAGCGGGTGAGCGGAGCGGTCCGGGCGGGGTTCTCAGCGGTCTCCACCGCCCGTCGGCCTCGGGCGGTCCGGGCCGGCCTGCTCCTCGCGGCCGATGCCCGGGCGCTGCCGTTTGGCCTGATGGCCTCCGGCATCCGTGTCGCCCCGGCCCTCGCCAGGGCGCCGTACGACGGCGTCGTCCGCCTGCTGCCGGGCCTCGCGGTCCCCGCTCTCCCCCACCGCTTCGGACGGGGTCGTGCGCGGGCGGCGCCGGGACTTCTCGTGTTCCGTCATCTCGTCCTCTTCCGGTTCCTGTTGTACGGGTGGTGCGGGTCTTCGGCGACTACCCCGTCCCGGCCCCCTCAGACGCCCGGGCCGCTGGACCCGGGACGCACTCCCCCGCCCTTCCGGGAAGTCCGCAGGCGGGGGGCTTGTGGTGGGTGGGAGCGCATCGCTACAGTCCTGATTACACGTGTAATCGTGCGCGGGCGTCGGGCGGGGGTCAGCGGTCCGCGCGGTGGCGGCGGAGCATCGAGAAGCCCAGGCCCGCCGCGCCCACGGCCGCCAGGCCGACGCCGCCCGCGATGAGAAGCGGGCCCTCGCCGGAGCCGTCAGCGGTGGCCGTCGTGGCCGAGATGTCCGTGGGGGCCGGCGCTTCCGTCTCGAAGGCCTGGGCGGCCGGCAGGGCCAGGGCGGTCACGGCCCCGGCGGCGGCGACGGCTGCGGCTGCGGTGCGGAAGGTGGCGCGCACGGGTGGTTCCCCTCGGGTCGGCGTCGCCTGTGGTCTCGGGTCGGGCGCGGCACTCTTTCAAGTGGTCGAGTGCTCAAGTGCTCGAGTGGTTTGCCCCGGCGACGGAGACGACGTTACGGGGGGCGTGTTCTGGCCGTCCATCGGTCACGTAACGGTTGTCCGGACAGCCGCCCGCGAAGGCGTTAAGGCGTGCGAAGGCCCTCCCGGCCATGGACCGGGAGGGCCTTCGCGACGACGACGGCCTGCCTCAGCTCAGACCCCTGCTGCGCTCGCCGATGCGGTCGCCCTGCGGGGTTCCCGCCCGCTTGAGCTCCGCCTTCGTGTGCGCCCCGCCCTTGACCTTGGTCCGGACGGGACCGTCGAAGCCGTGCGCCTGTGCGGCGCGCGGGAGGCGGGTCGCCTCCACCGCCTTCGCGACAACCGCCTGGAAGTCCTGCTTCTGCTCTTTGCTCATCCCGTCGTCACTCCCTCAACACTCAACGCTCAAGACTCGGGGCATCCAATCGGACTACTGGGATCGTATGCAGATATACGTACCAATGCACCCGGACGGGGCGTAAAGAATGGTGGATCAAGGCCCCTGCGGCGTCGGGCGCTCCGGCGTACCGAGCACCTCCACGATCAGTTCCTCCGGACACGGCGTCCCCCGCGGCAGCTGGTACTTCGCCGCCACCCGGTACTCCCCCGGCGCCGGCGCCAGCAGCTCCGTCCACACGTCTCCGGTGGCGTCCGGGACCGCCGAGAACAGGCAGCCGGCCGTGTTCTCGTACTGCTTGCCCTTCGGCTCCGCGGAGGCCTCGGGCTCCTTCGACGCCCCCGTCCTCTTCGGATCCGCCGTCTTCTTCGACTCCGCCGCCCTCTTCGATTCCGCCGTCTCCTGCGGCGGCGCCACCGGCCTGCCCTCGCCGTCCACCAACCCCAGCCACGGCGAATGCGGGATCCGCACCAGCACCCGCCCGGCCTGCTTCACGTCGATGACGAGCTGGTCGGCGCTCGCCCGCACCACCGTCGCGGGGCCCGCGACCAGGTCCGTCGGGTTCACCACCTTGAAGAGCTGCCAGTTCGCGTCGCCCCACACCTGCTGGAGGTACGGGAGCCCCTCGCGCACCAGCTTCGCCTCGTCGCGCCCGCCCTCGTCGGGGTTGTCGGCGGGCAGCACGACGTAGTGCACGGCCCAGCGGTCCAGCCACTCGCGGTAGCTGTCGGCCGTCAGGGTGTCGTCGTAGAAGAGCGGGTTCCGCTCCAGGTCGGCCTGCCGGTTCCAGCCGCGCGCGAGGTTCACGTACGCGGGGAAGGCGGAGGATTCCCGGTGGCTGCTGGCCGGGACCACCTCGACGCGGCCGCGGTCGGCGTTCGCCTTCTGCAGCTGGTCCACCAGCGGGGCCAGCTCCCGGCTCCAGGAGGCCAGCGGGGTGGTGCGGACGATGTCGGTGACGCTGTTGACGGTGATCCAGGCGGTCACGCCGACGAGGGCGAGCACCAGCCCGTACCAGCGCCGCGTGCGCCCCCGAAGCAGCCTGCGCCTCGCCGGAGACGCCGGAGACCCCGGAGACGCCGGAAACCCCGGAGACGCCGCCGACGCCTCCCCGCCCCGCGCGGCCTCGTACGGGAGGGCCGCGAGCAGCACCGCCCCGCCGAACAGCATCGCCAGCCGGGTCACGTTTGACCCGACCTGCGAGTCGATCGCCCAGGTCAGGGCCACCCCGAGGGCGTAGATCGCGGACGCGGTCCGGACCGTCTTCCAGCCCTTCGGTACGAGGAACAGCGCGGCCAGCGCGCAGCCGAACGGAAGCGCCGCCGAGATCAGCTTCATCGGCTGCGTCCCCGAGAACGGGAACAGCCACGACGACAGCCCGACCACCGCCGCCGGGGCCAGCCCCAGCGCGTACGCGCCCGGGCGCCGGCCGTTCAGGAACAGCGCGGCCGCGATCAGCCCGAGGAACAGCCCGGCGACCGGGCTGGAGGCGGTGGCGAGCGCCGCGAGCGGAGCCGCCGCGGCGGCCTTCGCCCAGCGCCGCTCGGCCCATTTGCGGGGCCAGCAGAAGACCGCGGCGACGGCCCCGAGCGCGAACATCACGCCGAGCCCGAAGGTGACCCGGCCCGACACGGCGTTGCACAGCAGCCCGTACACCCCGGCCAGCGCGGGCCACAGCGGCTCGCGCACGGCGCCGCGGCAGCGGGTCAGGATCATCGCCAGCAGCCCGGCCGAGACCGTACCGGCGATCATGATCGTGGTGCGGACGCCGATCATGTACATCACGTACGGCGAGACCACGCTGTACGAGACCGGGTGCATCCCGCCGTACCAGGCGAGGTTGTACGCCGAGTCGGGATGGCGGCCCACGAACTCGGCCCAGGCGTCCTGCGCGGCGAGGTCGCCGCCGCTGTTGGCGACGGCGAAGAACCAGACCAGGTGCAGCAGCGCGGCCAGCCCGGTGGCGACGGCCACGGGATGCAGCCGCGCCCACCCGAGGGCCGGCCCGAAGGCACGGCGCAGGGGGCCGGCGGCGGCCCCGGCCTCGGTCTCGCCGGAGGCCGCCGGGGCCGCCGGGGCCGCAACAACCGGGCCGGAGCCCGGGCCCGAGGCCGGAGCCGGAGCCGCGTCCGAGGCCGGAGCCGCGTCCGGGCCGTGCGCCGGGTCCTGCGCCCGGTCCTGCGTCTGTCGCTCAGCGGTGGTCACGCCGACGTACTCCCCAACACGACACGATGAATCTCCGGTGTCCGATCCGCTCCGGCCCGCTCTGCTCGTAGACGCGCTCCGGCGCCCCGGGGTTGCCCGGGGCGCCGGAGCGCGTCACTCCCAGCCGGCGTCAGCCGACTCGGGTCAGCCGACTCGAGTCAGCCGGCCGGCTCCCGTCAGCCGACGCGCGTCAGCTTCTTGCCGATGCCCGGCGCCGCGAGGTCGCTCTGCAGCGCCACCGGCACCTTCACCTGGCTGGCGCCCGACCCGACGGTCAGCACACCGATCTCCGAGCCCGCCTTGGCGGTCATCGGAATCTTGGCGGCGCCGTCACCCAGCTTGACCTCGACGGTGACGGAAGGCCAGCCGACCGCCTCCACGTCCGCGGTGGCCACGACCGGGACGCGGCCGCCGAGGCCGTCGTCCACGTAGCCGACGACGTCGCCCTTCTTGACGATGTTCGCGGCCGTCAGCGCCTTCTGCGTGGCCAGCATGACGTCCTTGCTGGCCGAGATCGCGGTACCGAGGATCGGCACCCCGTGCTGGCCGAGGACCGCGCCCACGATCAGCTGGTTGGTCTTGCCGACCTTCTTCTCGGCCGCGAAGAGCAGATTGCCGCCGGCCTTCGTGGTGGAGCCGGTCTTGATGCCCAGCGAGCCGTTGAAGGGAACCAGGTCGTTGTAGTTCCGCCAGGACTTGCCGGAGGGGTCGATCCAGTTCGGCAGCTTGGTGATCGCGATCAGCTCCGGCATCTCGACGATCTTGAGTCCGAGCTTGACCTGGTCCTCGGCGGTGCTGACCGTCGTCGCGTCCAGACCCGAGGGGTCCGTGTACGTGGTGTTGGTCATGCCGAGTTCCTTGGCCGTGGCGTTCATCTTCTTGACGAACGCCTCCTGCCCGCCGTCCCAGCGCGCTAGCAGCCGCGCGACGTTGTTGGCGGACGGGATCATGATCGCGGCGAGGGCGTCGTACTGCGAGATCTTGTCGCCCTCCTTCAAGTTGTTGACCGTGGACTCGCCCTCGGTCTCCTTCTTGCCGTCGTCGACCGCCGTCTTGTCGACGGGGATCATCTGGCCCTTCTCCCCCTTCTTCATGGGGAAGTCCTTGAGGATGACGTACGCCGTCATCGCCTTCGCGACGCTGCCGATCGCGACGGGCTTCTGCTCGCCGAAGGTGCCGACGGGCCCGAGGCCGGCCGCGGCCACGTACGCCTGGCCCTCCTTCGGCCACGGGAGGGACGGGGCCCCGCCCTCGAAGGTGTACGAGGTCTTCGCCGTCATCTGGAGCGTCGGCTCGGGCAGCGGGCGCACGAGCTGGACGACGGCGAGGATGACCGCCAGGAGCACGAGGATCGGGGCGTAGATCTTGAACCGCCGCACGGCGGTCCGGGTCGCGCTCGGCGGCGGGGGCGGGTTGTTGGTGAGGTCCGCCAGCATGTCGAGCGGCGGCTTGGGCGGCAGCGGCTGCTGCGTGGTCCGCTCGGACGACTGCGCGGCGGGCACCTGGGGCGCCCGCGCGGCGGCCGGGGCCGGGGCGGGTGCCGGAGCCTGGGCCGGGGCGGGTGCCGGAGCCTGGGCCTGGGCCGGGGCGGGCGCTGCCGGGGCCGCGGCCGGGTTGGGCTGCGGCGGCGGATACGGCCCGGGGGCGGCGGGCGAAGCCGTCCTCGACGTCGACCCGTCATCGGTCCGCAGCGGTACGAAGGTGCTCGCCCGCTCCCCGCCGACGGCGTGGGGCGGGACCGGCCGGGAGGCCCCGGGCTTGATGGCCCGGAACACGGCGGTCCGCTCGCTGTCGGCCGGCTCGTCGGCGGCCTGAGCGGCGGCCGGAGCAGCGCCTTGGCCGGGGCCCTGGCCGGCACCTTGGCCGGCGGGCTTCACCGCGCGGAAGACGGCGGTGCGCTCGCTGTCGGCGGGCTCGTCGGCGGCCGGGCGCCCGGGGGTCCCGGCACCGGTACGCGGCCCAGGGCCGTCGGCGGCACCGGACGGCGCGGCGGACGGACCCCCGACGCGCCCGGAAGCGGAACCGGGTTCGCGGTCGGCGACCGGAGGCTTCACGGCACGGAACACGGCCGTGCGCTCGCTGTCGACCGGCTCGGCGGGCGCGGCCGCCGCGGGCTTGCCGGAGCCCGCGGAAGCACCCGCCGGGCCGTCACCCGTACGCGCGCCAGAGCCGCCCCCAGGGGCGGAACCGGCGGCCGGACGCCCGGAAGCGGAACCCACACCGGGGCCACCGGCCACGGGCCGGGAATCCGCGACCGGCGGCACCACGGCACGGAACACGGCGGTGCGCTCACTGTCGACCGGCGCGGCCGGAGCGGGCGGAGTCGCCTGACCAGTAGGAACGACCGGAACAGGCTTGCCCGAGCTCCCGGACGCACCCGCAGGGCCCTCGCCCGTACGCGCGGCGGAGCCGCCCTCGGGGGCGGAGCCTGCGCTCGAACGACCGGAAGCGGAATCCACCGGGGAGTCACCGGCCGCGGGCCGGGCATCGGCGACCGGCGGCGTCACCGCACGGAACACGGCGGTGCGCTCGCTGTCGACCGGCGCGGCGGGCCCGGCCGCGACGGGCCGGCCCGAAGCCGCCTCACGAGCCGCGGACCCCTCGCCCACGGACGCGGAAGCGGAAGCGGAAGCGGGACTTGAGCCGGAGCCGGAGGCAGCACCAGAGCCCGAGCTGGAGCCGGAGCCGGAGCCGGAGTCCGAGCCGGAGCCCGAGCCCGGGTCCGCACCGGAACCGGAAGGCGGACCGGAAGGCGCTCCGGAATCCGCGCCGGAGGCCGGGACGGAATCCGCACCGGAATCCCGGCCGGAATCCGCCGCCGCTTCGGGCAGGGCCTCGAAGACCTCGGTCCGCGCGCCCGGTGCCGCCTCCTCCGGCTCGTCACCGGTGGGCGAGGACTCCGCCGTGGCGACCCACGCCGCCACCGCTTCCCTCAGCGGATCGGGTGCCGCGGACCCCTCCTCGGGGTCCCGCGGACGGAACACCGAGACCCTCGGGTCACGCCCCTCGGAGGACTCCGCTGCCCCCGACGCTCCTTCATCAACCGACTTGTCGGGGGACTCGCCCGCCACCAGTTCCTCCTCGATCGCCATACGCCCGGCTGTCCGAATGTCTAACAGTGTCCCGTCTCGGGTGCATCGCCCCCGTGATAGACGAGAACGACATAGCTGACGGTTCCCCCACAAAGCAGGCAGGCACTCTCGACAGATGAATGTGAGAGGCGTCACCCTGTCACTCATCCACGCGGGGAGGCATGGATGGGCAAGAGCCGCAGAACGATTCCGGAGGAGCTCCTGCTGCTCGCATTGGACCCGGCCACGGGTACCACGGCGCAGCCGCAGTCGCTCGACCTCGGCCTGGCCGGGGCACAGCTAGTGGAGCTGGCTCTGGCAGGACGGATAGCCCCTGATGGGGATCGTATCGCCGTGGTGATGCCACGGCCGACAGGAGATCCGACTCTGGACTCCGCACTGGAACTGCTGCGCAGGCGCGGCAGCCCGGTTCGGGCCGTCCACTGGATCGGCGGACCCCGACTGGGGCTCCGCCAGGTGTACCTCGCTCACTTGGAGCGTTGCGGCATGGTCAGTGCCGTCGCGGGCCAGATGTGCGGGGTGCTGCCGACGACTCGCTACCAAGCGACCGACACGGCGATCAGCCGGGAGATCCGTGCCCGGCTGGACAGTGCGATCCGCACCGGTGTACCCCCGGACCCGCGGACCGCGGCGCTTGCCGCCCTGGCCCACGCGGTCGGACTCGGCAAGCACCTGTACCCCGGCAACGAGGGGCGGTCGTCCAGGTCCCGACTGCGGGACCTGATCCGGCACGACCCGATGGGCGGACTGGTGGCGCACGCCGTCATGGACGTCCAGAACGGCGTGGCCGCACAGCCGCGCCGCGACCGGGCACCGGCCCAGCCCACCCGGGCGACGGCCACGGCCGTTCCGCTGCAACCGCGACGGACCGGAGCGATGGCCCGCGCGGCCGCGCACTGAACCGCCGGCCGGGCACGCAGTACGGGTCGGACACGCAGTACGAGCACGAGGACAAGCGCGAGCTGCGGTACCAGTACCAGCACGACAGGCAGCACGCGCAGCACACGTAACGCCACTGCCGTGGCCGGCGTCCCTCAGACCCGGTCCGGGAGCCGCCAGCGCGCGGGGTGGCGAGGCCGGTACGCCGGCCCCGCCGCCCCGCGCGTTTGCGTTGCGGCCCGGTCCCGGCAACCCGGTCCCGGCAACCCGGTCCCGGCAACCCGGTCCCGGAGGCCCGATCCCGGGAACCCGATTCCGGCGGCCCGGTGCCGGCAACCCGATCCGGACAGCCCGTTCCGGACCCCATCCGGGCCGTTCCCCAGCGAGGCCGCACGCTTCGGTGGCAGTCTGCTCACCAGCAGGCACGCAGAGAGACAGCGAGAGAAGAAGGCGGAGGTGCCGTTCACGTGGCGTCCAATGTCAATCCCACCGTCCGACGCCGCCGACTGGGCATGGAGTTGCGCAAGCTCCGCGAGGACAAGGGCATGACGGCCGAACAGGTCGCAGAGCGCCTGCTCGTCTCCCAGTCCAAGATCAGCCGACTGGAGAACGGCCGACGCTCCATCAGCCAGCGCGACGTCCGCGATCTGTGCGACGTCTACGAGGTCGAGGACCGGCGGCTCGTCGACTCCCTCATGCAGATGGCCAAGGACTCCCGCCAGCAAGGTTGGTGGCACGCCTTCGGCGACATCCCGTACAGCGTCTACATCGGCCTGGAAACGGACGCCGCCAGCCTGCGCACCTACGAGCCCTTGGTGGTGCCGGGGCTGCTCCAGACCCCGGAGTACGCCCAGTCGCTCGTCCGGGGCGCATGGCCGGAGACCGCTCCGACCGACGTGGAGAAGCGCGTACAGGTCCGAATGCACCGCCAGAAGCGGCTCTGGGAGACCGACAACAGCAATCCGGAGATCGGGCCGCTGCGGCTTTGGGCGGTCATCGACGAGGCGGCCCTGCGGCGTCACGTGGGTGATGCCCAGCTCATGATCCGGCAGCTGGAGTACTTGATAGAGCAGTCGGAGAAGCCGCACGTCACGGTCCAGGTGATGCCCTTCTCGATGGGAGCGCACCCGGGCGTCAACGGCCAGTACGCCATTCTGGAATTCCCGGACGCGTCCGACTCGACCGTCGTCTACATCGAGGGCGTGACGAGCGACCTGTACCTGGAGAAGGCCAACGACGTGCAGAAATACAGCGTGATGTACGAACATTTGCGCGCACAGGCCCACAATGTGGACCAGACGCGGCAGTTCATCTCGCGCATCATCGACGATTTCGCGAGCAAGGAGAACTGAGGCTCAACAAAAGGCCGGTACGGTACACCGTCACTCCCCGGCCACAGAAGGCCTAAATGGAATATGCCACTCGGTCGGGTGAACGCCCCCGACACCTGCCGGAACCTGCGGGTAGCGTCGATCACGTCGGTCGGAGAAATGGCCGACAGGACACCGGGATCCACCGGTACTACTCGCTGAACCGGAGAGAAACATGGCCATTCGTCAGGGTTCCACGGAAAACTGGATCAAGTCCTCGTACTCCGCCAACGGCGCCTGCGTCGAGGTCAAGTCCCCCGTCATGGAGGCCATCGCGGTCCGCGACTCGAAGGTGCAGGACGGTCCGTCCCTCACCTTCGCGCCCGGCTCCTGGACCTCGTTCGTCGCCGAGGTGACCGAGGGCCGGCTGGGACGCCTCGCCTGAACGTCGAGGCGAACGTCCCAGCCCGCCGACAGACGAACAGCGCCACCAGCACGACACGCAGGACCAGCAGGATCCGCACCACCAGCACGACCAGTACCACCAGCACCACCGCACCACTGACTGGAGCCCTCTCGACCGGCCCGCCGTCCTGGCCGAGGGGGCTCGGCCATGTCCGCACGCGGGGCGCGCGGAGGCCGTACCCGGGCCCGTACGCGGGAGCCGCACACGGGGGCCCGCACGGCGCCCCCGGCGGCCGCCCCGGCTAGCGGCTAGCGGCTAGCGGCTAGCGGCTAGCGGCTAGCGGCTAGCGCAACCGGTCCACGTACCGGTCGGTCCCCGGCACCGTCGGGATGAACGGCGCCACCAGCTCCACCCGCCCCAGCCCCGTCTCCGCGACCTCCGCGTCCAGCCCCTGGAAGCGGTCCCAGCAGGTGCGCGGGTCGGTCTCGAGGAACCACAGCAGGGTCAGCCGGGTGTCGACCCCCTCCACCTGCTTCACGTACGTCATCCGGTCGCCGGGCAGCGGCGTCGGCCGGAAGACCGTGACCATCGCGGCCGGGGAGCCGGCCAGCCGCTTCGGCAGGGCGCGCGAGCGCAGCCACTCCAGCAGCTCGGCCCGCTGCTCCGGCCCCTCGGCGTCGACGACCTGGACGACGAGCCCGCCGTAGGGGTGGTCGAGGGCGTGGAAGTCGCGGGGACCGGCGGCGCCGTCGCGGTAGACGGTGGCCTCGTGGTCCTGGAACGCGGTGAAGACGTGGGTGCGGTCCTGGTAGACGCGCCCGTCGCGGTTGAGCCGCTTGTTGATGCCGACGGTCCACTTCATGTGCTCGTCGTAGCGGCCCTCGGTGACCCAGTACGTGGATATGTAGCACCCGGCCGTGACGGGCTGGGCGACCGCCGACTTCTCCGGGTAGCGCAGCTCCTGGAGGTCCCGGGTGGCGACCCAGCGGCGGCCGGCGAACATCCAGGGCATGGCCATGGCGCCCGCGTAGTAGTGGTCGTCCTCGTACCAGCGGTTGTACGCGAACTCGTGGCCCGGGTGCGGTTCGACCATCGTGATCAGCGCGTGGCCGGGGTGGACTCCGTAGGGGCCGACCGAGGCGAGCTCGGCGTAGTCGTCGGCCCGGGTGTTCCGCTCGTCTGCTGTCATGGGAGACGGTCTAGCTGATGCGACGTCAGATGGGGAGTCCCCGGCGGGCAGTTCAGCATCCGATACATAGATGGCGTCTACACCTTCACGGGGCTACGATGCGCGCACCCGCCTCCCGAAGGAGCTCCCGTGCCCGCCTCCACCGTCGGCCTCGCCCCCGCCCCGCCGCCGCCTTTGGCCGCCCGCGTCCGCACGACCGCGCCCTCGGCCGTACGCGAGATCCTCGCCGTCACCGCCCGGCCCGGCATGATCTCCTTCGCCGGCGGCCTGCCCGCGCCCGAGCTCTTCGACGCCGAGGGGCTGCGGGCCGCGTACACCACCGTCCTCACCCGCTCGGCCCGCCGCGCGCTCCAGTACTCGACCACCGAGGGCGCCCCGGAACTGCGCGCGGCCGTGGCCCGGCGGTTCGACGGGCGCGGACTGGCGACCACCGGGGACGACGTACTGATCACCACCGGCTCCCAGCAGGGGCTCGGCCTGATCGCGACGGCACTGATCGAGCCGGGCGACACGGTCCTCGTCGAGAACCCCACCTACCTGGCCGCGCTCCAGGGGTTCGCGCTCGCGGGCGCCCGCGTGGTCCCCGTGCCGTGCGACGGCGAGGGCATCCTCCCGGACGCCCTGGAGGAGCTCGTCGCGCGCGAGCGCCCCAAGCTGCTCTACACCGTCCCCACCTTCCAGAACCCGACCGGCCGCACCCTCCCGTCCGACCGCAGGGCGGCGGTCGCGGCCGTCGCGGCCCGGCTCGGACTGTGGCTGCTGGAGGACGACCCGTACGGGGACCTGCGCTACGAGGGCTGCGACATCCCGTGGCTCGCCGCGCACCCGGGCGCGGAGGACCGTACGGCCCTGCTCGGCAGCTTCTCGAAGGTGATGGCGCCGGGGGTCAGACTGGGCTGGCTGCGCGCACCGGCGGCGCTGCTGCGCGGGGCGGTGCTCGCGAAGCAGGCGGCGGACCTGCACACCTCGACGGTGGACCAGCTCGCGGCGGCGGAGTACCTGCGGACGGCGGACCTGTCCGCGCACATCGCCCGGGTCCGGGAGGCGTACCGCGGCCGACGCGACACACTCCTGTCGGGCCTGGCGTCGGCGCTCCCGGCGGGCTCGACGTGGAACCGCCCGGAGGGCGGCATGTTCGTCTGGGCCCGCCTCCCGCAGGGCCACGACGCGACGACCCTGCTGCGCGCGGCGACCGCCGCGGGCGTGGCCTTCGTCCCCGGAGCCCCGTTCTTCGCCGGCTCCCCGGACCCCAGAACCCTCCGCCTGTCGTTCACGACGCACACGGAGACGGAGATCGCCGAGGGCCTGCGGCGGCTGGCGGCGGCGGGTCACAGGAAGTGTGAGAGGTCGACTGCCGGGAGGGGGCCGGGGGGGAGGGCGACGCGGAGGATCAGGAGGAGGCCTGGGACGGCAACCCAGCGGACGGCGGGCCGTGATGTCCACCGCCTTCACCGGCCAGGCCATCGCCACCGGCTTCGACCGCCGGTACGGGGTCCTCAAGCGGCTCGGGGCCTCGCCGCTGCCGCGCTGGGCGCTGATGGCGGCCAAGACCCTGCCGGTGCTGGTCACCGACGTGCTCCTGATCGCGCTGCTGACGGCGCTCGCCTGCGCGCTGGGCTGGTCCCCGAACGGCGACCCGGTGGCGGTGGCCGCGCGGATCCTGCGCGCCCGGTTCCGCGCCGAGCTCGCCCCCATGCCGGTGCCCGAAGCGGCCCGCACCCCCGTCTACTCCACCTGGTACGCCTTCAACCAGGACGTCAGCGCGGCCGCCGTCGAAACCCAGGCCGAACTGGCCGCCGGCCTCGGCTGCGGCGCACTCATCCTGGACGACGGCTGGCAGGAGCTGGGCCACGGCCGCGGCTACGCCGGCTGCGGCGACTGGCGCCCCGACCGGGCCAAGTTCCCCGACTTCGCCGGGCACGTGGCCCGCGTCCGCGCCCACGGGCTGAGCTACCTGGCCTGGGTGGCGCCCCTGCTGCTCGGCCCCGGAGCCGCCGGCCACGGCCGGTGGGCGCACTGCGCGCCCGCCCCCGCCACCGTGCCCGGCGCGCACGTGCTCGACCCGCGCCGCCCCGAGGTGCGCGCCCACGTGGTCCGGCTCTGCGTCCGGCTGGTCCGGGAGTACGGACTCGACGGACTCAAGCTCGACTTCCTCGACCAGGCCATGGTGTACGCGGACGACGGCGCGGGCGATGTCGGACGGGCCATGGTGGCCCTGCTGACGGACCTCCGGCAGGCCCTGGAAGCCGTCCGCCCCGGGCTGCTCCTCGAACTGCGCCAGCCCTACACGGGACCGGGCATGGCCCCCTTCGGCAACATGCTGCGCTCCTTCGACTGCCCGGCCGACGCGACCGCCAACCGGGTCCGCACCCTCGACACCGCCCTGCTCGCCGTCGGCGGGGCCGTCCACTCCGACATGCTCCTGTGGTCGCCCGACGCGCCCGTGGCCGCGGTGGCCCGGCAGCTGATCGGGGCCCTGCACGCGGTGCCGCAGATCTCCGTACGACTGGACCGGGTACCGGCGGCGCACCGGGAGGCGGTGGGCTTCTGGCTGCGGCAGTGGCGCCTGCACCGGGAGCTGTTGCTCGACGGGGAGGTCGAGCCGGGACGGCCCGACGAGCTGTACCCGCTGGTGCGGGCGAGCGCCGGGGACCGCTGCCTGATCAGCGTGCACGGAGACCGGGTCGTCCCGCTGGACTTCTCCGCGCACCGCCGCTTCCACCTGGTCAACGGCTCGGACCGGGACCGGGTGATGGTGGAGGTGCGGGGCGGCGGGGGCCGGGTCGAGGGAGTGGTCCACGGGCCGGACGGCCGTATCATGGACGGTCCGCCGTCGTTCCTGGCGGAGGGAGCTCGCTCGCTGGCGGTGCCGCGCGGCGGTCTGGCATCGCTCACGATCACGGAAGGACCGCGATGAAGGTCGGGATCACCGAGGTCGCAGCTCGAGCCCAGGTCAGCGAGGCGACCGTCAGCCGGGTGATCAACCGACGCCAGGGCGTGTCGAAGAAGACCCGCGACGCGGTCGAACAGGCCATGGCGGAGGTCGGCTACGAACGGCAGACGCAGGGCCAACTGGTGGCCGTGATCACCGAGTTCGTGTCGAACCCGTTCTTCGCGGACGTGGCCGAGCGCATCGAGTCGGCGCTCGCCCCGCACGGACTGAAGACGGTCCTGTGTCCCGCCTTCCCGGGTGGGGTGCAGGAGCGGGACTTCATCTCCGCGCTCGTCGACAAGGGGGTCGCCGCGGTCGTCTTCCTGTCCGCGTCCAACACCGTCGAGGGCGCCGACACCGAGACGTACGAACTGCTGCGCCAGCGCAGGGTCCCCTACGTGGGGATCAACGGGGAGTTCGCCGACGGCGTGCCCACCCCGGTCTTCTCCACGGACGACGCGCTCGCGGCGGAACTGGCCGTCGACCACCTCCACCGGCTGGGCCACCGCCGGATCGGGATGGCCTCGGGTCCGGCGGGCAACCAGCCCGCCGACCGCCGGGTACGGGGCTTCCTGGAGGCCATGGCCAAGCGCGGCATCGAGGAGCCGGAGCGCTGGGTGGTCCGCCAGTCCTACACGGTGGAGGGCGGCCAGGCCGCCGTCGGCCCGCTGCTGGCGCTCGGCGCCACCGCGATCGTCGCGGCCAGCGACTACATGGCCCTCGGCGCGATCCGCGGCGTCCGCCGCCAGGGCCGCACGGTGCCCGGTGACGTCTCCGTCGTGGGCTACGACGGTTCGGCCATCACCGAGTTCACCGATCCGCCCCTGACCACGGTGCGCCAGCCCGCCGACCGGCTCGCGCTGGAGGTGGGCCGCAGCGTGCTGGCCCTGGTCAGCAACAGGGACGTGCCGACGGGGGAGCTGCTGTTCGACCCCGAGCTGGTCATCCGGGCCACCACCGGACCCGCCCCGGCGCAACCGGCTCCTGCGCAACCTGCCCCTGCGCAACCGGCTCCGGAGGCCTAGGCCTCCGCGCCCGCCACCATCAGTTCGCCCACGCTCTCCGCGAGGACGGCGCGGGCCGCGGCCGGCATGCCCGCGTCCGTGACGAACCAGTCGGCGCGGTCCAGCGCCGCGAACCCGCTGAGCCCGACCACTCCCCACTTGCTGTGGTCGGCCACGACGGCGATCCGCCGTGCCGAGGCGACCAGGGCCCGGTTGGTCTGGGCCTCCGTGAGGTTGGGCGTGGTCAGCCCGGCCTCTTCGGTCACCCCGTGCGCGCCCAGGACCAGCAGGTCCACGTGGAGGGAGCCGATCACCAGGTCGGCGAGCGGGCCGACCAGCGCGGCCGAGGGGGTGGGGGAGCCGCCGGTGAGCAGCAGGGTGGGGGCCGCGCCCCCGCCGCCCTGGCCGGCGGCCCGCACCAGCTCGGCGACGGGCAGGGAGTTGGTGACGATGGTGAGCCGCGGAACGCCGAGCAGCCGGGCGGCGACGGCGTACGCGGTGGTGCCGCCCGAGACCGCGACCACGCTGCCCGGTTCCACCAGGGTCGCGGCCGTCGCCGCGATGGCGGCCTTTGCGGCCCCCTCCAGATCGGACTTGGCGTCGAATCCGGGCTCGTGTCCGCTGGCCTGGACGGTGGCGACGGCGCCGCCGTGCACCTTCTCCACGGCGCCGCCGCGGGCGAGCGCGTCCAGGTCCCGGCGGACCGTCATGTCGGAGACGCCGAGCAGTCCGACCAGGTCGGCCACCCGCACCGAGCCGTCGCGGCGCACCGCGTCGAGGATGAACGCGCGTCGCTGGTGGGCCAGCTGCGCAGCCTGCTCGGCCACGAGATCACTCCCGGGTATGGGGAAAACCGGTCGGAAAGCAACAACATAGCATGGGCGTGCTGTTTGTTTCTGAAGGAATGATCACGCCAGACTGTTGATTTACTTGCGGAACTGTTTAATCTTGGCGTGTGAAGAAGACCCTCGCGAAACTCGCGGACGGCCGTGAACTGATCTACTTCGACCACGACGAGAGCGCCGTGCGCGACGCCCCCGACCAGCGCCCGCTGGACCGCGTGAGCAGTCACCCGGAACTGCGGCGCGACGAGGCGACCGGCGACTGGATCACGATCGCCTCCCACCGGCAGGCCCGCACCTACCACCCGCCCGCCGGCGAGTGCCCGCTGTGCCCCTCCCGGGACGGCCGGCTCGGCGAGATCCCCGCCGCCGACTACGAGGTCGCCGTCTTCGAGAACCGCTTCCCCTCCCTCGCGGGCGAGGCCGGACGCTGCGAGGTCGTCTGCTTCACCCCGGACCACGAGGCCGCCTTCGCCGACCTCACCCCCGCCGCCGCCCGCCTGGTCCTGGACGCGTGGACCGACCGCACCGCGGAGCTCTCCGCCCTCCCCGGCGTCGAGCAGGTGTACTGCTTCGAGAACCGCGGGGCCGAGATCGGCGTGACGCTCGCCCACCCGCACGGCCAGATCTACGCCTTCCCCTTCGTCACGCCGCGCACCGCCAAGATGACGGCCGCCGCGGCCGCCCACCGCGCCACCACCGGCCGCAACCTCTTCGAGGACCTGCTGACGGGAGCCCGCGCCGCCACCGAGCGGGTGGTGACCGCCGGGGATCACTGGACCGCCTTCGTGCCGTACGCCGCCCGCTGGCCGTACGAGGTCCACCTCTACCCGCACCGCCGCGTCCCCGACCTGACCTGCCTCACCGAGGCCGAGCGCGCCGAGTTCCCGGGCGTCTACCTGGACCTGCTGCGCCGCTTCGACCGGCTGTTCCCCGTACCGGGGCAGCCGCAGGGGCCGACCCCCACGCCGTACATCTCCGCATGGCACCAGGCGCCCCGCACCCAGGGCGGGGAACTGGCCCTGCACCTCGAACTGTTCACCGTCCGCCGGACCGCCGACAAGCTCAAGTTCCTCGCCGGGACGGAGTCCGGGACGGAGGCGTTCATCAACGACGTGGCCCCCGAGGCGGCCGCGCGCAGACTTCGGGAGGCCCTGGCGTGAACCGGACCGCTCAGCCGGAAGACGAGCACAGCCGGGCCGCCCGGGCCGCGGACGCCTTCCACCAGCTCTACGGCGCCTCCCCGGACGGGGTCTGGGCGGCGCCGGGCCGGGTCAACCTCATTGGCGAACACACCGACTACAACGACGGCTTCGCCCTCCCGATGGCCCTCCCGCAGACCACCCTGCTCGCCGCACGCGCCCGGACGGACGGGCGGCTGCGGCTGCACAGCGCGCAGGGCGACGGCCGGATCACCGACCTGGTGGTCGCCGATCTGGCCCCGGGAGTCGTGACGGGCTGGACCTCCTACCCGGCCGGCGTCCTGTGGGCACTCGCCGGAGCGGGGTACGGGATCGGCGGCGCCGACCTCCACTTCGACAGCACCGTGCCCACCGGCGCCGGCCTCTCCTCCTCCGCCGCACTGGAGTGCGCGGTCGCCGTGGCCTACGACGAGCTGTACCGCCTGGCCCTGACCGGACCCGAACTGGCCCGGATCGCGCAGCGCGCGGAGAACGGCTTCGCCGGCGTCCCCTGCGGGATCATGGACCAGATGGCCTCCGTCTGCTGCACCGCCGAGGCCGCCCTCCACCTCGACGCCCGCAGCCCGGAGAGCCACCGGCAGGTGCCCTTCGACCTGCTGGGCCAGGGGCTGCGGCTGCTGGTGATCGACACCCGGGTCACCCACGACCTCGGGGACGGGGCCTACGCCTCCCTGCGCGCGGGCTGCGAACGGGCCGCCGCGCTGCTAGGGCTGCCCGCCCTGCGCGATCTGCCCGCCGCGGAACTCCCGCGGGCCCTGCGGGCCCTGCCGGCGGAACTGGCCCCCCTGGTGCGCCACGTGGTGACCGAGAACGCCCGGGTCGGCGAGGCCGTCTCCCGGCTGGAGGAGGGCGACGCGGCGGCCCTGGGCCCGATCCTCACCGCCGGCCACGCCTCGCTGCGCGACGACTACCGGGTCTCCTGCCCGGAAACCGACCTCGTGGTGACCGCGGCGCTGGCCGCCGGCGCGCTCGGCGCCCGGATGACCGGAGGGGGCTTCGGCGGCTCGGTGATCGCCCTGGTGGAGGCCGGGCGCCAGGACGCGGTGGGCCGGTCCGTCACGGAGGCCTTCGCGGCAGCCGGCCACCGCCCTCCGCACATCCTCGAAGCCACCCCCGCCGCGGGCGCCCGCCGGCTAGTGCTGTGACCGGAAAGGTTCACCGGGTCGCGGCGCCCGGCACGGCACCTCGCCGCGTTGTCGGACCACCGAAGTACGTCCAGTACGAGCGGCGGCCCTCCGCCCGGGGGCCCCTCCCGGCGGTAGCTGGGGGAGAGGCACCGCACCGAACACCGCGACCCGGCAAACCTTTCCGGCCACAGCACTAGTGCTCGCGCCGAAGCCCGGCGACCCGTCCCGGCGTTAGGCCGTCCCTTTCGGATCTTGCCGGGCCCGCGAGATCCGAAGGGGACGGCCCGGCCGGCCACCGCGGCCCGCGCCGGAATCCGACCGCACCACCGCTTCAGCACGCACGTCCGCCCCAACACTCCGGAGGACACTGTGAGAAGACTCTTACCGCACGCGGCACTCGCCGCGTCGCTGCTGCTCGGAGCACTCGGCGCGGCTCCCGCCGCCGCGTCCGTGCCCGGCTCCGTGCCCGGCTCCGCGCCCGGCTCCGCGACGGCCGCCCTGTCCGATTCCTGGCGGCCGCCCCTGAGCACCCGGGGCCGCTACGTCGTCGACGCCGACGGCAACCGCTTCAAGTTGAAGTCGGCGAACTGGCAAGGCGCCCAGGGGTCGTGGAGCGGATCCGGTGACATCAACGATCCGGCCGCACACCACGACGGCGAGAAGGCCGACCAGATGCCGCTCGGCCTGGACCGCGCTCCGATCCCGCGGATCCTCGCCGGATTCCACGCCCTGGGCATCAACAGCGTCCGGCTGCCCTTCTCGAACGAGATGCTGCACGACCAGCGGCCCGTCTCCGACGCCTCGGTCGCGGCCAACCCGGAGCTACGGGGCAAGACCCCCCTCCAGGTCTTCGACGCCGTCATCGCCGCCACCACGGCCGAGGGCTTCGCGGTGATCCTCAACAACCACACCAACACCTCGCGCTTCTGCTGCGGCCTGGACGGCAACGAACGCTGGAACACCAGCCAGAGCACCGCGCGGTGGGAGGAGGACTGGATCGCCCTCGCCCGCCGCTACAAGGACGACAAGCGCGTCGTCGGAGCCGACCTCTACAACGAGGTCCGCCGCACCGTCACCGACGACGCCAACTGGAACTGGGGCAACGACCACGACTGGTGGGCCGCGTCCCAGCGCCTCGGCGACCGCCTCCTCACCGAGGCCAACCCCGACCTCCTGGTGGTCGTCGAAGGCATCAACTGGCAGGGCATCCCGGCCGACGGACTGCCCCACGGCCGTCCCACGCTCGAACCGGTGCGCACCCTCTCGCACACCCTCGTCGCCTCGAACAAGCTGGTGTACGCGGCGCACTTCTACGGCTACACCGGCCCGAACCACACCGGTGCGACCGGCATGGGCGAGACCCACGACCCCCGCTACCAGGACCTGTCCCGCGCGGACCTGTTCGCGACCCTGGGGCGCCAGGCGTTCTACGTCACGTCCGACACGGGCAGCCACTTCACGGCGCCGCTGTGGATCAGCGAGTTCGGCACGGGCAGCGACGAGGCCGACCCGCGGGCGCGCGCCTGGTTCGGCAACTTCGTGGACCACCTGATCGCCACGGACGCCGACTTCGCCTACTGGCCCCTGGTCGGCTGGACCGGACACGGCAGCTGGTCGATCCTGAACTTCGACGAGAGCGGCCGCCGTTCCGGCATCCTGGACGGCGCCGACTGGCGCGCCGCCCACTGGAACCGGCTCGTCACCGCGCCGCAGAAGAGCGGCCCGGTCGAGGTGTCCGACACCTGGGACATGCTCAACCTTGACCACGCCGACGCGGTCCAGTCGGCGCGCGTACGGGCCCTCGGCGACTGGGACCAGGGAGCCCGCAAGGGGGTGTGCCCCGACGGCCAGCGGCTCGTCGGCCTGGCCCACCGCGACGGGCGCGGGCTGTGCACCGACGCGGGGGCCGCCGGCCCGGCCGCCGCCGGCCCGGCGCCGACCGCCGTGCGCGACGAACGCCACGTACAGCAGGGCGACTGGGCCGGTGGCTACACCAAGTACCAGTGCGGGCCGGGCCAGTTCATGACCGGCTACAGCGTGCGGGGACAGGCGGTCTCCGCGGTCCTGTGCGCCCAGGCCGAAAGGCCCCTCGGGACGAGCGGCCGCACCGTCTGGTTCGACCGGGGCGACGCCCGGCCGGCCGCCGGCCCGGGCGGAGAGTTCGCGTACGGCAACTTCAAGGGGCAGTGCGCGACGGACGAGTACGCCGCGGGTCTCGCCTTCACCGGCGCGTGGGCCAAGGGCAAGACCCCGGACGCCCTGCTCTGCCGCAAGCTGTGACGGCCGCCGCCCGGCCGTGACGGCACGGACCGGCCGCCCCCCGCCGGGGGCGGCCGGTCTCAGACGTCGCGGCGCCGCACGACGACCACGCAGACGGCCACCGAGACGACCGCCCAGACGGCCAGCGCGGTCCAGGAGCCCGCGATCGTGCCCGGGTGGGCGCCCAGGGTGGTCGAGGAGCCGGGCCTCAGCGCCAGCCGGGTCTGGGCGGCGAGCGGCAGGTGGTTCCCGATCTCCTTCAGGAACCGGTACCGGTCGCCGCCGAAGAGCATGGGCAGGATGAACAGCGTGGTCACGACGGCGACGATCGAGGCGGTGGCGTGCCGCAGGACGCTGCCGAACGCCATCCCGATGAGCGCGCAGACCGGGACGACCAGCGCGTACGCCGCCACGGCCCGCAAGCAGCCGGGGTCCTGGATCGAGAGGCCGACGTGCCGGGAGGCCAGCATCGCGTTGGTGGTGAAGAACGAGGCCGCGGAGACGACCGCGCCGAGGACCAGAGACACCCCCGCGACGAGGGCCACCTTGGCCGTGATCACCGCACGCCGGTCGGGGACCGCGGCGAACGTGGTGCGGATCATTCCGGTGGAGTACTCGCCGAAGACCGTGATGGCTCCGAAGGAGGCCGCGGCCAGTGCCATCACGGCGATCGCGATGGAGCCCAGGCCGTGGAACAGCGGATCGTACGCGTACACGGGCATGCCGGGCAGCGGGGACCTCGGCCGGTCTATGTACGGCAGGTCGGAGTGCACGCCGTTCACATTGGCCGCGACGGCCACGACGGCGCTGAGGGCGAGCACCCAGTACGTCGACCGGAGCGAGCGCATCTTGATCCACTCGGCGGCGAGGAGGTCGCCGAACCCGGCCGCGGATGCGGCCGCCCGCCCCGGCCGCCCCGCCCGCCCCGTACCGGGAGACGTCACCGTGCTCATCGGGCTCCTCCCGCGAGGTATTCGACGCTGTCCGCGGTGAGGGCCATGAACGCCGACTCCAAGGACGAGGCGTGGGTGGCGAGTTCGTGCAGCACGATGCCGTTCCGGTGCGCGAGGTCCCCGATCCGGGCCGCGGTCAGCCCGCCGACCCGGGCCGCCCCGTCGCCCTCCCGGCGCACCGACGCGCCCTCAGCGATCAGCAGGGGCTCCAGGGCCGCGAGGCCGGGCGTCGAGATGCTGACGCCCGGGCCGGCGTCGCGGGCCGAGAAGTCCGCCAGGCTCTCGTGGGCGATCAGCCGGCCCCGCCCGATGACGAGGAGCCGGTCGGCGGTGTGCTCCATCTCGGCCATCATGTGGCTGGAGACCAGCACGGTGCGCCCCTCGGACGCCAGCCGGCGCAGCAGCCCGCGCAGCCACAGCACGCCCTCGGGGTCCAGCCCGTTCAGCGGTTCGTCGAACAGCAGCACCGGCGGATCGCCGAGCAGGGCGCCCGCGATGCCGAGCCGCTGTTTCATCCCGAGGGAGAACCCGCCGATCCGGCGTCCCGCCGCCTTCGCCAGCCCGACCTCCGCCAGGACCTCCCCGACCCGGGCCGCCGGAATGCGGTTGCCGCGGGCCAGGGCGGACAGGTGCGCCCGCGCGCTGCGCCCGCCGTGCACGTCCTGGGCGTCGAGCAGCGCGCCGACGTGGCGCAGCCCGCGCGGGCGCCGCGAGAAGGGCACCCCGTCCACGGTGACGGACCCGCTGGTGGGGGCGTTCAGGCCCAGGATCATCCGCAGGGTGGTGGATTTGCCGGCGCCGTTCGGGCCGAGGAAGCCGGTGACTTCGCCCGGCTCCACGGTGAAGGTCAGATGGTCGACGGCGACGGCATCGCCGTACCGCTTGGTCAGTCCGGTGGATTCGATCACGGGTCCACACTGCGGGGACGGGCAGGGGGCCGGCATCGGCCCGTGGCCCACACTTGTGAACTCCGCCTGTGGCCCGGGGGATTAAGCCCGTGGGCCGATGCCCGGCCGGGAGCGCGTCGATAGGATCGGCCGATGACCGCCACTTCCCGTCCGACCCTGCTCAGACGCGTGCCGCCGGGCCTGTGGGTGGCGGCCTTCTGGTCGGCCCTCATCGCGCTGCGCATGGTCCAACGGCCGAACGAGCTGCGGCATCTGGTCGACTACCACGGCAACATCGAGGACGCGCCGCTCACGGTCACCGCCCTGGTCACGACCCTGGGGGCGCTGGTGCTGACCCGCACGCCCCTGGCGGCCGTGGGCATCGCACTGGCCGGCACCGTGTTCTCGCTCGGGATGCAGGTGCGCGAGACGCCGTTCGTCCTCTTCCTCCTGGCCGACGCGGCCGTGGGCTACACCGCGGCGACCCGCCCGCGGCGGGTCTCGGTCCTCGCCGGAGTGCTCCCGGTCGGCGTGCTGGCCGGCTACTCGGTCTGGACGCTCGTACGCGGCCAGGTCCTCAACCCCTCCGTGCCCGCCGGCCTGGCCTCGACCGTGGTCATCGCCTGGCTGATCGGCAACACGATCCATCAGAACCGGGCGCACGCGGACACCCTGCGCGCCCAGGCCACGCGGCAGGCGGTCACGGCCGAGCGGCTGCGGATCGCGCGGGAGCTGCACGACATGGTCGCGCACAACATCGGCATCATCGCCATCCAGGCCGGCGTGGGCAGCCGGGTCATGGACACCCAGCCCGCCGAGACCCGCAACGCGCTCGAGGCCATCGAGGCCACCAGCCGCGAGACCCTCGCCGGGCTGCGCCGGATGCTCGGCACCCTGCGCGCCGGCGAGCGGGAGCCCGCACCGCTGGACCCGCTGCCGGGCCTGGCCGCCCTCGGCCGACTGGTCGGCCGGACCGGGGCGGCCGGGGTCCGGGTCGACGTCCGCTGGCGGGGGGACCGGCGGGACCTGCCCCCCGACGTCGACCTGGCGGCCTTCCGCATCGTCCAGGAAGCGGTCACCAACGTGGTGCGGCATTCCGGCACCCGGGAGTGCAGCGTGACCCTCGACTACCGCGAGGACGCGCTGGCCGTCGACATCGTCGACCTCGGGTCCGGCGGCGCCGTCGCGGGCTCCGGATACGGCATCGCCGGCATGCGGGAACGCGTCGGCCTGCTCCGCGGGGAGTTCAGCGCCGGACCGGGCCCGGAAGGCGGCTTCCGGGTGGCGGCCCGGCTGCCGGCGCCCGGAGCGGGGGCCCGGTGATCCGCGTCGTCCTGGTCGACGACCAGCCCCTGATCCGTACGGGCCTCAACACAGGGGAGATCGGAGGAAACGTCAGATGTGTTTAAGGGACACGGCTACGCCTGCGTCCAGTCCAGGATGATCTTGCCGCTGCGGGCGGTCGCCGCCTCGTCGAACGCGGCCTCGAAGTCCCCGTAGGCGTAGCGGCCGGTGATGACGGGGCTGAGGTCGAGCCCGCCCTCCAGCAGCACGGTCATCGCGTACCAGGTCTCGAACATCTCGCGGCCGTAGATGCCCTTGATCGTGATCATCGAGGTGACGACCTTGGCCCAGTCGACCGCGAACTCCTGCGCCGGCAGGCCCAGCATGGCGATCCGGCCGCCGTGCGTCATGTTGTCGATCATGTCGCGCATCGCCTCGCCGCGGCCGGACATCTCCAGGCCGATGTCGAAGCCCTCGCGCAGGCCGAGCTGGGCCTGCGCGTCGGCGATCGTCGCCTTGGAGACGTCGAGCGCGAGCGTGGCGCCCGCCTTGCGGGCGATCTCGAGGCGCTCCGGGCTGACGTCGGTGATGACGACGTTGCGGGCGCCCGCGTGCCGGGCCACGGCCGCCGCCATGATCCCGATCGGGCCGGCGCCGGTGATCAGCACGTCCTCGCCGACCAGCGGGAAGGAGAGCGCGGTGTGCACCGCGTTGCCGAACGGGTCGAAGATCGCGGCGACATCGAGGTCCACCTTGGTCCGGTGCACCCAGACGTTCTGCGCGGGCAGCACCACGTACTCGGCGAAGGCGCCGTCGCGGCCGACCCCGAGACCGATCGTGCTGCGGCACAAGTGGCGGCGCCCGGCCAGGCAGTTGCGGCACCTCCCGCACACCAGGTGGCCCTCGCCGCTGACCAGCGCGCCGATCTCGATGTCGGACACGTCCGCGCCGAGCGCGGCCACCTCGCCGACGAACTCGTGGCCGAGCACGAGCGGGGTCTTGACGGCACCCTGCGCCCAGCCGTCCCACGAACGGATGTGCAGGTCCGTCCCGCAGATGCCGGTGCGCAGCACCTTGATCAGCACCTCGCCGGCGCCGTACTCGGGCTCGGGAACATCCATCAGCCACAGCCCGGGCTCGGCCTTGTGCTTGACGAGTGCCTTCATGGCGTGGCTCCAGGCATGCGGAAGCGATCGCTACGGGGCGCGGCGGCCCCGCAGCGTGCGGACGCCACCAATCTGCCGACCTGCGGGGTCATCAGTCCATCGAGGATTTCTTAAGCGGGTCCACAGGCCAGCTTCACGCCTATGCTCCTGAGGTGGCGGGCAGGGGCCGGGGAGTGGTCCGGGCCGGGAATGGGGAGGTGAGGGGCGTGCCGAGTCTGCGCAGCAGAGCGCTTTCGGTCGCGCTGATCGCGGCGGGACGGCGAAGACGGTTCGGGAGCGCGGAGGCGGTCCGTGCCCGGGTGGCGGAGCCGGCACGACGGCCGGCGTCCCATCTGCCGCCGCGCTCGCTGGGCCGGATCGCGGAGGTCTCGCGGACCTTCGTCGGAGCGTGGCCCGTGTACGACGTCTCGCCGCTGGGGGCGGAGCCGACCGCCAAGGTGCTCTACGTGCACGGCGGCGGGTACATCCACGAGTTGGTCCGGCCCCACTGGTCGTTGATCAGGAAGCTGGTCACCCAGGCCCGCGCCCGGGTCGTCGTGCCGGCGTACATCCTGGCCCCGCGCGGGACCGCCGACCGGACCGTCCCGGTCGCCGCGGACCTGCTCAGCGGCCTGATCGCGAGCGGCGGCGCGGGCGGCACGGTGCTCATCGGGGATTCCGCCGGCGCCGGGCTGGCACTGGCGGCGGCCCAGCGGCTGCGCGACCGCGACCGGACCGGGGCGCAGCCGTCCCGGATCGTGCTGATCTCGCCCTGGCTGGACGTCTCCATGAGCCACCCCGACCAGGCGGCCATCGAGGCCGGCGACCCGATGCTGGCCCGCACCGGACTGCGGGAGGCCGGGCGGCTGTACGCGGGCAACCTGGCGGCCGACGACCCGCGGGTGAGCCCGCTGCACGGGTCGTTCGCGGGGCTGGCCCCCCTGACGGTGTTCACGGGCACCCGGGACGTCCTGACGACCGACAGCCGCGAACTGCTGCGCCGGGCCCGGGCGGCCGGCGTGGAGGTGGAGTTCCACGAGGAGCCGGGGCTGCCGCACGCGTACCCGCTGCTGCCCGTCCCGGAGGGCAGGGCCGCGCGCGACCTGATCGTGGCGCTGGTGCGCAGGGCGGCGACGGAGGACTGACCGCGAGGCCGTACCGGCAGGTCACGCCACGCAGTTCATCAGGGAGCCCACCGGGGCCGTGCGGTAGCGGGCCCAGTACGTCTCGTCGCGGATCGCACACGCCGGCGGGGTCCGGGTCGGCTGCCAGGAGACGGTGGAGAAGCCGGCGTCGGCGGCGGCCTCGGCGAAGTCGGCGTGGGCCCACTCCCGGCATTCGAACGGGACCGGCGGATCGGTCTCCAGCCGGGCCCGGAGCAGGGGCGCGTCGCCGCCCGGAGCCCGCTCGACGACGCTGATCCCGTACGGCGCCCAGTCCGCGTACGGGAAGGCGCCCGGGTTCGGCACGATGGCGAGGAGCCGGCCGCCGGGGCGCAGGCTGGCGCGGACGGCGCGGAACATGGCGTGCAGGGCGGGCCTGTCGTGGGCCTGGTTGAACAGGTACACGGCGGTGGCCAGGTCGAAGGGGCCCAGTCGCGGCATCCCGGCCGCGTCATCGACCAGGACGTACTCGACCTCGGCGCCCTCGGCGCCTCCCCCGCCCTCCCGCGCCCGCCGGATGCGTTCGGGACAGTTGTCGACGCCCACCGCGCGGCGGGCTCCGCCGCTCGCCAGCAGCCGGGTGGTGGTGCCGTGCCCGCAGGCCGCGTCGAGGGTGTCGAGGCCGCGGACCCCGCCGAGGGCGTCCAGGGCCGTGCGCAGGGTGAAGGCGTCGGCGACCGAGAAGGCCACCGGGGGCGTTGACGTATCCGTGTCGTACTGCTGTCGCATGTCCGCAAGCCTGCCCGGGCGCCGGCGGCGCTGCCCGGTCCCGGGGCCGGACCTCCCCCGGACGGGGTAGGCGTTCGGGTCAGCGCGTGCGGCGTACGGGGCTCAGTGCGACCAGGACCGGCCGCGCGGCGGGGCCGGCGCCGCGGCCGGCAGCCGGGCCGGGGCCCGGGGCGCCGCCGGGGCACGCCGTGCAGGAGCGCGAGGCGGCGAGGCAGCCGCCGCAGTCGGGGGCGCCGATCTCCTCGCGCCGCAGGCGGCCCTTGCGGACCCAGTAGGCGGCGAGGTCTGCGGCCTCGGCGCGGTCGATGCCGAGCCGGTCGGCGATCTGCACGAGCCCCTCGCCGGGGGTGGCCTCCTCGAAGGCGCGCAGCAGCCTGCGCAGCATGCCGGGCCCGCCGGTCCCACCGGGCCCACCGGTCCCACCGGTCCCATCGGTCCCATCGGTCCCATCGGTCCCATCGGCCCTGCTCACCACATCAGCCTCGCGATCTGGAAGACGCCGACGGCCAGCAGCCAGGCCGCCGCCAGTTGGATGCCGAACCCGATGAGGGTCAGCCGGGTGCCGATCTCGGCCCGCTGGGCGGCCAGGGAGGCCATGCAGGGGGTGTAGGAGAGGATGAAGACGAGGAAGGCCAGCGCTGCCGCCCGCGGGTGTCCGCCGGAGGCCTGGTCGAAGGTGGCGTGCAGGCTCGTGGTGAGCTTCGGGTCTCCGTCCTCCCCCGCCGAGTAGGTCTGCGCGAGGGTGGAGACCACGCCCTCCTTGGCGATCAGCCCGGTGCCGAGCGCGGCCGTGGCGTGCCAGTCGCCGAAGCCGGCCGGGGCGACGACGGGCGCGACCGCGCGGGTCACCGTGCCGAAGACGCTGTGCTCGACGCCGACGTCGCCGAAGCCGCCGTGGCCGGCTCCGGCCGGGACGGCCATGAGCAGCCACACCCCGGCCGCGGTGGCCACGATGATGCCGCCGGCGGTGCGCAGGAAGGCGGCGAGCTTCTGCCAGACCTGGGCGCCGGTGACGCGCAGGGTGGGGAGCCGGTAGGGGGGCAGTTCCAGGACGAGCGGCTCCTCCTTCATGTCTTTGAAGAGCAGGGGCCGCAGGATCAGGCCCATGAGGACGACCAGCAGCACGGAGCCGGCGTAGAGGAAGAAGACCACCGTGCCGGAGTTCGAGCCGAAGAAGATGCCCGCGATCATCACGTAGACGGCGAGGCGGGCGGTACAGCTCATGTACGGGATGAGCAGGCCGACCAGCAGCCGGTGCGAGCGGCGGTTCAGGATCCGGGTGCCCGCGAAGGCCGGGACGTTGCAGCCGAAGCCGACGACGAGCGGCAGGAAGGCGCGGCCGGGCAACCGCAGGGCGCGCATCAGGCGGTCGGCCACGAAGGCGGCGCGGGCGAAGTAGCCGGAGTCCTCCAGCAGGGCCAGCAGCACGAACATGATGATCATCAGCGGCACGAAGGTGAGTAGCTGGCCCACTCCGCTGATCAGGCCGTCGACCAGCAGGCCGGTCAGCCAGCCGGGTGCGCGGACGGCTTCGAGGAGCCGGTCGGCGCCGCCGCTGACGGGTCCGGAGACGAAGTCGCCGAGGCCGTCCTGGAGGGGTTTGGCCAGCACGGTGGTGGCCTGGAAGACGCCCCACATCACGGCGAGGAAGAACGGGATCCCGAAGGAGCGGGACAGCAGCAGCCGGTCCACCCGGTCGGTGAGCGTGGGCCTGGCCCGCGCGGGGCGGGGCGCGGCGCGCTCGACGACGGCGTGCGCCCAGGCGTAGCGCGCCTCGGCGACGAGCAGTTCGGCGTCCGCGTCGATGTCGGCGTACGCGCCGGCCTCGGTGTTCGCGTCGGCGTGGGCCCCGGTGGCGCCTTGCGGGCCGGCTCCGGAGGCCTCGGCGAGGCGGTCCGCCGCCTGCCGGGCCCGCTCGGCGAGCGCCGCGGGGACCGCGGAGGGCCGCTCCCCGCAGAGCAGGCTCACGGCCAGCCACCGCGCGGGGTGCGGGGTCCGTCCGGAGAACTCCGCGACGAGGGTCGCCAGCTCGACGGCCACGGGTGACCCGGCCGCCCAGGCGGAGGTCCGCCCGGTCCGGTGCGACGACGGCGACAGCGGCAGCGGTACCGGCAGCAGCGGCGACGGCCCGTGGGGCCCGGCGGCCAGGGCATCGGCGACGGCGTCGGCGAGCAGGTCCAGGCCGGTGCCGGTGCGCCCCTCCACCCGTACGACCGGCAGCGCGAGCTCGCGGGCCAGCGCGTCCGGGTCCGGGGGCGTGCCGCGCCGGGCGGCCACATCGGTCATGGTGAGCGCGACGACGACGGGGAGGTCGGTGTCGAGGATCTGCGAGAGCAGGTACAGGTTGCGGGCCGGGTTCGCCGCGTCGAGGGCGAAGACCACCGCGTCGGGCCGCTCCCCCGCCGGCGCGGTCAGTACGTCGCGCACCAGCGCCTCGTCCGGGGAGTCGGGCAGCAGGCTGTAGGAGCCGGGCAGGTCGGCGACGCGCACGCGGCGGCCGCTCGGGGTGCGCCAGTCCCCCTGGGCGACGGAGACGGTCTTGCCGGGCCAGTTGCCGACGCGCTGGTGGCCGCCGGTGAGGGCGTTGAAGAGGGTCGACTTGCCGACATTGGGGTTTCCCACGAGGGCGACGACGGGGGTGCCCGCTTCGCGCTCCATCGTGGCGGTGGCCCCGCCCTCGGTACCGTGGCAGCTCATCGGGACCACCTCAGCCGGCCGGCGGTACGGGAGTCCAGCGCGACCCTGGCGTCACCGAGCCCGACGAGCAGGCCTCCGGTGGCGCCCCTCGCGATCACGGTGACGTCGGCCCCCGGCACGAAGCCGAACTCCAGGAGTCGGCGCCGGCTGCCGCCGGCCCGGCCGGGTTCGATCCCCGTGATGCGTACGGTCGTTCCGGGACGGCTGTCGTTGAGCGACGGCACCGGACCTCCTTCATCGGTCTCCTTAGGCAAACCTAAGCAGTGCGGGGAGGTCCGGGAGCCGGGCGAAGTCCCTGATCGGCAGGGACTTTCAGCCCGCCGGCCCCGGCCCCTGTCCCAGCCCCAGCCCCTGCCCCTGCCCCTGCCCGGGGTACCGCACGGAGCCGCGCAGGTCACGGCCTTCACCGACGCCATGGGGGCGGGCCTGCGCACGGCGGCCGCGGTGCTGCTGCTGGCGGCGGCCGCCGTGCTGGCGGGCTACCGGGACCGCGCCCCGGCCGGAACCGGGCAGGCGACCGGACCCGGGCCGGCGGCCTGACCTGCACGCGCGGCGCCCCGGGCGCATTCTGAAGGGGTGACGGCGAGACCGGACATCGGCGGCCCCCTCACCGACGCCACGGCCCGGGTGCTCGCGCGGGCCGCTCTCGATGCGGTGCGGGCCGCCGGCGGGTACGCGGGCGGGGTCTACCTGCGCTCCGGCACCGCGGGGCTGCTGCGGATGGCGGTCCTGACCGGGATCCCGGGGCCGCTGTTCCGCCCCTGGTGGCGGATGCACGTGAACCGCCCGTACCCCGTGGCCGAGGCGTACCGCTCGGGACAGTCCGTACACCTGCCCGACGCGGAGTCCGCGATGCGGCGCTTCCCCCAGCTGATGGCCGGGCTGCCGTTCCCCTTCGGCTCGCTGTACGAGCCGGTCGCCCGCGGGCCCGAGCGCTACGGCGTGCTGGTGGTGCTGCGCCCGGCGACCCCCGGGCTCCCGGTCGGGTCGGGCGACCGGGAGCGGCTGCGCGCGGTGGCGGCCCGGCTGGCCGGGGAGCTGTCCGATCTCGCCGCGGCCGGGGCGCCCGTGGCCTGGGAGGGTGATCCGGTGTGCGTGCCCGGCTCCGGTCCGGCGGACGAGGCGCCCGGCTCCGGGGGCGGCGCCCGCGCGGCCGTGGACCGGCTGGACCAGGCCGTCCTGTCCGTGGACCGGCAGGGCGTGATCGGGTTCGCCAACTCCGCCGCCCTCGCGGGAGCCGGGAGCCTGCTCGGAGCCGAAGGTGCCGAAGGCGCCGGACTGGTCGGGCGGATGCTGTGGGAGGCCCTGCCCTGGCTCGGCCACCCCTCCTACGAGGACCATTTCCGGGCCGTGTTCCTCGCCCCCGAGCCGGTGCGCTTCCAAGCCGCCAGGCCCGGTGCGCGCCTGCCGGAGCAGTGGCTGTCGGTGGGCCTGCACGCCGGGTCCGACGGGATCACCGTCACCATCGACGTGGCCGAACCGCCCGCGTACGCACCCGAGTCGGTGGTGCGGCCCGGACCGGGGCTCGGGTCCCCCGGTCTCGGTTCGCCCGCCGACCGGGCTTCCGCCCTGTACCGTCCGGTCGCCCTCGCGATCGCGCTGACCGAGGCGGTGACGGCCCGCCAGGTGTCGGCCGTGGTCACCGAGGAGCTCCTCCCGGCGTTCGGCGGACGCCAGTTGGCGATCTACCTGCTGGAGGAGGGCCATCTGCACCTGGCCTGGGAGACGGGCTTCCCCCAGGGCTTCCTCAACCGGTTCGACGGGGTCGCGCTGGACGTCCGGCTCCCCGGGGTGGAGACCCTCACGACGGGCCGGCCGATCTTCTTCGAGTCGATGGAGCACCTGGCCTCCGCCTACCCGGGGATCCCGCTGGACGCCCACGTCGGGGCCCGCGCGTTCCTCCCGCTGATCGCCTCCGGCAGGCCGGTCGGCTCGTGCATCCTCGGCTTCGACGCGCCGCGCGGGTTCAGCCCGGAGGAGCGTACGGTGCTCACGGCGCTGGCCGGGCTGATCGCGCAGGCCCTGGAGCGGGCGCGGCGCTACGACAGCGAGGCCGCGCTGGCCCGCGGGCTCCAGGCGGCGCTGCTGCCGCACCGGCTGCCGGTGCGCGAGCACGTGGTCACGGTGGGGCGCTACCTGCCCGGCACCGCCGGGATGGACGTGGGCGGCGACTGGTACGACGTCCTCGACGCGGGCGGCGGGCGCCTCGCGCTGGTCATCGGCGACGTACAGGGCCACGGGGTGGCGGCGGCGGCCACGATGGGCCAACTACGCAGCGCGGTGCGGGCCTTCGCCCTCAGCGGCAATACGCCGGAGCAGGTGGTGCGCGGCACCAACCGGCTGCTCATCGACCTCGACCCGGGCCAGTTCGCCAGCTGCTGCTACGTCCTGCTCGACCCCGCGACGGGCCTGGCCCTCGCCGTGCGCGCCGGACATCCCCAGCCGCTGCTGCGCCGTCCGGACGGCCGGACCGAGGTGCTGGACCTGCCGGGCGGGGTGGTGCTCGGCATCGACGCCGAGGCGGACTATCCGGTCACCCGGCTACGGATCGAGCCGGGGGCGGTGCTCGCCCTGTACACCGACGGGCTGGTGGAGATCCCGGGCACGGACATCGACGTGGGGGTGGAGCGGCTGCGGGCCGCCCTGGCGGCCGCCGGCCCCGGCCCGCTGACGGAGACGGCGGACCGGCTGGTCGGCGAGGCGGGGAACTCCGCCGACCGGCCGGACGACATCGCCCTGCTGCTGGCGTCCCGGACGGCGGGACCGGACGGGGCCCGCGCCGCGGAGGACGGGCCGGACGGGGCCCGCGCGGGGGACGGCCCGCGCGGAGCCCCGTAGGACCCGCTACTCCTAGTGCTGTGACCGGAAAGGTCCACCGGGTCGCAGCGCCCGGCACGGCACCTCGCCGCGTTGTCGGACCACCGAAGTACGTCCAGTACAAGCGGCGGCCCTCCGCCTTGCGAGGCACCGCGCCGGACACCGCGACCCGCCAAACCTTCCCGGCCACAGCACTAGCAGGACTTGCCGGCGGTCGCGCGGGCGTAGGCGTCGCCCGCGATCAGGGCGTCCGCGACCATGTCGGGGGTCACCGGGAAGGGCATGTTGTGCGTGGTCTCGCCCTCCGCCGTGGCGGCGCGCCCGATGGCGAGGAGCTCCTCGCGGTCCGGGTCGCCGAGGCCGACCTCGGCGAGGGTGGTCGGGAGGCCGACGGCGCGGCTGAACTTCAGGTAGGTGTCCAGCTCGTCGGTGGGGGCGCCCTCCAGGATCAGCTGGGCGAGGGTGCCGATGTTGACCTTCTCGCCGTGCATCATGCCGTGCGTGCGGTGGGAGACGGTCAGCCCGTTGTGGATGCCGTGGGCGGCGGCGAGGCCGCAGGATTCGAAACCGAGGCCGGAGAGCAGCGTGTTGGCCTCGGTGACCTTCTCCAGCGCCGGGGTGACCACGTGCGCCTCGGCGGCCAGACGGGCCTGGGGGCCGTACTCGATCAGGGTCTCCCAGCAGAGCCGGGCGAGGCTGAGGGAGGCCATGGTGGCGAGGCCGCCGGCCATGGCCACCCGGTTCGCGGCGACGCAGACGCGGGCCTCGTACCAGGTGGCGAGCGCGTCGCCCATGCCGGAGACGACGAAGCGGCTCGGCGCGTTCGCGACGAGCGCGGTGTCGACGAGGACGAGGTTGGGGTTGCGCCGGAAGAAGGAGTAGCGCTCGAAGGCGCCCTCCTCGGTGTAGATGACGGCGAGCGCGCTGGTCGGCGCGTCGGTGGAGGCGACGGTGGGTGCGGACACGACGGCGATGTCGCCCAGCGCGTGGCCGACGGCCTTCGCGGTGTCGATGGCGGTGCCGCCGCCGATGCCGACGATGACGTCCGCGCCGGCGGCCTGGGCGGCCGCGGCCACCCGGTCGATCTCCTTCTGCGTGCAGAGCCCGCCGAAGACCTCCTTGGTCAGCTTGACCCCGGCGGCGGTGAGCGAGTCGGTGACCGCGGTGTCGACGAAGCCCCAGACGCCCTTGTCCGCGAGGACGACGGCGTTCGTCCCGAGGTGGGCGGTGTGCTCGCCCAGGTCGTTCATCGCTCCGGCGCCCTGCACGTACTTCGGCGGGCTGATCATCATGCGCGTACCGACGGTCTTCACGTGAATCCTCCTCATTGCGAATTCATTTCCGCTTGCTTATTCATCCCTATCACGGATTTGGGCGGCTCCGGCGAAATTCACGGCCCCCTCGCGGAGGGGCCTTTCCGCGCCCGCATCCGGGACCAAGGACCCGGCCTGCCCTCCAGGTTCTCCGGGGTAACGTTCCAGCCAAGTGCCCCGGAAGCGGTGGCGGATCGGCGACGGTGCCGGGTTAATACCGTCCCGCAATTCCAATTTCCGCTCCGGCCCGGCGTTCCGTGTTTCAGGAAAGAGGCCCCCGTGAAGAAGCTCATCAATTCCCCCGAGAGCGTCGTCGCCGACGCGCTGCGCGGAATGGCCGCCGCCCACCCGGGACTCCGCGTCGAGGCGGAGAGGGGCATCGTCACGCGGGCCGGCGGGGGCCCGGCGGCCGGGCAGAGCGCCGGAAGGGTGGCGGTGCTGTCGGGCGGCGGCAGCGGGCACGAGCCCCTGCACGCCGGTTTCGTCGGGCGCGGCATGCTGGCGGCGGCCGTGGCCGGACCGGTGTTCACCTCTCCGGTTCCGGACAACATCGCGCGCGCCACCTGCGCGGTGGACGCGGGCGCCGGCGTCCTGCACGTCGTGAAGAACTACACGGGCGACATCCTCAACTTCACGATGGCCGCGGAGGACTGCGAGGACGAGGGCGTGCAGGTCGAGCAGGTCGTCGTGGACGACGACGTGGCCGTCGCCCGGACGGCGAACGGTCCGGGCCGGCGCGGCACCGGGGCCACCCTGTTCGTGGAGAAGATCGCGGGCGCGCTCGCCGAGGAGGGCGCCCCCCTCGCCGAGGTCGCCGCGGTGGCCCGCAAGGTCAACGAGAACGCGCGCAGCTACGGCGTCGCCCTGACCTCCTGCACGACCCCGGCCAAGGGCAGCCCGAACTTCACGCTCGGCGAGGACGAGATCGAGCTCGGCATCGGCATCCACGGGGAGCCCGGACGCGAGCGCCGCAAGGTGATGACCGCCGCGGAGACGGCCGAGGCGATGCTCGACGCCATCCTCGACGACCTCCCGGAGGCGGCCGGCGCGCCGGTGATCCTGCTCGTCAACGGCCTGGGCGGAACCCCGCCCGTCGAGCTGTACATCATGCGGGCGGAGGTCGAGCGGGTGCTGGACGACCGCGGGATCACCGTGGCCCGCTCGCTGGTCGGCAACTACGTCACCAGCCTGGACATGGCCGGCTGCACCCTGACCCTGTGCCGCGCCGACGAAGAACTGCTGCGGCTGTGGGACGCGCCGGTGGACACGCCCTCCCTGCGCTGGGGCTGCTGAGCTCCGCCCACCGTCCCTCCCGCCCGCCGCCCCTTCCCCCGCCCCGGCGTGGGGCCGACTGGATGTTCGGCGGGGTCTACGGGACGGTGCTCGCGAGCGGCCTGCTCGCCGCGCTCGACCAGAAGGGCGGCGAGTACACGCCCTTCTACGACGCCAGCTGGGTGCTCGTCACCGCCGCCACCGCCGGCCTCGCGCACGGGTACTCGCACCACATGAGCACCCACCAGGCCGGCGGCGCCGGCCATCGGTGGCGGGTGCTCCTGCGGGCGCTGTGGAACGAGTGGCCGATGATCGCGGCCACTCTTCCCACCGTCCTGCTGCTGCTCCTCGCCGGGCTCGCCGACTGGGACTCGCACGGGGTCACCGCCCTGGGGCTCGGCCTGAACTCCGCGCTGCTGTTCGCCTGGGGCTCCTTCGTCGCCCTCCGCGTCGGCTACAAGCTCGACTCCGCCCTCCTGATCGGCATGGCCGACGCGACCATCGGGCTGGCCATCATCGTGGCCAATGCCGTCATCAAGTAGCGCCGGAAGCCGCGGCGCCGGACGTCAGTCCGGGAGCTGCCCCTCCGCCTCCGCCAGGATCTCCGTCAGCCGTGCCCCGAACTCCGCCCCCCGGGAATCCGGGACCCCCGTGCGCGCCGAGGTGAGCAGCGCGTCCAGGGCGCGGCCGTAGGCGCCCGGGACGTTGCTCCACTCCGGGAGGCCGAAGACGCCCTCGGCGCCGCGCAGTTCCAGGCCCACCCCGGCGGCCGCGCGCGGCGAGCTCAGGCTGAGGACGGCGGTGCTCGCCGCGCCGGAGGTGTGGCGCAGGGCCAGTTGGACCACGTCGGAGGGGCCCCGCGTGGCGCTGACCGCGGTGACGTCGCCGAGGACGGGGATGAGTACGGACAGGGCGTGCGGGCCGACGTCCCACAGCCCGCCCTTGGCCTTGCGCCAGGGCGAGTCGGCGTAGGCGCTGGGCTCTCCGCCGGGCGGGAAGACGGCGCCGAGCCAGTGCGCGGCGGCGGTGAACCAGCCGGAGCGCTCCGCCTGCTCGGCGACCCAGCCGGCGGTGGGCTCGGCGAAGCGGAGGGTCAGGAAGACCACGGAGGCGACCCCGTGCTCGGCCACGGCGTCGGCCACGGCGCGGGCGTCGGCCGGCGTCGTGGCGACGGGCTTGTCGAGCAGCAGATGGCATCCGGCGGCGGCCGCGCGCACGGCGAGCGGGGCCTGTACGTCGGGCGGCAGGGCGAAGGCCACGACGTCACAGTCGGCGAACAGCGCGTCGGGGTCTTCGTACACCTTCACGCCGTGCTCGCGGGCCAGCTCGGCCGCCGCTTCGGGGCGCCGGCCCCAGATGCCGGCGAACTCGGAGCCTGCGTGCGCGGCGAGCGCGGGTGCGTGGGTGCGGTGGGCCCAGGGGCCGGTACCCAGCAGTCCGACACGGGGGCGGGGCCCGGAAGCGGCCTCTTCGGCGGCATCTCCGGCGGACTTCAAATCGTACGAAATGCTCACCTGCCCAGTCTGCCCCACTCGGACGGGCGTCCGGACGCCAACCCGCACAGCCATGCCCACCTGCGGCGTAAACCTCGGTAACACGGGGTTCACACGCGGGCAACGGAAGAGAAATCGCGAGCGGGCACGCTGCGGTCTACACCGCAGAACGAATTCGCAGCACGCGAACCGCAGGACGCAACGCAGCATCCGCAGAGTCTGCGCCGGAGCGACGCACCGAAGGATGGGGCCCGTGAGTTACAAGGCTGAGTACATCTGGATCGACGGAACCGAGCCGACTGCGAAGCTGCGTTCCAAGACGAAGATCATGGCGGACGGCGACGCGCTGCCGATCTGGGGCTTCGACGGTTCGAGCACCAACCAGGCCGAGGGCCACGCCTCGGACCGCGTACTCCAGCCGGTGTTCACTTGCCCGGACCCGATCCGCGGCGGGGACAACGTCCTCGTCCTGTGCGAGGTCCTGAACATCGACATGACCCCGCACGCGTCGAACACCCGCGCGCTGCTGCGTCCGATCGCCGAGAAGTTCGCCGCTCAGGAGCCGATCTACGGCATCGAGCAGGAGTACACCTTCTTCGACGGCACCCGCCCGCTCGGCTTCCCGGTCAACGGCTTCCCGGCCGCCCAGGGCGGCTACTACTGCGGCGTCGGCTCGGACGAGATCTTCGGCCGCGACATCGTCGAGAAGCACCTGGACCACTGCCTCGCGGCGGGCCTGGCGATCTCCGGCATCAACGCCGAGGTCATGCCCGGCCAGTGGGAGTTCCAGGTCGGCCCGGTCGGCCCGCTGGAGGTCTCGGACCAGCTGTGGATCGCGCGCTGGCTGCTCTACCGCACGGCCGAGGACTTCAACGTCTCCGCGACGCTGAACCCGAAGCCGGTCAAGGGCGACTGGAACGGCGCCGGCGCGCACACCAACTTCTCCACGAAGGCGATGCGCGAGGACTACCGCGCGATCATCTCCGCGGCCGAGTCGCTGGGCGAGGGCAGCAAGCCGCTCGACCACGTCAAGAACTACGGCGCCGGCATCGACGAGCGCCTGACGGGCCTGCACGAGACGGCTCCGTGGAACGAGTACAGCTACGGCGTCTCGGACCGCGGCGCTTCCGTCCGCATCCCGTGGCAGGTGGAGAAGGACGGCAAGGGCTACATCGAGGACCGCCGCCCGAACGCGAACGTGGACCCGTACGTGGTGACCCGCCTGATCACGGACACCTGCTGCACCGCCCTGGAGAAGGACGGCCTGGTCTGAGACCGCCCGCTCCCCGCTCCACCCGTACGATTCCGGCGCCCGCCGGGCCCCCGCGGCCCGGCGGGCGCCGCCACGTCCGGGCCCGGCCGCCGCCGATGACGACGCCGCCGCTGTCGGTGCCACTGTCGGTGCCGCTGTCGGTGCCGCTGTCGCTGTCGGTGTCGGTGCCGTCTGGCACGGTGTCCCCCATGTTGGCGATCACAGTCCGTACCGAGCGGGGCCACTCCCACCGGCGTCCCGCGCTGCGCTCCCTGTCCGACCTCGTCGTCGGCCTGGGCGGAGCCGGGGACCGGTTCCTCGTCGTGGAGCGGATCCCGAGCGATCCGGACGTCTACCTCCAGGTCTGGCGCGAGGGCGGGGGCGACTACCAGCTGGAGCACCGGGCCGGCTCCCCCGAGCGGCACTTCCAGGCGTACCTCACCTCCGCGGACGAGGTCGTGGAGCTGATGGCGCTCTGGGCCCGCCGTGAGGAGGACTGGGACCTCGGCCCGGCCTGGGAGCGCCTCGACTTCCCCGCCGAAGCCCCGGCGGAGCCGCTGCCGCCCGAGGTGGAGCGGCAGTTGGAGGAGGCCGTACGGGGCTGGTTGCGCGGCGGCTACGACGACCGGGCGGCCCTCACCGAGCGCGCCGAGGAGCACCTGGCCGACGGGAACGTCCGGCCGGTCTCCCGGGAGCAGGCCGCGCAGCTGGTGGTCCGGCTCTGGCGGGAGCGGGTGGCCGAGCAGGACGGCTGGGCGGGCGAGACGGACCCGGAGCGCGTGGCGCGGGCCTTCGCCGCACTCGGCGCGGCCGGGATCACCGCGCGGGAGGACTTCGCCTGCTGCCGCGGCTGCGGGCTGGCGGAGATCCGGGGCGACGGCCCGCCGGACGCGCGCGGGTTCGTCTTCTTCCACGCGCAGTGCACGCAGGGCGCCGCCGACGGCGGGGACCTGTACCTCCTCTACGGAGCCTTCGCGACGGGCGACGACGCGGCCGACGAGGTGCGGACCGCGGCCGTGGGGCGGGAGGTGGTCGCGGCCCTGGACGCGGTGGGGCTCGAGTCCCTCTGGGACGGATCTGCCCACGATGCGATACGTGTGACCGGTTTGGACTGGCGGAAGCGGCTCACGGGCTGACGGTTCGTCGGGATTGCAAGGGGCCGTTCACGCCGTGATCATCAAATATGAGACGGCGATCCATAGAATGAGACAAGGTCTGCCCGGGCGCCCGTGCATCTGCTTGAATGGGGCCATGGCCAGCCACTTGCACACCTCGACAGGTCGCAGCGACCTCGAGCCGTTCTGGCCTTCCCGTCAGGACCACGATTTCGACCGGGTGTGTTGCCGCGCGAAGAACGCGCCGGCCCTCTAAAGCCTCCGGGATCTCCCAACCGACCTTTCCCGAGGCCTTCGGTCTGCGCGGTACGACACAAGACGACGCATGTACGCACGTCTCCTGCCGACCACTCCGCGTGAAAGAGCTGACCACTCATGGCGAACACCCGTTCCTTCGCTTCCGCCGCCTCCGCTGCGACCGCCCCCCTGACCTACCCGGCCTTCCCGCCCAGTCCGCGCCACCGCCTGCGATCCGTGGACCGGGACGAGGTGGCCCGGGTCGTGGACTTCCTCCCGCCCGGCGCCACCTGGCTGCCCGCCCCCGCGCACACCCTGCCCAGCCTGCCCGGCCAGCCGCCGATGGTCGGCTACCTGGTGCTCGTACCGGCCGACCAGCAGCCGCCGATCGCCTTCTCCCCGCAGTCCGTTCCCGCCGCCCCGGCCCCCGCGGCCCCGGCCCTCACCGGTGACGCCCTGGTCCGCATCGACCCGGCCCAGCGCACCGCCGAGGTGGACGGCGAGGTCCTGGACCTGACGTACCTGGAGTTCGAGCTGCTGGCCCACCTGGTCGCGCACCCGCACCGGGTGCACAGCCGGGACCAGCTGGTGACCACGGTCTGGGGCTACGGGCACGTCGGCGACGGCCGGACCGTGGACGTCCACGTCGCGCGGCTGCGCCGCAAATTGGGCGCCTCGCACCGCGGCGCGATCCAGACCGTGCGCCGGGTGGGGTACAAGTACGCCCCCTGAGCGCACTTATGACGGATCGGCATCCGTGCTGACATGACATCGGGCCCGTACTCACGAGGGGGAGTACGGGCCCGCTCTCATGCCGGGACCCGCTAGAGCGCCTTGGAACGGCGCGACGCCGCGAAGCCCAGCGTCAGGTCCACCGCCAGGAACACCAGCAGGCTGATCCCGAGCAGCGGCAGGAACCAGCCCACGACGGCCGTCGCGGCGGCCAGCGGCAGGAGCACCGCCACCGGGAGCTTGCGCCACGCCCCGCGCGGCTGGGCGCGGCCGACCGAGAGCGTGCGGTCCTTGGTCGGTCGGCGCAGCCACCACATGCGGTAGCCCCAGACGACCATGAACATCACCAGGACCGCCAGGGCGGCCAGCGCCAGCTGGTTGGCGAGCCCGAAGGTCAGGCCCATGTGCAGGTCGATGCCGAAGCGGGTCAGCTGGGCGGCCAGCGGGTGGTCGGCGAAGCGGAGTTCGTCCATGACACGGCCGTCGGCGGGGTCGACGGAGACCGCGTCCAGGTGCACCGGCACCTGCTTGTCCTGCTCCTTGAGCACGTACCCCTTGCCCTTGGCGGGCAGGGTGATCCGCAGGGACTCGGTGACCCCGGCGGCGCGCGCCGCCGCGACCGCGCCGTCGATGCCGATGGCGTCGGCCGGGGTGGGGGGCGCGGCCTGCGCGCCGTCGGCCGTGCCGTGCCCGGCGTGCTCGCCGCCCGCGTCGGCGGCCGGGGCGCCGCCGACCTTGGCGGAGACGGCCGGGGTGGCCCCGCCGAGGCCGTCCTTGAGCTCCCCGATGTTCTCGCCGGCGTACTTCGACCAGGTCAGGCCGGTGGCGGAGAGGCCGACGAGGCCTATCGCGATCCAGACGCCGACGGAGCCGTGCCAGGAGAGGGTCTTGCGTCGGCCCGACGCCTTGCGGTCGGGCACGACGAGCGCGGCCCTGCGGGTGCGTCGGCGGCCGATCCACAGCGCGAGCCCGCCGAGCACGACCACCCACAGCCAGCTCGCCGCGAGCTCGCTGTAGTTCCGCCCGAACTCCCCCAGCTGGAGGCTGGAGTGGAACTCGCTCAGCCACGCCCGCAGCGGCAGCGCGTCACCGACGGTGGTGAGCTTCCCGCGGACCTCGGCCGTATACGGATCGACGAACACGGTGAGGGTCTCGCCCTCGGCGAGTCCCGGGCTCTCCATGATCACCCGGGTGGTGTCCTCCGCCTCGGGCGCGGGCCACACGGAGGTCACCTCGCCCTGGGGCGCGGCGTTCTTGGCCGCGTCCACCTGCGCGCCGAGCGGCAGCGCGGTCGCGCCGACGCGGTCGACCGTCAGCTCGTCGGCGTAGAGGATCTTCTCGGCCTGCCAGGAGGCGGCGTAGAGCAGCCCGGTGGTGGCGGCGATGAACAGCAGCGGGGCGATCAGCACCCCGGCGTAGAAGTGCAGGCGCAGGAGCAGCGGCCGCAGGGCGGCCCAGGTTCCGGCGCGAGAGGGGGCCGCCGCGGGCGCTTCGGGTGCGGCCGCTGCGGATGCTTCGCCTTCGCTTGCTTCGGGTGCTTCGGGGTCCGCTGCGCGGATCTCCCGGACGTCGTCGACAGACATGGGTGTCCTAGGTGGGTGTGGGCGGAGACATGGGTGATCGGCCCCAGGTCCCGCCGCCTCACCGAGGAGGCGCGCCGTTCGGTCAGGCGCGGGCGGGACGGCCGGGGGCCGTGAGGCGGATCCGTCCGCGCGCGGGCGGCCCGCGCCGCTCGGCGGTGTGCGCGTGCACGGCCCCGCGCAGGGTGCGCGGCCGCGCGTGGGCGGCGGGGCGCGCCACGGGCGCCGGCGGGGCGGGGGTCCCGCGCGTCCACAGCAGTGCGAGGACGCGGGCGAGCGGCCGGGCGGCGAGCAGCGCGCCGGCCGCGAGGACGGAGGCGAGCCGGAACACGGCGGCCTCGCCCCGGGCCAGCCAGAGCGCGCAGAACAGCCCGGCGAGGACGTGCGCGGCGATCATGCCGAGGCCGTCGTGGGCGTGACCGGCGGCCATCCCGCCCATGCCCGCCATCCCGGCGAGGTCGGCCATCCCGGCGAGGTCGGCCATCCCGGCCATCGCGCCCGTGCCGGCCATCCCGGCCATGCCGTCCGCACCGGCCGCGCCGGCCGTCCCCGCCATGTCGGCCATGCTCGCCATGTCGGCCGTGCTCGTCATGTCCGCCATGCCGGGCATGGAGTGCGCCCCGGAAGCGCCCGCGTGGGCGCCGTTCGCGCCCACGTCCGTGCCCGCCGTGTGGTGGCTGCCGGCCGAGGCGGAGAAGACGAGGTGGAGGACCGCCTGTACGCCGAGCAGCGCGGCGGAGATGGAGAGCGGTCCGCGCCGCCGCCCGGTCCCGAGCCAGACGAGCCCTCCGGTCAGCCCGAAAGCGGACAGAAGACCCAGGAGCGGAATGTCCGTACCGGACATGTACGAATGCCCCACCGCACCCAGTGCGACAGCCACCGCCGCGAATACCGCGGCCCGCGTGGCGCGCATCGGCGCGGGGCTGTGTGACATGACCAGGGCATGCTGCCACGGGGCCCGCTCTCACTCAACGCCGCCCCGTGGTCGATCATGTTCGAATGAACCGACTGCCGTTGACAGTGCCGCTGGGCGCCGTGTACGCGGGCGGGGTCCAGCTGGGGGCGTACGCCCTGGAACGACTGGATCCGGCGGCGCGGGAGCGGCTGCTGCGCAGGTGCTCGACCCATGCCGACAACCTCGATGCCGGCCGCTGGGGGACCCTGGCGGCCAGTGCCTTCCTCGTGGAGGAGCCCATGCCGCTGCCGTACGCCCTGCTGCTGGCCGCCGTCCTCGGGTACGCGGAGTACGCGTACGGGGCCTGGTGGGCGGCCGCCGCCTTCCTGTTCGGGCACGCGGCGGCGACCCTGCTGGTCTACGGGGTCCTGCGCCGCACGGCCGGTCCGGACACCCGGCGGGCGGTGGACGTGGGCACCAGCTACGGGTTCAACACCGTGCTCGGCGCGCTGACCTCGGCGCTTCCCCCCGGGGCGGTGCGCACCACCGCCCGGGTGGGGCTGCTGGCCCTCGCGGTCCGGCCGCTCCTGCGCCGGGAGCGGACCTTCACGGACGCCGGGCACCTGGTCGCCCTGGGGCTGGGCGTGGGAGTCTCGCTGGCCGCCGATTACCTATCCGGGGCGAAATCTCGGAAAATCATAGAGCTGACACGCGTCACCCAGCGCGTGCCGGCCTCGGCCATTTAGTTCTTCGATCATTCGTTTTTCGAATGCCACCGCCACCGCCACCGTTGGAGCCGCCACGATGACCGCCACCTCCGCCACGACCGTCGCCAACCTCCGCGACCTGGGAGGCACGCCGCTCCCCGGCGGCCGCACCGTCCGCTCCGGCCTGGTCTTCCGCTCCGGCCAGCTCGACCGGCTCGACCTCGAGGCCGACCGGGTGGTGGCGGCGCTGGAGCTCCGCACGGTCCTCGACTTCCGCACCGACGTCGAGCGCGCCGAGCACCCCGACCGGATCCCGGCCGGCGCCCGCCTGCTCATAGCCGACGTCCTGGCCGACAAGGTGAACGCCGACATCGGCGGCGCGGAGGACTCCGAGGGCTCCGGTGGCCCCGGCAAGATACCCGCGGCCCAGCTCAAGGACATGCTGTCCGACCCGGTGGTGGCCGAGGAGCACCTGGGCGGCGGCAAGGCGCAGGCCCTGTTCGCGAGCGTCTACCGCTCGCTGGTGAGCTCCGGCTCCGCGCAGGCCGCGTACCGGCTGATGCTCACCGAGCTCGCCGACCCCGGGGCGGGGCCGCTGCTCTTCCACTGCACGGCGGGCAAGGACCGCACGGGCTGGGGCGCCACCGTGATCCTGTCGCTGCTCGGCGCGGACGACGAGACGCTGATGGACGAGTACCTGTCGGTCAACCCGGCGGTGCGGATCGCCTTCGCGCCGCTGATCGAGAAATTCACCGCGGCCGGCGGCGACCCGGACCTCGCGCTGGCGCTGATCGGCGTCTTCCCCTCCTACCTGGAGGCCGCGCTCGAAGAGGTGGACACCCGCTACGGCTCGATGGAGAAATACGTCCGCGAGGGCCTCGGCGTCCCCGACGGGACCGTCGAGGCGCTGCGCGCCCGCCTCACCGCCTGAGCGCAGGCCCGTCCGCGCACGCCGCAACGGGGCCCGGCCGGGCAGCGGTTGACCCGAACGTGTGCTTGGTAGACGGGTGACCATCCGACCATTCGCTCGTTCTGCTGAATGTGACTGCGCCGGATACCGCCACCCGCCCCCTCTCGCCCGACGTCGAGCAGGCCGAGGCCGCCATCGTCGAGCACTATCCGCGGCTGGTGCGGCTCGCCTACCTGGTGCTGCCGCCCTCCCTCGGCCGCAACCGGCGGGTCCTCACCGCCCATTCGCTGACCCAGCGCGCCCTGCCGCGCGGCCGGCGGGAGGCGGCCGCGGCGCAGGGCGGGGTGCCGGGCCAGCGGGGCGGGGCGGGCGCCGAGTCCGGTTACGCGTACGTCCGCCTGCGCGTGCTGCGCTCGGCCCTGGAGGCCGGGCTCCCGCTGACCTTCCGCGCCCTGCCCCGGCGGTCGCAACTGCCGCCGCTGCTCCCCCAGGTGTGGGGGCTGCGGCTGTTCCCGCGCTCCGGCGGCGCGGAGGAGCTGGCGCTCGACCAGTGGCTGGCGACCCTCGACGGGCCGGGCCGGGCCGCGTGCGTACTGCGGGCACTGGAGCGGCTGCCCGAGCCCGAGGTGCTGCGGGTGCTGACCGAGGCCGGGGTGGTCAATCCGGCCGCGGCCGTCGCCGAGTCCGGGGACCCGTCCACCGACGAGCTCTTCGCCTCCCCCGAGTTCGACCCGTGCGTGCTCCAGGCCCGGCCCACCGACCTGCTGCGCCGCCGCCGGCTGACCCGGGCCGCGATCGTCGGCGGGGCCGCCCTCGTGGTGTGCGGGGCGCTGCTCGCGCTGCCGGGCGGCGGCTGGGGGGCCGACGGGGCGGCGGCCCCGCTGTACGCGAAGAACGCGGCGGCGGAGCAGGCCCTGGACCCCGGGCAGCTGGTGCGGGTCGCGCCCACGGTCTGGCGTACGTCCTCGCGCACCGACTACTCGGGCTGGCCCGCGCGCGGGGACCGGGTCGACGACGCGGCCCTGCTGCGGCGGGCGCTGGCCGTCTGGGCCCGGCCCGGCCGCTCGGTGGTCGTCTCGGCGACGCCCGGCACGCCGTCCGGGCCGCCGATGGGGCCGCCGCAGCTGCTGTTCGCCGGGACCGTCGACCAGGCCGTCGTGGTCCTGCTGTACGACGGCCTGCGCGTGGCGCGGTACGCCGAACCGCTCCAGGGCACCGAGGTCGCGGCCCTCGACTTCGCCCGGACGGACGGCGCGTCGGCGGACACGGCGACGGGCCTGGTGCTCAGCCGGGTCGACGGCAACGTCCGCTATCTGGCGGCGCCGTGGGTGACGGGCGCGGCCCTGCGGGACCTGCTGAAGCCGGGCGAGGCCCCGGTGGCGCTGAAGCTGACGCCGGAGGGGATGACCCCGCCGGTGCCGAGTCCCGCCCCGGACGGCAGCTGCACCAGCTGGAACGCGCTGGCCGTGACCGGCGACGGCGCGACGCGGCTGATCACCGACCTGGGCGAGCTGACCCCGGCCCGGCTGACGTCGGGCGCGCCGGGCGCCGAGCGGAACGTGACGGAGGGCGCGGAGCTCGGCGAGTGGTCGCGGATCGCCTGCCTGCTGCCGTCGGTGCGCTCGCACGGGGTGCGTACGGTCAACGCGTGGACGTACGCGAAACAGCCGCTGCCCGAGGGCGACGGCACGGCGACCTGGCTGTGCACCCGGGCGGAGACCTGGCAGGGCACGGCGGACCGGGTGCAGGCGCAGTTCCTGGCCCCGGGGGCACCACTGGCCGCGCAGGCGGCGAAGGCGGAGGGTTCGCCGGCGTGCGGGCCGCGCGAGCCGCGGGTGCTGGCCGGGGTGCTGTGGAAGTCGAAGGCCGGCCAGTGGTACGTGCTGGCGGCGGGCAGCGCGCAGTTCGCCTCGTTGACGGTGGGCGGCGGCCAGGTGAGCGGGGCAGCGGTGGGCAACCGGCTGGCGGTGAAGGCTCCGGCGGGGGCGCAGGTGGAGCTGTCGGGCAAGCTCACGGACGGCTCGAAGGCGGGGGTTCTGCGGTAGCCCCGGCGGGGCGGGCCGGCGCGGCCCAAGGGAGGACGAGCAGCAGGGTCCCCTAGGAAGGGGGGTGGGGGGTGCGTAGCGCTGTGTGACTTCACCGTACGCGACAGGGGTGGCACCGACCAGGGTCGTCGGGCCGCTGCGGGCGCGGGCCCGGGCATCCGTGCCCCTGGGAGAACTCCCCGAGCACCACCCGCATGATCGGAGCCGGCACGGCGAACACCGCCGGGCGGTGCAGGACCCGGCCCATCGCGGCCGTGACCTCGCGGTTGGTCAGCGGCTCGGGGGCGGTCAGGTTCTCCGGCCCGCCCAGCGAGGGCGTGTCGAGGAGGTGGCCCAGGGCGGCGATCTCGTCGTGCATCGAGATGTGCCACCAGTACTGGCGCCCGACGCCGTGCCGGCCGCCGATGCCTGCCCTGCATATCGGCATTAGCTTCCCCCTGGCCCGCCCCTCGGCCGCCCCCGGCCCCGCTTCCCGCAGGGCGGCGGGGGAACCGCCGGCCAGCAGGACCGTGAGGAGGAGCAGACAGCTGAGGGTTCGGGACATGGTGCGGCTCCTGGATGGGGAGGTGGTGGATCGGGCGGCGACCACCCTCGTCGGGCGGTTCGCGCCGTATGTCGGCATATCGACCTGATGGGGTGTGACCCGGCCGGATGCTCAAAGTTCATACCGGCGTGCCCGCTTGGTCCACCCCTGTGAGCTGGCAATACCCTGCATGACACGGAAGTAGCAGGGCCGCATTGCGGGGGAAATCGTGACCACAGAGACAAATTCCATCGAGCTGCCGCGGCTCGACGACCGGGCCGTCGCCGTCTTCGCGTACGCGTTGTCGCAGGGCAGCCTCAAGAGGCCGCCGCACGAGGCGCCCGGGGCCCTCGGCATGACCCCGGACGAGGTCGAGGGGGCCTGCCGCACCCTGCTGGTGCTGCGGCTGCTGCGCCCGGCGCCCGGCAGTCCCGGGGAGCTGATCCCGGTCAGCCCGGACGCCGCCGCGGCGGAGGCGGTCGGCCCGCTGGAGGCCCGGGTCGCGCAGGCCGCCGCGCACGCCCAGTCCGTACGCGAGGACCTGCGCTCCCTGATGCCGCACTACCGCGCCGCCCGGCGCGCACGCGACCACCGCCAGGGCGTGGACGTGCTGGCGGACCTCGCGGCCGCTTCGGCGATGCTCACCGAGGAGTCGGCCCGCTGCCGGGAGGAGGTGTTCAGCATCCAGCCCGGCGGCGGCCGGGCCCCGCACCGCCTCGGGGACGCCATCGACCGGGACCTCGCGATGCTCGCCCGCGGGGTGCGGATGCGCACCCTCTACCAGCACTCGGCGCGGCCCAGCCTCTCCACCCAGGGGTACGTGGAGACCCTCACGGAGGCCGGCGCCGAGTACCGGACCGCCGCCGAACTGCCGGACCGGGCGGTGGTGTTCGACCGCTCGGTGGCCTTCCTGCCGCGCCGCGCCGACGGCGGCCCGGGCGAGGGGGCCGTACTGGTCCGGGACCCGGACGTGGTGGCGTACCTGTGCCGGGTGTTCGACCAGCACTGGTCCGGCGCGACCCCGTTCCACGGCGGCAGCGAGGCCGCCTACAAGGAGGTCGGCCCGAGCCTGCGCCGGGCGCTGGTCGGGCTGCTGGCCGAGGGGGCCAAGGACGAGGTGATCGCCCGGCGGATGGGCATGTCCCTGCGCACCTGTCGCCGCCACATCGCCGAACTGATGGAGGAGCTCGGCGCCGAGAGCCGGTTCCAGGGCGGCGCCCTCGCCGAACGCGCCGGACTCACCACGGCGCGGTAGGTCCTACGGCCGTCCTGGCGGCGGAGCGAGGGACGCGGAACGCGGGACGGGGAACGCGGGACGGGGAACGCCGAATGGTCGGGGCGGCCGCGGCGGGTCACCGTGGACCCATGACCACACCGGCCCCGACGGGCTCCGCGATCCGCCCCGAGGCCGGCTCCCGGGGCTCCCGCGTGCGGAATCTCGGCCCCAACTGGTACGCGAGCGTGATGGGCACCGCCATCGTGGCCAATGCCGGCGCCGCCCTGCCCTGGCACATCCCCGGCCTGCGCACGGCCTGCACCCTGGTCTGGGCGCTGTCCGCGGTGCTGCTGGCGGTCCTGCTCGTCACCCGGGCGGCCCATTGGGCCCGCCACGGCGACCAGGCCCGCGCCCATCTGCTCGACCCGGCGATGGCCCCGTTCTACGGCTGCCTCTCGATGGCCCTCCTGGCGGTGGGCGGCGGCACGATGCTGGTCGGCAAGGACTGGATCGGCGTGGGCGCGGCCGTCGCCGTGGACGCGGTGCTGTTCACGGCCGGGACCGCGGTCGGGCTGCTCGTCGCCGCCGCCATCCCCTGTCTGATGGCGACGCGGCACGAGCTGAAGCCGGGCAGCGCCTCACCCGTATGGATCCTGCCCGTGGTCGCGCCGATGGTCGCCGCCGCGCTGGGGCCGCTGCTGGTCCCGCACCTGCCGGCCGGCCAGTGGCAGCAGGCGCTCCTGCTCGGCTGCTACGCCATGTTCGGCCTGAGCCTGCTGGCGACCGTGTTCCTGCTCCCCATCGTCTTCGCGCGGCTGCTGGCGGGCCCGCGGCTGCCGCTCGCCCTGACTCCGACGCTCTTCCTGGTGCTCGGCCCGCTGGGGCAGTCCACGACGGCGGTGAACAACTTCGCCGATGTCGCGCCGGGTGTGCTCCGGGCCCCGTACGCCGAGGGCTTCCGGATGCTCGCGGTGCTCTACGGGGTGCCCACGATGGGGTTCGCGCTGCTGTGGTTCGCCCTGTCCTGCGCGGTGGTCCGGCGGGCCAGGCGCCAGGGCATGGGCTTCTCGATGACGTGGTGGGCCCTGACCTTCCCCGTCGGCACCTGCGTCACCGGCGCGGAGGGGCTGGCGCGGCACACCGGCGTGACCGCCTGCGCCTGGATCGCCGGCGGGCTGTACGTGTTCCTCGTGCTGGCCTGGCTGGTCGCCGGGGCCCATACGCTGCGCGGACTGTTCGCCGGCACCCTCGCCCCGGCCTCGTAGCGGCGGGGGGTGCCGACGGGAGACGCTCGAAGGCGGCCGCCCGGGTTTGGCGGGCGGGGGGAATCTCAATACGATCCGGCGATGATCACTAGAAGATGGGTGGCGGCCGGTGCGTGCGGTCTGCTTGTCACCCTGGCTGCCGGGTTGTTCCCGGCAGGTGCCGCCGCCGGTGAACCGGTGGCGAAGGAAGCCCCCAAGGTCGAGTTGGTGCTGGACGTCAGCGGCTCGATGCGTGCCCAGGACATCGACGGGCAGTCCCGGATGTCCGCCGCGAAACAGGCGTTCAACGAGGTACTGGACGCCGTTCCCGACGAAGTACAGCTCGGCATACGCACGCTCGGCGCCAACTATCCCGGCGACGACAAGAACCAGGGCTGCAAGGACACCCGGCAGCTCTACCCGGTCGGGCCGCTGAACCGGACCGAGGCCAAGGCCGCGGTCGCCACGCTCGCCCCCACCGGGTGGACGCCGATCGGGCCGGCCCTGCTCGGGGCCGCGGAGGACCTCAAGGGCGGCGACGCCACCCGGCGGATCGTGCTCATCACCGACGGCGAGGACACCTGCGCCCCGCTCGACCCCTGCGAAGTGGCCCGGGAGATCGCGGCCAAGGGGATCCACCTGGTCATCGACACCCTCGGGCTCGTCCCCGACGCCAAGACCCGCAGCCAGCTGATCTGCATCGCGGAGGCCACGGGCGGTACGTACACCTCGGTGCAGCACACCGCCGAGCTGTCGGGCAGGGTCCGCCAGTTGGTGGACCGGGCGGCCACTCCGGTGGTCAACCCGGTGGCCACCGAGGGCGCCAAGCAGTGCGAGGGGGCTCCGGCGCTGAAGCCCGGCCTCTACAGCGACCGCGAGGGCTTCGGCCAGCACCGCTGGTACCGGGTCGACGTCAAGCCCGGTCAGGAGCTGCGGGCTTCGGTGAGCATCGGCGCCGACCGCGCGGTCAACAACGACTACGGGATCCTGCTGCGCGCCACGACGCTGAGCGGGCGGGAGATCGTACGCGGCGAGGAGGCCGGGGACGGGCGCACCGACCTGATCTCCTCCGGTCTGCGCTATCCCAAGAGCGCCTCGGACGGCGAGGACGACGAGGACGCGAAGGGCACGACGGACACCAAGGGCACGACGGACGCGAAGGGCACGGAGACCGTGTGTCTCCAGGTCAGCAACTCCTTCTCGGCGCCGGCCTCCGTCAAGACCACCCCGGGCATGCCCCTCGAGCTGACCATCGACGTGGTGGACGGGCCGGACGACGCGACCGACGTGGCCGCCTTCGGCCTCGGGCGCGGCTGGTGGCTGATCGGCGTACTGGTGCTCACCGGCTTCCTGGCCGGACTGGTGTGGGGCTGGGTCTCCCGCTGGCGTATCGCGGTCTGGAGGACCAACTGATGAGTGCCGTGAGAAGTACCGTGGGACACGCACGCAGCGCACGCAGCGCGCGCAACGCACGGGGCGTGCGGGGCGTGCGGCGGGCGCTGACCGCCGCGCTGCTCGTGGGCGGCGGCCTGCTCGGGGTGGCGGCCTCGCCGTCGCCGAGCCCCAGCGGCGGGCCCCAGGCGCCCACCGAGGCCGGTACGGCCTTCCGTACGGCCACACCGGTCCGGCTGGGCCAGGAGGCCACGGCCGACGCCTCCACCGGCGACTACCTCTACTGGGTGCTCCCGCTGGACTCGGGGCAGCGCGCCACGGTCCGGGCGTCGGTCACCCTGCCCGCCGCCACCGGCCGGCACGCCTCCTCGACGTGGCAGCTCGACGTCTACGACGGCCTGCGCCGCCGCCAGCCGTGCATGTACGGCACGCAGACCGGTACGGCCGCCAAGGAAGCCGCCACGATCGACCTGTCGTGCACCCTGCGACCGGTTCGCTCGGGCGCGGACCAGTGGGCCGACGACCCGCTGCAGGGCGCCTACTACATCCGCCTCACGGTCACCGACCTCGCGCCGGAGGACCTCGGCCAGCCGGTACGGGCACGCCTGCGGGCCGAGGCGAAGGACGTCGGCGGCGCGTACGCGGCCGACAACGCGCTCGCGTCGCCGCTCGTCCCCGGCGCCGGTACGGCGTCCGGCATCGAGCCGGAGGACGGCTGGTCCGGCGGCTGGTGGTCCGACCGCTGGCTCTGGACGGCGGCCGGCGGGCTGCTCGCCGCGCTCGCCGGCATCGGCGGCCACCGGCTGACCCGGGGCCCCGGCCGTCCGGGACGGGTGCCGCCGGGCGCCTGACCGACTGCACCGGCCGCGGGTACCGGCCGCCTGCACCGGCCGCGGGTGCGGGGCCTGGAGGCCCCCGCCCGCGGTCGGTGCACGCACCACGCGGTGGAGCCGTTGCCTCCCCCGCGCCCCGCCGGGATGATGCGCCCGGGGCGCACACCCGGGGGGAACGCATGGACGGCGGCGAAGCGCGGGGCGACCAGTACGACGACGAGTCGGAGGACTACGTCGCCTACTGGCACGGGCGGGACTACGAGCACGCCGCGGAAATCGCCGCGCTGAGGCGGCTCGTCGCGCGCCACGACGGCAGCCGCTACGGACTCGTCTGCGAAGTGGGCGGCGGATTCGGCCGGTTGACCCCGATCCTCAAGGAGTACGCGGACCAGGTCGTGATGTTCGACCCGAGCTCCAAGCACGTCGGCATCGCGCAGCGGCTCCTCGCCGACCGGCCCGGTGTCACGGCCCGGCTCATGAGCCCCGGGAGCATCCCGCTGGACGACGGCTCCGTCGATCTCGTCTCCATGGTCCGCGTCATGCACCACCTGCCCGACCCCGGCCCGACGCTGCGCGAGATCGCGCGCGTGCTGAAGCCCGGCGCCCGCGCCCTGATCGAGGTCGCCAACTCCGCGCACGCGCTGAACAGGCTGCGCTACGCGAAACGGCTGCGCGGCGTCCCGCGCGGCCCCGTGGACATCCGCTCGGCCGAGAGGGCCGCCGAGGGCGGCATCCCCTTCGTGAACCACCATCCGGGCACCGTGGTGGGGCAGTTCGCCGCAGCCGGCCTGCGGGTCGAGGACAAGCTGTCCGTGTCCAACCTGCGCAGCGGCCGGCTGAAGCGGAGTCTGGGCGAGGCCCGGCTGCTGGCCGTCGAACAGCGCGTCCAGGGCCCGCTGGCCGCCGTCGACTTCGGGCCGAGCCTCTTCTTCCTCCTCCGGCGCCGCGGGTAGGGGCGTTCCTCACCCCGCCGGCTCACCGGGCAAGGGTGCCCAGCGTGAAGGCGACGACCCCCGGGCGGGCCAGCGCGACCGGCCATGCGGGGGGAAGCGCGGACGGTTCGGCGAAGGACACCGCCGTGAACTCCGCCCGGTTCACGAAATCGGCCCCCTCGAAGGTCGCGCGCTGCGCGAAGACCACGTTCTCGAAGCGGGCGGCCCGGCCGAAGACGGCCCGGTCGAAGGAGGTCGGGCCCTCGAAGCGGACCCCGTCGAAGGCCGCCGGGTTCCCCCACAAGGTGTGCGAGAAGGAGGCGGACCCGAGGAAGGCCGTCCGGACCCAGGTGTTGGGGGCGTGGAAGACCGTGTGCGCGAAATCGGCCGCACCGCGCACTCTCATCCCGCTCGCCATCGCCTCGCCCCACAGTTCCGCCCGGGCCATGTCGAGGTCCTGTGCGAAGAGCGCGTCCACGAAGCCCGCGCCACCGCCGAAGTCCGCCCAGCCGAACCGTGCTTCCCGGTCGAAGACGGTCCCGTCGAAGGCACCGCCCCGGCGGAACGCGGTCCGGCCGAAGGAGGCCGCCCCGCGGAAGCGCGAGGTCTCGAATCCCGCCCGCTCGTCGAAGACGGCCCGGTCGAAGGAGGTGCGCCCGTCGAACTCGGCTCCGGCCGTGCTCCATTCGTCGACGAAGCGCGCCCGGTCGAAGGCCGCGGCCCCCGTCCTGACCTGGCCCGTCGAGGGATCGCGCAGAGCGTGCAGTACGCGTGCGAGCAGGCCGCCGGCGAAGGTGGTGCCCCGCAGGTCCACGTCCTGGCCCGGCCTGAACTCCGCGATCCGCGCCGCCTGTTCGTCCGGCTCCAGATGGGCCAGGCAGCGCGCGCGGGGCCACATCCGGATGCCGGTGCACCCGATCGGCTCCGCCACCGTGGCCCCGTACCCGCAGCACTGCCAGTCGACGGCCGGGTCATCGACTCGCAGCCCGGCGTCGATCAGGGCCCGGGCCATGTCCGCGGGGGCGTCCAGGTGGAACCACCCGGTGGCCCGCCCGCCCCCGGGCGCCGGGACCGCCGACCGCTCCGGGTCCGTTCCCGGGTCCGCCTCCGGGTCCGCCTCCGGGTCCACTTCCGACTCCGGGCCGGTGTCCGAGCCGGTGTCCGGGTCCATCGGCTCGACCCTGAGCGAGCCGAGACCGTCGACGTCGCGCAGCGATTCGCCCGTCACCATGACGATCGCCCCGGCCCCGTCCCCCCTGCTCAGCCGCGCGGAGACCTCCCGCCGGCGGACCAGTCCCCCGGCCTCGTCCGCCGCCGGACCGCGCACTCCCGCCGCGTCGGCGGTGAAGGCGCCCTTGGCCAGGGCCACCGCCAGCGAGACCACCCACTCGCCGGAGCCGGCGCGCAACCGGGACAGGACCCGCGGCAGTGCGGCCATCAGCAGGCCCGCCTTCCCGAGGGCGTCCGCGTCCGGCACCGTGACGAACAGGGTCCCGTCCTCCTCCGCCGGGGCGGACAGTCCCATCGCGCCGGTCTCCCCTCCCGGCTGCATGAGGAGTTCGACCAGCGCCGACTGCACCGACCGGCCGATCGGCCCCATGGCCACGTCCGCCCGTACCGCCAGACAGATGCCGGAGACCTCCGTCCCGACCTGCTCGTGCGTCGTCATCGCCACGCGGAATCCGGGCTGTTCGAGCAGCGCCCGCGCCGACAGGAACACCATCCGGTCCGGCATGACGGTGTGCACGACGCCGGCCAGCCCGCCGCGCGCGACCACCGGGGCGCCCACGTAGTGGGTCCACGGCTGTGGTTCGGAGGTGAGCCGGACGATCTCCCCGTTGCGCTCCCCCTCGTACGGCAGCGCCTCGCCGTTCAGCGTCACCGGCTCGCCCTGGTCGGTGAAGCCGTCGACCCGGACCCGTCCGCCCTCACCGGCGTCCTCGGTCCACCGCGGAGGCGGCCACGCCCTCGGGTCCACCAGGTCCTCGTCGGCCACCAGCAGGAACACGGTGGGCGCGGCCGCGTCCCACCAGACCGGACGGCAGGGCAGCTCGCGGCCGCCGGCCCGGACCCAGGCCACGGCGTTGCGGCCCGCCCCGTCCCCGACCGCGAGGACCATGCGGGAGGACAGCAGGACGCCGACCGACTGCGGCTCGCTCATCGGCTCGAAGCGGACCCGCACCACGCGGCCGGCCGGTCCCGGTTCCGGGCGGGCGGCCGTCGCGAAGGGGATCGCCTCCCGCGCCACCTCCCGGCGGCCCCGCGCACCGTCCGTGAGCCGGATCGCCGTGAAGTCCCGGCCGGTGCCGCGGTTGCGGGACACGTACTCCCACACGCGCCGGCGGACCAGCTCCCGTACGGCGGCCACGTCCCCGCGCAGCTGCGAGCCGAGCAGGGCTTCCCGTACGCCCGGCAGGAACTCGAACTCGGCCTGGTCCGAAGCCTGTTCGGCGCCCCACGGGGCGAACAGGCCGCCCAGGGCCACCTCCGCGAGGTGGCTGTGCTCGGAGTCTCCCGGCAGGGACCGCCGTACGAGGGTCATCACGGGCAGCGTCAGCGGTACGGCGGCCAGGTGGGCGGCGAGCCGCTGGGCCGTCGGGGAGGCGTTCGCACGGAAGCGCTCGATCACCTCCAGGGGGTCCGGGAAGGGGTCCGGCGGCTCGGGGAGCCCGTACGCCGCCTCGTGCTTGGGTTCGGCGTCCAGCCGCAGGCAGGCCAGGCGCCGCCAGCGCCCGTCCCCGGACACCACGCGGATCAGCCGGGCCAGGCTCCCCGAGGCGAGGCCGACCACCGGGACCACCGCCCCGCCCCCGCGCGCCCGCCGGACCACCGGGACCCGCTGCCAGGACCGGGTGGCGGCCGCGGGCCGGTCCGCGCGGACGGCGAAGGGCACCGGGCTGACGGCGCCGCGCGCCCACAGCCGTTCGGGCAGGACGTTCAGCACGGCCACGGCGTTGTGCGCGGACCACTGCCGGAGCACTCCGCGCAGGGGGGCTTCGCGCCAGCCGCCGGCCACCGTGTCGGAGAGGACCAGGATCAGCCGGCGGCCCGCCGGGTCGACGAGCTCCAGGGGATTGCGGGGCGGGGTGTCCCGGCCGAGCGCGACCATGGGCGTGCCGCCCGAGCCGGTGCCCGTGAGCCGCCAGGTCCGCACGTCGCGGAAGACGCCGCTGCGAGTGAGGACCCCGCGCACCTCTTCCACCAGATCGGACCAGAGCAGCATCGAATGGTGCGCGTCCACGACCAGGGCCACGTCCAGCCAGCGGCTCTCGGCGGGGCGCAGGACCGGGGTGAGCACCATCCGCTCGATGCTGCGCTCCACGGTGAGCTGTTCGTCCAGCTCCTCGCCCGGGCCGCCGATGTTGCGGCGGCCCACCGGGCGCAGGGCGCGCATCAGGGCGAGCGGGTCGTCGAGGGAGGCGGCCCGCGGCAGGCGCAGCGCGGTGCCCAGGCGGCGGGCCGTCCCGGCCGCGGGGGCGGCTCCGGCGGCCGGCCCGGCGGGTTCGCGGGGCACGGCGGGGCCGGGCCGGGGCGCGGGGAAGAACTGGGCGGCGGCTTCCCGGTCCGCCCGGCGGTCCTCCCCCGACTCGGGAGCCGGCGGGGCCGGTTCGGTGGTGTCGGCCGGCCGCGGTTCCGGCGCGGGCGGACCGGCGGGCGGCGGGCGGACCGCCGCGTCCACCCGGGTGGCCAGCCACAGGATGTCGGCGATCCCCTCCGCTCCGACCCCGGGGCGCGGGCCCCCTTCCCCGCCGCCTTCGGCGAAGGCGGCGAGGAGCTTCTCGATCACGCGGAGGGCCCGGTGAGGTGGTGCATGACGGTGGAGAGGAACCGTTCGCGCTCGTCGGGGGCGGACCAGGCGCCGGCCAGGCGCAGTTGGATGGCGTTGAGGAGCTGGTCGGTGGCCAGGTCGCCGTCCTCGGCCCGGTCGAGGAAGCTCTGGACTAGTTCGCGGTACTCGGTGTTGTGCTCGATGTCGACGCCGAGCCGGCCGAGCACGATGCGGGCGAGCTTGTCGATCTTGGGCGGTTCGAGGTGGAGGCGGACGCAGCGGCGCAGGAAGGCCGGCGGGAAGTCGCGTTCGCCGTTGCTGGTGAGGACGACGATGGGGAAGTAGCGGCACTGCACGCGGCCTTCGGCGATCCGCACGGCGGCCTCCGCGTCGTCGTCGGTGCCGATGGCGACGGTCGGGTCCTCCTTCGCCAGCCGCGCGAGCTCGGGGATCACGACGCCGCCGTCCTCGAAGACGGTGAGGAGGTCGCCGGGGAGGTCGATGTCGCTCTTGTCGATCTCGTCCACGAGCAGGACCCGCGGGCGGTCCTGGGGCAGGAGGGCCGTGCCGGGGGGGCCGAGGCGCAGGTAGCGGGCGATGGACGGGCCGGCGGCGGGGTCCGGGGCCGCGGTCGGGCCGCCCGGAAGGTTGCCCGCCGGGGTGCCCGCCGGGGTGCCCGCCGGGGCGGTCGCGGCTCCGTGGGCCGTGGCTCCGTGGGCCGCGCCGGGTGTGCGCAGCTGTTCCAGCCCGGCCTCCTGGAGCCGGCCGATCGCGTCGTAGAGGTAGAGCCCGTCGCGCAGGACGGTGCGGCTGGTGACCGGCCAGTGCAGCACCGGGCCCAGATCGAGGTCGGCGGCGATGCTGTAGGCGAGCGTGGACTTGCCCACGCCGGGTTTGCCGGTGATCAGGAGCGGCCTGCGCAGGTGCAGGGCGGTGTTGACCACGTCCTTCTCGGGCTCGTCGGGTGCGTAGCCTTCGCCGCGCCGCCAGGTGCGCTCCCACGCCGGTCCCTCGCAGCCGGGGGGTGTGTACCCCGGGTCGGGGACGCCGGTGAAATCGCGCCAGGGCGGGGGCGGTCCGGCCTCCAGCCTGGCCCGGCGCACGGCGGCCTCGCCGGTCCCGTGGTACAGCCACCAGTCCTTCGCCACTGCCTGTGCCTCCCTCTCGGTGTCACTGCCGCTGTCACTGCCACTGTCGCTGTGGGTCTCGGAGTCGGTGCCGGGGTCGGGCCCGGCCGGGGACGGGCCTCCGGCCCCGGACCTCGTAGCGACGCTTTGTCGGTTCCCTCGCGCGGGGGCCATCGCGGTGATCAAACAGGCACGGACGGCCTAT